>NZ_JBFUJQ010000006.1:0-315607 GCF_056401275.1 Polaromonas sp. P4_F6 | reverse complement strand
CCAGGAACGCCGCATGGGCTAATGCCCATGCAAGGGCCTGGGTGGCTCAATCGCCCGATTTCACCCCAACCCGGAGGGCAAGCGCCTTCTCGGGCGGTCTGCGGCGTTGCGGCGCTAACCCATAGCTGCACTATGGGCGTCGCACCGCGCCTTGCATCCCATCCCGAGAAGGGGCTTGCGCGGCCCCGTTTAGGCCGTGAACAGGTTCTGGGATGTTCAAAAACGCCACCGGGCTGTTCATGGTCCATATTCCCTACCGCGGCAGCGCGCCGGCCTTTACCGACCTGATGGCCGGCCAGGTGCAGTTCATGGGCGAATCCATTCCGCAGGCCGCCAACTACCACAAGCAGGGCAAGGTGCGCGCCCTGGCCGTGACCAGCAAGGAGCGCAACCCGGCCCTGCCGGACATCCCCACCGTCATCGAATCGGGCATCAAAGGTTTTGAAGTGGTCGGGTTTTACGGCTTCCTCGCACCGGCCGGCCTGCCCAGGGACGTGACCGCCAAGCTGAGCGACGCCTTCAAGCAGGTCATGAACAACCCGGACATCCGCAACCGCATGGTGACCCAGGGCGCCGACCCGGCCTTTATGGGCAGCGAGGAGTTCACGCAGTTCCTGGCCGCTGAAATGCCGCGCTGGGCCCAGGCCGTCAAGGCTTCCGGCGCCAAGATGGACTGAGGGGCTGCGGGACGGGTAATCCCCTTTCTGGTGCGGGCGGTTACCTCAAAAGCCGCATGCCGGTGCACAGGCACGCCAGACGAGTGCACATATCTTGTATACCAAATAGTGACAAATTCAACGAAACCATCCCCAAAAAGGGTAAATGCCGGGCCCAAAAAATAAGAAGAAGGTATAGGCTGACAAGGTCAACGGTTCAGGCCGGATACGCCCATCAGGAAACCGTGCAGGCCCGCCAGCCCTTGTTTTTGCGCCGGAAATTGGACTCCCGTTTTTCTGGCCAAAGATTGGCACAAGACTTGCACGCAAGATTCCGGATTCAGGTCGCATCGGCGCAAATCGGTATGACTTTTTCAACCCACGGAGCGTGCCATGACCTCAAGTAAATTCCTGCTTTCGCTGACCCTGACGGTTCTTTCACTCCTGTCGAGCTTTGGCGTCCACGCGCAAAGCGCCCTGGACACCATTCTCAAGAACAAAAAAATCACCATCGCGGTTCCACCCGACTTTCCGCCTTATGGCTCCATGGGGGCGGACTTCAAGATCCAGGGCCTGGACGTCGACATGGCCAACTACATTGGCGCCAAACTGGGCGTGGCTGTCGATGTGATTCCCGTCAGCAGCGCCAACCGCATTCCCTACCTGCAGACGAAAAAAGCATCGCTGGTGATCGCGACCCTGGGGAAAAATCCCGACCGCGAAAAGCAAATTGACTTTGCCGGCGCGTATTCGCCTTTCTTCCAGGCGGTCTTTGGTCCCAGATCACTCAATATCAAGAGCTTCACCGACCTGGCGGGAAAAACCATTGGGGTGACGCGCGGCTCGGTCGAGGACGAGGAACTCAACAAGCTGGCCCCCTCGGGCACCGATATCCGGCGCTTTGACGACAACTTCAAGACGGTGAACGCCTTCACCGCCGGCCAGGTGCAGCTCATCGCCACGGGCGCTTCCGTGGCGGGCAACATCATGAGCAAGAGCCCGCAGCTGCGCACCGAGTACAAACTGCTGCTCAAGGAAAGCCCCAACTTTATCGGCGTGCCCAAAGGGGAAGACACGCTTCGCCTGACCGTCAACGGCATCCTTGCGGAAGCCAAGAAAAACGGCGATCTGGACAAGATTTCGCTCAAATGGCTGGGACGCCCCGCAGGCGATTTGCCGCAATAAATGGATGCCGCCGGGAGGGCAGCCCTCCTCCCGAGAAAAACCCGATGTGACACAGCAATCTTGTATACAAATATTGAGTTAACTCCTCTACATTTGCACCATGGCCACCGCCCCCGACATCAGCAACCGCATCATCGAAGCCGTGATGGCGCAAAAGCTCGCCCCTGGCTCGCGCCTGGGCGAGCAGCAGCTGGCCTTGCTGTTTGACTGCAGCCGCACCATCGTCCGCGAAGCCCTGACCCGGCTGGCGGTGCGCGGCATCGTCACTGTCAGCAGCCGGCGCGGCTGGTATGTCATAGAACCCTCCCAGGAGGAAGCGCGCGAAGCCTTCGAGGCGCGCCGCGTGATCGAGATGGGCTTGATCCGTTGCACCACCGACGTCAGCAAGGCCGCCATCAAGCAGCTCAAGAGCCACTTGACCCGCGAAAAAGCCGCCATCAAGGGCGACGACGTGGGCCTGCGCAGTTTTTTGCTGGGAGACTTCCATGTCTGCCTGGCCGAATGCCTGGGCAACAACCTGCTGGCCGACACCCTGCGCGACTTCACCGCGCGCACCACGCTGATCGCCATGCTGTACCAGTCCTCGCACGACGCGGCGCAGTCCTGCGAGGAGCATGTGCTCATCGTGCAGGCGCTCGAAAAAGGCGACCTGGCCAAAGCCGAAAAACTCATGCAGGCGCATATCGGCAGCGTGCAGGCCGCGCTCAAGCTGCAGGCCGGCGCCGGCGATCCGCTGGCGCAATTGCGCAGCGCGCTGAGCCCGCTGGCCGCGCAAGACAGCAAACCGGCGTCTTCCGCGCCATCCCGTGTTCGCAAAACCGGCCGCACCGCGGCCAAACCCTCTGACGATTCCTCAACCTACCTTGGAGCCCTGCTATGAAGTCCAGCAAACGCGTTTTTTCTTTCGCCCTCGCCGCAGCCGCGGTGCTGGCCGTCACCGGCGCCCATGCGCAAACCGCGCTGGACGACATCATGAAGGCCAAGGAAATCAAGATTGCCATCCCGACCGACTTCCCGCCCTACGGCATGGTCGGCACCGACTTGAAGCCCCAGGGCCTGGATGTCGAGATGGCCGGCTACATCGCGCAAAAACTCGGCGTCAAGGTGGAACTCGTTCCCGTGACCAGCGCCAACCGCATCGCCTACCTGCAAACCAAGAAGGCCGACCTGGTGATCTCCACGCTGGGCAAAACCGCGGAGCGCGAAAAAGTCATCGACTTCACCGCCGCCTACACCCCCTTCTTCCAGGCCGTGTTCGGCCCCAAGAACGTGAACGTGAAGTCCTTCGCCGACCTCAGCGGAAAAACCATCAGCGTCACGCGCGCCGCCCTGGAAGACCAGGAACTGAGCAAGGTCGCCCCGGCCGGCACGGACATCAAGCGCTTTGAAGACAACAACACCACGGTCTCGGCCTACACCGCCGGCCAGGTGCAGCTGATCGCCACGGGCGCCTCGGTGGCCGGCAACATGATGGCCAAGAACCCGCAACTCAACACCGAGTACAAGCTGCTGCTCAAAGACTCCCCCAACTTCATCGGCGTGGCCAAAGGCGAAGACAAGCTGCGCGCCAAGGTCAATGAAGTGATTGCGGACGCCAAGAAAAACGGCGACCTCGACAAACTGGCCCTCAAGTGGCTGGGCCGTCCTGCCGGCGATTTGCCGCAGTAGATGCACACCCCCGTTGCGGTTCGCTTCGCGTAACCGCCTCCCCCCTTGCAGGGGGCGCCGCTTGTGGCCCGGCTAAGCCGGTTCCACTGCGGCTGCTGGTAGGGAATCGCAATCGTCTTTCAACAGGAAGTGAATCAGATGCGTGTCGAGCTTGATTTCATGGCCGTGCTGTCGCAGTGGCCGCTGCTGGCCACCGGCGTCGTCTGGACGCTGGGCCTGACGGCGATCTCGTCGGTGGCCGGCGTGTTTGTGGGCGTGGGCTTTGCCTGGGCGCGCGCCAGCGGCCCCAGCTGGCTGCGCTGGGTGGTGGGCACTTACGTCGAGCTGATACGCAACACGCCTTTTATCGTCCAGCTGTTTTTCATCTTTTTCGGCCTGCCGGCCCTGGGCTTCAAGCTCTCGCCCGAGATGGCCTCGGTACTGGCCATGGTGATCAACCTCGCGGCCTATGCCACCGAGATCATCCGTGCCGGCGTTGAAGCCACGCCGCGCGGGCAGATCGAAGCGGCCGAAAGCCTGGCGCTCAACCGCGTGCAGATCTACACCCGCGTGGTGCTGCCGCCCGCGCTCAAGAAAGTCTGGCCCGCCATGGTGAGCCAGATCATCATCGTCATGCTGGGCTCGGCCGTCTGCGGCCAGATCTCGACGCAGGAGCTGTCTTACGCCGCCAACCTGATCCAGGGCCGCAACTTCCGGGCCTTTGAGGCCTTCATCGTTGCCACGCTGATTTACCTGGTGCTGTCGGTGGCGGTGCGCAAGCTCCTCAATTGGGCGGGGCCGAAATTTCTCTTCGGCCGCTAACAGGAAAGGCCGGGCAACACCATGATTGAATTTTCCATCTGGGACATCTTCCGCAACCTGCTGCTCGCGGCGCGCTGGACCGTCGTGCTCTCGCTGGTCGCCTTCATAGGCGGCGGCCTGGTCGGCGCGCTGCTGCTGGTGGGCCGGCTGTCGGCTGCCCGCGCCACGCCGGGCGCGCAAAAAGCCGCCCGCATGGCGCGCCGGGCGCTGGACGGTTATGTGCTGCTGTTCCAGGGAACGCCGCTGCTGATGCAACTTTTCCTGGCCTACTTCGGCCTGGCGCTTTTCGGCATCAATGTGCCGGCCTGGGTGGCGGCCGGGGTGGCGCTCACGCTGTACACCAGCGCCTACCTGGCCGAGATCTGGCGCGGCTGCGTCGACGCGATCCCCAAGGGCCAGTGGGAGGCCGCTCAAAGCCTGGCGCTCAATTTCGGCGAACAGCTGCGCTACATCGTGCTGCCCCAGGCGGTGCGCATCGCCGTGCCGCCCACCGTGGGTTTCCTGGTGCAGGTCATCAAGGGCACGGCGCTGGCCTCGGTGATCGGCTTTATCGAGCTGACCAAGGCCGGCACCATGATCACCAACGCCACCTTCAAACCCTTTGTGGTCTACAGCTGTGTGGCGCTGATGTACTTCGCACTGTGTTTCCCCGTGTCCCTGTATGCCCGCAAGCTTGAGAGGAAAGCCCGCCATGGACGTTAACGTCACCCCATCCCCCGCCACGGCCGACAGGACTTTGGTCGAGATCAACCAGCTGCGCAAGAGCTTCGGGACCAACGAGGTGCTCAAAGGCATAGACCTCGAGGTCAAGGCCGGCGAAGTGATCGCCATCATCGGGAAAAGCGGTTCGGGCAAAAGCACGCTGCTGCGCTGCATCAACGGCCTGGAAGTGTTCCAGAGCGGCACGCTGCGCGTGGACGGCAAACACCTGCTGCACGACAACCCGCAGGTCATGCGCGAGCTGCGCCAGCGCGTAGGCATGATCTTCCAGAGCTTCAACCTGTTCCCGCACCTGACCGTCGGCAAGAACATCATGCTGGCGCCCACCCTGGTCAAGAAGACGGCCGGCGCGCCCGCGGCCGAGCATGCGCGCGCACTGCTGCAGCGCGTGGGCCTGGCCGAGAAATTCGATGCCTGGCCCGACCAGCTCTCGGGCGGGCAGCAGCAGCGCGTGGCGATCGCGCGCGCGCTGGCCATGCAGCCTTCGGTGCTGCTGTGCGATGAAATCACCTCGGCGCTGGACCCGGAACTGGTGGGCGAGGTGCTGCAGGTGGTGGAAAGCCTGGCCGCCGAAGGCATGACCTTGCTGATGGTCACGCACGAGATGAGCTTCGCCCGCAAGGTCTGCGACCGCGTGGTCTTTATGCACCAGGGCCGCGTGCACGAAATCGGCCCGCCCGACGAAGTGTTCTCGAATCCGCAGACCGCCGAGCTCAAGCAGTTCCTCGGCATGATCCAGTAAGCGCGGGCGGCAAGCGCGTTCCGGCCGGCCCGGGGATTGCGCAAAACGCACCAAAGCTGCGCATCCATAGGCTGTGGCTGGCCCGGGCCTGGCTTTTTTTGGCGCCGGCTTGCCCCCGGACCTGCAGGGGCGCACGGCTTCCCGCACAATGGCGGGGTTGAACCTGCCCCGCTCTTGATGGGACAGCCGCCGCCGCCCGCCCCCTGGGCGGCTTGCGCCGTCCCCGCTACCCGACGCCGCCTTCATGAACACCATGCCTCCCATCCTGTATTTCTTCGCCCTGTGCAACCTGGTCATTGGCAGCGGCGCCTTTGTGCTGGGCGGCATCCTGCAACCCATGAGCGCGTCGCTGGGCATCAGCGTGGCGGCGGCCGGCCAGGCCATGACGGCCTATGCGGTGGCCACCGCCGTGCTGGCGCCGCTGCTCATCATCCTCACGGCCCGCTGGCCGCGCAAGCGCGCCGTGCAGCTGGCGCTGGCGCTGTTCACCACGGGTTGCCTGGTGTGCGCCCTCGCGCCCAACCTGCCCCTGTTGCTGCTGGGCCGAGTGCTGATGGGCGCGGGCGCGATGTTCACCGCGGCGGCCTCGGCGCTGGCCGTCAGCATGGTGGCGCCCGCGCTGCGCGGCCGGGCGCTGTCCATCACCTTCCTGGGCATGAGCATCAGCTATGCCGTGGGCCTGCCCATAGGTGCCTGGCTGGGTTTTGAATTCGGCTGGCGCGTGCCGGTATGGCTGTCGGCGGCCGCCAGCGGCGCGGCGCTGGCCGCGGCCAGCTGGCTGATTCCCGCCAACATGGCCAGCGCCGGCACCAGCTTCGCGGGCTTTCAGGCGGCCGCGCGCCAGGGCGCGGTGCTGCGCGTATGGGGCCGCACCTTGCTGTATTTCATCGCCATCTTCAGCGTGTTTGCCTATGTCGGGCCGGTGCTGCACGCACTCAATCCCATGAACTCGGCGCAGCTTTCGGCCACGCTGGCCGTCTTCGGCCTGGCCGGCGTGGGCGGCACGCTGATGGGCGGCTGGGCCACTGACCGCTTCGGCGCCTTGCGCACCATGCGCGTGCAACTGGCCGTGCTGGTCGCCATGATGTGCTTGCTGCCGCTCACGCGCGGCAGTGTGCCGGCCACCATGGCCGTGCTGGTGCTGTGGGGCATCGCCGGCTTCGGCCTGATGGCGCCGCAGCAAAGCCGGCTGGCCAGCCTCTCGCCGGCACAGGCACCCTTGCTGCTGAGCCTCAATGGCTCCATGTTGTATGTGGGCACGGCACTGGGCGCGGTGATCAGCGGCGCGCTGCTGGACCAGGTGGGCTTCGCGCAACTGGGCTGGGTGGGTGTTCCCTTCGGACTGCTGGCCATGCTGACCCTGGTGTTTGACCGCAGGACCACGCGCATACCGGCTTCGGCCGCCGCATAAACTTGACACCACGCCATGACGACACAAGACCAGCTTGACAGCCTGCAAACCGCCTTGCAGCAATTGCGCAGCGGCGCGCTCGGCGTGGCGGCCTTTTCGCAAGCCGCGATGCAGCAGCAAAGCCTGGCGGCGGCCCTGCCCGAGCGATTTAACGAGGTGCTCTCGCAGCTGCTGAACCGGCTCGAATCCAGCGCGCTGTTCACCGAGGAAAGCTGCTCCTTCAGCCAACAGGATTTGCTGGACAGCCTGCAGCTGTGGCTGGACAAGGCGCGGCTGCAGCTTCAGAAAGCCTGACACCTGCCGCAAGCCCTCAACGGCCGTCGGTATGGCCATGGCGGTGGTGGGGCGTCCGGGCAGCGCGCATGGCTGTGGCGCCAGCAAGCCGACATCCATGGCAATCGCCGTTTGGCCCCCTGCCCGGCAGCAGCGCCCCCGCCATGCTAAGGTTGGCGTATGCCCAAAGCCATACGCTACACCCTGCTGTCGCTGCGCGACCTGGCCGCTTCGGCCGGGCCTTTTATCGTGCTGGCCCTTGCCTTGCTGGCGCTGGCCTACTGGTGGCTGGACCCGAACCCGCCCAAGCGCGTGACGCTGGCCACCGGCCCGGCGCAAAGCGCCTACGAGGAGTTCGGCAAACGCTACGCCAAGGCGCTGGCAGCCGAGGGCATAGAGGTGGTGCTGCAGCCCTCCGAAGGCTCGGCAGCCAACCTGCAGCTGCTGCGCGAAGGCAAGGTCGACGTGGGTTTTGTCCAGGGCGGCACCAGCGACTACACCGAACAGGACGAAGAGGACCTGGCTTCGCTCGGCAGCCTTTTTGTGGAGCCGCTCTGGCTGTTCTACCGTGAAGACGCCGCGCGCAAGGTGGCCGCGGCGGCACGGACCGCCAAAAAACCGGCCGGCAAGGCCGACCCTGCGCAAGACGCCAGCCTGGACTCGCTCACGCAGCTGCAGGGCCTGCGCGTCAACACCGGCACGCCCGGCAGCGGTGTTCCCAGCCTGATGGCAAAGCTGCTGGAAAGCAACCATGTTGACCCGGCGTCGCTGAAGATATCCCGGCTGGAGCAGACGCCCGCCACCGTGGCCTTCCTGGGCGGCGAGCTGGACGCCATCGTGTTCGCGTCCGCGCCCGAATCGCTGATGGTGCAGATGCTGCTGCAGACACCGGGCGTGAAGCTGATGAACTTCGCCCAGAGCGAGGCCTATTCCAGGCGTTTCGCCTTCCTGACGCCCACGCGCCTGCCGCGCGGCGTGGTGGACCTGGCCGCCAACGTCCCGCCCGACGACGTGCGGCTGGTGGCCTCCACCACCTCGCTGATCACACGCACCACCACCCACCCCGCCCTGCAGCAGTTGCTGGCCCAGGCCGGCAACGAGATCCACGGCGGGGCCGGCTGGTTCAAGAGCGCCCGCGAATACCCGAATCGCGACAACAGCGAGCTGCCCATCGCCAAGGAAGCCGAACGTGCCATCAAGAACGGCACGCCGGTGCTGCAGCGCTACCTGCGGTTCTGGGTGGCCAACCTGGTGGAGCGCATGTGGCTGGTGATGGGCATCATCATCGCCATCATGCTGCCGCTGTCGCGCATCATCCCGCCGCTGTACGCCTTTCGCGTGCGCTCGCGCATCTTCCGTTGGTATGGCCGGCTGCGCGACATCGAGAACCGCGTGGAAAGCAGCGGCGACGGCGACCGCGACAGCAGCAAAAACAAGGCCCTGCTGGAAGAGCTCAACGACCTGGAGAGCCGGGCCGAAAAAATCACGGTGCCGCTGTCCTATACCGACGAGCTGTACGCGCTGCGCGGCAATATTCACCTGGTCCGCAAGAAGCTGCAGCGGCTTTAGCCGCCGACCCTCCGTTTTGGGGCGGGCGGTCGGCACCTGAAAAGGGCGCGCCAGGGCCCTGTTTGGGGCGGAAACCGGGCCACGGAAAGCGTTTGCGGGCCCCGGGTTGTTTCTTTAACCCTAAAGTAAACCCCTGTGTCGGCATATCATTTGCTCTGCTAGTATCGCCCGATACTTTTTTCTTTGGCCGATGCTTGCTTTTATTCTGCGCCGCCTGATCCAGGCCGTGATCGTGATGGTCGTGGTCGCCCTGATCGCCTTCATGCTGTTCCAGTATGTCGGCGACCCGGTGGTGTTCCTGCTGGGGCAAGACGCCTCGCCCGCACAGATCACCCAGTTGCGCGCCGACCTGGGCCTGGACAAGCCCTTCATCGTGCAGTTCTGGCACTTCCTGGTGAATGCCGCGCAGGGTGAATTCGGCCTGAGCCTGCGCCAGGGCGCCAAGGTTTCGCGCCTGATCGCCGAGCGCTTTCCAGCCACGCTGGAGCTGGCCCTGGTGGCGGCTTTCATGGCGCTGCTGGTCGGCATCCCCATGGGCGTGTATTCGGCGCTGCGCCGCGGCACCTTCCTGAGCCAGGTGTTCATGACCCTCTCGTTGCTGGGCGTGTCGCTGCCGACCTTTTTGATCGGCATCCTGCTGATCCTGGTATTCGCCGTTGGCCTGGGCTGGTTCCCGAGCTTCGGCCGCGGCGAGACGGTGCAAATAGGCTGGTGGAGCACGGGCCTTTTCAAGGCCGACGGCTGGCACCATATCGTGCTGCCGGCCGTGACGCTGGCGGTGTTCCAGCTCACATTGATCATGCGGCTGGTGCGCGCCGAAATGCTGGAGGTGCTGCGCACCGACTACATCAAGTTCGCGCGCGCCCGCGGCCTGCCCGACCGCGCCATCCACTTCGGCCACGCGCTCAAGAACACGCTGGTGCCGGTGATGACCATCACCGGCCTGCAGCTGGGCGGGCTGATCGCCTTCGCCATCATCACCGAGACCGTGTTTCAGTGGCCCGGCATGGGCCTGCTGTTCATCCAGGCCGTGACCTTCGCCGACATCCCGGTCATGGCGGCCTACCTGTGCCTGATCGCGCTGATTTTTGTGGTGATCAACCTGGTCGTCGACCTGCTGTACTTCGCGGTGGATCCCAGGCTTCGCATAGGCAACCCCGCCGGCCACTGAGGCCGCGGGCCCGCGCAACCCCCAACGCCCCCTTCATTTTTCTTCCGTTTTTACCCGCAAGCCCTCATCCCTTCCACAAGGAGTCCCCGATGAATTTCAAGTCAACCCTGCTCTCGGCCAGTGTCCTGTGCGCCTTCGCGGCCACCTCTTTTGTCGCATCCGCGCAGACCCTGAGGGTCGCCAACCAGGGCGACTCGCTGTCCATGGACCCGCACTCGCTCAACGAATCGCTGCAGCTCAGCGTGACCGGCAACGCCTATGAGGGCCTGGTCATCCGCAACAAGGACCTGAGCCTGGCGCCCGGCCTGGCCACCTCGTGGAAACAGACTTCGCCGACCGTGTGGCGTTTCGAGCTGCGCAAGGGCGTGCAGTTCCATGACGGCACGCCGTTCACGGCCGACGATGTGGTCTTCAGCTTCAACCGCACGCAGGCCGAAGGCTCGGACATGAAGAGCTACACCAACGATTTCAAGGAAGTGCGCAAGATCAACGACCACGTGGTCGAGATCGAAACCAAGACGCCCTTCCCCATCCTGCCCGACGTGATCTCGCTGGTCTACATGATGAGCAAGAAGTGGTGCGAAACCAACCAGGCGACCCGGCCGGTGGACCGCCGCAAGGGCATAGAGAACGCGGCCTCCTTCCGCGCCAACGGCACCGGCCCCTACCGCGTGCGCGAGCGCCAGCCCAATGTGCGCACCACCTTCGTCCGCAACGGCAACTACTGGGGCAAGATCGAGGGCAACGTCCAGGAAGTGATTTACACGCCCATCGGCAACGACGCTACCCGTGTCGCGGCCTTGCTGTCGGGCGAGGTCGACGTGATGGAACCCGTGCCTGTGCAGGACATAGACCGCGTCAACGGCAACGCCGGCACCAAGGTGCTGGTCGGCGCCGAACTGCGCACCATCTTCCTGGGCATGGACCAGAAACGCGACGAGTTGCTGTACTCGAACGTCAAGGGCAAGAACCCCTTCAAGGACAAGCGCGTGCGCCAGGCCTTCTACCAGGCCATCGACATCGACGGCATCAAGAAAACCGTGATGCGCGGCGCTTCCAGCCCGACGGCGCTGCTGATAGGCCCCGGCATCAACGGCTTCCAGCAAGAGCAGAACAAGCGCCTGCCCTATGACCCGGAAGCCGCCAAAAAACTGATGGTCGAAGCCGGCTACCCGAACGGCTTTGAAGTGTCCATGAACTGCCCGAACGACCGCTACGTGAACGACAGCCGCATCTGCCAGGCCGTGGCCGCCAACCTGTCGCGCATCAACGTCAAGATCAACCTGCAGGCCGAAACCAAGGGAACCTACTTCCCCAAGGTGCTGCGCCGCGACACCAGCTTTTACATGCTGGGCTGGACGCCGGCCACCTATGACGCCCACAACGCGCTCAATGCACTGGTCGCCTGCGTGGACGACAAGGGCGCCGGCCAGTTCAATCTGGGCGCCTATTGCAACCCCAAAGTCGACGAGCTGACCAAAAAGATCCAGTCGGAAACCGACAAGACCAAGCGCAACGCGCTGATCAAGGAAGCCTTCGACATCCACGGCGCCGACATCGGCCACCTGCCGCTGCACCAGCAGTCGCTGGCCTGGGGCACGAGCAAGAAGGTCGAGCTGGTCCAGCTGGCCGACAACTTCATGTTCTTCAAGTGGATGACTATAAAAAAATAAGCACCCCCCTGTTGCCGTTCGCTTCGCGTAACGGCCTCTCCCCTACAGGGGACAACAGCTGCAGCCCGGCAAAGCCGGTTCTGCGCTGTTGCTGGCACAAGCTTTGCTGCGCTCGCTCTGGATAACACGGACTCCACTTTCTCCCGATGAAAAGAACTCTTGCGCGCTGGCTTGACAGTGATGTGGGCCACAGCTTTCGCACCTCACCGGTGGCGATGGTGGCGGCCGCGATTGCGCTGGTCTGCATTTTTTGCTCGGTGTTCGCCGGCTGGGTGGCGCCGCACGACCCCTTCAACCTGAGCACGCTGGAGCTAGGCGACGCGCGGCTGCCGCCGGCCTGGTATGCGCAGGGCAGTTCCAAATACCTGCTGGGTACCGACGACCAGGGGCGCGACATCCTGTCGGCGCTGATGTACGGCGCGCGCATCTCGCTGGTCGTCGGCCTGGCTTCGGTCATCCTGTCCATGCTGGCCGGTGTGTCGCTGGGCCTGATTGCGGGGTTCAGGGGCGGCTGGATAGACTCGGCCCTGATGCGGGTTTGCGACGTGATGTCCTCGTTTCCGCCCATCCTGGTCGCGCTGCTGATCGCGGGCGTGGGCCGCGCGGTGTTTCCCAATGCCAGCCAGCTGCTGGCCATGGGCGTGCTGATCCTGTCGATCTCCATGGGGCAGTCGGGCTGGGTGCAGTACGCGCGCACGGTGCGCGGCTCCACCATGGTGGAGCGCGGCAAGGAATATGTGCAGGCCGCCCGCGTCACCGGCGTGGCGCCGCTGCGCATCATGCGCCGCCATGTGCTGCCCAATGTGATGGGGCCGGTGCTGGTGCTGGCGACCATCCAGGTGGCCACCGCCATCATCACCGAAGCCACGCTGTCCTTCCTGGGCGTTGGCGCGCCGCCGACCTCGCCCTCGCTGGGCACGCTGATCCGCGTGGGCAACGACTACCTGTTTTCGGGCGAATGGTGGATCACCGTGTTCCCGGGCCTGATGCTGGTGCTGATCGCGCTGAGCGTGAACCTGCTCGGCGACTGGCTGCGTGATGCGCTCAATCCGCGCCTCAGGTAAGGACGAGTTAGAAAATGAGTCTTCTGCAAATCAAGAACCTGGTGGTCGAGTTCCCCGGCCGGCGCGGCACGCTGCGCGCACTGGACGACATTTCCTTTGACATCGCGCCCGGTGAAATTCTCGGCGTGGTGGGCGAATCAGGTGCGGGCAAGTCGCTGACCGGCGCCGCCATCATCGGCCTGCTGGAGCCGCCCGGGCGCGTGGCCGGCGGCCAGATCCTGCTCGAAGGCGAGCGCATCGACAACCTGCCCCATGAGCGCATGCGCCACATCCGCGGGCGCAGGATAGGCGCGATCTTCCAGGACCCRCTGACCTCGCTGAACCCGCTTTACACCATAGGCCGGCAGCTGGTGGAAACCATACAGGCCCACCTGCCGGTGACAGCGCAGGAAGCCCGCCTGCGCGCCATCGAGCTGCTCAACGACACCGGTATACCGGCGGCCGCGCAGCGCATAGACCACTACCCGCACCAGTTCTCGGGCGGCATGCGCCAGCGCGTGGTGATCGCCCTGGCGCTGGCGGCCGAGCCCAAGCTGATCGTGGCCGACGAGCCGACGACCGCGCTCGACGTGTCCATCCAGGCGCAGATCATCACCTTGCTCAAAAACATCTGCAAACAGCGCGGTGCCGCCGTGATGCTGATCACCCACGACATGGGCGTGATCGCCGAGACCTGCGACCGCGTGGCTGTGATGTATGCCGGACGCATCGCTGAAATCGGCCCGGTGCACCAGGTGATCAACCACCCCTCGCACCCCTATACCGCGGGCCTGATGGCGGCGATCCCCGACATCACGGTGGAACGCGAGCGCCTCTACCAGATCGACGGCGCCATGCCGCGCCTGAACGCCATCCCGCAGGGCTGCGCCTTCAACCCGCGCTGCCCCAAGGCTTTTGACCGCTGCCGCCAGGACAGGCCGGACCTGATGCCGGCCGGCGCCACACGGGCCGCCTGCTGGCTGCATGATGCGCATGCGGGGGTGGCGGCATGAGCGGCACCGCAAAAAACGTGGAGGCTCCGCTGGTCCAGGCGCATGACCTGGCCAAGACCTTTGACGTGTCGCCGCCCTGGCTCAACCGCGTGCTGGAGCGCAAGCCCCGGCTGCTGCTCAAAGCCGTCGACGGCGTGAGTTTCGAGATTGAAAAAGGCAAGACGCTGGCACTGGTCGGCGAATCGGGTTGCGGCAAAAGCACCGTGGCCCGCCTGCTGGTGGGCCTGTACGAGCCCACGCGCGGCGGCCTGAACTTCGACGGCCAGGACGCGCACGCGGTGTTCAAGACGCCGGCCGGCCGGCAGCTGCGCAGCCGCATCCAGATGATCTTCCAGGATCCTTATGCCAGCCTCAACCCGCGCTGGACGATTGAGGACATCATCGCCGAGCCGCTGCGTGAGCACGGCATCCTGGAGGGCGGCCCCGCGCTCAAGGAACGCGTGGGCGAACTGCTCAAGTCGGTGGGCCTGTCGCCGCTGGACATGCCCAAGTACCCGCACCAGTTCTCGGGCGGGCAGCGCCAGCGCATCTCCATCGCGCGCGCCCTGGCCACCGAGCCCGAATTCCTGGTCTGCGACGAACCCACCTCGGCGCTCGACGTGAGCGTGCAAGCACAGGTGCTCAACATCATGAAGGACCTGCAGCGCACGCGGGGCCTGACCTATCTCTTCATCTCGCACAACCTGGCGGTGGTGCGCCATGTCAGCGACCAGGTCGGCGTGATGTACCTGGGCCGCCTGGTGGAGCTGGCCGACAAGCACAGCCTGTTCGACAGGCCGCGCCACCCCTACACGCGCATGCTGCTGGACGCCATCCCCAAGATGCACGACACCGGCCGCGCCCGCACGCCGGTCTCGGGTGAGGTGCCCAATCCGCTGAATCCGCCCGGCGGCTGCACCTTCCACCCGCGCTGCCCGCACGCCAATGAGCGCTGCAGGACCGAGCGGCCCGAGTTCCTTCAGCTTCAAGGCGTTCGCGTGGCCTGCCATGCGGTCGAAGAAGGCCGGATCTAGGAACCTGTTTGCGGGATTGTGAATATTTCGGAATTTGAAGATCACGCGGCGCCTGCAAATCGGGGCGAGCTTGGTTACCATGAACCTTTAACGGAGAACGCCGTGAAAATCATTGAATCCATCCTGGCCGGGGCGGCCGACATCGCGGCCGTGCGCCGCGACATCCACGCCCACCCTGAACTGTGTTTCCAGGAAGTGCGCACCGCCGACGTGGTCGCGAAAAAACTCGAATCCTGGGGCATCCCCATCCACCGCGGCATGGGCACCACCGGCGTGGTGGGCATCGTGCATGGGCGCGACGGCGGCGCCTCGGGCCGCGCCGTGGGCCTGCGCGCCGACATGGACGCCCTGCCCATGCAGGAATTCAACACCTTCGCCCATGCCAGCACGCAGCCGGGCAAGATGCACGCCTGCGGCCATGACGGCCACACCGCCATGCTGCTGGCCGCGGCGCGCCACTTCTCGCAGAACCRGGACTTTGACGGCACGGTCTACCTGATCTTCCAGCCGGCCGAAGAAGGCGGCGGCGGCGCGCGCGAGATGATCAAGGACGGCCTCTTCGAAAAATTCCCCATGGAGGCCGTCTTCGGCATGCACAACTGGCCCGGCGCCCCAGTGGGTACCTTCGCGGTCAGCGCAGGGCCGGTGATGGCGTCGAGCAATGAATTCAAGATCACCATACGCGGCAAGGGCAGCCATGCCGCCATGCCGCACAACGGCATAGACCCGGTGCCGGTGGCCTGCCAGATGGTGCAGGGCTTCCAGAACATCATCAGCCGCAACAAAAAACCCGTGGACGCGGGCGTCATCTCAGTGACCATGATCCACGCCGGCGAAGCCACCAACGTGGTGCCCGACTCCTGCGAACTGCAGGGCACGGTGCGCACCTTCAGCATCGAAGTGCTGGACCTGATCGAGAAACGCATGAAGGAAGTCGCCGAACACACCTGCGCCGCCTTTGAGGCACGCTGCGAGTTCAAATTCCATCGCAACTATCCGCCCACCGTGAACAGCGCCGCCGAGGCCGATTTCGCGCGCCGGGTCATGAGCGACATCGTGGGGCCGGCCAACGTGCTGGCGCAGGAGCCCACCATGGGCGCCGAAGACTTCGCCTACATGCTGCAGGCCAAGCCCGGCGCCTACTGCTTTATCTCCAACGGCGACGGCGCGCACCGCGACATGGGCCACGGCGAGGGCCCCTGCACGCTGCACAACCCGAGCTACGACTTCAACGACGAGCTCATTCCCCTGGGCGGTACCTACTGGGTCCAGCTGGCCACACGCTGGCTGGGCACGGGCGCCGGGGCCTGAATCCTGACCACACCAACATCACCATGAATCCACACGCGGCTTTTTCGGCCAGCTACGCGGCTGCGCGCGCCAAATTCCTTGAGGCGGCCGGCGCCGCCGGCATGGCGCTCCGCGCCTACGAACACCCGCTCAAAGGCCGCGACGGCGAAACCCTGGCCATGGACGTGGCCCTGGACGGTTCGCCCGACGCCGAGCACCTCTTCATCGTCAGCAGCGCTTGCCACGGCGTCGAAGGCTATTGCGGCTCGGGCGTGCAGGTGTATGCCGCGCGCGACGCCGAGTGGCGCGCCAAGGCCCGCGCCGGCGGCGTGGCGGTGCTCTACATCCATGCGCTCAATCCCCACGGCTTCTCGCACGCACGGCGCACCACGCATGAAAACGTGGACCTGAACCGTAATTTTCACGACTTCGGCCAGCCACTGCCCGTCAACGAGGCCTACCGTGAGGTTCACGACCTGCTGCTGCCCGCGCAATGGCCGCCCACCGACGAGAACGAGGCATCCATCGCGGCCTACATCGACACCCACGGCGTTGCGCGCTACCAGGCGGCGGTGTCGCAGGGGCAGCATGAATACGCCGACGGTATGTTCTTCGGCGGCACCGCGCCGACCTGGAGCAACCAGACCCTGCGCGAGGTGCTGCGAACCTTCGGGCGGCAGGCCAGGCACATCGCCTGGATGGACCTGCACACGGGCCTGGGGCCCAGCGGCCTGGGCGAGCGCATTTTTGCCTGTGAGAACGACGCCAAGGTCCTGGCGCGCGCACGTGCCTGGTGGGGCGGCGGCGGCGAGACGCCCGTGACCTCTTTCTACGACGGCTCCTCCACCTCGGCAAAACTCACTGGACTGATGTGGACCGCCGTGTACGACGAATGCCCGCAGGCCGAATACACTGGCATGGCCATGGAGTACGGCACGCTGCCGATTCTCGACATCATCGCCGCGCTGCGCGCCGACCACTGGCTGCACAAACACCCCGGGACGCCACCCGAGGTGCAGGCGGCGATCAAGCGCCAGATGATGAACGCCTTTTATGTCGATACCGACGAATGGCGCACGCAGATCATCGCGCAGGCGCGCCAGGCGATGTTCCAGACGGTGGACGGGCTGGGCTCGGCCTGAAGGCCACATAATGAGGCGTGGCGGCCCCGGCCCGGGCGGCCGTCTTTCCACCCGAGCACGAAAGCCGCGCCATGCCGTCTGACGCCGACCTGCACCGCCAGCTCCAGCAGCTGCAACAGCAATACCAGGCGCTGCAGGCCGACTACCGGGACCTGCAGCTTGAAAAGCAGAAGCAGGAAACCTCGGCCACCCTGTGGCTGGAGCAGCGCACCCGCGAGCTGCAGGCCGAAGCGCGGGAGCAGAAAAAGGCCGAAACCCTGCAACGGGTGTTTTACCGCATCGCCGAACGGGCGGCGGCGGACCTCTCCTTCTACGATTTCCTGCAGTCGGTGCACGGCCTGCTGGGCGAGCTGCTGTACGCGAAGAACTGCTACGTGTGCCTTTACGACGCGCAAAAGCAGCGCAAGGATTTTCCCTATTACGTGGACGAACGCGACGGCGACACGCTGCAGCGCAGCAATGTGCCCTACCGGCGCGGGCTGACCGAGTTCGTGCTCAGCACCGGCCGGCCGCAGATCATTGACGCAGCGCGGCTCAAGCGGCTGGAAGCCGGCGGCCAGGTGACCGAAGGCAGCGGCGACATGACCTTCAGTTCCTGGCTGGGCGTGCCCATGCACATACGAGGCGCCATAGGCGGCGTGCTGGCGGTGCAGGGCTATGAGCCGGGCGTGGCTTACAGCGACACGGACGCCGACATCCTTTCCTTTGTCGCCAACCATGTGAGCAGCGCGATCGAGCGCTACCAGGCGCTGGACGAGCTGCGCAAATCCGAAGAGCGCTACCGCACGGTGATTGAAAACGTCGGTGTCGGCGTGGTGGTGGTGCAGGACGACCGCATGGTGTTCGTCAACCCCAGCCTGGAGCGCATCGTGGGCCACCCGCGCGAGTACCTGCTGTCCCAGCCCTACACGGCGACGGTCCACCCCGAGGACTTGCCGGTGATGCGCGAGCGCCATGAACGGCGCCTGCGCGGCGACGAGGTGGACTCGATGTACAGCTTTCGCGTCATCACCCAGTCCGGCGAGGTGCGCTCGCTGGAGCTTTCCGCCGTGAAGATCGAATGGGGCAAGCGCGAGGCGACGCTGATCTTCGTGGTGGACGCCACGGCCCGCCTGCAGGCTGAACTCACGCAGCGCCAGACCCTGCAGCGGCAGACCGAACTCAACGACATGAAATCGCGCTTCATTTCGGTGGCCTCGCATGAATTCCGCACGCCGCTGGCCTTCATCCTGTCGTCGGCGGAGCTGCTCAAACACTATGGCGACCGCCTGCCCGGGCCCGAAAAGGCCGATGTCATCGCCACCATAGAAACCGGCGTGCGGCGCATGACCCAGATGCTGGACCGCGTGCTGCTGCTGGGCAAAGTGGAGGCGCAGATGCTGGAGTTCCAGCCGGCGCAGGTCAACCTCCAGGCACTGTGCCAGGACCTGGTCGAGGACGCCCGCATCCAGCACTCGGAGGCGGGCTGCGAGCTGGCCCTGGAATTCGAGGCCCAGCCGGCGGTCGGGCTTTTTGATGAAAAGCTGCTGCGCCATATTTTCGGCAACCTGCTGTCCAACGCCATCAAATACTCGCCACAGGGCGGGAAGATCCTGTTTCGGGTCTCTTCGTCGCAGGGACGGGTGGCTTTCGAGGTGTCGGACCAGGGCATAGGCATTCCGGCCGAAGAGCTTCCCCACCTGTTCGAGTGGTTCCACCGGGCCAGCAATGTCGGGGAGATCCAGGGCACGGGCCTGGGGCTGGCCATCGTGAAAAACTCCGTCGACCTGCACGGTGGCCGCATCGAGGTCGCCAGCGTCGTGGGCCAGGGCACGCGCTTCACCGTCACGATTTAAGGCGGCAAAAACCGGCCCAAAACCGGGGCAAGGCTATAAGATGGGCATCAGGCCAGGCCAGCGGTGCAGCCCGCGGCCTGGCGGCTCAGGGAAATCCGCCCCCTAACAACGACAGCCGGGGCCTTCGCTACGAAAGAACCATGGCGCGCATTCTGGTGATTGAAGACGAGTCCCATATCCGGGATAACCTGCTGCGCTTCGTCCGGCTTGAGGGCCACGAAGGCCTGGGAGCGGCGGACGGCGGCGCCGGCCTGCAGCTGGCCCGCGAGCAGCCGCCGGACCTGATTTTCTGCGACGTGATGATGCCGCAGATGAGCGGCATTGAGGTGCTGGCCGCGCTGCAGGCGGAACCCGCGCTCAGCCGGGTGCCTCTGGTGTTCCTGTCGGCCAGTGCCGAGTCGGAGCGGCTCGAGGAAGCCCTGCGCCTGGGCGCCAGCGCCTATGTGACCAAGCCCTTTAATTTCGCCCAGCTGCAGGCGGTGCTCAAGCAGTACCTGCCCAAGTAGCCGGCTGTTCCCGCAAGGCTAAAGGCCCAGCGCCTTCCAGCCCTGGTGACCCAGTTTTTCGAGCACCGCGATGTTCTGCTCGAAAATCGCTTCGGCCTCGGGAAAGGCCTCCACGGCCCGTTCCACGCTCTCCTCGCGCAGCAAATGCAGGATGGCGAAAGGCGCGCGGTTGGTGTAGTTGCCGATATCGTCGGGCTCGGTGCCCTCAAACTGGAAGCGCGGGTGAAAGCTGGCCAGCTGGATCACGCCCTCCAGGCCATGCTCGTCCACCACGCCCTCGGCAATCTCCAAGAAGTCGTTGAAGTCCAGGAAGTCCTCGAACAGCGTGGGATGGATCAGCAGCGTAGTGTCGACCTCCTCGGCCGGCGTGGCGGCCAGCAGGTCCAGCTCGCGGTCCAGTTCTTCCAGCAGGTCATCCGCATGCCGGGCATGGCTGACCACCAGGCGCACCTGGTTCTTGACGTAGACCGCCTTGGCAAACGGGCACAGGTTGAGCCCGATCACGGCTTTTTCGAGCCACAAGCGGGTTTTTGTCAGGACTTCCTCGTCGGTCATAAGCATCTCCAAAGAGCCGCACGCAACGGCCGCGGCGGCTCTTCAATCAAGCAGGGGCCGCGGAACCGGCTTTGCCGGGCCGCAGGCGCAGCGCCCCCTCGGGGGGCAGCGCATTACACGAAGTGAAAAGCGTGGGGGCTCAATGCAATGCCTTGAAGCGCACGCGCTTGGGTTTTGCGCCCTCTTCACCCAAACGTTTCTTCTTGTCGGCTTCGTACTCCTGGTAGTTGCCGTTGAAGAAGGTCCACTGGCTGTCGCCTTCGGCGGCCAGGATGTGGGTCGCGATGCGGTCCAGGAACCAGCGGTCATGGCTGATCACCAGCACCGAGCCGGCGAATTCGAGCAAGGCGTCTTCGAGCGCGCGCAGGGTTTCCACGTCCAGGTCGTTCGAGGGTTCGTCCAGCATCAGCACGTTGCCGCCCGCGATCAGGGTTTTGGCCAGGTGCAAACGCCCGCGCTCGCCGCCCGACAGCATGCCGACACGTTTTTGCTGGTCGGCGCCGTTGAAGTTGAAGCGGCCGGCATAGGCGCGGCTGGGCATGGTGAACTTGCCGACGGTCAGCATGTCCAGGCCGCCGGAAATGTCTTCCCAGACGGTTTTGTCATTGGCCAGGTCGTCGCGGTGCTGGTCGACGAAAGCCATGCGCGCGGTCTTGCCGATGGCGACTTCGCCGCTGTCGGGCTGCTCCTTGCCGGCGATCAGCTTGAACAGCGTGGACTTGCCCGCGCCGTTGGGGCCGATGATGCCGACGATGGCGCCCGCGGGCACCTGAAAGCTCAGGTTGTCGATCAGCAGGCGGTCGCCGAAGGACTTGCTGACGTTCTTGAACTCGATGACTTCATTGCCCAGGCGCTCGGCCACGGGAATGAAGATTTCCTGGGTTTCGTTGCGCTGCTGGTATTCGTAGTCCGAGAGCTCCTCGAAACGGGCCAGGCGCGACTTGCTCTTGGCTTGGCGCGCCTTCGGGTTCTGGCGCGACCATTCGAGTTCCTTCTTCAGGGCCTTGGCGCGGGCTTCCTCGCCCTTTTGCTCCTGCGCCAGGCGCTCGCCCTTCTGGTCCAGCCAGCTGCTGTAGTTGCCCTTCCAGGGAATGCCGTGCCCGCGGTCCAGTTCCAGGATCCATTCGGCGGCGTTGTCCAGGAAGTAGCGGTCGTGGGTGATGGCCACCACGGTGCCCGAAAAGCGCTGCAGGAACTGCTCCAGCCAGTCCACCGATTCGGCGTCCAGGTGGTTGGTCGGCTCGTCGAGCAGCAGCATGTCGGGCTTGGACAGCAGCAGGCTGCACAGGGCCACACGGCGTTTTTCACCACCCGAGAGCACGCCGATCTTGGCGTCCCAGGGCGGCAGGCGCAGCGCGTCGGCGGCGATCTCGAGCTGGTGCTCGGAATCGGTGCCGGCGGTGGCGATGATGGCTTCCAGGCGGGCCTGCTCGGCTGCCAGCGCGTCGAAATCGGCATCGGGCTCACCGTAGGCCGTGTACACGGCTTCGAGCTGGGCCTTAGCGGCAAACACCGCGCCCATGCCGGCTTCCACGCTCTCGCGCACCGTGTGCTCGGGGTCCAGCTTGGGTTCCTGCGGCAGGTAGCCGATGTTCAGGCCCGGCATGGGGGTGGCTTCACCCTCGATTTCCTTGTCCAGGCCAGCCATGATCTTGAGCAGCGTGGACTTGCCGGAGCCGTTGGTGCCCAGCACGCCGATCTTGGCGCCCGGGAAGAAGCTGAGCGACACCTCCTTGAGGATATGGCGCTTGGGCGGCACGATTTTGCCGACCTTGTTCATGGTAAATACGTACTGAGCCATCGGGATTTACTTTGGTAAAAATGAAAAAAACATTGCGGGAAACGGCTGCCTGCGGCCTGTAAACGCTATTTTCACAGGCTACCGGCAGTTTCCTGCGAGCTGGAACGACACGCCGCGCCGGGGCGCCAACGCCTTTTGAAGGGGCGTGTTTTTCTGCGTGAATGCCCCATTATCGTTGCTGTGCGACAATACAGGGGTTGCTGGCTCCAGTTGCCTTCAACATTTGGGCACATCCGGGTACCGCCTCAAGCGGCTATTTCGATGTTTTCGGCCCGACTTTCTGACCCCATCTGCCTTTGACTGGCGGGTTGCCTTCCAACAGGGCGCCCAACAGGCCGATCCAAAGCGCCCTACGGCGCCACATCATGACATTTGAAGAATTGAACCTGGCCCCGGCCATTCTGAAGGCCGTGCTCGAGCAGGGCTACGACACACCCACCCCCATCCAGGCCCAGGCGATCCCCGCCGTGCTCAAGGGTGTCGACCTGCTGGGCGGCGCCCAGACCGGCACCGGCAAGACCGCAGCCTTCACGCTGCCCCTGCTGCAGCGCCTGTCCACCGAAGCGCGCCTGACCAACCGCCGCGGCGTCAACGCCGTGCGCGCCCTGATCATGACCCCCACCCGCGAACTCGCGGCCCAGGTCGAGGAAAGCGTGCGCACCTACGGCAAATACACCGACCTCACCTCCATGGTGATGTTCGGCGGCGTCGGCATGGGCGCCCAGATCGAAAAACTGCGCCGCGGCGTGGACATCCTGGTCGCCACCCCCGGCCGCCTGCTGGACCACGCGAGCCAAGGCACGCTGGACCTGAGCCAGGTGCAGATCCTGGTGCTGGACGAAGCCGACCGCATGCTCGACATGGGCTTCATCCACGACATCAAGAAGGTGCTGGCCCTGGTGCCCAAACAAAAGCAGTCGCTGCTGTTCAGCGCGACCTTCAGCGATGAAATCCGCGAACTGGCCAACGGCCTGCTCAAAAACCCCGAATCCATCCAGGTCACGCCGCGCAACACCACGGTGCAGCGCATCACGCAGACCATACACCCCGTGGGCCGCAGCAAGAAGAAAGCGCTGCTGACCCACATCATCAACGAACACAACTGGAGCCAGGTGCTGGTGTTCACGCGCACCAAGTTCGGCGCGAACAACGTGGCCGAGCACCTGACCAAGCACGGTATCCCCGCGATGGCGCTGCACGGCAACAAGAGCCAGACGGCCCGCACGCAGGCGCTGGCCGACTTCAAGAGCGGCACGATACGCGCCCTGGTGGCCACCGACATCGCCGCCCGCGGCATCGACATCGACGAGCTGCCGCACGTGGTCAACTACGAAATCCCCAACGTCAGCGAAGACTATGTGCACCGCATTGGCCGCACCGGCCGCGCGGGCAACAGCGGTGAAGCCGTCAGCCTGGTCTGCCTCGATGAGGAAGGCTTCATGCAGGACATCGAGCGCTTCACCAAGCAGAACATCGAAAAAATCATCGTTCCCGGTTTTGAAGCCGAGCCCGGCGAACGCGCCGAGCCGCTGGCCATGGGCCGCCAGACCATCTGGGGCGGCCTGGGCAAGCCGCCCAGCCGCGAAGTGATGCAGGCCGCCGCCAAGGCCGCCCGCACCGAGATGATGCAACGCATCCGCGACACCAAGGGCGCCCAGCCCGCGCGCGGCGGCAACGGCGGCGGCAACAACGGTGGCGGCCGTGGTCGCGGCCCCGCCGGCGGCGGTAACGGTGGTGGTGGCAACGGCAATGGCAGCGGCCGCGGCCCGCGCACTCCCAACCCCGGCCAGCCACGCCAGGCTTCGGGTTATTCCCAGAACGGCCAGCCGCCACGGCAGGCCCAGGCGCCACGCCAGCGCGACGAGCAGCAGCCGCGCGCACCCCGCAACGAGTCCAGGGAGCCACGCAATGACTTCGACGACCGCCAACCCGCCAGCCACGCCTCCTCAGGCTTCCCCTCCTCCGGCCAGCCAACGGGCGGCAACCGGGGCAACTACCGCGGCAACCGCTCCGGCGGCGGCGCGGGTGGCTCTGGTGGCCGGGGCAACGGGCCTCGTCGGCCGGGCGGTCCTGGACCTTTTACTGGCCGATAAGCGCTATTCGGCGGTCCACTGCGTGGGCCGCCGCGCACCGGCCCGGCATGACAGCCGGCTGGTTGTGCACCTGGTCGATTCTTTTGCCGGTTTCAAGGCCCCGCCGGTGGACGATGTTTTCATCGCGCTGGGAACCACCATCAAGACGGCAGGCAGCCGCGCGGCCTTCAGGGCGGTGGATTTCGACGCTGTGCTGGCCGTGGCCCGTGCCGGCCGCAATGCCGGCGCCACGCGCCTGGGCCTGGTCAGCGCCATGGGCGCCGACCCGCATTCCATGCTCTTCTACACCCGCGTCAAGGGCGAGGCTGAGCAAGCGCTTTCGCAGCTCGGTTTTGCCACGCTGGTGGTGGTGCGGCCGTCCTTTCTGGCGGGCGACCGGGAGGCGCTGGGCCAGCCTTTGCGCGGCGGTGAAAAACTGGCGATCAGTCTTTCAAAACGCCTCAGTCACGTGATACCGCTGAACTACCAGTCCGTTTCGGCGGACAGCGTCGCGCGCACGCTGGTCGAGGAAGTGGCGGTTCGACAGGGACATCACGTGGTCCTGTCCGGCGACATGCAGCGCCGCTAAGACGCCAAGACGCTAAGAAAAAGACGCTCAGGCCGCCGCTTTAAGCTGCTTGGCCGGATTACTCAATTTAGGCAGCCGCCGCCGCGAGCCGAGCACCAGCTCGATATCCTCGTGCGCGCCGTCGATCAATACCAGAATCGCCTTTTCGGCCTTGGCCGGGTTGCGGGCGATCACCGCGTCCAGCACCGCCCGGTGCAGCGGCAAGGAGCGTTTGGGGCCGTCCTTGCGGATGGTGGAAATTTCAAAACTGGTGCGCAGCAAGGCGCTCAGCGCCTTGCTCATCTGGATCAGCATGCGGTTGTGCGCGGAGCGCAGCAGGCCCTGGTGAAAACGCAGGTCGTAGGTGACGTAGTCGCCGCCGCCTTCCACGGCGCGCTTCATGCCGGCATAGGCATCCTCGATTTCAGCGATCTCTTGCGCGGTGGCGCGCTCCGCAGCCATGCGCACGGCAGCGGGCTCCACCAGGCGCCGCAGCTCCAGCAGGTCGCGCAAAAATTCGGGTGTGATGCCGGCCTTGGCTTTCCATGCAATCACGTCCGGATCGAACCAGTTCCAGTGCTCCTCGGTCAGCACGCGGGTACCCACCTTGGGGCCGGTGGTGACCAGGCCCTTGGCAATCAGCGACTTGACCGCTTCGCGCACCACCGTGCGGCTCACGCCCAGTTCCTCGCAGAGCACCGGCTCCGGCGGCATGGACATGCCGGCGGCATAACGGCCCGCGACGATGGCTTCACCGATATGGTCTACCGTGTTGCCGTGGACGTTTTTCATGGTGGCCATGGCGTGCTTTCAGCCCCGCACAAACAGCGTGACCAGCGGGTCCGGCCCTACCTGGCGGCTCCAGTGGCCGTGCAGGGCCGGGTCGAAGGTGGCGCCGGCCGGCAGCACGTCGGCCGAGTAGAAATGCTGGCCCGGCTTGAAGATGCGCGAGACCCCGCCCTGCAGGCCGATCTCCATCTCGCCGCCCAGGATGAACACCCACTGCGGATTCGGCGTGCAATGGAACTGGCTGCGAAAGCCCAAAGGGCTGTGGCGCAGCTGGTAGCCGCCCGAAGCGAACACTTCGGACAGCATGGCCTGCGGTGAGCCTTCGCCCAGCGGGACGGCTTCTTCCCGGAATCTGGCGCGGCCGTCGGTATCGGTGTAAAGAATGACTTTGGAAAAAACGGTCACGGAGAACTCCGGTGAATGGCTGTGAAAAGCAGGCGCTTCATGAAGCTTCGCCGCCAAAGGCGATCTGCACCTTCATGGATTGGCGCTTGTCGCCGGCGAGTGTAAAGGCATGCGTGGCCTGCTCGAAGGCGACGATGTCGGTGATGACGGGCCGGCCGTCTATCAGGCGCTGGTTCAGGAAAGCCACCGCCACAGCGAATTCGGGATGAAAGCGGAAGGTGCCGCGCAGTTCCAGCTCCTTGGCAACCAGGGTGTTGAGCGGCAGCGAGACATTGCCGCCCAGGCCCACCGTCACGATGACGCCGCGCGGCGCCACCACATCCAGGCCGGCGACCAGGGCTTTTTCATTGCCCGAGGCCTCCAACATCACGTCGAACTGCCCCTTGCCGGCGGCAAAGGCCGCCAGGCCGTCCGGCTCCTGGGCCAGGTTGATGGTCTGGTCGGCACCCATTTTTTTGGCGCAGGCCAGGGGAAGCTCGGCGATATCGGCCGCCACGATGCGGGCCGCGCCCGCGCGGCGCAGGCCGGCGATCAGCAAGGCGCCTATAGGGCCGCAGCCGGTGACCAGCACCTGTTTGCCGAACACCGAGCCGGCCCGCGAAATCGCGTGCAGGCCCACCGACAAAGGCTCGGCCAGCGCGGCCTCGGACAGCGGCAGGTCGTCGGCCACGGGATGCGCCTGAGCAGCCTCGATGACCAGGGTTTCGCGGAAAGCGCCCTGGATGTGCGGAAAACGCATCGCGCTGCCGTAAAACCGCATGTCCATGCAGTGGTTGTGCAAGCCCTGCTGGCAGAAGCGGCAAACGCCGCAAGGCCGCGAGGGCGAAATCGCGATGCGCTGGCCGGCGCGCAGGCCGCTGACCTCGCTGCCCACGGCCTCGACCACGCCCGACACCTCATGGCCCAGTACCATGGGCTCCTTGATGCGCACCGTGCCGAAGCCGCCATGCTGGAAGTAATGCAGGTCCGAGCCGCAAATGCCCCCGTAGGCCACCCGCACACGCAGCTGATGCGGGCCCAGGGTTTCGGTATCCAGCGCGTCAAGGCGCAGATCTAGGGGCGCATGACAGACAAGTCCACGCATGATGTTTCTCCCTGGTTGCGCGGGACGGCGGCGTCACAAAGTCGCCGTCACCCCGCCGTCGACATATAAAACATGGCCGTTGACAAAGCTGGAGGCATCGCTGGCCAGGAACACGGCCGCGCCGGCCAGCTCGGCCACGTCGCCCCAGCGCCTGCTGGGCGTGCGCCCCGTGAGCCAGGCGCTGAACTGTTCGTCGGCCACGAGTTTTTCCGTGAGTTCGGTCTTGAAGTAGCCGGGCCCTAGGCCGTTGACCTGGATGCCGTGAGGGCCCCAGTCGATCGCCATGCCCTTGGTCAGCATCTTGACCGCGCCCTTGCTGGCCATATAGGGTGCGATGTTGGGACGCCCCAACTCGCTCTGCACCGAGCAGATGTTGATGATCTTGCCCCTGCCGCGCGTGATCATTTTCCGGGCGACCGCCTGCCCGACAAAAAAGACGCTGTCGACATTGGTGCGCATCAGCTCATGCCAGTCCTGTTCGGGGAAATCCTGCAGGGCCATGCGCCTTTGCATGCCGGCGTTGTTGACGAGGATGTCTATGCCGCCCAGCGTGCTTTCGATGTCCTCCACCGCCGCCTGGACCGCGGCGGCATTGGTGACGTCAAAACCGCGTGTATGGACAGTAAAACCCTCCTCGCGCAGCACGCCGGCTGCGCGCTCCAGCTTGGCGCTGTCGCGGCCGTTGAGCACCAGGGTGGCTCCCGCCTGCCCCAGGCCGCGCGCCAACGCGAAACCGATGCCGCCCGAAGAGCCGGTCACCAGCGCAAGGCGCCCATCAAGCCTGAAGGAGTTCAAAACCATGGAGGGGCTCAATCCAGGCGGGCGCCGCTGGCGTCGTCAAACACATGGGTCTTGCCGGCCGCGATGTCCAGGTGCACGATCTCGTCGGGGCGCACCGCCGTGCGGCCATGCATCACCACGATGACCTTGGCGCCACCCACCTCGAGCAGCAACTCAGTCTCTGCACCGGTGGGCTCGACCACAATGACCTTGGCCGGAATGCCCTGGCCCGTGGCGGACAGCGACAGGTCGCCGGGCCGCACGCCGTAATGCACGGGCTGGCCGTCCTGCGCCTGGGCAATCTGGCCTATGGGCCACTGGTGGCCCTCGGCTTCGACCCAGGCCCGGCCGCCCTCCTTGCGCAAAACGCCCTTGAGGACGTTCATGGCGGGCGAGCCTATGAATTGCGCGACAAACAGGTTGCCGGGCCGGTCAAACAGCTCCAGGGGCGTACCTATTTGCTCGATGATGCCGTCGTGCATGACCACAATGCGGTCGGCCATGGTCATGGCCTCGATCTGGTCATGCGTGACGTAGACGGTGGTGGTTTTCAGGCGCTGGTGCAGGGCCTTGATTTCGGCACGCATGGCCACGCGCAGCTTGGCGTCCAGGTTGGACAGCGGCTCGTCGAACAGGAAGACCTTGGGGTCGCGCACGATGGCCCGCCCCATGGCCACGCGCTGGCGCTGCCCGCCCGAGAGTTCGCGCGGAAAGCGGTCCAGCAGCGGGTCCAGGTTCAGGATGCGGGCGGCGTCGCCCACGCGCTTGTTGGTGAGTTCGGCATCGGCCTTGCGCAGCTTCAGGCTGAAAGCCATGTTGTCGCGCACCGTCATGTGCGGATAAAGCGCGTAGCTCTGGAACACCATCGCGATGTCGCGGTCCTTGGAGTCGAGCTCGTTGATGACCTTGCCGTCGATCGACATCTCGCCGCCGCTGATTTCCTCCAGCCCGGCCAGCATGCGCAGCAGCGTGGACTTGCCGCAGCCCGAGGGCCCGACCAGCACGACAAATTCGCCGTCGGAGATGTCAAAGCTGATGCCGTGAATGATCTTGACCTTGCCGAAGGCCTTTTCAATATTGCGAAACGATACAGAAGCCATGTGGTATTTCCCGGGTCAACTTTTCACGGCACCGGCTGTGAGGCCCGACACCATATAGCGTTTGAAAGCGTAATAAATTGCCGCCGGAGGCAGCGCGTAAATCAGGCCGGTGGCCATCAGCAGTTCCCATGGCGAGTCGTCGGCGGCGAGGAAGTTGCCCAGGGCCACCGCCAGCGTCACGCTGGTGTCCCTGGACAGCAGCAGGAAGGCGTAGAGGTATTCGTTCCAGGCCAGCAGCAGCGCATAGGTGCCGACCGCCACCAGCGAGGGCACCATCAGCGGCAGGTAGACCAGCCGGAACAGCTGCATGGCCGTGGCGCCGTCCATACGGGCCGCTTCATCAAGCTCGTAAGGCAGCTTGTCGGAGGCCTGCTTGAGCACCCAGATGCAATAGGGCGACGCGATGGTCACCATGGCCAGGATCAGCGACCACTGGTGGTTCAGCATGCCGTAGTTGCCCATGGTCTTGTACATGGGAACGGCCAGGAAAGCGGCTGGGATGAAGTAGGTGAAAAGCGCCATGTTCATCACCGTACGGCCGCCGCGCACCTTGAGCCGGCTGATGGCAAAGGCCGCGGTGGTGGAGACCACCAGCGTGAGCACCCCCACCGACAGCGCGATCACCAGCGAGTTGCCCAGTTGCACCCAGAAGTGGTCGAGGTAGAAATGCTTTTGCCAGAACACCGTCTCGAAATTGTCCAGCGTGGGCTTTTTGGGCCAGAGCCGCCCTGTCGTGGCTTCGTTGCGCGGCGAGATCGCGAACAGCACCATGTGGTAGATGGGGATCAGCGTCCACAGCAGGACCGGGATGCCGACCAGTAGCAGCCTGGCCTCCCGGGTGACTGAACGCAGTGTGACGCGGCTCATTTGGACAACCTTTTCATCATGAAATACACCAGCGGCAGCACCAGGGGCAGGGCCACGACGATGGAGGCCAGGGACAGGTCGACCTGGTCCAGGCGCAGGTAACGGATGCCCAGCGTGGCCAGCACATGCGTGAGGTCGGCCGGCCCGCCGCCCGTGAGCAGGTAGACGCTGTTGAAGTCGCCTAATGTCCAGATCATGGACAGGATGGTCGAGGTCAGGTACAGCGAGCGCATGGACGGCCAGGTGATGAAGCGGAACTTCTGCCAGACCGTGGCGCCGTCCACCGAGGCCGCTTCATACTGCTCGGCCGGTATGGCCATGCGTCCTGCCAGCAGGATCAGCGTCCAGAAGGGCAAAGACTTCCAGATGTGCGCCAGCATAGAGAAAGACAGCGCCAGCGTCGGGTCATTGAGCCAGTTGGGGCCGTCTATGCCCGTGGCCTTGAAAATCAGGGTGTTGATGACGCCCCACTCGGGATTGAGCATGAAGCGCATCGACAGAATGGTCGGGATCGAGGGCACGGCCCAGGGCAGGATAAAAATCACCGACAGCGCCTTGATCCACCAGCGCGTGTTCAGGAAAAATCCCGACAGGAACAGCGCCACCACCATCTTGAGGTTCACCGCCACGACGATGAACACCACCGTGTTGACCAGCGAGCGGAAAAAGATCGGGTCGGCAAACAGCCTGACATAGCTGTCCGGATGGCGTGCCAGCCACAGGCCGTAGCCCACGGGATAGATCACGAAAACCAGAAAAATCAGCAGGTAGGGAACGACCAGCGCGAGTCCCCACTTCTCCCACGAAGTCATGGCGGCGCGCTCGGCGCGCACCGAAGGGGCGGCCTGTTGGATGGTTGCAGTGCTCATGCTTTGCTTTGTTGACGCGCGCCGCCACCCCGGAAATCGGGGCGGGCGGCGCGGCTTTCTTCAGTCGGTCAGCGCTCAGTTCGCCACGGTCTTGATGCGGGCGATCATTTCGTCAACGGCCTTGTCCACCGGCATCTTTTCATTGATCACGCGATTGGCCGCCTTGGCCCAGACGTTCTCGTTGTTCAGGATGGTGAACTTGTAGTTCTTGGTGAACTCGAAGTTGACGGTTCCGGCGGTGAACTGGTTGTAGACCGACAGCCTGTGCGCATCGGCTTTCCAGAACGGGCGTTGCTGCGCGGTTTTGGTCACCGGGAACCAGCGGCCCAGCGAGCCTTCCACATAAGGCGTGAGGTTCTCTTCCTGCATCAGGAAGGACACGAACTCCTTGGCGCGGGCCTTGTTCTTGGCCTGGTTGAACACCACACCCACCTTGACGGCGGCGCGGTACACCATCTTGCTGCCGTCGGGCTTGTTCGGGAAGCCCGCCGTGCGGATGCGCTCGGTGTAGTTCTTCTTCGCGGTCTCGCGGTCTTCCGGCTTGAGCGACGCGTTGTTCATGTCGTCCAGCCACTTCGCGGCGATGGAGATCGTCGCGTTATGGGTCAGGATGGTGGTCTTGTTGTGGAAGGCGACGTTGTTGTCCGGGTCCTTCCAGCTGGTGGACGAAGGCGGCGTGCAGCCCTTGGCGTAGGGCTGGGTGTAGTCCGTCAGCGCGCTGATCAGGCCCGCACGCACCTGCGGATCGTCGACCAGCAGCTTGCCGCTGTCGCTGACCAGCTTGACGTTGTAGGCGTCCATAAAGGTCAGGAAGGAATAGAAGGAGTCGCTGGAATCCACGCCCAGCGGCTGGCCTATGCCGAAAGTGCGGTTGCCGGTTTTCTGGCGGTGCGCGGGCTGCACCTTGTCGCACCAGAAGGACCAGTAGTCCTTCCAGGCCGTGGGAATGTCGGATTCCTTGAAGCCGGCCTCATTGAGCATGTCCACCCAGTACTCGATGTGCATGGTCTGCTGCTTCATCGGGAAGGCGTAATAGGCCCGGGTCTTGGTGGCGTCGTTGTAGAGGAAGGCGGTCTCCACCGTGTTGGGAGCGAAACGCGCGCGCATGGGGTTGATCACGCTGCTGATGTCTTCAAGCTTGCCGTCGAAGGCCCACTTGCCGGCGACCTGGAAGTCATAGACGTCGGCATAGGCCACGTCGGGCGGGCTGCCGGAGTCGAGTGCCGCCACGGTTTTCGGGATCATGTCCTGCACGGGGTACTGCGAAAGCTCGACCTTCACGCCCTTGTGCTTTTCCTCGTACTTCTTGATCGCGGCGAAGAGCGCATCGTCTTCGGCTTTGTAAAAGCCCTTGACCCACCAGACGGTGAGCTTTTCCTGGGCGGAGGCCTGCCCCGCCGATATGAGGCCGGCCGCGACCATCGCGGCGGCCAGGATTGTCTTGAGTCTCATTTGTCTTGTCTCCTCTGCGGGTGGGTTGTTGAACTGCAAAAACTCGTCGCCATGCGCTCTCGGACGCATTGTTATCATATGATGATTAACCCCCTGGTCTTTTATGGAAAACCCGGAGCATTCCTGCCCCGGAACCAAGCCCAGGATGGATTCAATGCCATTCCGGCACCGGGGTAAAGAGGGCTTGCCCGGCAAAATGCGCGCGCAGGTTGTCCACGGCCAGCTTGGCCATGGCGTGGCGCGTCTGCACCGTGCCGCTGGCCATGTGCGGCGTCAGCACCACGTTCTCCATGGACCAGAGCGCCTCGCTGGGGTGCGGCTCTTTTTCGAACACATCGAGCGCCGCGCCGGCGATCACGCCCCGTTGCAGCGCATCAACCAAAGCCGCCTCGTCGACCACCGAACCGCGCGCCACATTGATCAGGTAGCCCTCAGGCCCCAGGGCCTCGAGCACTTCGGCATTGATCAGGTGGTGCGTGCCGGCGCCGCCCGGCGTGATCACGATGAGGAAATCCACCTGCGCGGCCAGCGCCTGTGCCGTGGGGTAAAAGGTGTAAGCGAGTTCCGCCTTGGCGCTGCGGCCGGTGTACGCAATCGACATGCCGAAGGCCTCGGCCCGGCTCGCGATGGCCTGGCCTATGCGGCCCAGGCCGACGATGCCCAGGCGCGCGCCCGAGACCTTGCGCGCCAGCGGCATGGGACCTTCCTTGGCCCAGCGCCCTGCGCGCACATAACGGTCCGCCAGCGGGATGCGGCGCGCCACCGACAGCATCAGGCCTATGGCCAGGTCCGCCACTTCGTCGTTGAGCACACCGGGCGTGTGGGTAACCGGAACGCGCCGCTCCAGAGCGGCGGGGACGTCCACGCCGTCATAGCCCACCCCCATGATGGAAACGATTTCCAGCGCCGGCAACTGGTCCATCAGCGAGCGTGGCACCTTGGACTCTCCGCCCCCCGCGATGCCGCGCACCAGCGGCGCGACCTTGGCGAAGGCCGCGGGGTCGCTCTCGTGCAGCCTGTCATGGACTTCATAAGCCGCCTGCAGCGGCTCCATCAGGAAGGGCGGGAGCTTGGCGACGGTGAGGATGTGCGGGCGGCTGGACGGGACGGACACGGGGCGGGCTCCTGCGGTCATGGTTTTCACTAAGATAGCCAGGTCAATGGTATGACGATAATATGTTTGACGAATTAAGGACTTTCCCGCATGAGCACACCACCCAAGAAAAAACCCGCCCACGAACTCCGCAGCCAGCAATGGTTCGGCCGCCAGGACCGCGACGGCTTTGCCTACCGCAGCTGGGTCAAGGGCAAGGGCGTTCCGCATGACCAGTTCGACGGCCGGCCGGTCATCGGCATCTGCAACACCTTCAGCGAACTGACGCCCTGCAACTCGCATTTCCGCACGATTGCCGAGCAGGTCAAGATAGGCGTCTACGAGGCCGGCGGCTTCCCGCTCGAGTTCCCGGTGATGTCGCTGGGCGAAACCCTGCTGCGCCCCACCGCCATGCTGTACCGCAACCTGGCCAGCATGGACGTGGAAGAAAGCATACGCGGCAACCCCATTGACGGCGTGGTGCTGCTGATGGGCTGCGACAAGACCACCCCCGCCCTGGTCATGGGCGCTTCCAGCGTGGACCTGCCCACGGTGGGCGTCAGCGGCGGCCCCATGCTGAGCGGCAAATGGCGCGGCCAGGAGCTGGGCTCGGGCACCGGCGTCTGGAGCATGAGCGAGCAGGTGCGCGCCGGCACCCTGAAACTCCAGGAATTTTTCGAAGCCGAGAGCTGCATGCACCGCAGCCACGGCCACTGCATGACCATGGGCACGGCCTCGACCATGGCCAGCATGGTCGAAGCGCTGGGCATAGGCCTGCCGGGCAACGCCGCCTACCCTGCGGTGGACGGCAGGCGCAATGTGCTGGCCCGCATGGCCGGCCGCCGCGCCGTCGAGATGGTGCATGAAGACCTTACGCTGTCGAAAATCCTCACGCGCCAGGCGTTTGAAAACGCCATCAAGACACTGGCGGCGATTGGCGGCTCGACCAACGCGGTGATCCACCTGATCGCGATTGCCAGGCGCATAGGCGTGGAACTCACGGTGGACGACTTCGACCGTCTCGCCAGCGAGCTGCCTTGCCTGGTCAACCTGCAGCCTTCGGGCAAATACCTGATGGAAGACTTCTGCTACGCCGGCGGCCTGCCGGTGGTCATGAAAGAGATCGCGCAGCACCTGCACACCGGCGCCATCACCGCCAACGGCAAGACCATTGGTGAAAACATCGCCGACGCGGAGAACTTCAACACCGAGGTGATCAAGCCGCTGTCCGCGCCCTTCAAGGACAAGGCCGGCATCGCCGTGCTGCGTGGCAATCTTTCGCCGCGCGGCGCCGTCATCAAGCCCAGCGCCGCCACGCCGGCGCTCATGGTGCACAAGGGCCGGGCCGTGGTGTTTGAAACCATTGAAGACTTCCACGCGCGCATTGACGACGAAAACCTGGACATCGACGAAAACTGCGTGATGGTGCTCAAGAACTGCGGCCCCAAGGGCTATCCCGGCATGGCCGAAGTCGGCAACATGCCGCTGCCGCCCAAGGTGCTGCGCAAGGGCATCACCGACATGGTGCGCATCAGCGATGCGCGCATGAGTGGCACGGCCTACGGCACCGTGGTGCTGCACACCGCGCCTGAAGCCGCCGCCGGCGGCCCGCTGGCCCTGGTGCAGAACGGCGACATCATCGAGCTCGACGTGCCGAATCGCCGCCTGCACCTGCATGTGAGCGACGAGGAACTGGCAAAACGCATGGYCAGCTGGACGCCGCCCCAGCCGCCGTTGAATTCGGGCTACTGGAAGCTCTACATCGACCATGTGCTGCAAGCCGATGAAGGCGTGGACCTGGATTTCCTGGTCGGCAAGCGCGGGGCTTTTGTGCCGCGCGACAACCACTGAGCCGGGTACAAGGCGGGTACCGGGCCGCGCGCAGGCGGCGGGTACCATAGTGGTTTGAGGCGCGGCGTGCTTTTCCCGGTTCTTCTTCCCTGAAAAGGCCCGCGCCGGGATGCCCGAAGAAGGCAGAAGAAGGCGCAAGAAGCCAGGAAACCCAATGCAAGCCAGAAAATTCGATGTCGTCGCGCTCGGCGAAGCCATGGTGGAGTTCAACCAGACCACGGCCGGCCAGCCCAACTACCTGCAAGGCTTTGGCGGCGACACCAGCAATGCCGTGATCGCCGCCGCGCGCGCCGGCGCCAGCACCGCCTACCTGACCCGTCTGGGCGGCGACACCTTCGGCCAGTCGCTGATGGCCTTGTGGGCCGCCGAAAACGTCTCCACCGCCGCCGTCCAGCAGGACAGCGAAGCCAGCACCGGCCTTTACTTCGTCACACACGGCCCCAAGGGCCATGAATTCAGCTACCTGCGCGCGGGCTCCGCCGCCAGCCGCATGACGCCGGCCTGGCTGCAGCAGGCCGGCGCGCTTGACGCCGTGCGCCAGGCCAGGGTGCTGCATGTCTCGGGCATCTCGCTGGCGATTTCCGCGAGCGCCTGCGACACGGCCTTCGCCGCCATGAAGCTCGCCAAAGAGGCCGGCACGCTCGTCTCGTTTGACTCCAACCTGCGGCTCAAGCTCTGGCCGCTGGACCGCGCCCTGGCCTGCACCCGCCATGCCGTGTCGCTGTGCGACATCTTCCTGCCCAGCCTGGAAGACATCACCACCCTCAACGGCATGACGGACCCCGACCAAGTGGTGGACTGGGGCCATGGCCTGGGCGCCAAAACCGTGGTGCTCAAGCTGGGCGGCGAGGGCGCGCTGGTCAGCGACGGCACGCGGCGCGAACGCGTGCCCGTGCACCGCGTGAAGCTGGTGGATGCCACCGGCGCGGGCGACTGCTTTTGCGGCAACCTGCTGGCGCGCATCGCCCAGGGCGACACGGTGTTCGACGCCACACGCTACGCCAACGCGGCGGCCGCCCTCACGGTGCAAGGCTATGGCGCCGTGGCGCCGCTGCCGCGCCCCGAACAGGTCAGGGCCCTGCTGTGAGTCGCCTGCTGGCCGTCGACTGGGGCAGCTCGTCGCTGCGCGGCGCGCTGCTGGGCGCAGATGGCGCGGCGCTGCAAGAACGCGCTTTCCCGCGCGGCATCCTGACGGTGGAGGCCGGCGGCTTTCCTGAGGTTTTTCAAAGCTGCTTCGGCGACTGGATGACGCCCGGCACGCTGTGCCTGATCTCCGGCATGGCCGGCAGCAAGCAAGGCTGGCGCGAAGCGCCCTACTGCGCCTGTCCGGCCGGCTTTGATGCGATTGCCGCCGCGCTGGAGTGGGTGGAGCCGGGCCGCATCGCGATCGTGCCGGGCCTCTCCATTGACAAAACCGGCGCGCCCGATGTGATGCGCGGCGAGGAAACACAAATCTTCGGAGCGCTGCAATTGCTGGGCCTGGACCATGCCCGGCTGGTGCTGCCCGGCACGCACAGCAAATGGGTGAGCGTGACGGACCGCAAGGTGAGGGATTTCTCGACCTGGATGACCGGCGAGCTGTACGCCCTGCTGCGCCGCCATTCCATACTCGCGCGCATGCTGCCGGAGGACGAACCCGCGCTGGACAGCGCCGCCTTTGACCAGGGCGTGGCCCATGCGCTGGCCGGCCCCGGCCTGCTGAACACGGCTTTCAGCACGCGCACGCTGTCGCTGTTCAACCGCATGGATACCGCAGCCCTGCCCAGCTACCTCTCGGGCCTGGTCATAGGCGAAGAACTCAAGGCGCAAACGCTGCCGCGCGGCGAGCCCGTGGTGGTCATGGGCGCCGAAGCGCTCACGGCCCGCTACGAACAGGCGCTGGCCCAGCTCGGTGTGCCCGTCCAGCGCGTGGGCGCGGGCGCCACCTGGCGCGGCCTGCGCGCGATTGCCGACACGCTGGGCTGACCCCGCGAACCCATTGATAGAACACCATGAACACCGCATACCCCAAATTTTCCCAAGCCCTGGCCACCCTCCCCCTGGTCGCCATCTTGCGCGGGCTCACACCGGCCGAAGCCCTGCCCGTGGGCCAGGCGCTGGTCTCCACGGGCTGGACGCTGATCGAGATTCCGCTCAACTCGCCGCAGCCGCTGGACAGCATCGCCGCCATGGCAAGCGCCTATCCCGAGGCCTTGATAGGCGCGGGCACGGTGCTGACACCCGAAGACGTGCGCAATGTGCAGGCTGCGGGCGGCCAGCTCATCGTCTCGCCCAACTTCAACCCGGCCGTGGTGCGCGAAGCCGCGCGCCTGGGCATGGTCTGCCTGCCCGGCGTGATCACCCCCAGCGAGGCCTTTGGCGCGCTTGAAGCGGGTGCCACCGGCCTCAAGCTGTTCCCGGCCGAGATGATCACGCCTGCCGTGGTGAAGGCCCTGCGCGCCGTGCTGCCGGCGACGGTCCCTGTCATGCCGGTGGGCGGCGTCACACCGGCCAATATGGGCGCCTACCTCGCGGCCGGCGCCAGCGGCTTCGGCATAGGCTCGGCGCTGTACAAGCCCGGCATGACGGCCGCCCAGGTGGCCGACAGCGCGAAAAACTTCATCGCCGCCTACACGGGTAGCATGCGGGCATGAACACCCCCACTTCCGCGCCTGCATCCACGACCATCTCCTTCGGCCTGGCCGGCCGCGTCTGCATCGTCACCGGCGGTGCCCAAGGCATAGGCGAGGCCTGCGCGCGCCGCTTTGCGCGCGAGGCGGCCCATGTGGTGATTGCCGACATAGACAACGCGCGCGGCACGGCATTGGCCCGGGAGCTGGGCGGCCTGTATGTGCACTGCGACGTCGGCGACAAGGCCCAGGTCGACGCGCTGGTCGCGCAGGCCGTGGCCGCCCACGGCCGCATCGACGTGCTGGTCAACAACGCCGGCATCTTCAGGGCGGCCGAATTCCTCGAGGTGACGGAAGCCGACTTTGACGCCGTGCTGCGCATCAACCTCAAGGGCTCCTTCCTGGTGGGCCAGGCCGTGGCGCGCGTGATGGCCGCCGCCGGCAAGGGCAGCATCGTCAACATGAGTTCGGTCAACGGCGTGCTCGCGATTCCCACAATCGCCAGCTACAACGTCAGCAAGGGCGGTATCAACCAGCTCACGCGCGTGATGGCCCTGTCGCTGGCCGGCCAGGGCGTGCGCGTCAATGCCGTCGCGCCCGGCACCATCGCCACCGAGCTGGCCGCCAAAGCCGTGCTGACCAGCGACGAGGCCAAGGCCAAAATCATGAGCCGCACGCCCATGAAGCGCCTGGGCGAGCCCTCGGAGATCGCCGACACCGTGGCCTACCTGGCCAGCGATGCGGCCAGCTATATCACCGGCGAAATCGTGGTGGTGGACGGCGGGCGCATGACCTTGAACTACACCGTGCCCGCATAGCCCGGCAGGCACGCGCAGGCGTGCCGGTTTTTCACCTTCGGTTGATATGGATCAGGCCCTCCACCACGGCAGGCCTTGAAGATCCCTCTCGCCGCCCATGGCAAATACCCCTCACATCCATGAGGCTTGACCTTCCCACGGGGGGAAGGTCTACGCTTGTCCGTGGGCCTGGTCCAGGTCTGCAGAATGGAAAAGGAAACCCGCCATGAATCACACACACCACGCCGCGCCGGGAGGCGTACACGGCACAGGCCACATGCCGCCCGCTTCACCAGCCGGGCTGAAGGATCCCGTCTGCGGCATGAACGTCAGCACGGCGTCCGCACACCACCTTGAACACGAAGGAAGGCCTTACTACTTCTGCAGCGCCGGCTGCCTGGCCAAATTCTCCGCCGACCCGGCGGCCTATGTCGGTGCGCCCAAGGCGGCGCTCGAACCCACACCCCCAGCGGCACGCGAGCCTGATGCGAGCCAGGGCGGCGAAACCCTTTACACCTGCCCCATGCACCCGGAAATCCGGCAGGACCATCCAGGTAACTGCCCGATCTGCGGCATGACACTGGAGCCCGTCATGCCCAGCCTCGATGACGATGAGAATCCGGAGCTCAAATCCTTCACCCGCCGTTTCTGGTGGACCTTGCCGCTCAGCGTGGTGGTCACGGTACTGGCCATGTTCGGCCACCAGCTCGGCTGGTTCAACATGGCCGTGCAAAGCTGGATAGAGCTGGTGCTGAGCCTGCCGGTTGTACTGTGGGCTGGCTGGCCCTTCTTCGCGCGCGGCGCGCAATCGGTGGCCCACCGCAGCCCCAACATGTGGACCCTGATCAGCCTGGGCACGGGGGCGGCCTTTGCCTACAGCGTGGTCGCCGCTCTCGCGCCCGGGGTGTTCCCCGATTCGTTTGTTTCCATGGGCCGTGTGGCGGTCTACTTTGAAGCCGCGGACGTGATCATCTCGCTGACGCTGCTCGGCCAGATGCTGGAGCTGAAGGCGCGCTCGCAAACCTCCGCTGCGATCAAATCGCTTTTGGGCCTGGCGCCCAAAACCGCGCGGCGCATCAAGGCCGACGGCACCGAGGAAGACGTGCCGCTGACCCATGTGCACGTCGGCGACAGCCTGCGCGTGCGCCCCGGTGAGAAAGTGCCGGTCGACGGCATCGTCACCGAAGGCGGCAGCGCCGTCGATGAATCCATGCTGACCGGCGAGCCCCTGCCCGTGAGCAAACGCCCCGGCGACAAGCTGATAGGCGCCACGCTCAACACCAGCGGTGCCCTGGTGATGCGCTCAGAGCGCGTCGGCGCGCAAACCATGCTGTCGCAAATCGTGCAGATGGTGGCGCRGGCCCAACGCTCCAAAGCCCCGCTGCAGCGCATGGCCGACCAGGTGGCCGGCTGGTTTGTGCTGGCCGTGCTGGCCGTGGCGGTACTGACTTTCCTGGGATGGGGGTTTTTCGGCCCGCAGCCAAGCTGGGTCTACGGCCTGATCAACGCGGTGGCGGTACTCATCATCGCCTGCCCCTGCGCGCTGGGCCTGGCCACGCCGATGTCCATCATGGTCGCCACCGGCAAGGCGGCCGGCCAGGGTATTCTTTTTCGCGATGCGGCGGCCATTGAGCATTTGCGCACCGTCGACGTGCTGATCGTCGACAAGACCGGTACGTTGACGGCCGGCAAGCCGGCGTTCGACCGCGCGGTCCCCGCCACCGGATTCAGCGCCGACGAGGTGTTGCGGCTGGCCGCCAGCCTGGACCAGGGCAGTGAACACCCGCTGGCCGACGCCATTGTGGCGGCGGCGCGCGAACGCGGCCTGCCCCTGGATGCGCCCGAGAACTTCGAGTCGGCCAGCGGCATAGGCGTCAGCGGACGCGTGGCCGGCCGGCAGTTGGCACTCGGCAATACCGCGCTGATGGCGCAAGCCGGTGTGACGGTGGATGCCCTGCTGGCCCAGGCGGAAGCGCTGCGTACCGAAGGCGCCAGCGTGATGCACCTCGCGGTCGACGGGCGGCTTGCCGGCCTGCTCGCCGTGGCCGACCCGGTCAAAGCCAGTACGCCCGAGGCCTTGGCGGCGCTCAAAGCCGCCGGCCTGCGCGTGATCATGGCCACCGGCGACGGCCTGACCACCGCAAAGGCCATCGCCGGCCGCCTGGGCATTGACGAGGTGCACGGCGGCGTCCAGCCGGCCGACAAGCTGGCGCTGGTCAAGCGCCTGCAAGATGAAGGCCATACCGTTGCCATGGCCGGCGACGGCATCAATGACGCCCCGGCCCTGGCACAGGCCAATGTGGGCATCGCCATGGGCACGGGCACCGACGTGGCCATGAACAGCGCCCAGATCACGCTGGTCAAGGGTGATTTGCGCGGCATCGCGCAGGCCCGGAAAATCTCGGAAGCGACGATCGCCAACATGAAGCAGAACCTCGGCTTTGCCTTTGTCTACAACGCGCTCGGTATACCGCTGGCCGCGGGCCTGCTCTTTCCCTTCACCGGCTGGCTGCTGTCGCCCATGATCGCGGCCCTGGCGATGAGCCTGAGTTCGGTGTCGGTGATCAGCAATGCGTTGAGGCTGCGTGGAAAACGTTTGTAAACGCCGCCTAATCAGGGCTGTCTCCGCCCGGTTTGATGGCTATGCTCCGATAACAAGGCGCCCGCCCGGCGCCAGCCAGACTGGAGACACCATGGCCACGATCTACAAGGAATTCATCGTCGACGCCGGCATAGACAGTGTCTGGGATGCGCTGCGCGACTTCAACGCGGTGCACCGGCGCCTGGCGCCGGGCTTTGTGGTCGATTGCCAGCCCGGCGAAGGCAGCCGCACCGTGACCTTTGCCAACGGCATGGTCGCGCGTGAAGTACTGGTAGGCCTCCATGAGGCGGCGCATCGCCTCAGCTACACGGTGGTCGGCGGCAAGGCCAGCCACCACCATGCATCGGCGCAACTGTTTGCCGAGGGTGAAAACCGGACCCGTTTCGTCTGGATCACCGACGTGCTGCCCGATGCGCTGGGGAGCTACATCGACATGATGATGACCCAGGGCGGGGCAGTGATGCAGCGCACGCTCGGCACGCCGGCCGCCTGAAGCCGGGCGAACTCAGGCCGGCCGCTTGGCCAGCAGGGCCCAGACGCCAGCCATGGACAGCAGCGAGCCACCCGCGAAATTAAACCGCCGCTGCGCGCGCGGCGAGGCCAGCAGGGTACGCGCCGAAGCGGCAAACACCGCATACAGCGTGGCATTGAGGCCGGCCATCACCACAAAAGTGGTGGCCAGTATCCAGAGCTGGCGCGCCACGTCGGCGCCCGGGTTGATGAACTGGGGCAAAAAGGCCACAAAAAACACAATGCCCTTGGGATTGAGCGCTGTGACCAGGTAGGTATTGCCGAACAGCTTCCACAAGGAGCCCGGCGCCTCGGGCGCGGTGGCCTGCAGGGGCGAGATGCCGGCACGCAACAGCTTGATGCCCAGGTAGAGCAGGTAGAGGCCGCCCGCCAATTTGACCACCGTGAACCAGAAAGCCGAGGCCGCCAGCAAAGCGCCCAGGCCGAACAGCGAGACCACCAGTGCCGTGGAATCACCGAGCGCCACGGCGGCGACCAGCGGAATATTGGCCCGCTTGCCGTGCGCCATCGAGTAGCTGATGACGGTGAGGATGGTGGGGCCCGGGATGATGAGCAGGACGGCGGTTGCAGCGACGAATGCGAGCCAGAGCTGGAGGGACATGATGGGTGTTTCCGAAGTGGCGGGTCAATGAAGGGATTGGGTTTCATGATAGCGCCGGCCGCCCGCATCTGCCTAAAATCGCCCATGCCTTTAGCCGCCCCACCCAAGCCCCCCGCGGTTGCCGCATCGCCCGCCGCGGGCCTTTTCACCGACGATAGCCGCACCACGCGTTGCGCCTGGTGCCAGGCAACGCCCCTCTACCGCAACTACCACGACAGCGAATGGGGTTTCCCGGTGGACGACGAACGCCGGCTGTTTGAAAAAATCTGCCTCGAGGGCTTCCAGGCCGGCCTGAGCTGGCTGACGATTTTGAACAAGCGCGAAGCCTTTCGCAGCGCATTCGCCAACTTCGACGCCGAGCAGGTGGCGCGCTTCGGCGCGCGCGATATCAAGCGCCTGCTCAACGACGCGGGCATAGTCCGCCATGCGGGCAAGATCGCCTCGACCATCAACAATGCGCAGCGTGTGATCGAGCTGCGAAAAGAGTTCGGTTCGCTGGGCGCTTTTGTCTGGCGGCTGGAGCCCGAGGCCAAAAGCCGGCCCGCGCGCATCACGCATGAGGCCGTCAAGGCCATGCCGACCTCGCCGGCCTCCACCGCGCTGTCCAAGGACCTCAAAAAACGCGGCTGGACTTTTGTGGGGCCGACCACCATGTATGCCTTTATGCAGGCCATGGGACTGGTCAACGATCACCTTGAGGGTTGCGCCAGCCGCAAGGCCGCGCTGGCGGCGCGCAAGGCGTTCACGCCACCGCCCCTGCCCTAGGTTACAACCAGCGCGCGCGCTTGAAGCGCCAGTAGAGGAGAGAGCAAGCCACCACAATCATGCTGATGGCCATGGGGTAGCCGTAGCGCCATTTGAGTTCGGGCATGGCTTCGAAGTTCATGCCCCAAATGCCGGCAAAGGCGGTGCAGACCGCAAAAATACTGGCCCAGGCCGCGAGCTTCTTGGTCACTTCGCTTTCCTCGATGGTGACCATCGCCAGGTTGACCTGGATGGCGGTGCCTATCGTGTCGCGCATGTTTTCGATCAGCGCATTGATGCGCGACAAATGGTCGACCACATCGCGAAAATAATCCTGCACGCCGCTGCAGATCTGCGGCACCCGGCCGCCGTGGAGCTTGCTGGCGCCTTCGAGCAGCGGCGCGACCGCATGCTTGAGGATCATCACGCTGCCTTTGAGTTCGTAGAGCCGCTCGATGTTCTTGCGCGCGGCGCCGGGCGTGAAGATTTCCTTCTCGATCAGTTCCAGCTCGGTCTCGAGGTCGTCGAGGATGGGGAAGTAGCGGTCAACCACCGCATCCATCAGGGCATACAGCACAAAACCCGAACCGTGGCGCAGCAGCTCGGGCTCGCGCTCGCAGCGTTCGCGCACACCGAGGAAACCTTTGTTGCTGCGGTTGCGCACGGAGAGCACATAATTTTTACCGGTGAACACGTCGACCTCGCCAACGTGAAGCTCGCCCGGCTTGTCGGTAGAGGGCTCCACCAGGTGCAGCACCGAGAACAGCGAGGCGCCGTACTCTTCTATCTTGGGTCGCTGGTGGCCGTGCCTGGCGTCTTCAACCGCCAGCTCATGCAGGCCGAACTCGTGCTGCATTTCCTCGAGCTCTTCCGGCGTGGCGTCCTGCAGCGCCACCCAGACAAAGGCATCGGGCCGGCAGATGTAGTCGCTGATCTCGCTGACCGGGATATCGGCGAGCTTGGTGCCGTTCTGGTAAACCACACAATTGATAAGCATCTGATGTTTCCCGCAAGTTGGCTGCCTGCGTGAATTCTGGCACAGCGGCTCTGAAGCGCAACTGCGCCCTCGCCGCGGTATCCCTTGCCCCGTTAAGCAGGCCGGCGCGGAACCACCAGCTTGTAGACGGACTGCTGCAGCACCTCGCCGTGCTGGTTGATCGTCTGGCTGCGCACCACGACCCGGCCACGGTCCGGCCGTGAGGCGGAGGGCGTCACGCTCACCACTTCGGTCTCAACATGCAGCACATTGCCGGGACGCGTAGGCTTGGGCCAGCTGATTTCACCGCCCGCGCCAATGATGCCGCCGGCCAGCGGTAGACCACCGCCGACCAGCAGGCGCATGGTGACGGCCGCCGTGTGCCAGCCGCTGGCCGCCAGGCCGCCAAACAGCGTGGCCCTGGCGGCTTCATCGCTCAGGTGAAACGGCTGGGGATCAAACTGCGCGGCGAACGAGGTGATCTGCGCCTCATCAAGAGCATGCTCGCCACTGACGAAACGGTCACCAGCCTTCAGGTCGTCGAGATAACGGAGTTCCGGAACGCCTGTTTCAGAAATATTGCCCATGCATTCCTCTCTTTTTGAGGCGGTACTCAGGCCGCGGCCTTGGCCGCCATCTGCCGCGGCAGCAAGGCCTCGCGTATCGGCAGGTTCACCAGCGCAGCACCCGCAGCCAGCACGATGTCCATGTACCAGACCCAATCATAGCTACCGGTGACCTGGAAGACATAGCCGCCCAGGTAGGCTCCCAGGAAACCACCGACTTGGTGGGACAGCATGACCACGCCGAACAGCATGGCCATATTGGTGGTGCCGAACATCTTGGCGACCAGGCCCACCGTGGGCGGCACCGTCGAGAGAAAGGTCACGCCCATCACGGCCGCGAATATCAGCATCACGGCCGGCGTCTTGGGCGCCAGCAAAAATACCAGCACCGCGAGGCCGCGCGTTGCATACAGCAGGGCCAGCAGCGACTTCATGCGCCAGCGGCCCACGGCCCAGCCCATGCCCAGGCTGCCGACGATGTTGAAGAGGCCGATCATCGCGAGCGACCAGCCGCCGACTTCCGGCGGCAAGCCGCAGGCCGCCACCACGCCGGGCAGGTGCGTGGCCAGGAAGGCAACGTGAAAACCGCAGACCAGGAAACCCGCGGCCAGGTAGCGGTAGCTGGGTGTGGCCAGAGCCTCGCTGATGGCCTGGCGCGCGCTCAGCGCTTTCACGCCCGACGACGCCGCGGCTTGCGCTGCCAGCGCGTTCGAATTGCCTTTGAGAACCAGTACCGCCGGCACCGCCAGCAGCACCAGCGCGCCCAGCCACTGCATCGCACTCGCCCAGCCGACAGCGGCGGTGAGGCCGATGGCAATCGGCGCCATCGCGAACTGGCCGAAAGAGCCGCCTGCATTCACGATACCGGTCGCCAGGCCGCGCTTTTCCGGCGGCACCAGCCGCGTGCTGGCAGCCATCAGCACCGAGGGGCCGGCCATGCCGGCGCCTCCGGCCGCAAGCACGCCTATGGCAAAGATCAGCCCGGCCGTGCTGGTCATCAGCGGCGTGATGATGGTGCCAATCGCCACCAACACCACACCTAGAAAGATCACGCGGCCCGTGCCAATACGGTCAGCCACCGCACCGGCAAAGGGCTGCGTCAGCCCCCACCAGAGCTGGCCGAAGGCGAAGGCCAGGCTGATGCTGCCTATGCCCAGCGCGGTCGAGGTGTTGAGCGCCGAGAGGAACAGGCCCATGGTCTGGCGCACGCCCATGGTGAGGGCAAAGGTGCCGCCTGCAGCCAGCAGCACCAGCCATATGGCGATACGGCGGGCCGGCTGTGCGGTGGAAGGGGCGGCGGGATGGGAAGGCTCGGGATTACTCATCATCAGCTCCGGATTCAATGGGGGACAAAAGTTCCAGGGATTCATTGACCAGTGTGTGCAGGGCCAGCACGCGTTCGACGCCCAGCAGCGCATTGAGCTGCACCTGCGCGGCTTTCCAGTGCACGCGTGCCTCATCGCGCTTGGCGCGGCCCGCGGCGGTCAGCACCACGGTGCGGCTGCGCGCGTCGCTGCCCGCGGTGAGCTCAATCCATCCGGCGTCTATCAGCGGTTTGAGGTTGCGCGTCAGCGTGGAAGCACTCATCTTCATGTCGCGCGCCAGTTCACCGGGCCGCATGGGCCCTTTGAGCGCATAGCTCAGCAGGGAATACTGCGTGGTCTTCAGCCCCGCCTTGGCCATTTCAAGGTCATAGTGGTGCGCAACGCGGCGCATCAGCTGGCGCAGCTTGAGGTTGGTGCAGCCCTGCACCTTGAGCTCGGCCTGGGTTGACAGGCGGTTTTTCTCGTTCATAATTTGATTGTAGCTACAACTATTGCATATGCAATACTTATGAACAACATGACCCCACAAGACACATTGACTCAATGGATGGAACAAAGCGCCGCGGTGCGCGCCCGCATGGAAGGCGGCGGCGGCAGGCCGGGCCTGGCACGGCCCGAAGAGGTGGCCGGCAAAACCGGCATGGAAGTGATGACCGCCATGCTGGCCGGCAAGCTGCCCTACCCCCATATCGCCGACACGCTGGACTTCGCGCTGATCGAGATCGAGCCCGGCAAGGCCGTGTTCCAGGGCACGCCGCAGCTCAAGCACTACAACCCGCTGGGCACGGTGCACGGCGGCTGGTACGCCACGATGCTGGATTCCGCCGTGGGCTGCGCCGTGCACACCATGATGCCCGCGGGCCGGGCCTACACCACGGCCGAACTGAGCATCAACATCGTGCGCGCCGCCTCGCACAAGACCGGGCCGCTGCGCGCCATAGGCACGGTGATCCACTGCGGCCGCCAGCTGGCCACGGCCGAGGGCCGCATCGTGGGCCCGGACGGCAAGCTGTATGCGCATGCGACCACGACCTGCCTGGTGTTTGAAGTGCCACAGAAATAGCACCGGCCAAGCGCGCGCAATGCCGGGCCGGGCGGATTGAAAGAAGGGTGTGATATCCGATGCGTTTTCAGTCACGGCCCGGTCTTAAGCAGGCAATGGCCGCACATGACAGAAGAAAGGCGCAGACGCCGTAGATCCATTCAGGTGGCGCGACCGGTAACAGCAGGCCGGCAAGCACAGGACCCATGCCCGCGCCCATGTCCCGCCAGACCGAACGCGTGGCGAGGGCCTGTATGCGTCCGGGTCCCGGTGTACGAAGCGCCACCAGCGCCGGCAATAGCGGCAACAGCAAGGCACGCAAGATCACGATCACCAGCGAACACGTCCACAGCCAGCCGAAGCCAAAACCCACAAGGGCCGCGGAGGTCAGCACGGAAAGGCCCACCAGCAGAATCTCGATGCCGTATTTCTCGGCCATGCGGCCGCCGACGGAACCCAGGAGAATTTCCGCCAGGTAGCGGACCGACAGCAGCAGGCCTGCCACGATGACCGGATTGCCCGGCAACAGGTCACGGCCCAGATAAGACAAACCGATGATGAACAGGCCGTCCAGCACCAGGCCTTCAATGAACGACCAGGTATCGAGGCTGCCCGGGAACCTGGCCTTTTTTGTGGCCGGCGGCTCACCATGGGGGGCGGTCGGGAGCTGTAGCGTAACCAGCAGCCCGACCACCGCGACAGCCGCGAACACAAAAAAGATGACTCTGGGGCCCAGCCAGAGCGCACACGCACCGCCCAAGGGCAATGCAAGCATGGGCCCCAAGGCCGTAAACGCGCGGGATCGCCCCGCCCGGCGCGCGGCACCTTCCGGCTCGGCGGTGGCCAAGGCCTGCGTGGCCAGGTTGAGCGCGGCAAAAGCCAGGCCCCACAGAAGCCGCAAGAGCAGCAAAGCGACGAATCCCGTGAATGTGGCGTAACCCAGCGCGCATACCGCGGCCGCCATCACCGCCAGGGAGCAGGTGAGCCTCTCGCCGTTGCGGGCATAAAACTTCGCCACCATGCCGTAACCGGCGATGCGCACGAGGCGATTCGCGGCCAGGAGAACGCCCGCTTCGGGCAAGGTGACGCCAAACGCGGGCGCGAACATCGGCAACAGCAGGTAGAGCACCGTGTCTCCCGGAAGTGACAGCCCGAGCGCCATGGCGGCATGGCGTGAGTTGCGGTCCGGGTCAGGGGCAATGGGCTGTTTCATGGACCGCATGGTGCGCGTCGTCGCCACTCCCGACAAACGATATTCGTGCGCAGCACGTGTGAGAAAATGACACGCATGTCGCCCCGCTTACCTCCGTTGAATGCGGTCCGTGCTTTCGCGGCAGCGGCGCGGCATCTGAGCTTCACCCGTGCGGCCCTTGAATTGCACGTCACACACGGCGCCATCAGCCGCCAGATCAAGACGCTGGAAGCTTTTCTGGGCGTGGACCTGTTCGAACGAAAAACCCGGCAAGTCCACCTCACGGCGGCCGGCCATCAGTTCCATGCGCAGGCCGGGCCCGCGCTCGATCAAATCGGCGAAGCGGCCCAATCGCTCAGGGCGCGGGTACCATCGCGCGCAGTGAGGGTTAACGTCAGGCCTACTTTCGCCGTGCGCTGGCTGATTCCACGGCTACCCGGGTTCGTGGCAAAGCACCCGGACATCGAACTGCAGATGATGACCAGCACGCTGGCACCGGATCAAGCGCCTGAGGCATTCGACCTTGCCATCCGGCGGAGCACCAAGGGATGGCCGCAGGCGATGCAGATTCGCCCATTCCTGGAGGACGAGGTCCTGGTCGTTGGATCTCCCGCATTGTTCGCCCATCGCCCGGTCACCGATCCGCAATCCTTGGCCTCCCACGTTTTGCTGCTGTCGAAATCGCGCGGCAATGATTGGAGCAACTGGAAAAAGCATGTGAATGCGCCCGAGCTGGAACCCGCCAGCTGCCTGCAGTTCGAGCACCTGCATTTTGTCCTTCAGGCAGCCGTCGACGGGCTGGGTTTCGCGCTGGCACCGACAACCCTGATCGCCCACGACATCGCTTCGGGACGGTTGACCTGCCCTTTGCCTGAATTGCGGATGGCGCTGAGCCGCCACTACTTTGGCCTCGCACCGGGTGCAACACCCGAGACGGAATGCTTTGTGCAATGGCTCATGGAAGAAATGAAAACCGCACGATAGGCCCAGCAAGCCCGCCGCTTGTTCCCTGCGTCTTTGAACTCAGGCTGCGAGCCACGACATTCCCATGGCGCAGATCCGCGGGCTGCTGGAGATCGAACTGAGGCAAATGCCGGGGGAAACGGAGGTCCCAGCCTGCTCCAACCCAAGAACAACATCATTCTTCAGGTATGCCGCTTCCCAACCCACAACCCGGATCCCAACAACACCCCATGAATACACCTGCATTGAGCGCCGCCATTTACATTCGCCACCCCGCCCTTGCCGATGAGCGCGCATTTCTTTCCGCGGTACAGGCAAGCCGCAGGCTTCATCACCCATGGACAGCCCCGCCCGACACACCGGCCCTGTTTCGCGCCTACATCGAGCGCATGAGCCTGCCTGCCAACTGCGCTTTGCTCGTCTGCCGCCGCGACACCCACGCTTTGGTAGGTGTCATCAACGTCACAAATATCGTGATGGGTTTGTTTCGCAGCGGCTACCTTGGTTACTACGCCTTCGCGGGGCATGAACGGCAAGGCCTCATGCGCCAGGGACTGCAGGCCGCCATGGGCCATGCGTTCAGGTCACTCAAGCTTCACCGCCTGGAAGCGAATATCCAGCCGGCGAACGCAGCCTCAATCGCCTTGGTCGCTTCCTGCGGGTTCACGCAAGAAGGGTACTCACCGCGCTACCTGAAGATCGGCGGCCGCTGGCGAGACCACGAGCGCTGGGCCATCCTGGCCTCGTAGCACAATGCCCAGATGAGGCTCCCGTTCTCCGTCCAGGTGTTTCTTGTTGCCAGGCAGGGATCAGCCTGGTCAATTCTCCTGCTTCAACGCAACGCGCGGCCGGAACTCGGCTTGCCGGACTTCTGGCAGGGCATTTCCGGCGCACTGGAACCGGGGGAGTCCTACGAGGCAGCGGCGATTCGCGAAGTGCTTGAAGAAACCGCCATCAAACTCTCGTCCGCAAGCGACACCGGTTTCGAGCAGGTTTTCCCCATCAGGCCGGAATGGCGTGAAACCTACGGACCGGAGCCGGCGCAGGTGCGGGAAAAGGTTTTCTACGCGATAGTTCCGGAACAAATCCAGCCCAAGCTCTCGCACGAGCACAAGGCATCTTGTTGGTGCAGCGAGGCGCAAGCCTTCGCGTTGCTCACCTTTGCCAATAACGCGCAATGTGCCCAGGCTGCTTTTCGGGCGCTCAATGATGCGAAAGCGTAAGCCCTTCCTTCAATCACCCGGCGCCCACAATTACACCCTGACGATCACGGATCGTTGAACGGATTTTCCGCAGCCCCTTCTGTAGCTGAGAAAGCGTGGCTGCGCGTTTCCTCTTTCGTCCATCACCGTGCTGCAAATGGTGCACGCGTTGACATCCGAGAACGCGCCGAACCCACACGCCTGCAACTGCCACCCTATCAATGACGGAAGATTCAGTTTCCGATGGGTGGGTTCAATCATGTGCCTGGGCAAGGGAAATCTGGCGGCAAATCTTTCGACCAATTCCGCAGAGACTTCATAACAACAAGGGTGCGCGCCTGGCCCAAGTGCCGCGACCCAGTTTCCAGGGTGATCCCCGCTCCTGGATATCAGGTCCGCGGCCTCCTTCACGATGCCACCCAAGGTCCCTCGCCAGCCAACATGAATTGCCATGACGGCCGAGCCATCCGAGCGCGCCAGCAAGACCGGAAAGCAATCCGCGTTGGCAAGCGTCAGCAATAAATTGGCCGTTGCCGTAAAAAGCCCGTCGGCTTCCCCTGCTTCACTTCTCTTTTCGTGGACGGTGCAAATCCGCACACCGTGGACTTGCGTCTTGACAGGGCGGTCATTCCAGTACGGAGCCGCGAATTGCGGCAAGGGCTCTGCCATGTTGCCGAAGCCGTGATGGATATTTTGGATTTTTGACAGTAGAGGGCTGACAAGCAATTTGGCGCTCCAATCTGGAAGTACATAACATCCTGCAATCGCGGCATTCACGGTTTTCGATGACTGATGAATTGGATCCGAGCCACAAGCCAGTAGTTACCGGAGTTACTGTATCAATACGGGGCCAGCGAGGAAAAGCCAAGACCCCTGGCTATCCCCGCTAGGGGAGTTTGTCCTAACAAACCACAATGACGATGTGGGCCGGACGCTTCTGCGCGAACCGATGCGATCTCGCTCTGGTATCCGCCGAAGAACAAAAGGGTGCCAGCGCGTCGATGAGGTACTAGGCAACCCCCAACGCGTTGACCGGAATCTTGAGATAGCTGACACCGTTTCCTTCAGGCGGTGGCAAGTCGCCCGCGCGGATATTGACCTGGATGGAGGGAAGCATCAGCGTGGGCATGCCGAGCGTGGCATCCCTTGCCGCGCGCATGGCCGCAAAAGCATCCTCAGAAATACCGTCACGCACGTGGATGTTGGCCTTGCGCTGCTCGCCCACGGTGCTTTCCCATTGCGGCATGCGCTCGCCGGGCGGGTAATCGTGGCAGACGAAAATCCGGGTTTGCGCCGGCAACTGCAGCAGCTTGTGGATGGAGCGGTACAACTGGCGGGCATCGCCACCCGGGAAGTCCGCGCGCGCTGTTCCCACGTCAGGCATGAAGAGCGTGTCGCCCACAAACACCGCGTCACCCGCCCGGTAGGCCATGTCCGCCGGCGTGTGCCCGGGCACGTGCAGCGCGGTCATCTCCACCTCGCCTATCGCGAATGTCTCGCCGTCCTTGAACAGGTGGTCGAACTGGCTGCCGTCCGGTGCGAATAGAGGCTCCAGGTTGAAGATTTTCTTGAACGTGGACTGTACGGCGCGTATGTGTTCGCCAATGGCAATCTTGCCGCCGGTGCGCGCCTTCAGGTAATGGGCTGCCGACAGATGGTCGGCGTGCGCATGGGTTTCCAGAATCCACCCAACGTGAAGGCCTTGTTGCTCCACATAGGCCAACACGTGGTCAGCCAGCTCCGTGCTGGTGCGCCCCGACTTGAAGTCATAACCGAGCACCGGGTCGATGATGGCCGCCTGCCCCGTGCCGCGATCCGCCACGACATAGGTGACAGTCCCGGTCACGGGATCAAAAAAGGCCTGGGGATTGAGCGGGGTTTGCATGGACCGGGTTCTTTCATTCAAGGCGCGCACCCCTACATTATATGTTTTTATATAATATTGAACACATCCCTGCGCATGGCCATGAAATCATCCCCTCCAGTTTTAGACACCGGGCAACTTCGCAACGCTGCCGCGCAAGCCGTGGGCGCGCTGAAGGCGCTGGCCAATGAAGACCGGCTGTTGCTGCTTTGCCAGCTCTCGCAGGGCGAGCGCTGCGTGAGCGAGCTGGAGCAGGACCTGGGCATACGCCAACCCACGCTGTCCCAGCAACTCGGCGTACTGCGCAATGAAGGCATGATCACTCCGCGCCGTGAAGGCAAGAACATCTATTACAGCGTAGCCGAACCCGGGACGCTGGAAATCCTGACGCTGCTCTACCGGCTCTACTGCCCTCAAGGAGGTACACCATGACCCTGGACTGGAACACCTTCACACCCTGGCCCGCGCTGGCGGGCGGCCTGCTCATAGGCCTGGCCGCGGCAATGTTCGTGCTGCTCAATGGGCGCATCGCCGGCATCAGCGGAATTCTGGGCGGGCTGCTCAAACCGGTGCACGGCGACGTCGGCTGGCGCGTGGCTTTTGTCGCCGGGCTTATAGGCGCGCCATGGGCCTACGCCGCGTTCTCGGCCTTGCCGCGTGTGCAGGTGGATGCCGGCTATGGCGTGCTGGCCGCCGCCGGATTGCTGGTGGGTATAGGCACGCGCTACGGCGCGGGTTGCACCAGCGGCCATGGCGTGTGCGGGCTTTCAAGGCTGTCGCCGCGTTCGCTGGTGGCCACTGTGATCTTCATGAGCGCGGGTTTTGCGGTGGTGTTCCTGGCGCGCCACCTGTTCAGGTTTTAGGAGAAAGCCATGCTGATGCTGTCCTCCCTGCTGGCCGGCCTGGTGTTTGGCCTGGGCCTGATCGTCTCGGGCATGGCCAATCCGGCCAAGGTGCTGGGCTTCCTGGACCTTGCCGGCCCTTGGGACCCTTCGCTGGCCTTTGTCATGGCCGGCGCCATCGCCGTGGGTTTCTTCGCCTTCCTTCTGGCCAAAAAACGGCGGCTGTCGCTACTGGGCGCCGAGATGAAGTTGCCGGTTGCGGGCCGCATCGATCGCAGGCTGGTGGCCGGCAGCCTGCTTTTCGGCGTGGGCTGGGGGCTGGCCGGATTCTGCCCAGGCCCGGGCCTCGTGGCCCTGGGCATGGGAGAACCCAAAGCCGCGGTGTTTGTGCTGGCCATGCTGGCCGGCATGGCGATCTTCGAGTTGCTCGAAAGGCGACGACCGTAGCCCGCAGTGCGCAGCTACACCGCCTGGGCCAGGCACCCGATTGACTGTCCGCATGCGGACAATTTAGCGTCTTTTTTTTGGTTCGAACCCTTTTTCAAGCGAAATAAGCGGGGACCCCTGTCATATCTGGCAGGGTAAAGCTTGATTCAAGCTTGCACGGCGCATAGACTGCGCGAACATCAAAAAAAGAAGTGATGCAATGACGACCTCCATGAACCACCACGCACCGGCCGCCTTTCAAGCTCTGCGCCAGCCCCTGGATGCTCCGCAAGCCATTTTTCCTCACGGGGGATATCCCTTTGTTTCACCCCAGCAGGAAAATTTCATCGAGGAAATCACGCTGTCCCATCTGGACACTGCATCAAAACTGGAAAAAGTACAGGGGCTCCGCGACCACATCAAGCTGCCGTCCGGATGCCGTAACGAGCAGTTCTTTGAACAAGAAAAAAAAGAGACGAATTGGGTTTGGTGTTTGCGTTCGAGGTCCGTCGGGCCGTAATCGGCACCTTAAGACTGGTTCCCATGCACAAGGGGCTGACATCACTTGAAAAGCTGCTGGCGCAGAGACAATTGGTCGACCCGGAATCCTGCCAAAGCAGCTGGGAAATCGGGCGCCTTGTATTGAATCCCGACTACCGAGGTGGCCCCGATCTCGTGAAGAGATGCGTATTTCTAGGCGTTTCGTATTTCGCCCAGCATACCGATGGGCAATACCTCTTTGCCTCTTGCTCGCCCGTGCTGAGCCGCCTGTACAGGCGTTTCGGGCTCTCCACCATCGTCAACAATTTGCGGGTCGATGGAACGGACGGGTCGTATGTTCTGATGCGTGGACGGGTCTCGGATGTTCTGAAAGCATCGGCATGCTGATACTCAAGCTCCGGGGGCTGCTGTTATAAGGAACGGCGCTCTTTCGCACGGCACCGAAAAAACCGGCACCTGGCTCAAAGGGCTTTGTGCACCTGGGGAGTTGAAAAAAACATGGGTTGGTTCAAAAAGCTCTTTGGCTACTACGAGGCCTACCATGCGCACGGCAGGCCGCTGCTCAAATACATCGGCATCATCGGTGCGCTGACCTATGTGGTGTTTTACCTGATACGGTTCACGAAACCGAATCCCCGCCCCTACGACGATCTTGCAATCCGGCTGCCTGTTGTTGTTCTGTTTACCGTGCTGGCCATGAGGAGCCACTGGCCCGAAAAATTTAAAAAATACTACTTGCCCTACTCTTACTGGGCGCTGATTTTTTGCCTCCCGTTTGCCAATGTATTTCTGTCGCTGATGCGGCACGGAGGCATCCCGTCGATCTCCAATTGTTTCATCGCGCTGAGTTTCCTGGTCATGCTGACCGACTGGCGCAATACGATTGTCATGCTCTTGATCGGGGGAGGCGCGGCAACGCTGCTTTACACCTCCATCACGCCTCATCCGGCGGTGCCCATGGACATGGTGGCTCAACTTCCCGCGTACCTGTTGATTCTCATAGGCGGTGCAGCGTTCAAGCTCTCGGAAAGGCAGATCGATGCCGAAAAACTGCGTATTGCGAACTCTCTGGCCGGCTCGATTGCCCACGAAATGCGCAATCCATTGGGACAAGCCAGGATGAGCCTGGAAAGCATCGGGGAGATGCTGCCTGCCGCGGACACAGCCATCCCCGCCGAGCACGTTTCCCGTATGCGCCAGTACGTCAACATGGGTGAAATTGCGGTGCACAGGGGCCACCAGGTGATTGACCTGATTCTTGGATCGCTCAAGTCCAGCACGGTGGACCGCAGCAAGTTTGAATACCTATCCGCCGCGAAGGCGACGCAAAAGGCAGTGGATGAATACAGTTTTATCGAGCGAAACGTCCGCGATGATTTTGGCAATCTGCGCGACAGAGTCACGGTGCGTGTCGTCAAGGATTTCGTTTTTTATGGCGATGAAACCCCCTACGTTTTTGTGCTCTTCAACCTGATCAAAAACGCGCTTTATTACCTCGAGCAAAGGCCGGACGGGACCATCGTGCTGACGGTGGCCGATCACAAGGTCATCGTCAGGGACACGGGGCCCGGTATCTCCAAGGAGGTTCTGGCTCACCTGTTCGAGTCCTTCATGACTTCGGGAAAAGCCGGAGGGACGGGCCTTGGGCTCTCTTATTGCAAACGGACCATGCAAAGCTTTGGGGGTGACATCCATTGCGAGTCCGTGCAGGGTGAATTCACACAATTCACGCTCACCTTCCCGGTGGCGCCGCAGACCGGGATAAGCAAGGCTCCCGAGACCTTGCAAGCGCCAGTACTCCCCGCCGCCAAACCGGTCATCCCAAGCGATACCCTGGAAGGAAAAACCGTGATACTGGCCGAAGACGACGAACTGAACCGTTTGATGGTCGGCGACTGCCTGAAAGACTGGGGCTTGACAGTGCTGGAGGCCGAAGGAGGACGCCAGGTTCTGGCCCATTTGAACAATACGCCGGCTGTCGACTTGATTTTGATGGACATGAATATGCCAGGCCTGGATGGCGTGCAAACGACAAAAGCGATCCGTTCGCGGGACTGGGAGCATCAGGGCATTTTTATCCTTGCACTCAGCGGAAACTCCGATGAGCTTGATGTCAGAACCGCCCTCAGTGCGGGCATGAACGGCTACATCCTGAAAAATGGAGACATGAAGTCGCTGCGAGGAAAAATGCTGGAGGCGCTGGCGGCAACACAGTAGCTCGCGCAATATTTCAATACGGCAAAGCCCTTTTCAGCGGGAAGACGCCTGAGGTAGACCTCGCCGCAGCCCCTGCCCCCAGGAGCAGCCTGCAAGGGAAGCCAAGATTGGCGACAATGGGCAAACCACGAATCACCAGGCCATCGTCTTATGCGACTCCTACACACCATGCTGCGCGTTGGCAATCTCCAGCGCTCCATTGATTTTTACACCCAGGTTCTCGGCATGAAGCTGCTGCGCACCTCGGAAAACCCCGAGTACAAATACAGCCTGGCTTTTGTCGGCTACGGCAATAACCCCGAACATGCCGAAATCGAGCTGACCTACAACTGGGGCACCGACAGCTACGACATGGGCACGGCCTTCGGCCATATCGCGCTGGGCGTGCCGGATGTGTATGCGGCCTGCGAAAAAATCAAGGCTGCGGGCGGCAATGTGACGCGCGAAGCCGGCCCCGTGAAGGGCGGCACCACCGTGATTGCCTTTGTGACGGACCCGGACGGCTACAAGATCGAATTGATCCAGCGCGCCGAGAACGCTTCGGGCGCGGGCCTGCGTTAGGAAGCCGGCTGAGGGCGCTGTCGCAGCGCCCTCATGCCTGATCAGCGTCGCGCAGGCCCTTCCTTGACGACCCACTCCGCGTTCGGCGTCTCCGCGAAAATTTCGGGGGCATACATGGCCTCCAGCCGTGTTGCCGGAAACCTGAACTCGCCGGCGTTGTTGATGCGAACCGTGTACTCCGTGCTCCAGCTTCCGTGAGGAACCCACCGGTAGTAACCTTTGTAGCTGTCCGCAGCGCGCTCCACATAGGAGGGCCACACACCGCTGCCGGTGTTCTGGTGGTATTGGGCCAACGCGCTTTCGCGCCCCAGGCCCCGGCCCAGTATCGTGGCGCCCGAAGGCACGGGGTCATACACCACCACCCAGGTCAGGTCGGCCTGCGAATGCATGGTCAGGCGTATCCGCGCCACGTCGCCCACCGACCACTGCCCCTTGACCTTCTGCTCCACGGCCGTGATGGTTTTTTCGACCTGCATGCCGGCGTTCCGGGGTTTGTCGAGCCGCACCGCAGCTTTGATGCTCACCGTCGCCCAGGGCGCGCCGCTGCCCTGGTGGGTGATGAGCAGCCTGTCACCACCGCGCTGCGGCTCCAGCGGCAGCAGGGCCTCGGGCGGCTTGGGCCACGCCAATGTCCGGCCCGCTTTCGCCTCGCCCGCCAGGCTTACTTGCGTGCTTCCGTTGACGGGGCCCTTCTCAGTGCTTGCGGCAAAGCGCTGCAGGGCAATCGTGGCCCAGGCATTTGCCGCCGTGGTCGACCAGCGCCCCTGCCGCTGGCGGCCCGTCAGGCCCGTGATGACGAGCGGCACATCATCCTTCCAGCCCGGGTCTACAGCCTGCCATTGCTGCAGCACCAGCGCCGTGCGCGCGGCCGCCAGGTCGCCGCTCCACATAAACCACCACCAGTTCTCGCGCTCTTCATTGCGCCAGTTCAGGCGTGTTCCCTGCACGTCGTAACGGCTGCGCAAAAGCGCCGCGGCGTTATCCAGGTCGGCCCTGGAGCGCGATTCCGGCGCCTGCGCCAACAAGGCACGCACCCAGTCGGTGAGCGCGACCGTGGGAAGGCTGCCCGGGTCTTCCGGGCGCACCGGCAGCGCCGCCGTGTTGCTCAGCATGCGCTGCTCGATCAGCGTGGCCTGCAAGGACAGTTGCCTGGCAATCACGTTGTCGCCGCTGGGCATCCAGTCCTGGCCGGGCAGCCGGCCCAGAAGGATTTGCTGCAGGCCCGCCAGCATGCGCGTGCGTGAAGCGGACGGGATGGCCCAGCCCTTGGCGGCGGCCACGTCCAGCAAGTGCGCGGTCAGCGTCTCGCTGCCGGCCAGGCTGTTTTCGGGGAAATACCGGGCCAACCCGTTGGCGTCCAGGTAGCGCGGAAGATCGCTCATGAGCGCATCCCAGGCCTTCACATCGCCGGCCACCACGGCCTTGCTGCTGTCCTGCTCCAGGCAGGCATAGGGGTAGGCGGCCATCCATTGCCGCACTTCGGCCAGCGATGCGTCGACCAGGCTGTCCCGCAAGGCGACGCCGACCACGGCCGACTGCGGCTGCGCGTTGGACGGCGCCACCACCGGCAGGCTGGCCTGGCCCTTGACCTGCAGCAACGTGGCCTGCCGCACCGTCACGGGAAGCGCCGGCAGCACGGCCTGCTCAATATCCATGGAATCGGCCACGCGGCCGTCCGGGGTGGCGGCCGAGATGCTCCAGGCGAGCGCACTCGCGCCTTGCGGCACGGCCATGCTCCAGGAGACCGGCAACGACTGCCCCGGCGCCAGGCGGACCGTGCGATCCGCGGCAATGGTTTTTGCTTTCGCCGCCACGGTGCCGCTCTTCAGCGCGACCCGGGCCTTGAGTTGCAGAGACACCACCGCAGGCCCACCATTGCGAACAGTCACCTGCTGGACCAGACGGTCGCCGCTGCGCACCACTGGCGGCAGCCCCGAAAAAATCTGCACCGGCTGCGTGGTTTGCACGCCGGCTTCCCCGGTGCCGAACTGCTGCGCGCCCTGCTGCACCACGGCGACGATGCGCCAACGTGTCAGGCTGTCGTTAAAAGGCACGGTCACCAGCGCCTGGCCTTGCGCGTCCAGCACCAGCTCGGTGCTCCAGAACGCCAGCGTGCTGAACTGGCTGCGCGCCTTGACGCCTTCACCGCCCTCATCGGAGCCTCTCATCATGGCGGCGGGAGCGGGAACCGGCGCGGGAATCACAGAACGTCCCCGGTCGTCATTGGGCCAGAAGCCGGGCTGTGCACCAAAGCTCAGTGAGCGCGCCAGCTGGGTTTCAAGGCCCGAACCATGGACCTGAATGCCGCGCTGGTACATCATGGCGCCCAGCAGATTCCAGCTGGGGTTGGGGACCAGCGCCAGCAGGGCTTCGTCGACAGCCACCAGGGTGAGCTTCGCGCCCGCCGCCGGGCTTTGGTCCTTGCGTTGAACGGCGCTGACCTTCACGGTCACGGCCGTGCGCGGTGGCAGCACAGCCTTCCCGGGTTCGACCTTGACGTCCAGCGCGAACACCGTGGGTTGAATACGGATGTCCAATGCCGCGTTGTTTGCAAGCGGCTGCGCCTTGCCCTCCACCGGATCGGGCAGGCCACGCATGAAGCGCGCGTGGACCTGCACATTCGGGGCCTGCTCAGGTCGCAGGGAGATCGGCAGCGTAGTGACGGGCTGCGTCAGCGTGTACACGGCCGTGTCGAGCACGCTTTCGCGCTCGACGGTCAGCAGCAGCGTCGCCGGCAGAAAGGGCGCGCGCACCGATATCTGCGCGGGCTGCGCCGCATCCACCGGCTGCGCACCGGCCAGCGCCAGCAACTGCTCGTTGCGCGGATGCAATTCGTACTGGCTCACGAACACGCTGCTGGTGATCGCCTTGCCGGCGCTGTCGCTACCCTGGATGCGAAACAGCCAGCCTGAACTTGCGCGTTCGCGCGGCTCAGGCAAAGGCGGCATCGCGACAGCATCGCACTCGATCTGGCCCTTGATGTCCGTCTGCGCCGCGCAGACCGCCTGCTCGTTGCCGGCCAGCTCAATCCTGGAGCCGCCCTCATAGATCTGCCGGGCCTGCTGCACGGACACGGCGAGCTTGCGCCCGCCCAGCGGCTTGTCATCGGCGTCCAGAACCAGGCCGCGCACAAGCGGGACGGCCGTCCCTTTTTCCACATCGAGACGGGGCATGACGCGTACACCGAGCCGCGTGTCCGAATGCCAGAGAACAAAGCTTTGCGCGATGGTCTGGACCTCGCCGTTGGGGTCGGCGAACTTCATCTCGGCAAACAGCGTGGCGGGACGATCGAACACCGGCGGCTCGACAAGCAGCAGCCTTGCACCCTTGGCATCGAGCCGTGACGGGATGGACTTGAAAGGCGGTTCCCACGCCTTCGGCAACAGCACGTCGGCAAAACTATAGTCCGGCACCGGTGGCGGCGCATACAACATATAGCGGCCCTGAAGCTCGACCTTGTGCTGCGCCGCCGCGCCGCCGGCCATGAAGGCAAGATTCAGCTTCGCCGGCAGGCTTTGTTTTCCGGCGTGCCAGACGGCCCTCCCCTTGAGCCCGGCTTCGAACACCGGTGCGCGAAATTCTTCCACCGAAAAATGCGTGCTGTGGGTGGAGCCATCCGGGCCCGTCACAATGGCCCTGTAGATTCCCAGCCTGGCATTGGCCGGCACGGTCCATTGGCTGAGCGCCTGGCCCGCCGCATCCCAGGCCAGCGGCAGGGAAGCCACCAGGTCGCGCTCAAAATGCAGTTCGACCTTGCCCGTACCGGCCGGGAAGTTCTCGAAGCCGCCGGCAAGCCGCTTTCGCACCAGGTGCTGCATATGGACCGTATCGCCCGCCTTGAAGAGCATGCGGTCCAGGATGGTGTGGCCGACACTCGACAGGCTGCCATAGCTGTAGCGATAGCTGCCGCTGTCGTCGACCAGCAAGGCAAGGTCCTTGCCCTTGCGCGCGACCACCAGGACCCGGTCCCGGCCGTAGCCGTAGCGATCCGCGCAGGTATCGGCCGGTGGTAGCTCGGTAAGCGGCTCGCTGATCTTGAGCAGGCCGTTCGTATCGGTGTCTCCCTGGGCCAGCGCCCGGCCCTTGCAACTCATCACGTCGACCGACACGCCGGCCACCGGCAGGCCGCTGTCCAGCGCAGTGACCCAGACCAGGGACTGGCCGCCGTGGCCTATGCGCGTGCTGATGTTGAGGTTGGTCACCACGATCAGGGCCGCGCGCTGCTGGGGCCGGCGCTGCTCCACGCCGGGCGCGTCCGCCGCGCCGGCCATCTGATCGGCAAACGCGCTGCTGTGGGCCTCCGCCAGGTACAAGCCGGGTTCGGTCAGGGTGAGCGGCACGAATTCCATCGCTGCGCCCTGCGTGGGCACGTTCCGCAGGCTGGTGGCCGCCCAGTCCCTGTGCTGCTGCGCACTGACCGGATAGGGCCGCGGCGGTGTCCCATAGGTCTGCGGCCAGTCCTGCATGCTGCGCCACAAGGCCAGGGCACTTGCCGAGCTTGCCGCGCGCAGCGCCAGCGCATCACCCGCCGCTTTGCGGTCCAGGCTCTCGCCGCCAATGCGCATCAGCTTCACCGGCACGGCTTTCTCGGTGCGACGCACCGCCAGCGGCCATAGCGCGGGTTTGCCGGCCTCGAAGGGCAGCACGCCGCTGCCTTGCGCAAAACCCACATAAGGCGGCAGCGTGGACATCTTCACGCGCCGGGGAAACGCATCCCGGTTCGACAGGCTTCGGCCGTCGACATCGGTCAAACCCTCGGGCAGGGTCACCACAAGCACCGAGTTTTCCGCCGGCACCGGGATGGAGGGCGAGCGTTCGGTGGCCACCGAACGGCCCTGGTCCTGGCTGATCCAGCTGCGCTCCACCTTGACGGGGAGTGCCGCACCAGCGGCGTCCCGGACCACGACCTGGTTCAGTGAGGCCAGCGCCACATCCTCGGTGAACTCGACCCGGATGGGCTGCCGCGGGTCGCAACCTTCCGTCGCATCGAGCTGCACGCAGCGCAAATCCGCACGGAACAGCGGGCGCACGGTGTAGTTGCTCAGCGATTGATCGTCGCGGCTGCTCACACCCTGCTGCGAGGCAATCTCCTTGCCCCACAACAGCCTCACCGATGCGCCGTTTGGTAGCGGCTGCGCGCAGCTGACCGCAAAAGTGTCTGTTTCCGAAAAACGCGGGACCTGGTAGCGCCGCCGCTGGGCGGCCGACTGGTATTCCTCGCGTGCTCGTTCGACCGGAAGCACTTTGATGGGATGCTGCGCAGTACCGACGACGCAGCGCAGGCCCTGCGCCAAAGCATCGCGGCTTGTCGCGGCGCTGGCATGCAGCAGGAAAACCTGGTCCTCCTTGATGCGGGCGCCCTCGGCTGGTTCAGACCAGTCCACCTTGGGCCCGCCCGTGGTGAAGTTCCAGGCTTGCCGCGGCTCGCGGAGCGCGGTACCGGCAAGCGATTGCAGGCCTTCGCGCAATTGCGCCTGGCAGCGCACCCCGGCGGGCAGTGCCGTCTTGAACTCGGCCACCCAGCGACGTGTATCCACCCAGCGCGTGGTGAGGGCAGGCAGCGCCGTGCCTACACAGCTCAGGACGAGGGGCGGGCTCGCATCGGCCTCGCCCAGCTTCGCCATGTCATGGCTAAAGCGCACCGCTATCTGCTGCGGGGCGCGTATTTCGCCTTGCGGGCTGAAGCTCTCCACGGAAGGCGCGCCCTCCGGCTGGGCTGAAGCCGCCACGGCGGCAAGGGCCAGACACACAAACACGGCGCCATGGCGCACAGCGGAAGCAAACATGCGGAGGTCCTTGGTAGTCGACGGATACTAACCAATTCCTGCCGCATACCTCCTTTTCATCGGCAGCCAGCCGCCGACCGCCGCGAAGCCGCAGCCGCTCAGCCGGCGTGGCGCTGCAACTGCGAAGCCTGCTGCGCCAGCGCCGTCACCTGCGCCCAGTCGCCGCGCGCCAGCACGTCGGCCGGCGTGAGCCAGGAGCCGCCCACGCAGACCACATTGGGCAGGCTTAAAAATTCCGCGGCATTGGCCGTGGAGACGCCGCCCGTGGGGCAAAAGCGCACGTCGCCGAAGGGGCCGCTCCAGGCCTTGAGCATGGCCGGGCCGCCCGCCTGCATGGCCGGGAAAAACTTCAGTTCGGTCAGGCCGTCTTCCTGGGCCATCATGATTTCACTGCCGGTGGCCACGCCGGGCAGCAGGGGCAGGCCGGCATCCCGGCAGGCCTGGCCCACGGCGTGTGTGTAGCCCGGGCTCACGGCAAAACGCGCGCCGGCCATGGCGCAGGCCTGGGCGTCGGCGGCGCTGCGCACCGTGCCGGCGCCGGTGACGGCCTCGGGCACGTCGCGCGCGATGGCTTCGATGCAGGCCAGGGCCTGCGGCGTGCGCAGCGTGACTTCCAGCATGCGTATGCCGCCGGCCACCAGCGCGCGCGCCAGCAGCACCGCCTGCTTCACGTCGGTCAGCACGATGACGGGTATCACCGGTGCATCCTGCATCACCTGCAGGGCGGTCAGCTTGCCGCCGGGCTTGATGTTCACATCCACGATAAAGCTCCTTCTTCAGCCGTCAGCGCGTGGCGGCGCATGCCGGTAAACAATTCACGGCCCATGCCGACGGCATTGCCTGCGCGCAATTCGGCGGGCATGGTTTCCACGGGCCTGGCGGCCCATTCCGCCTCTGCCACCAAGACCTTGAGTTCGCCGGCGACGGCATCGACACGGACCAGGTCGCCGTCGCGCACCTTGGCCAGCGGGCCGCCGGCGGCCGCTTCGGGCGACACGTGGATGGCGGCCGGCACCTTGCCGGAGGCGCCGCTCATGCGGCCGTCAGTGACCAGCGCGACCTTGAAGCCCTTGCCCTGCAGCACAGCCAGCGGCGGCGTGAGCTTGTGCAGTTCGGGCATGCCGTTGGCCTGCGGGCCCTGCCAGCGCACCACGCAGACCACGTCGCGGTTGAGTTCTCCGGCGTTGAAGGCCAGGTGCAGGGCTTCCTGCGAATCAAACACCCGGGCGGGAGCCTCGATCACATGGCGGTCGTCGGGCACGGCCGAGACCTTGATCACGCTGCGGCCCAGGTTGCCCCGCAGCAGCTTGAGGCCGCCGGTGGCGCTAAAGGGTTTGGCGGGAGATCGCACGATGGCCTCGTCCTTGGAGGCCCCCACCTCATGCCAGGCCAGGGCCACGCCGGCCAGCGCCGGCTCGCGCGTGTATTCGCGGATACCGCCCGCGCGCACCGTAAGCACGTCTTCATGCATCAAGCCCGCGTCCAGCAACTCACGAATGATGAAACCGGGGCCGCCCGCGGCCTGGAACTGGTTCACGTCGGCGCTGCCGTTGGGATAGACATGGGCCAGCGTGGGCACCACGTCGGAGAGGTCGGAAAAATCATTCCAGTCGATCACGATGCCGGCCGAATGCGCCACCGCCACCCAATGGATCAGGTGGTTGGTGGAGCCGCCCGTGGCCAGCAGCGCGACCATGGCATTAACGATGGCTTTCTCATCGACGATGAGCCCTATGGGCGCGAAACGCTTGGCCTTGACGATGCCCAGCACGGTGCGCGCCGCCTCGCGCGTGAGTTCCTCGCGCAGGGCGTTGCCCGGATTCACAAAGGCGGTGCCGGGCACATGCAGGCCCATGGCTTCGAGCAGCAGCTGGTTGCTGTTGGCCGTGCCGTAGAAGGTGCAGGTGCCGGGGCTGTGGTAGGACTTGAACTCGGAATCCAGCAAGGCATCACGGCCAACCAGGCCTTGCGCGGCCTGCTCACGCACATGGGCTTTTTCCTTGTTGGGGATGCCGGAGGTCATGGGCCCGGCCGGCACAAAGACCGTGGGCAGGTGGCCGAACTGCAGCGCGCCTATCAGCAGGCCCGGCACGATCTTGTCGCACACGCCCAGCATCAGCGCCGCGTCGAACATGTCGTGCGAGAGCGCTATCGCCGTCCCCATGGCGATCACGTCGCGGCTGAACAGGCTGAGTTCCATGCCGCTGGTGCCCTGGGTCACGCCGTCGCACATGGCGGGCACGCCGCCGGCCACCTGGGCCGTGGCGCCCAGCTTGCGGGCTTCGTCCTTGATGAAAGCCGGATAGGCCTGCAAAGGCGTGTGCGCCGACAGCATGTCGTTGTAGGCAGTGACGATGCCGATGTTGGGCGCGCGCTGCGTCACCACCTTGAAGCGGTCGTCCAGTGGCATGCCTGCGAAGGCATGCGCCACGTTGGCACAACCCATGCGGTCCATGCCGGGGTCGCGCGTGGAAGCCGCATGCAATTGCGCGAGGTAGGCCTCGCGCGTGGGACGGCTGCGCGCGGCGATACGCGCGGTGATGTCTGAGACTTTGGAATGAAGGGCCATGGTGGGGCTTTATGAAGTTTGGGTGGCGGGGCACCGGGTCGCCGTAACTTTATTACTGACTCTATGGTAACGGGTTACCGGCCATTTCACGCCAGTGTGGTTACGGTACGGTTACCAAACACTCTGCCCGCGAGGCGGTGCGCCGGGCGTCAGCCCTGCGCCTTTGCGCTTGTCAGCGGTCCGCTACGCCGAACGGCACCCGGCAGCTTATTGCAGCGAGATCTCGACGCGGCGCGCCTCGGCGTCGTTGCCGCCGGCCAGCTGTTCGGGTTTCTTGAGCTCGATCTGCCGCTCGGGAACGCCCGCGGCCTTGAGCGCGTCACGCACGGCCATGGCACGCTGCCTGGCCAGGGCCGCGTTTTTGACGGCGTCGCCCGTGGCGTCATGAAAGCCCGAAATGACCAGCGTGCGGCCGCCCTTGGCCGCCTTGACCAGGTCGGTCATGGCATCCACCGCGCCGGCGGCCAGTTCGGCCTGGCCGGAAGCGAAATAAAAGCGCACCACGCCTTGCTCGACCTTCACGCTGGCGGCATCGGCCGCGGCTTGCGAAACCTGGGAGGCCTGTATCGCCTGGCTGACATCGGGAAGGATTGCGGCTGGCGGCGGTGCGGAAGCGACCGGTACCGGGGCTTGCGCGGCGGCCGCAAGGGCGGGAACTGCGGGCGGTCCGGCGGGCTCGCCGCGATGCAGCCGATACAGGCTGATGCCTATGACCAAGGTGGTGACAAAAACAATCAGGCCCAGAACGAGCGCCAACACCAGGCCCTGCTGGCCTTCATCGTCCTGAGAAAACATTGCCCACTCCCGTCACATAAGCCGTCACAAAAATTCGGCCCATTGTAAAGTGCGGCTGTGGAAAATTCAGCCAAGCAAGCGGCCCCAAGCGCCATTTCCGTTTCACGCAACCCGGATCACATGCTGGAGACCGTCATGCGCGAATGGGGCGGCAAGAGTGATCTGTGGATATTCGCTTACGCCTCCCTGATCTGGCGGCCGGAGTTTGAGCATGCGGAAGAGCGCTTCGCCACCATCCACGGCTACCACCGCGCGCTCAAGATGTGGAGCCGCGTGAACCGCGGCACGCCGGAATGCCCGGGCCTGGTCTTCGGCCTGCTGCACGGCGGCAGCTGCAAGGGCATGGCATTTCGCATCCCGCGGGCGCAGGTGGAAGGCGCCTTGCCCGCCCTGTGGAAGCGCGAGATGCCCAACGGCGTGTACGACCCCAAATGGTTGCAATGCCAGACCGCGCAAGGCGATGTGCGCGCCCTGGCCTTCACGCTGTCCAAACGCAGCCCCAGCCACACCGGCGTGCTCAGCGAAGACGTGTACCGGCGGATTTTTTCGGATTCCTGCGGACGCTACGGCACCACGCGCGAATACGCGCAACTGACGTATGACAAGCTGAAAACCCTGGGTATTCACGACCATGCGCTGGGCAAGCTGCTGGCGCTGGTTAACGGCTAGGAACGGTTTCGTCCTTGCCAGCGCGGGCCATGCGGCCTACAGTTGGCCTCTTTCATTACCGACCAACGCTTGAGGAGACCACACCATGAACTACCGTCTGGCACCGCTTGCCGCCGCCCTTGTGCTCAGCGCCTGCGCATCGACCATGAGCGGCCCGCGCGCCGTGGCCCAGCTGCAAAGCACCACCGGCAACAACGCCACCGGCACGGTCAACTTCACACAAAGCGGCGACAAGGTGCTGGTCTCGGGCGAGATCCGCGGCCTCAAGCCCAATGCCGAGCACGGCTTTCACGTGCATGAAAAAGGCGATTGCTCCAGCGGCGACGGCATGAGCGCTGGCGGCCATTTCAACCCAAGCGGCCAGCCGCACGGCAGCCACTCGGACATGGCCCACCATGCCGGCGACCTGCCCAGCCTCAAGGCCGATGCCAGTGGCGTCGCAAAGTTCAGTTTTGAATCGAAGACCATTGCCATCGGCAGCGGCATGAACAACATCGTGGGCAAGGGCCTGATCGTGCACCGCGACCCGGACGACTTCAAGACCCAGCCCACCGGCAACTCCGGCCCCAGGCTGGCCTGCGCCGTCATTGCGCTGAGCTAAAAGCGCTGAGCCAGCAAGGCTTCGGCGCGCTGCAAGTCCTGCAGCGTGTCGATGTCGATAACCGTCCCCTCATCGGCCACGTCGATAAAGCCGACGGCATTCAGTGCGGCCTGTGCCTGGACCACCGGGGACGCACCCCGGCTCCCCGTCAACGCCAGCAAGGCATCGCGGCAGGCGGCCGAAAACCCGACCGGATGGCCACGCGCGCCCTGGTACAGGGGCACCACCACCGCATGCCGCGCCAGCGCATCGGCAACCGCCAGCAGCGTGGCGGCCTGCACCAGCGGCAAATCACCCGGCAAGACCAGCCAGCCCGAGGCTTGGGGCGTGGCGCGCACAGCGGCCGCGATGCTGTCGCCCATGCCGGGGTGACCCGCGTCTTCAAGGTGCCAGGGCAGGCCGCTGGCGGCCACGGCCTCGAGCGTGCGCGCCAGCACCGGCTTGCCGGCCAGCAAGGCCTGCAGCTTGTGCGTGCTGCCGCCGGAGGCAGCAAAGCGCTCGCCCCGGCCCGAAGCCAGCACCAGCACCGTGGGCACGCCCTTTTCCATCACGCCAGCTTGAAGGGCAGCTCGCGCGGCGCCGGCTTGCCTGTGAGCTTGGCGATGGCATTGGCAAAAGCCGGTGCCAGCGGCGGCAGGCCGGGCTCGCCCAGGCCGGTGGGCGCATCGGCGCTGGGCACGATGAACACCGCCACCGTGGGCATGTCGGTGATGCGCGGCACCGGGAAGTCGCCGAAGTTGCTTTGCTCCACCACGCCGTCTTTCAGCGTGATGGCGGCGCCCGGCAGGCACATGGACAGGCCCATGAGCGCCGCGCCCTGGATCTGCGCTTCGACGCTGGTCGGGTTGATCGCCAGGTTGCAATGCACACCCGCGGTGATGGCATGCAGCACCGGCGTGTTGTCCTTGACCGAGGCTTCAACCACATAGGCCACCACGGTATTGAAGGATTCATGCACCGCCACGCCCCAGGCGCGGCCCGCAGGCAGCGTGCGTTTGCCGTAGCCGGACTTGTCGACCGCCAGCTGCAGCGCGGCCGCGTGGCGCGGGTGCTTGCCGCCGAACTGCTTGAGGCGGTAGGCCACAGGGTCCTGACCGCTGCCGCGCGCGACCTCGTCGACCAAGGTTTCCATCACGTAGGCGGTGTGCGTGGAGCCCACGCTGCGCCACCACAGCACCGGCACATTGAGCTTGGGGTGGTGCACCGACAGGCGCATCGGGATGTCGTAAGGCTCTTTCATGCCTTCGACCATGGTGCCGTCCACGCCGTCCTTGACCATGAAGGCTTCAAACGGCGAGCCGGCGAGAATGGACTGGCCGACGATGACGTGGTCCCAGCCCAGGATTTCGCCCTTCTCGTCAAAGCCGATCTCGGCGCGGTGCACATGCATGGGACGGTAGTAGCCGCCCTTGATGTCGTCCTCGCGGCTCCACAGCGTGCGCACCGCAGCCGTCAGGCCGGCGCTGCGCGCAGCTTTTGCGACGTTGCAGGCTTCGACCACGTAGTCGCTGGTCGGAATCGCGCGGCGGCCGAAACCGCCGCCGGCCATCTGCACATTCATCTTGACGTTTTGTGGCGCCACGCCGAGGGCCTTGGAAGCCGCCAAGGTGTCCAGGCCCGGCATCTGCGTGCCCAGCCAGAGCTCGGCCTTGGCGTCCGCGCCCTGGCCGCTCAGTTGCACCGTGCAATTGAGGGGTTCCATGGGCGCATGGGCCAGGTAGGGGAAGGCAAACTCGGCGCTGATCTTTTTGGGTGCCGTTGCCAGCTTGCTGATGTCGCCGTTGTACTTGAGGGCACCGGTTTTCTGCGCCAGCGCGCGGTAGCTCGCGAGCTGCTGGGCGCTGTCGACTTTCTCGACGCCGCTGCTGTCCCACTCGACCTTGAGCGCATCGCGGCCCTGCTTGGCGGCCCAGTAGCCCTCAGCCACCACCGCAACGCCTTCGCCGCCCCGGTCCAGTGGCACGCGCAGCACGGCCTTCACGCCGGGAACGGCCTTGGCCGCGGTGTCGTCCAATGTTTTGACCTTACCGGCAAACACCGGCGGATGGGCCACCACCGCCGTCAGCATGCCGGGCAGGCGCACGTCGATGCCGTAGCTCTGGCCGCCGCTGGATTTGGCGCGCGCATCGAGCCGGCCCGTGGGCTTGCCGATGATGCGGAACTGTTTCGGGTCTTTCAGCGTGACCGCCTCGGGCACCGGCTGCTTCATCGCGGCTTCGGCGAGTTCGCCATAGCCCAGGCGCTTGCCGCCGGGGCCTATCACCACGCCCTGCTGGGTGCGCAGGCTGCCGGCGTCCACGCCCCATTGCGCGGCGGCGGCCGACACCAGCATGGCACGGGTGCGCGCGCCGAGTTCGCGGTACTGCGTGTAGGAGTTCTTGATCGAGCCCGAACCGCCCGTGAGGTGCATGCCGAAAGCCGGGTCCACATAGGCCGGGTCGGCATTGCCGTGCTGGCTTTTGACCAGGGCCCAGTCGGCGTCCAACTCCTCGGCCAGGATCATGGGCAGGCCGGTCTGCACGCCCTGGCCGAAGTCGAGCCGGTTGATGGTGACGGTCACCGTGCCGTCCTTGTCGATGCGCACAAAGGCCGAGGGCTGCTGGGTTGGCTTGAGGCTGGACGCGGCGGGCGCGCCGGCCGTCGCCATGGTTTGCGCCTGCGAGAGCAGCGGGAAGGCCCCCAACGCAAAGCCGCCGGCGGTGGTGACCTTGAGGAAGCTGCGGCGCTGCAGGGCGGCATCGGCAATGCTTTGCGCGGCGTCCTGCGCCTTGTGCATCAGGGCCTGCAGGCCTTTGGGGAGCTGGCTGGCGAAGTTGAGGGGGTCTGTGGAATTCGAATACATGGTGTTCTCCTTCAAGCCAGGGTTTGGGCTGCGTCTTTGATGGCGGCGCGTATGCGCACATAGGTGCCGCAGCGGCAGATGTTGCCGGCCATGGCGCCGTCGATGTCGGCGTCGCTGGGTTTGGCGTTGGCCTTGAGCAAGGCGGTGGCGCTCATCACCTGGCCGCTCTGGCAATAGCCGCACTGCGCCACGTCGTGTTTGACCCAGGCGTCCTGCACCGCCTTGCCGACGCGGTCGCTGGCCACGGCTTCAATGGTGGTGATTTTCTGGCCGGCGGCGGCCGAAATCGGCGTGATGCACGAGCGTATGGGCGCGCCGTTGAGGTGCACGGTGCAGGCGCCGCACAGCGCCGCGCCGCAGCCGAACTTGGTGCCGGTCATGCCCAGCGTGTCGCGCAGGGCCCAGAGTATGGGCGTGGACTCGTCGGCGTTGACGGCGAGGTCCTTGCCGTTGATGTTGAGGGTGGGCATCGTGGAACTCCTTGAGGTTGTTGTTAGTGAGCAAAAAGCGGGGAAGAGAAGCAGGAAAGCAGTCAGCGGAGAAATGAGAAAACTACTTGTCGAATATATATTCGCTTAAAGAAGGGTTTTTATCAAAATAACTTGGCCTACTGATATCAGGGGGTATTGCCTTTTCGGGGGCGATTCAGGCGATCAGGCCTTGATGGCGTCCCAGCACAGGCTGAAGGCCGCCTGGTGCACGGCCTCATCGTCGGGCAGCACCTGGGTGCGTATCAGGTTGGCGGTTTCCCGCACCGAACCCACCACGCTGGCCGTCAGCAGCGGCAGCGGTACGGGTTTAAAAATTTCCTGCTGCTGGCCCTCTTCCATCAGCGCCAGAAAGCTCGCCGCCAGGCGGGTCGACAGTTCGCGGTTGCCCTGCGTGAACCAGGGGGAGTTGTAGTACTGCTCCTGGAACACCACCTCGGCATAGCGCTCCAGCCGGTGCCGCAGCAGGTTGCCCCAGATGCGGCGCACCCGGCTGCGCAAGGGGGTACCGGGGACCACGCCGTCCATCAGGCGGAGCATGGTCGCGGTCTTGGCCTCTTCATAGAGCTGGCTGATCAGCTCGTCCTTGGACGGGTAGTAGACGTACAGCGTGCTGGTGGCGATGCCCGCCGTGCGTGCGATGTCGGCCATGGTCAGGCCGCTCAAGCCGGTCTGGGCCACCAGGTTGAAGGTGGCCTCGGCGATCGCGCGCTGCTTTTCGTCGTCTTTGGGCTTCATGGGGAAGCTGGAAATATAAGCGAATATTAATTCGGCAGCAAGCGCGTCCATGGAAACACGCCCGGCAAGGGCCGGCGGCAGGCAGGGACATGGCGCCAGCGGGCACAATCAAGGGCATGAGCCAGCCCACCTCCTCCATCGCCGACCTGCGCAAAAGCTATGAACGCGCCGAACTCAACGAAGACGCCTCGCAGGCGGACCCGCTCAAACAGTTCGAGCAATGGCTGCAGGAAGCCATCGCCGCCGAGGTACCCGAGCCCAATGCCATGACGCTGGCCACCGTGGCCAGCAACCTGCGTCCCTCCACCCGCATCGTGCTGATCAAGGGCTATGACGAGCGCGGCATCACCTGGTTCACCAACTACGACAGCCGCAAGGGCCAGGAACTGGCCGGCAACCCTTACGCCGCGTTGCAGTTCCACTGGGTGGAGCTCGAGCGTGTGGTGCGCATCGAAGGCGTGGTCGAAAAAGTCTCCGCCGAGGAAAGCGACGCCTACTTCAACACCCGGCCGCTGGACTCGCGCATAGGCGCCTGGGCCAGCCCGCAAAGCGAAGTGATTGCCGGTCGCGGCGTGCTGGTGGCCAACGCAGCCAAGTACGGCGCGAAATTTTTGCTGCAGCCCCCGCGCCCGCCGCATTGGGGCGGCTACTGCCTCAAGCCCGACAACTGGCAGTTCTGGCAGGGGCGCAAAAGCCGCTTGCATGACCGGCTGCGGTATACCTTGCAAAGTGATGGGGGGTGGTTGCGGGAGCGGCTGGCGCCTTAGGGTTGAGAAGCCTCAGGAAGGCGTGACGTGATCGGGCGCATGACGGTGAGCTGACAAGGTGCTTCAAAGCGACACTCCTTTGGGAGGCTTGGCTACAACCTGCCATTCGTCTTCGTACACCACCACGCCCGGGTCTCGCGTTTGCAAGACATTCACATGGTATCCATGGCTCTCTAAAAGGAGCTTGAGCCCCCACATCTTTTGAATCGCTTGGCGTGCGGTTGGCCTAAACCAGGATATTGCTCTTCGGTGCTCGACATCTACCAGGACACTCGGAACAGGGAGATTCTCGGTGAACCAAGCCAGCGCCTGTCGCAGCTCCGCGTGCTCTTCTATCGAAATGTCGCCTTCATCTCTCAACGTGTGCGCAGCCACCAGGATGCCAGAGGTGTGGCCGGAGTCGATATCTCGAGCAAGCGTGGTGAACCGGATCAGCATTGAAAAGGCCATGATGGATGGGCCGACATATCGAAGGCTTTGCGCCCAGAATTTTCGCGACTGCAGGCTTTTTTAACCTTGTTCGGGCGCCACGCAATACGATCAAGCTTGTCCCTACAAGATGCCTCCTCTTCTTTCATGACCCCAAGGGCACCTCCGAGGTGCACGATAGATGATTTGCCGGGGCGTCATATTCTTGCCGCCTAACCTGAAGTTGAGCGGACATTGAAGGCGATCTGCTCTGCTCGAATGCCATGCTGGGCATCGTCACCTCGCTGTGAAATCAATTCCCACTCGAAGGGCCTCAGCCCTTTCGGGAGAGCACTTAGCGTCCTTCATCCGCGCGATTACATCCTGGTAAATCAGAATACTGTAGGCGAAGGCAAACTGAGTCCGCTTCTCATCCACATACTTCGGCCGGAATTGATTCTGGAGCCGGAACAGGTGAGCTCCTGCCGTGCTTACCTTGCAGCGTGCCGCATCCCCGGCATAGCTGGCACTCGCGGCAATGTACAAGAGGTCCCACTTCGGCAAGGGGATCGAATTCCTCTCTTGCTCTGACGATGGCTCAATAGGCTTGCCGTCAAAGCCAGGCACTCTTCCCCAAAATTTCTGACGCGTGACTTCGGCTACTTCGAGTGCGCGCACCTCCGACATGACTGTTTCATCCATAAAGACGATAGGCGGTGGTTGCGTTTGGGCGATACCTTGACTGCTCAACATGAGGGCGACAAACAACGACATAAGTGCGCGCATAAGTGAAGCCTAACGTAAAAATGGCTCTGAAAGCCTCTCGATCCGCTGATGTCCAACGGCCGATAGCCGCAAGCTACTGACCAGCCCCGGCGCAATCTCTGCCAACGGTAACAGCACAAAGGCGCGCTGCCACATACGTGGATGCGGCACGATCAAGCGGACAGAATCAATACGGCCGTTGCCGTAAAGCAGCAAATCCAGGTCCAGCGTACGCGGCGCATTGCGATATGGCCTTTCACGGCCGGCCTGCTGCTCGATCCCATGCAGGTGGTCCAGCAAAGCGGGAGCCGTGAGGCCGGTTTCGACTTCCACCACGGCATTGAGGTAGTCGTCGCCCGGCGCGGCCACGGCGCTGCCCGAATCGGTATCCAACGGCGCTGTTTTATAAAGACTGGACGATAGGCGAACCTGCGTGAGCGGCAACCGGCCTATCGCCTGAACAGCCTGCCGCAGGGCCGCCGCCGCATCCCCCAGATTGGCACCCAGCGCAATATAGGCGCTGACGGTCGCCATGGCTCAGGACTGTGCGTCGCCGCCGGGAGCGCCATCGGCGGCCGCTGCTCCGGCCCCGCCCGAGCGGGGCTTGCGGCGGCGGCGGCGCTTTTTGGCGGGAGGCATATCGCCCTGCACGTCTGTGCCCGTGCGCTCATCATCCGCGCCTTGGTCATCCGGATCGCGGTCTTCCGGGTTGCGGGGGGTGAGAGGGGCTGGAGCATCGGGGCGTTTCACGCGCACCCGCGGCGCCTGCGGCTTGCTCTGCAGCTCGCGGCGCGCTTCCTCGATCATGGCGTGGCGTTCGTCGTCATAGGCGGTGCTGAATTTTTCCCACCACTCGGCCAGCTCCATATCGATCTCGCCGGTCTGTGCGCGCAGGCGCAGGAAGTCGAAGCCGGCACGGAAACGCGGCTGGTCCAGCAGCGAATAGGGGGCGCTGCCCGTGCGCTTTTCAAAGCGAGGCTGCATGGTCCAGATTTCGCGCATGTCGGTGCCCAGCTTGCCGCGGCCCGAGACGTCGCCGATCTTGGCGTTGAAGGCGTCGTCGATGGCGTCCTGCAGCGCGGGCATGAGGTGCTCGCCGCGCTTTTTGCGCTGCTCCCAGCCCTCGCGCACGTCGGACCACAACACACAGGACAGCAAAAAGCTGGGCGCCACCGGCTTGCCTTCGCCGACGCGGCGGTCGGTGTCCTGCAGGGCCAGCTTGAGGAAGGGTTCATCGGCGTTCTGGACCACCACGTCGAGGAGCGGGTAGATGCCGGTGCCCAGGCCCAGGAACTTGAGCTGGGCAATGCTGGCCAGCGCATGGCCGGTCTGCAGCAGCTTGAGCATTTCGTCAAAAAGGCGTGATTGCGGCACGTCGGCCAGCAGACCCTTCATCTCACGCAGCGGGGCCACGGTCTTGTCTTCAAACTTGAAGCCCAGGGCGCTGAGTTTTGCCGCAAAACGCACGGCGCGGATGATGCGCACCGGATCTTCCCGGTAGCGCACGGCCGGGTTGCCTATCATGCGGATGATTTTTTTCTTCGCGTCCTTGATGCCGTTGTGGTAGTCGACCACCACCTGGGTTTCAGGGTCGTAGTACATCGCGTTGATGGTGAAGTCGCGGCGCGCGGCGTCCTGCTCGATAGGGCCCCAGACGTTGTCGCGCAGCACCCGGCCGGAGGCATCGACCGCATGCTTCATGCCGGCGAGCTCGCTCTTGCTGGTGCGCTCGTTGCCGCCGACCTGCTCGGCCAGGCTGCTGTCCAGGTGGGCTCGGAAGGTCGAGACCTCAATGACTTCATGCTCGCGCCCGCGGCCGTAGATGACGTGCACGATGCGAAAGCGCCGGCCTATGATGAAAGCGCGGCGAAACAGCGACTTGACCTGCTCGGGCGTGGCGTCGGTGGCGACGTCGAAGTCCTTGGGGCGCAGGCCCACCAGCAGGTCGCGCACCGCACCGCCGACGATGTAGGCCTCATAGCCGGCATCCTTGAGGGTGTGCACCACGTCCATGGCGCGGTCGTCCACCAGCTTGACGTCGATGCCGTGTTCCTTGACGCCTACATCCTGGCGCTGGCCGAAGGGGGATTTTTTGGCCCGCTTGGCACCGGGCTCCGCGCTGTCCGATTTGCCGAACAGCTTGTCGATAAATTTTTTGATCATGGATAACTAGGTAAACAGCTCAAGTATGCGCCATCCGCGCTCTACCGCCAGCGCCCGCAGGCGCGCGTCGGGGTTGGTGGCCACGGGGTGGGTCGCCTTCTCCATCAGGGCCAGGTCGTTCAGGGAATCGGTGTAAAACGTGGTTTCCACGTCGTCCCAGCCCAGCTTGCGGGCCGCCAGCCATTGTTCCACGCGGGTGACCTTGCCTTCACGGGCCGAGGGCGTGCCCAGGATCTCACCGGTCAGCCAGCCCTGGGCGTCGCGTTCCAGCTCCACAGCAATCAATTCCTTGACGCCGAAGGCCTCGGCAATCGGCCGCGTGACGAATTCATTGGTGGCGGTGACGATGACCAGCTCGTCGCCAGCCGCGCGGTGCCCGTCCACCAGCGCCAGCGCCTGGGGGGTGATGGCTTTTTGCACGACCTCACGCATGAAGCGGGCATGGGCGGCAGCCGAATTGGCGGCGCCCTGCTCGCGGATCGCCTGGGTGGCGAAGCGCACGTAGTCGTGGATGTCCAGCGTGCCGGCTCGGTAGTGCTCGAAGAATTCCGCATTGCGCCGCTTGAACTCGGTGCTGTCGCACCAGCCCAGCGCAATCGTGAATTCGCCCCACTCGTAGTCGGAATCGATAGGAATCAGCGTGTGATCCAGGTCAAACAGCGCAATCTTTTTCGGGCCCGTCATTCACTCTCCAGCATGGACTTGATCAGGGGGATGGTGATGGCGCGCTTGGTTTGCAGGGCGTAGCCGTCGAGCTGGTCCAGCAGCTGCATCAGGCTGCCGAGGTCGCGCGAAAAGCGGGTCAGCATGAAGTCCATGGCGTCGTCGCTCAGGAACACGCCGCGCGCGTCGGCCTCGCGCCGCAGCACGGCGCGCCGCTCGGGTTCGGTCAGGGCCTGCAGGGCGAACACATGGCCCCAGCCCAGGCGGGTGCGCAAATCCTCGCGCAGCGCCAGGTCGGCGGGCGGCACATTGCCGGCGGCCAGCACCCAGCGTGGCCGGCCGTCGGACGCGCTGAGCGCATTGACAAACCAGTTGAAGGCCGCCTGCTGCTGCACCGCGGTGTAGAGGTGGCATTCGTCAAGGATGACGGCGGACCAGGATTCGTTGAACTCGGGCGGTTCCAGCAGCGAAGCGTCCATCCAGCCGCTGGAGGCGCCCTGCTCGCGCAGCGCCTCGCGCACGGCCTTGAGCAAATGGGTCTTGCCGCTGGCGGCCTCACCCCAGAGGTAGGTGGGCACGGGCGAGCGCAGCGTGTTGCCGGCCCACAGTTCCAGGTGCTTGAGCGCGGCCTCGTTCGGCCCGCCGAAAAAATTGGCGAACGAGGGGGCCGAAGCCAGCCCGATGTCCAGCGCAATCTGTTTCATGCCCGCCATGTGTTTATCCCGGACCGGCCTTGTAAAGCCGGCTGGCCATGTAGCTGTTCTTGAGGCGGCGTATGCCCACCAGCAGCACGGCGCTGGCCGGCAGCGCCACCAGCACGCCGACAAAACCGAATACCTGGCCGAAAGCCAGCAGGGCAAAAATCACCGCCAGCGGGTGCAGGCCTATGCGCTCGCCCACCAGGCGCGGCGTGAAATACAGGCTTTCCACCAGTTGCCCCACGCCGTAGACCACGGCCACCATGACCAGCGCCTTGAGCGAGGCGAATTCCAGCAGGCCGGCCAGCACGGCCAGCAACAGGCCCAGGCCGAAGCCGAGATAGGGGATGAACATCGCCAGGCCGGTGAAGACGCCGATAGGCACGGCCAGGTCCAGGCCGAACAGGGCCAAGCCCACGGCATAAAACACCGCCATGATCAGCATGACCAGCAACTGGCCGCGCAGGTACTGGCCCAGCACCGCGTCGGCCTCTTCGGTGAAACTGTCGAAACCGCCGCGCAGGTGGGGCGGCACCAGTTCGAGCACACGGGCGACAAACTTGTCCCAGTCCATCAGCAGGTAAAACAGCGCCACCGGGATCAGCACGGCGTTGCCGACCACGGCCAGCGCCACGCTGCCGCCCAGCTTGAGCGAGGACATCAGCGAACCGAACAGGTCCTCGAAGTTGGCATTGAGGTACTTGAGCACAAAGGCCTTGATGCTGCCCACGTCCAACGCCACATGGATGCCGAACTGCGCCAGCCAGGGCGCCAGGCTGGTGTTGAGCCTGTCCGCCAGCAGCGGTACCTGCTCACGCAGCACCGGCAGCTCCTTGGCCATGATGGGCACGATCAGCAAAAACAGGCTCAGCAGCACCACGATGAAGAGGAATTCGACGATGACCACCGCCACCACGCGCGGCAGGCGGCCCTTGCCCATGTCGTCCAGCCGGTTGACCAGGGGCGTCAGCGCATAGGCCAGCACGGCGGCCACCACAAAGGGCGTGAGCACCGGCCCCAGCAGCCACAGCGCGAGGACGACCAGGGCAGCGATCAGGCACCAGGCGGCGGCGCGTTTTTGGGCGGTGGTGAATTGCATAAAGCCTTGGGTTGAGCTGGCCGGAAGAAGCCTGGGAGGGGCCTAAGAACCTGTTCTAAGCGGCCGGATGGGTAGCCTTTAGAATCTCAGGCTGAATTCTATCGGGCTTGCAGGCCCCTCCAGCGCCGCAAACCCGGCTTCCAGCCCCTCATTCGCCCCATACCGTCCCTACCGCCCCTACCCGTAGCAAAGCCGACACCATGACCACCTCCTCCCCTTCCCCCCTGAGCTACAAAGACGCGGGCGTTGACATCGACGCGGGCGACGCGCTGGTCGAGCGTATCAAGCCCCTGGCCAAAAAAACCATGCGCGAAGGCGTGCTGGCCGGCATAGGCGGCTTCGGCGCGCTGTTCGAAGTGCCCAAGCGCTACAAGGAGCCCGTGCTGGTCAGCGGCACCGACGGCGTGGGCACCAAGCTCAAGCTGGCTTTTGAATGGAATATGCACGACACCGTGGGTATAGACCTGGTGGCCATGAGCGTCAACGACGTGCTGGTGCAAGGCGCCGAGCCGCTGTTTTTCCTCGACTACTTCGCCTGCGGCAAGCTCGACGTTGACACGGCAGCCAGCGTGGTCGGCGGCATCGCCAAAGGCTGCGAACTCAGCGGCTGCGCATTGATAGGCGGCGAAACCGCCGAAATGCCCGGCATGTACCCGGCCGGCGAATACGACCTGGCCGGCTTTGCCGTGGGCGCGGTCGAAAAATCCAAAATCCTGACCGGCAAGGACGTCAAAGCCGGCGACGTGGTGCTGGGCCTGGCCAGCAGCGGCGTGCACTCCAACGGCTTCAGCCTGGTGCGCAAATGCATAGAACGCGCTGCCGGCAATACGCCCGCCACACTGGACGGCAAGCCCTTCAAGCAGGCCCTGATGGAGCCCACCCGCCTTTACGTCAAGAACGTGCTGGCCGCCCTGGCCGCCCACCCGATCAAGGCGCTGGCCCACATCACCGGCGGCGGCCTGCTGGAAAACATCCCCCGCGTGCTGCCCGAAGGCACGGCCGCCCACCTCAAAAAGGGCAGCTGGCCACAGACCGAGCTGTTCGCCTGGCTGCAAAAAACCGCCGGCATTGACGACTTCGAGATGAACCGCACCTTCAACAACGGCATCGGCATGGTGGTGGTGGTGGACGCCGCCAACGCGCAAGCCACGGCCAGGACCCTGCGCGAGGCGGGCGAGCAGGTGTATGAAATCGGCGTGATCGCCGCAAAGGGCGACGGCGCCGCCGTCACCGTCGGCTAAATACCTCGGCGCGGCAAGCCAGACACCCATGCCGCAACCTGCCCCGCCCCCCGCAAGCCCTCCCCGCCGCCTTCCGGCGGCCATCTGGGCATTGGGCTTTGTCAGCCTGCTGATGGACATCTCCTCCGAGATGATCCACAGCCTGCTGCCCGTCTTCATGGTCACGGTGCTGGGCACCAGCCTGTGGGCCGTCGGCCTCATCGAGGGCCTGGCCGAAGCGACGGCGCTCATCGTCAAGGTGTTCTCGGGCGTGCTCAGCGACTACTGGGGCAAACGCAAACCGCTGGCGCTGCTGGGTTACGGCCTGGGCGCGGCCTCCAAACCGCTGTTCGCGCTGGCCGCGACCACAGGGCTGGTGCTCAGCGCCCGCCTGGTGGACCGCGTKGGCAAGGGCATACGCGGCGCACCGCGCGACGCCATGGTGGCCGACCTGGCCCCGCCCGGCATGCGCGGCGCGGCCTTCGGGCTGCGCCAGTCGCTGGACACCGTGGGCGCCTTCGTCGGGCCGCTGCTGGCCATGGGCCTGATGCTGCTGTGGGCCAACGACTTCCGGGCGGTGTTCTGGGTCGCCGTCATCCCTGGCTTTCTGGCGGTGGCGCTGCTGCTGTTCGGCGTGCGGGAGCCCGAACGCCCCGCGGGCGCCCCGCGCCTGAACCCTATCAGCCGAGCCAACCTCAAGCGCCTGGGCGCGCCCTACTGGCGCGTGGCGGTGCTGGGCGCAGTCTTCATGCTGGCGCGGTTCAGTGAGGCCTTTTTGCTGCTGCGCGCCATGCAGGGCGGCCTGCCGGTGGCCTACACGCCGCTGGTGCTGGTGGCCATGAACGCGGTCTATTCCCTGGGCGCCTACCCTTTCGGCAAGCTGGCCGACCGCATGAGCCACAGCGCCTTGCTGGCCTGGGGCCTGGCGGTGCTGGTGGCGGCCGACCTGCTGCTGGCCGCCGGCAGCCACTGGGGCACCGCGGGCGTGGGCATCGCGCTGTGGGGCCTGCACATGGCCATGACCCAGGGCCTGCTCGCCACCATGGTGGCCGAAACGGCGCCGGCCGACCTGCGCGGCACGGCTTTCGGCTTCTTCAACCTCGCCAGCGGCCTGGCGCTGCTGCTGGCCAGCACCCTGGCCGGCGTACTCTGGGACCAGTTGGGCGCGCCGGCCACCTTTGCCGCGGGCGCCGTGTTCAGCCTGGCGGCGCTGGCGCTGCTGGGCATCTGGCGCAAGTCGCTGCGGTTACCGGCGGCCACCTGATCCCTGCCAGATCAAGCCAGCGCCAGCCCCGCCACCCCCAACAGCATCAGCGCCGCGCCCAGCACCTGCGAAGGCTTGAGGGCTTCCTTGAGCAGCCGGGCGCCCACCAGCGTGCCTATCAGCATGGACATCTCGCGCACCGGGGCCACGTAGCTGAGCGGCGCGGACTGCACGGCAAACAGCACCAGGCAATAGGCCAGCGGCGACAGCAGGCCGATCAGCACGATGGCCGTGCGGTGCTGCCGCCATTGCGCGGCCAGCAAGCCGCGCCGCGGCAACACCCAGGGCGCGAGCAGCACCGTGCGAAAACCAAGGCCCGCGGCATAAAACAGCACCGGCGCCATGCCCAGGGACTTCACCGCCCAGCCGTCGACCACGGTATAGCCGGCGATGCAAAGGCCGGTCAGCCCGCCCCAGAGCACCCCGCGCCGCCGCCGCGCATCCCCGCTGCCGGCGATGCCCGCCGCGCCACCGGAGGTCATGAAGACGCCCGCCAGCACCAGGGCCACGCCCAGCCAGCCCAGTGCGCTGGGCAGCTCGCCGAGCAAAGCCACGGCCCCCAGCACCGCGAGCAGCGGCCCGGTGCCCCTGGCCATGGGATAGACCACGGCGAAATCGGCCACGCGGTAGCCTTTTTGCAGCACCAGCGAATACACCAGGTGCAGCAGCGCGCTGGCCAGCGCCGCCAGCCACATCCAGCCGTCAAAGGCCTGGGGGTGTTGATGCCAGGCGAACAGGGCCACCGGCGCCGCAGCCACCATGCTGACGCAACCGAACAGCCAGATAAAAAGCAGGCCGCCGGCCGCGCGCTTGGCCACGATATTCCAGAGCGCGTGGCACACCGCCCCCGCGAGCACCAGCGCCAGCGTCTGGGCGCTCATGCCGGCGTGCCAATTCCGGGCAAGCGAAAACGGCTGTCCAGCAAGGTTTTGACGCGCGCCGCCACGGCCTCGCATTCCTGCGCGCTGAGCGGCGCGAACCCCGATGCCCAGGCCGCCATGTCCTCCCAGCGCGGGAATTTGGGTGACTCGCCCCAGCGCCAGTCGGGATGCGCCGCCTGCCGGTTGCGCCCCAGCACATGCAGGTGCACCCGGCGGTTCGCCTGCACGTTCTTGGGCCCGGCGGGCGGGGCCTGGTCGTTGAGCGCCCAGTTGCCCGCCTCCCAGTAATTGAGGCAGCCATCGTTCAGGGCGGGCAGCACGTCCAGCATGGCGCGGCCCGTGGCGGCCACCAGGCAGGACCAGTGGGCCAGCTCCAGCGGCGCCAGTTCGCTGCGCTCCCAGACCGGCCGCGGCGGATTGACGACCAGGTGGCCGCCGTCGCGGCGGTCGCACAAAAGGGCGTCGGGCAGAAGCAGGGTGCCGCCGGGGCAGCTGTGCAAAACAAGAGGCATGGAGGGGAAACCTTTGACAGCGAATAATGAGTAAATATGATCAAGCAATGAAGAAATCAGTCGCCATAATCTTTGAATTTCTTCTGTATTGCACTCAAAGCCATGAGAAAAGCGGCCTCCAATGATGAGTAAAACAGATGATTCGCCTCTCCAGGCACTCCCGCTCAACGCGGTGCGGGTGTTTGTGGAAGCCGCGCGCCAGCTCAATTTCAGCCGCGCCGGCCGCGTGCTGGGCATGAGCCAGGGCGGCGTCAGCCGCCATGTCGCCACGCTGGAGCGCTACTTCGGCCAGCCGCTGTTCGCGCGCAGCGGCACTTCGGTACGCCTGACCGATGCGGGGCGCCTGTACTTCGACACGGTGCAGGAAGCCCTGTCGACCATAGAGCTGGCCACCCGCCAGCTGGCGCAAAGCCAGGCCGGCGCCCGCCTCATCGTGCGCACCTCGCTGCCCACTTTTGCGATGACCACGCTGATTCCTGCCCTGCCCGGTTTCCAGCCCGCGGCGCCGGTGGCGGTGGACCTGGTGACCTCGCTCTCGCCGCCGGGCCCGGGGGACAGTTATGACGTGCTGGTCACGCGCGACCTGGCCGTCGCCGGCGCCGAGCACTGGCTGCTGGCCGCCGAAAACATCGTGTGCGTGGCTTCCCCGGCGCGTTGCCGCGAGTTCGCAGACCAGCCCGTCAGCCAGTGGCAGTTTCTCGCGGCGCAGTCGCGGCCCGATGTGCTGGCCGCCTGGTCCGCGCAACTGGGCGTTCAGGCGGCCGGCATCCATGTCAGCGCCAGCTTCGACCACTACTTCCTGGCGATCGCCGCGGCGACGGGCGGCATGGGCCACCTGGTGGTGCCCGAACTGCTGGTGGCCGAACCGCTGCGCCGCGGCCACCTGCTGCAGGCATCCCCCGTGGTGGTGCGCGGCGACGCGAGCTATTCGGCCTATATCAACCCGCTCAGCACGGCCCCCGAAACCGCCCGGGTGTTCTGCCGCTGGCTCAAGGGATGGTTCAGGCAGGCGCAGGACGGCCCGCCGGCCGCGCTACAAAAACACTAGCTGCGGGGACCGATGCCAATTGGCTTACGCTGGACTTTTTGTTATTTCTGTATCAAACTGTTCTACTGGTCTGTCTTTGGAGCGCTCATGCCGGTCATCGCAGTCGTCAACCGCAAGGGAGGCAGTGGCAAAAGCACACTGGCCGCGCACATCGCCGCCTGGTGCGCGCGCAATGGCAGCTCGGTCATGCTGGGCGACGTGGACCGCCAGCAGTCGGCGCGCAGCTGGCTCAAGCGCCGCGGCGCCGACCTCCCCGCCATCGCCCCCTGGGCCGTGGACCAGAAAAACATGCTGCGCGTGCCCACGGGCATCACGCATGTGGTGCTGGATACGCCGGGCGGCATGCACGGCTTTGAACTCGCGCGCGTCGTGATGTTCGCCGACGCCATCATCATGCCGGTGTGCAACTCCATGTTCGACCGCGAGTCGGCGGCGCAATGCCATGCCGACCTGATGGCCCTGCCGCGTGTGGCCAGCGGCCGCTGCCGCCTCGCCACCGTGGGCATGCGCATTGACGGGCGCACCAGCGCGGCAAAGGTCCTGGAGGAATGGTCGGAAGGCCTGGGCATGCCCTTTCTGGGCGCGCTGCGTGAAACCCAGCTCTATGTGCGCAGCCTGGAGCGCGGCATGACGATGTTCGACTTGCCGGCCAGCGCCGCCGCGCCGGACCTCGCGCAGTGGCAGCCCATACTGAACTGGCTCAGGCCCACGCTGTACCCGCCGCAGGCGGCCAACGACGCCCCCGAACAGGCGCAGGCCAGGACAGTGGCCAAGGCCCCGGCCCGGGTGATCGCGCCCCGGCCTTCGGTCGCCGCGACGCTGGGCGCCAGGCCGCTCAACCCGTCACCTGTACAAAAAGTGGCGACAGCTTCACGCCTGGGCAGTTCCCTGCCCGGCAGCCTGATGCCCGCGCAGGAATCGCTGGTGCACGGCGCCCGCATGTCCGCCCAGAGCACAGCCCGCGCCGTGGGCCGGCCCGTCCAGGTCAGCACTGCGCCGGCCATGTCGCGCAACATGAATTCGCCCGACGGCCTGCAGATCCCGCAGTTCCTCAAACGCGCCACCTGAGGCGCCGCACCGGCCCCGCCGTCAGGCTGCGGCGAGTTCTTCGCGGACTTCGCGCGCGGCCCGCACCATATTGCCCAGCGCCGCCTCGGTCTCGGGCCAGCCACGGGTTTTAAGGCCGCAGTCGGGGTTGATCCAGAGGTTTTTGGCTGGGATCACCGCAGCCGCCTTGCGCAGCAGCCGCACCATCTCGTCCACCGTGGGCACGCGCGGCGAATGGATGTCGTAGACGCCCGGGCCTATCTCGTTGGGGTACTTGAAGTCGCCGAAGCCGCGCAGCAGCTCCATGTCGGAGCGGCTGGTTTCAATCGTGATCACGTCGGCGTCCATGGCCGCGATTTCCGGCAGGATGTCGTTGAACTCCGAATAGCACATATGGGTGTGGATCTGGGTTCCATCGGCCACGCCGCTGGCGCTGATGCGGAAGGCGCGCGTGGCCCATTCCAGGTAGGGCTTCCAGCCGGCGCGGCGCAGCGGCAGGCCTTCGCGTATCGCCGGCTCGTCGATCTGGATGATGCCTATGCCCGCGCCCTCCAGGTCCGCCACCTCGTCGCGTATCGCCCAGGCGATCTGCCCGGCGGTCAGGCTGCGCGGCTGGTCGTCGCGCACAAAAGACCATTGCAGGATGGTGATGGGGCCGGTCAGCATGCCCTTCATGGGCCGCTTGGTGAGGCTTTGCGCATACACCGTCCAGGCCACCGTCATGGCCGCGCGGCGCGCCACGTCGCCGTAAATCACCGGCGGCTTCACGCAGCGCGAGCCGTAGGACTGTACCCAGCCGTTTGCCGTGAAGGCAAAACCGTCGAGCTGCTCGCCGAAATACTCGACCATGTCGTTGCGCTCGGCCTCGCCGTGCACCAGCACATCCAGGCCCAGTTCTTCCTGCTTGCGCACGGCGAGGCGGATCTCGGCCTGCATTTTTTCGGCGTACTGCGATTTGCCGATCTCGCCGCGCTTGAAGGCCGCGCGCGCGGCGCGTATCTCGGCGGTTTGCGGGAACGAGCCTATCGAGGTGGTCGGAAACAGCGGCAGCGCAAAACGTTGGCGCTGCACCTGCTGGCGCCGGCTGAAGGGCGAAAGCCGCTGGTCGGCGCCCGCCGCGGCCCGGGCCAGCCGCGCCGCCACGGTGGCGCGGTGCACGCGCGGGCTGTTGCGCCGCGCCTGGGCGGCCAGGCGGGCGGCGGCCAGCTCGGCTTCCACGGATTTTTCGCGGCCTTGCAGCGCGGCTTTGAGCATGCGCAGCTCAAACAGTTTTTCCACCGCGAAGGCCAGCCAGGACTTGAGTTCGGTATCCAGCGTGTCCTCGGCCTGCAGGCTGTAAGGCACGTGCAGCAGCGAGCACGAAGGCGCCAGCCAGAGCTCGCCCTGGTGCTTTTCGACCACCGGCCGCAGCCTTGCCAGGGCGGCATCGGGGTCGGTGCGCCAGATATTGCGGCCGTCGACGATGCCCACCGACAGCACCTTGTGGCTGGGCAGCCAGTCGGCGACGCCGACGAGCTCTTCGGGTGCACGCACCGCATCCACATGCAGGCCCGCCACCGGCAGTTGGCAGGCCATGCGCAGGTTCTCCTGCAAGGGTGAAAAATAAGTAGCGAGCAATAGCTTGGGGCCGCCGCGCGCCAGCCGCCAGTAACTGGATTCAAACGCCTGGCTCCAGGCGGGCGGCAAGTCCAGGCCCAGGATGGGCTCGTCCATCTGCACCCATTCCACGCCCTGGGCCTTGAGGCGGGCCAGGATTTTTTCGTACACCGGCAGCAGCTTGCCCAGCAGGCTGAAGCGGTCGAAACCCGGCGTCTTTTCCTTGCCCAGCCAGAGGAAACTCAGCGGCCCCAACAGCACCGCCTTGACGGTGTGGCCGGCCTCCCGGGCCTGCGCGACTTCGTCAAACAGGCGTTCGCAGGCCAGGCTGAACTCGGTGTTCGGACTGAACTCCGGCACCAGGTAGTGGTAATTGGTGTCAAACCACTTGGTCATCTCCAGCGCGAAGCTGCCGCCGCCGGCGCCGCCTTCAGCGCAGCCGCAGTCCGCGCTGTGGCTGTGGCCGGCTTCGGCATTCACACCGCGCGCCATCGCGAAGTAACGGCCGAGCGCGGACTCCTGCCCTGTGAACCCAAAGCGCGCCGGCTCGCAGCCCAGCATCTGGATGTGGTTGGCCACGTGGTCGTAAAAAGCGAAGTCGCCGACCGTCACAAAATCCAGGCCCGCTTCTTTTTGCACCGCCCAATGGCGCTCGCGCAGCTCGGCGCCGGCGGCTTGCAGCGCGGCCAGGTCTATCTCGCCGCGCCAGTGTTTTTCGAGCGCGAATTTCAGTTCCCGGTGCGCGCCCATGCGCGGAAAACCCAGGGTGTGTGTATGGACCATGCAGGCTATCTCCCGTTTGCGAATCAACAAAGAACGCCATGGTCGGCCAGATTCAACTATTATTCAAACGAAAGATATTGCCTTTTAACATGAAAATTATTGATTCACACAATTCAGTATGACGCCATCGATTCTTGAACTGCGCCACCTGCGCACACTGACGGCCCTGCGCGACAGTGGCAGCCTGGTACGTGCGGCGCAGCTGCTCAATCTGACGCAGTCGGCACTGTCGCACCAGGTCAAGCTGCTTGAAGACCGCTATGCCGCGCCGCTGTTCGAGCGCAAATCCGTGCCGCCGCAGTTCAGCACCACGGGCCTGCGCCTGCTGGCGCTGGCCGATGCGGTGCTGCCGCAGGTCGAGGAGGCCGAACGCGACGTGGCGCGCCTGGCGACGGGGCGCTCCGGCCAGTTGCGTATCGCGGTCGAATGCCACACCTGTTTTGACTGGCTGATGCCGGCCATGGACGCGTTTCGCACACGCTGGCCCGAGGTGGAGCTGGACATCGTCTCGGGTTTTCATCCCGACCCGATTGCGCTGGTGCTGCAGGACCGCGCCGACATCGCCATCGTGTCGGAGGCCGATGCCGATGAAACCGTGGACTTCCACCCGCTGTTCCGTTTTGAAATCGTGGCGCTGCTGGCCAACCACCATACGCTGGCGGCCAAGGCGCACCTCACCGCCAAAGATTTCGCGGGCGAAACCCTGATCACCTACCCGGTGCCCGACGAAATGCTGGACGTGGTGCGCCAGGTGCTGGAGCCGGCCGGCGTCAAGCCCGCGCGCCGCACCACCGAACTGACGATTGCCATGCTGCAGCTGGTGGCCAGCGGCCGCGGCGTCGCCGCGCTGCCCAAGTGGGCGGTGCAAAGCTACCTGGACCGCGGCTATGTGAGCGCCAGGCCCATAGGCAAGAAGGGCTTGACCGGGCGGCTTTATGTGGCGTGCACAGAAGCCACCTCAGGCCGGCCCTGGCTGGCCGACTTTGTGGCCATCACACGCGAGAGCTGTTTTCTCACGCTCAGCGAGATCGAGCTGCTTTAAGCAAAGCTCAATGCCGGCCCTGGCGCAGCTGGGCCAGGCGCTCGGCCATGGCGTCGATGTCGAGCGCGTCCTCGGCATTGGCCAGGTAGATTTCCAGGTCGGCCATCGCGCGGTCCGGCTCGCCATGGGCGGCCCAGGCCAGGCCGCGGTCGCGGTATTCGGTCCAGGCTTCGGGCTGCAGCACGATGAGCCGGTCCTGCACCGGGATGAGGCGCTGCCAGTCTTCCTGGGTCTTGTGGATTTCCTTGAGGTTGCGCAGCATGCGGCTGATGATCTCGCGCGGCGGCGCCGACTGCAGGTACAGGCCCATGGGCACCTCGAACTCGTCGCCCGGGCTGCCGCCGTGCTGGCGGAAGGGCTCAAGCCGCTCGGACAGCTCTTCGCGGCTCAGCGACTGGCCGCTGAACGGGTCTATCACCACTTGGCCCTTGGGCAGGTTGACCTTGACCATGAAGTGCCCCGGAAAGGCCACGCCGCGCGCATTGAGGCCCAGGCCCAGGGCCAGTTCCAGCCAGAGCACGGCCAGCGTGATGGGAATGCCGCGGCGCGTGCGCAGCACCGCATTGAGGTAGCTGTTGTCGGGGTCGTAGTAGTCGTTGACGTTGCCGCCGAAGTTCAGGTCGTGGAAAAAGAACTGGTTCAGCGCGCGCAGCCGCTGCAGCGCCGGCGCGTCGGCCGGCAGGCGGCGCTTGAGCCGGGCCAGCAGCTGGTCGACGTCGCCCAGTACCTGCTGCACGTCCAGGTCGGGGTATTCGTCCTGCGCCAGGCTGATGGCGGCTTCCAGAAGGGGGAAATGCTCGTCGCTTTCCACCAGGCTGGAGAAATATTGCAATGGTGACGGTACAGCCAGATTTAATTGCATGGCCCCTACTTTCTCATAAACCGGCGCAAAAAGGCATGCGGAAAATGCCGCTCGGGGCCTGGAGCGTGCCGCCCGTCAATGTCTCAGCAGCTTTGTCACCTTGAGGCCGGACACCCACAGCGCCGTGAAATACAGTAGCGCCGAGGCCAGCAGCACCAGCGCCAGCCAGCCGATGCGCTCCAGGGAATGGCTTTTCAGCGCGACCCAGCTCACCGCCCCGGCGGCCCACAGCAAAAAGGCCGCGAGCAAGGCGCTGGCGCCGCCCACCTGCAGCGAGAACTTGCCCCAGCCCGGCATCGGTTTGTAGCTTCCGCGCTTCAAAAGCCCCAGCAGCAGCCACAGGGCGTTGACCAGCGCGCCAATGGCGATGGACAGGGTCAGGGCCGCATGCTGCAGCAAGGGCACCAGGAAATAATTCAGCACCTGGGTGAATACCAGCACGCAGACGGCGATACGCATGGGCGTGCGCATGTCGTGCCGGGCATAAAAGCCCGGCGCCAGCACCTTGACGGCCACGATGCCCATCAGCCCCACGCCATAACTGGTCAAGGCCGCCGTCGTGCGCTGGACGTCGAGGTCACTGAACGCGCCATAGTGGTACAGCACCGCGACCAGCGGCTGCGAAAAAACCAGCAGGGCCACGGCACAGGGCACCGACAGCAGGACCACCAGGCGCAGGCCCCAGTCGAGCATGGAGGAATAACGCTCCTCGTCCTGGCTGCCGCGCGCCGCGGCCAGTTGCGGCATCAGCACGACCCCCAGGGCCACGCCCAGCATGGCGGTGGGAAACTCCATCAGGCGGTCGGCATAGGTGATCCAGCTCACGCTGCCGGTGGCCAGGTGCGAGGCGATCTGGGTGTTGATGAGCAGCGATATCTGCGCCACGCTCACGCCCAGCAGGGCCGGCAGCATCAGGGACAGCACCTTGCGCGTGCCGGGGTCGTTCCAGGACCGGCGCAGGGCCGCGAAGCTGGCGCCTATGCGCGGCAGCAGGCCCAGGCGACGCAGCGCCGGCAGTTGCAGGCCCAGTTGCAGTATGCCGCCCACCATCACCCCCACGCATTGGGCATAGATCGGCTCGATGCCATGCCTGGCAAACCAGGGAGCCCCCAGGGTGATGGAGCCTATCAGCGCCAGATTCAGCAGCACGGGCGAGGCGGCGGGCACGGCAAAGCGGCGCCAGGTGTTGAGGATGCCGCCGGCCAGCGCGACCAGCGACATAAAGCCGATGTAAGGGAACATCCAGCGGGTCATCACCACGGCGGCGTGGTAGCCCTGAGGCTTCAGGCCGCTGGCCATGGCCCAGACCATCAGCGGCGCGGCCAGCACGCCCGCCACGCACAGCAGGACCAGCGTCCAGGTCAGCAGGGTCGCGACATGGTCAATCAGCTGTTTGGCGCCCTCTTCCCCCTGCTCCGCCTTGCAGGCCGCCAGCACCGGCACAAAAGCCTGGCTGAAAGCGCCCTCGCCGAGCACCCGGCGAAACAGGTTGGGGATCCGGAAAGCGACGTTAAAGGCGTCGGTCATGGCGCTGACGCCAAATACCGAGGCCATCAGCAGGTCCCGGACAAGGCCCGTGACGCGCGAGGCCAGGGTCAGCAGGGAAACGGTGGAGGCGGCTTTAAAAAGTGACACCGGTGGAGTTTATGCGGCCAAAGGCTTGAAACTCGATAAAGTTTGCCGCCAAAGCGCTCTAAAACAGACGCGATGCGAAGCGAGCCATGCAAAACCAAGTTAGAGACGCGGAACCGGCTTTGCCGGGCCGCAGGCGGGCGGCCCCTTCCTCAGTGCAAGGGGCAGGGAGCCGCCGCAGGCTCGCAGTGAGCGACCGTGGGGGCTGCTATAATTTAAGGCTTTGCTGCAACATCCACAGACTCCTCCCCAGGATTAAAGGAATACTTATATGGCTACCGCCAAACCCAAGAAAAAGAACCCGCGCCTTGCGTCGGGCCGCAAACGCGTCCGCCAGGACGTCAAACTCAACGCCGCGAACACCTCGCTGCGCTCCAAATACCGCACCGCTGTGAAAAACGTCGAGAAAGCCGTTGCAGCCGGTGACAAAGACAAAGCCAAGGACCTGTTCGCCAAGGCCCAGAGCATTGTGGACACGGTTGCCGACAAGGGCATCTTCCACAAGAACAAGGCAGCGCGCGACAAGAGCCGCCTGTCCGCCAAGGTGAAAGCCCTGGCACTGGCCCCCGCAAAGGCCGCCTAAGCAATTAGGCAAATCGCCCGGACGGCATCTTCTTCATGAAAATACCGTCCGCCGTTTTGTAGGGTGCGCTGCAGCAAAGCAAAAAAGCCGTCGAAAGACGGCTTTTTTGTTGGCGCTTCAAAAACCTCAGTCAGCCCTTGGGCGGCTGGTCGGGGAGTAAACAGGCTTCAGCCATCTGCAGGTCGTTGTCTTTCGCGAAATTGATGGCGAAATCCCAGGCCATGGGCTCGGCTTCGCGCAGTTCCGAGTTGACGACCACACACTTCACGCCGTTGATGACCGTGGGCACGCACCAGGGGGAGTAGGTCAGGTGGCTGCCGGGCTGGGGGCCGCCCGGGCGGAAATGGCTCATCACACCGCACAGCCTGTCGGCCCAGTCGCTGGGCCGGAAGGTTTTGCCGTCGCGGGTAATACCCTGGATAAAGACTTCTTTGGCGGTGTTGGAGACCATCGGGTGGAGGGTTTTTTGCACTGCCCGGCATGGGAAAAGGATGGGATTTCAGCCCATGCTGCAGCGCACAACAATTCTAGCGTAACTCTGACTCTTATATAAGACTTGGAAGACAAATTTTCAATGCCGGCGATAGCGGGCGGCGCCCGGGCGCTTGCATCGCAGTAATGCAGGAACGTCACAAAAGGCCGCAAAGTCTGCGCCTAAAATCAGCCCAGGCCCGCATCAACTGCTGCGGGCTTCGAATTTTCCGCACTGTCACAGCCCTTGTTCCGGAGTTTTCCATGACCGCAGCCCTGCCCAAGCACATCGAAGCCGCCTCCCCCCACGTGATGAACACCTACGGCCGCCTGCCCATCGCGCTGGACCACGGCCAGGGCTGCCGCGTCTGGGACGTCAACGGCAAGGCTTATCTCGATGCGCTGGGCGGCATCGCCGTCAACACCCTGGGTCACAACCACCCCAAGCTGGTGCCGGCCCTGCAGGAGCAGATCGCCAAGCTGATCCACACCTCCAACTACTACCACGTGCCGCTGCAGGAAGCCCTCGCTGCCAAACTGGTCGAGCTGTCGGGCCTGGAAAACGTGTTTTTCTGCTCCACCGGCCTGGAAGCCAACGAGGCCGCGCTCAAGCTGGCGCGCAAGTTCGGCCACGACAAGGGCATTGAACGCCCGGAAATCGTGGTGTATGAAAAAGCCTTCCACGGCCGCAGCATCGCCACCCTGAGCGCCACCGGCAACCCCAAGGTGCAGGCCGGCTTCGGCCCGCTGGTCGAGGGTTTCATCCGCGTGCCGCTCAACAACATGGACGCGCTCAAAGCCGCCACCGCCAACAACCCCAATGTGGTCGCCGTGTTCTTTGAGGCCATCCAGGGCGAAGGCGGCATCAACAGCATGAAGGACGAGTACCTGCGCGAAGTACGGGCGCTCTGCGACGAACGCGACTGGCTGCTGATGATCGACGAAGTGCAGTGCGGCATGGGCCGCACCGGCAAGTGGTTTGCCCACCAGTGGGCCGGTATCAAGCCCGACGTGATGCCGCTGGCCAAGGGCCTGGGCTCGGGCGTGCCGGTTGGCGCCGTCGTCACCGGCCCCAAGGCCGCCCACATCTTCGGCCCCGGCAACCACGGCAGCACCTTCGGCGGCAACCCGCTGGCCATGCGGGCCGGTGTGGAAACCCTGCGCATCATGGAAGAAGAAGGCCTGCTGGCCAATGCCGTGAAGGTGGGTGAGCACCTGCGCGCGGCACTGGCGCGCGACCTGGCCGGCGAAAAAGGCGTGAAGGAAATCCGCGGCCGCGGCCTGATGCTGGGCATAGAACTGTCCGTGCCCTGCGGCGAGCTGCTGGGCCGCGCCGCCGAAAACGGCCTGCTGCTGAGCGTGACCGCCGACACCGTGATCCGCATGGTGCCCTCGCTCATCATGACCACGGCCGAGGCCGACGAGGCGGTAGCCATCCTGGTGCCGCTGATCAAGCAGCTCTTGAAAGAGAAAAACGCGTGACCTCAGCGATCCCCTCCAAGCCCGCCCCCGTGCGGCATTACCTGCAGTTCAGCGACCTGAATGCGGCCGAATACGCCTACCTGTTTGAGCGCGCCGCCATCATCAAGAAGAAGTTCAAGACCTACGAAAAACACCAGCCGCTGGTCGACCGCACGCTGGCCATGATTTTCGAGAAAGCCTCAACCCGCACCCGCGTGAGCTTCGAGGCCGGCATGTACCAGCTGGGCGGCAGCGTGGTGCACCTGACCACCGGCGACAGCCAGCTGGGCCGGGCCGAGCCCATCGAGGACAGCGCCAAGGTCATCAGCCGCATGGTCGACCTGGTGATGATCCGCACCTTCGAGCAGACCAAGATAGACCGCTTCGCCGAGCACTCGCGCGTGCCAGTCATCAACGGCCTGACCAACGAATTCCACCCCTGCCAGATCCTGGCCGACATCTTCACCTACATCGAGCACCGCGGCTCCATCAAGGGCAAGACGGTGGCCTGGGTGGGCGACGGCAACAACATGGCCAACACCTGGCTGCAGGCCAGCGAAATCCTGGGCTTCAAGGTGCACGTCAGCACGCCGGGCGGCTATGAAGTGGACCAATCCATCGCCGGCATACGCTCGGCCGAGAGCTACAAGGTCTTCAAGGACCCGATGCAGGCCTGCGCCGGCGCCGACCTGGTCACCACCGACGTCTGGACCAGCATGGGCTACGAAGCCGAAAACGAAGCACGCAAAAAGGCCTTTGCCGACTGGTGCGTGGACACCGAGATGATGCGCGCCGCCAAGCCCGATGCACTCTTCATGCACTGCCTGCCCGCCCACCGCGGCGAGGAAGTCGAAGCCGAAGTCATAGACGGCCCGCAATCAGTGGTCTGGGACGAGGCGGAAAACAGGATGCACGCGCAGAAGGCACTCATGGAGTTCCTTCTGCTCGGGCAGCTCGCGTAACACGCGAGCGTCGGCGCGCAGCGCCGGCAGCCTGTTTCGGTGCAGGCTCATGTGCGCATCGCGCACGTGAAGCGGCCGCAGGCCGCGTGCCGAAACCAAAACAGGATGCACGCGCAGAAGGCACTCATGGAGTTCCTTCTGCTCGGGCAGCTCGCGTAACACGCGAGCGCCGGCGCGGTAGCGCCGACAGCCCTTAACCGCGCCCCACAAACGGCATCTTCGTGGCCATGATGGTCATGAACTGCACATTGGTCGACAGCGGCAGCGACGCCATGTGCACCACCGCCTCGGCCACTTCCTTCGCATCCATCATCGGTTCAATGGCGATTTCGCCGTTGGCCTGGGGCACGCCCTTGGCCATGCGGGCCGCAAGCTCCGTCATGGCGTTGCCGATGTCGATCTGGCCGCAGGCGATGTTGTACTTGCGGCCGTCCAGCGAGATGGACTTGGTCAGGCCCGTGATTGCATGCTTGGTCGAGGTGTAGGGCGCCGAGTTGGGGCGCGGCGCGTGGGCCGAGATCGAGCCGTTGTTGATGATGCGGCCGCCCTGGGGCGTCTGGTCTTTCATCAGCCTGATGGCGCCCTGCGCGCACAGGAAGGAGCCGGTCAGGTTGATGTCGACCACATTGGTCCACTGCTCGAACGTGATGTCCTCGATGTTCACCGGCGGCGCGCCCACACCGGCGTTATTGAACAGCAGGTCGAGGCGGCCGAATTTTTCCTTGACCTTGGCAAAAGCCGCCGCCACGGACTCAGGCTTGCTCACGTCGGTGGGCAAGGCCAGCGCGCGGTCCGTGCCGGATTCCTTGGCGACTTCATTGAGCGGCTCCACGCGGCGCCCCACCAGCGCCACGCTATAGCCTTCACGCAGCAGGGCCAGGGCCACGGCCTTGCCGATGCCTGTGCCCGCGCCAGTGACGAGTGCGACTTTGCCGTTGGACTTGTTCTCGGAATTCATGGTCTGCCTTGTCTCTCTTGAAAGGTTGGAGGGAGGTATTGCTGATTGGTAAATCGATGCAGCGATGCGCCACAGGTCTGGATTGTGCCCCAGCCTCGCCCAGACCGCATGAGCCTGGGCGGGCCATCATCGCCAGATACTTTAAGTCTCAACTATTTTTCAGGTTGTTGGAAATAACCGACACCACGGCTTTTTTGCCGGTGCTACCTTTGGATCCATGCCTGCTTCCACCCCATCAACACCGCGCAAACTCTGGGACATCTCACCACCGGTCGATGAAAACGCGGCCGTGTTCCCCGGTGACACAGCCTATTCCCAGACACTGCATTTCTCCCTGGCGCCGGGCTGCCCGGTCAACGTCAACAGCATCACGCTGTCGCCGCACACCGGCGCCCATGCCGATGCGCCGCTGCACTATGCGAATGGCGAGTCCACCGTCGGCGAGCTGGACCTTGCCCCCTACCTCGGGCCCTGCCGCGTGATCCATTGCCTGGACTGCGGCCCGCTGGTCTTGCCCGAACACGTCGCCCACGCGCTGGACGGCCTGCCGCCGCGCGTGCTGCTGCGCACTTCGCGCAGCGCCAGCCAGGCCTGGAACGCCTTTACCGCCATCGCGCCTGAAACGCTGGCATTGCTGGCACGCAAAAACATCTGCCTGATCGGCATAGACACGCCCAGCGTGGACCCGGCCACCAGCCAGGACCTGCCCAGCCACCACCAGTTGCTGGCGCACGGCCTGCGCGTGCTGGAAAACCTGGTGCTCGACGAAGTGGCCGAGGGCGATTACGAACTGATTGCCCTGCCGCTCAAACTGACCCGGGCCGATGCCTCCCCCGTGCGCGCCGTGCTGCGCGAACTTCCCTGAAACCCAAAACCCCTAGCTATGACCACACTCCAGGACTGCCGCGCCCTTGACGCGCAAGACCCGCTGCGCACGCTGCGCCAGCAATTCACGCTGCCCGAAGGCGTGATCTACCTCGACGGCAACTCGCTGGGCGTGCTGCCCGTGACGGCGGCCGCCCGCGTCGCCGAGGCCGTCATGGCCGAATGGGGCCAGGGCCTGATCCGCTCCTGGAACAGCGCCGGCTGGTTCGAGCTGCCGCAGCGCCTGGGCAACAAAATCGCGCGGCTGGTGGGTGCGGCCCCCGGCGAGGTGGTGGCCACCGACAGCACCTCCATCAACCTCTACAAGGTGCTCAGCGCCGCATTGCATATCGCGGCCCAGGACGCACCCACGCGCAAGGTGATCGTGAGCGAGCGCAGCAATTTCCCGACCGACCTCTACATCGCCGAAGCGCTGTGCCGCGAGCGCGGATTTCGCCTGCAACTGGTGGAGCCCGAAGAAATCGCGGCCGCCATCACCGGCGAAGTGGCCGTGCTGATGCTGACCCATGTGAACTACCGTACCGGCGCCATGCATGACATGGCCGCCGTAACCGCCGCGGCCCATGCCGCCGGCGCGCTCACCGTCTGGGACCTGGCGCACAGCGCGGGCGCGGTGCCGGTGGACCTGAATGCGGCGAAGGCCGACTTCTCGATAGGCTGCGGCTACAAATACCTCAATGGCGGTCCCGGCGCGCCGGCCTTTGTCTGGGTCAACCCCCAGCACGCCGACCGCTTCTGGCAGCCGCTGGCCGGCTGGTGGGGCCATGCCGCGCCGTTCGAATTCACGCCCGACTACCGGCCCGCGGCAGGCATCTCGCGCTACCTCTGCGGCACCCAGCCCATCCTGAGCATGACCGCACTGGAATGCGGCCTGGACACCGTGCTGGCTGCCGAAGCGCTGGGCGGCATGCAGGCCCTGCGCCAAAAATCGCTGGCGCTCACCGACCTGTTTATCCGGCTCGTCGAAGAACGCTGCGCAGGCCACGGCCTGGGCCTGGCCACGCCGCGCGAACATGCCCAGCGCGGCTCGCAAGTCTGCCTCACAAGAACCGAGGGTGCGTATGCCATCGTGCAAGCGCTGATTGCACGCGGCGTGATCGGCGACTTCCGCGCCGGTGACAGCGGCGCCGGCAAGCACCTGGACATCCTGCGCTTCGGCTTCACCCCGCTCTACATCGGTTTTGAAGACGTGTGGAACGCCGTCGAGCATTTGAAGCAGGTGCTCGAAACCAGCGAATGGAAAAAAGCCGAGTTCAACCAGAAGCACGCGGTCACATAATGAATACCCACAGCAAACCCCAAGCCCCTGAAGACATCGTGCGCGACGAAAAAGCGCAGCTCGACTTCAGCAAGTCCATGAGCTACGGCGACTATTTGCAGCTGGACGCCATCCTGGGCGCGCAGAAACCGCTCTCGCCCGACCACAACGAGATGCTGTTCATCATCCAGCACCAGACCAGCGAACTCTGGATGAAGCTGATGCTGCACGAGCTGCGCGCCGCGATCGCCAACGTCGCCAACGACGAGCTGGGCGGCGCCTTCAAGATGCTGGCACGCGTGAGCCGCATCATGGAGCAGCTGGTGCACGCCTGGGACGTGCTGGCCACCATGACCCCGCCCGAGTACAGCGCCATACGCCCCTACCTCGCCAACTCCAGCGGCTTCCAGAGCGCGCAGTACCGCTGCATCGAATTCGCCCTCGGCAACAAAAACGCGGCCATGCTCAAGCCCCATGCGCACCGGCCCGACCTGCTGGCGCAGGTGCAGGCGGCCTACGAAGCCCCCTCGCTTTACGACGAAGCCCTGCGCCTGCTGGCCCGCCGCGGCCTGGCCGTTCCGGCCAGCCACACGCAGCGCGACTGGACCCAGGGCTATGTAGAGAGCGAGGCCGTCGAGCAGGCCTGGCTGGTGGTGTACCGTGACCCGAAAAAGTACTGGGACCTGTACCAGCTCGGCGAAGAACTCACCGACCTGGAGGATGCTTTCAGGCTCTGGCGATTCCGGCATGTGACCACGGTGGAACGCGTGATCGGGTTCAAGCGTGGCACGGGTGGGACGGGTGGCGTCAGCTACCTGCGCAAGATGCTGGATGTGGTGTTGTTTCCGGAAATCTGGAAACTGCGCACTGACTTATAAGCGCCCCCGGGGTGCGGACAATGGGCTGCCCGGCGTTGGTGATCAGCAAGCGCCGCCGGCGCGATGACGCACTGCGGCCGCCGTCCCGGAAATACCCCGGCTCGATCCGGTATGCCTCTGGACTTCCTTGCCCGACAGGCGCCCCGAGCTGGCAAGGATTTCCGCCTGTTCGCGCCGCAGGCTGTTGAGTGCGGCGATGGGGCCCATGCCAAAGTTTTCCGCAAACTTGCGCTGGAAAGTGCGCCGGGACATATTGCACATATCCGCCATCGCGTCGACGGACCAGTCGTGGTCAAGCCGGGCCTGCAACAACTCGATCAGCTGGCGAAAGGGCGCAGCGGCCCTATCCTGAATCCTCAGGGCCTGGCTGTACTGGCGCTGATCGCCGTCCCTGCGTAAATAGACAAGCAGCCGCCGCGCGACACGCTGCGAGATGTCGGCGCCATGGTCGCGCTCGATCAGGGCCAGCGCGAGGTCGATGCCGGCTGTAACACCCGCCGTGGTCCAGTACTTGCCGCTTTCGCAGTAGATCTTGTCGTCGTTGACCCTGAGGTCCGGGAAGTCCCGCTGCAACCTCCCGGCGGATCGCCAGTGGGTGGTGACCTCTCGGCCGCTCAACAGCCCGGCGGCGGCAAGCAGGAAGGCCCCCGTGCAGACGCTGCAGGTTCTGTGTGTGGACGGGTCTTTTTCCCGCAGCCAGTTGACCAGTTGAGGATCGGCACATGCCGCATGGACACCGCCGCCGCCCGGCACCACCAGCGCATCAATCGGCAATGCCGCAGCAGCCCCCAGGCCGTGATCCACATGGATTTTCAGTGCGCCATCGGCACTCGTGATGGCGTCCTTCTGTGCCACGGTGGCCAGACGATATACCGGAACACCCACCTCTTCATTGGCCGTGGCAAATGCCTGCCACGGTCCGGCCAGGTCAATGGGCTGAAAGCCGTCGAACAAAAGAAAGGCCACGCATTTTGGCGCACATTCGCCCGCTTTTGGCGCTGTCCCCGCGGCACCCGGCCTTACCTTCAGCGTCTTAAGGAGCGTGTTCATGAAAGTTAATATTATTCTCTTCAATGCCCTGACACAACTTGATTTGACAGGGCCTTTTGAAGTCCTGGCACGTGTGCCGGGAGTGCAGGTCGAGCTCGTGGGGAAGTCACTGGAGCCGGTCCGCTCGGACCGCGGCCTCACGCTGGTGCCCACCACGACCATCGCAAACGCAGCGCCCTGCGACCTGCTGGTGGTGCCGGGCGGACCTGGAACCGACGACGCCCTACTGGATGCCGAGTGGGTTGGTTTCACCCGCAGGCAGGCACAGTCGGCGAAGTACATCTTCGGCATCTGCACGGGCTCGCTGCTGCTCGGCGCCGCGGGTCTTCTCAAGGGCAGGCGAAGCACCTGCCACTGGCAGGCCATTGATTTTCTGCCGGCGTTCGGCGCCATCGTCACCCGGGAGCGCATGTGCGTGGACGGAAATATCTTCACCGCGGGCGGCGTGACATCCGGCATCGACATGGCCTTGAAGGTCGTTGCCATGCTGAGGGGAGACGAAGCGGCCAAGCAAATCCAGCTCCAGATCGAATACGACCCCAAGCCGCCCTTTCCGGGTGGTACACCCTTGACATCGGAGCCGGCCATCGTTGAAAAATGCCTGGCGGCGACGCAGGCGCGGCGAGCCCTGCGGGCCTCGGCCGTCGGCCATGCGGCCCTGCGCATGCCAGCTTGAAAAGCATCGGTAACCCTGGAGAAACCTATGAGCAAAAAACTGTTTTCACTGCTTGTGTGGGCCTTGCTGGCATGCGGCATGGGCGCGCAGGCGCAAGGTGTTTATCCCTCGAAACCGGTGACATTGATTGTTCCCTATCCCGCGGGAGGTCCTATGGACAAGCTCGCGCGGGAGCTTGCCCTGCCGATGGAAAAACAGTTGGGGCAGCCCGTCATCATCCAGAACCTGTCGGGCGCCGGAGGCAACCTGGGCAGTGTCGTTGCCTTGCGTGCGCCTGCCGACGGCTATACCCTGCTGTTAAACCATATCGGGATGGCGACAGCCCCCGCGCTGTACCGCCGCCTGGGCTTCAGCCCGGAAACGGATTTCGAACCTTTGGGCATCATGGCTGAATCGCCGCTGATGCTGGTGACGCGTCCACAGATCGCCGCGGGCTCAGCGGTTGAACTGGTGCGGTGGATAGCCACGCAGCCACAGGTCAAGCTGGCCAACGGCGGCATCGGGTCGGCATCGCACCTGTGCGGCCTGCTGCTGCAGTCTTCGCTGGGCATCGGCATGACCACCGTTCCGTACCGCGGGACCGCCCCGGCATTGGCGGATTTGCTGGGAGGCCATGTAGACCTGATGTGCGATTTGACGGCCAATGTGCTTCCCCATGTATTCAGCGGAAAAACCAGGCCCGTCGGTGTGACATCGGCCAAGCCGCTCAACGTTCCCGGCGCCTCGGCGATCCCGACACTCGAGAAATTCGGGATTCCCTCCGTCCGGGTGGGCGTCTGGTACGGCTTGTATGCACCGAAGAACACGCCTCAGGCGGTACAAGCCAAGGTCAACAGCGCATTGTTGGCCGCAATCCAGACGGACGCCTTCAAAAAGGCGCAACTCGCTTCAGGAATCGATGTGGTTCGAGACGCACGCAACACGCCCGCGGGCCATCGCGAATACCTGCGCAGTGAAATTGCCCGCTGGACGCCGGTGATCAAGGCGGCAGGGGCCTACGCGGACTAGGGCCGTGAGGACTGCGCGCTTGCGGCTCCATACAACCAGGGTAAATCCAGCAGCTTCTCCCCCAGCATCTTCATCGCCAAATCCCGCCCCCACCGAACCACGCCATCGGCATGGAAGATCTGCCCGTTGCGCAGCGCCCTCGCCTGCACGCGCGCATTGCGCTGCCAGCGGTTGAGCGCATAGCGCTGCAGCATGGTGGGCACGTCCAGGGCCGGGTCCAATGCCTGGGCCAGGGCGCGGCCCAGTTCAGCGGCGTCTTCAATCGCCATGCCGGCGCCTTGGGCCAGGTAGGGGCGCATGGGGTGGGCGGCATCGCCCAGCAAGGCCACACGGCCCACGGCGTGCTGGTGGGCGCCCTGCATGGGCGCGCGGTCGTGCAGCACCCAGAGGCGCCAGCCTTCAATCGCGCCCATCACTTCGCGCAGGGCGGCGCAGCAGCCGGCCGTCGCGGCGGCCAGGTCGGCGGCGTTGGCGCTGTGGTCCCAGAGGTCGGCTTCGGTCGCGACCTCGCCGTGCACGATGGCCACCACGTTGAGTGATTCGCCGCCGCGCACCGGGTACTGCACCACGTGCATGCGCGGCCCCAGCCAGGCGGTGACCTGCTGGCTCCTGAGCAGCTCGGGCAGGTCCGCCTGCCGCACCAGTGCGCGATAGGCCAGGTGGCCGGTGCGGCGCGGCAGGCCGTCACCCAGCAATTCCTGGCGCACCGTGCTCCACAGGCCGTCGGCGCCTATGAGGGCGTCGCCCTCAATGCCGGGGCCGTCGTCGGCCTGCACCGTGACGGCTTGCGCGGTCTGGCTGAAGGACTGTAGCGGGCGGCTCAGGTGCAGCCTGACGTCGGCGTTTTGCTGCACGGCCTCCAGCAGCAGGCGGTGCAGATCGGCGCGGTGCAGGGTGGCATAGGGCGCACCATAGCGCTGGGCAATGGTGGCACCCAGCGGCAACTCGCCCAGCAGCTGGCCCGAAATGGCGCTGTGCACCTGCAGGCGTTCAGGAAACGCGGCCACGATCTGCAGGGCGCCGGCCAGGCCCCAGCCCTGCAGCACCTTCACAACGTTAGGGCCGAGCTGGATGCCGGCGCCCACTTCACTGAACGCGTTGGCGCGTTCAAACAGGCGCACATCCCAGCCGGCACGCGAGGCCGCGAGCGCCGCCGCCAGTCCGCCGATGCCGCCGCCGGCTATCAAGGCTTGCCGGAACATCAAGCCAGCAACTGCCGCAACACAAAAGGCAGGATGCCGCCGTTGCGGTAGTAGTCGACCTCGATGGGGGTGTCCACGCGCAGGATCACGGTGACCTCCTCGCGCGAGCCGTCGGCGCGCGTGATGACCAGCTTGGCCTCGCTTTGCGGCTTGAGCTCGGGGTGCGGAATCACGTCTATGACTTCGGTGCCGGTGAGCTTGAGGGTTTGCCACGATTCGCCCGGCTTGAACTGCAGGGGCAGCACGCCCATGCCCACCAGGTTGCTGCGGTGTATGCGCTCGAAGCTGCGCGCCACCACGGCCTTGATACCCAGCAGCTGCGTGCCCTTGGCGGCCCAGTCGCGCGAGGAGCCGGTGCCGTATTCCTCGCCGGCAAAAATCACCGTGGGCGTTCCCTGCGCCATGTACTTCATGGCGGCGTCGTAGATGAACATTTTTTCGCCACCGGGCTGGAACAGCGTGACGCCGCCCTCTTCGCGCGAGCCGTCGGCGCCGGGCGGGATCATCAGGTTCTTGATGCGCACATTGGCAAACGTGCCGCGCATCATCACGTCGTGGTTACCGCGGCGCGCGCCGTAGCTGTTGAAGTCGGCCTTCTGCACGCCATTGGCCTGCAACCACAGGCCCGCGGGCGAGCTGGCCTTGATGGAGCCGGCCGGCGAGATGTGGTCGGTCGTGATGGAGTCGCCGAACAGCGCCATGATGCGCGCGCCCTTGACGGACACGCTGCCGGCCGCGCCCGCGGCCATGGTGAAGTCCTTGAAGAAAGGCGGCTCGGCGATATAGGTGCTGGCCGGCCAGGTGTAGGACGTGCCCTTGACGCCCTTGATGTTTTCCCAGAGCTTGCCCGGCTCGGTTTTCACCTTGGCGTAATTGGCGCGGAAGGCCTTGCCGTTCATCGCGTACTTCATGAGCTTGTAGATCTCATCGCTGCTCGGCCAGATGTCGCCCAGGTAGACGTCCTTGCCGCCTTTGCCCTTGCCGACGGGCTCGGTCATCAGGTCGCGCATCACCGTGCCGGCAATCGCGTACGCCACCACCAGCGGCGGGCTGGCCAAAAAGTTGGCTTTGAGGTTGGGGTGTATGCGCGCCTCGAAGTTACGGTTGCCCGACAGCACGGCCGCACAGACCAGGTCGCTTTTGGTGATGGCTTCGTTGAGTTCGGGCGTGAGGTCGCCGGCATTGCCTATGCAGGTGGTGCAGCCGTAGCCGGCCAGTGCGAAGCCCAGCTTTTCAAGGTAGGGCAGCAAACCGGTCTCCGTGAGGTACTCGGTCACGATGCGCGAGCCGGGCGCCAGCGAGGTCTTGATGTGCGGCTGCACCTTCAGGCCCGCTTCCACCGCCTTCTTGGCCAGCAGGCCGGCGGCCAGCAGCACGCTGGGGTTGGAGGTGTTGGTGCAGCTGGTGATGGCGGCGATCAGCACGTCGCCGTTGCCCACCGTCACGCCGGGCGCGGAGTGCACCACCTCGGTCTGCGAGGTGGCCGGCGCGTCGGACACGTTGCTGGCGCGGGCGTGGGCCAGCGTGGGCCGGTTGCCTTCCATCTCGACCACGGCGCGCGCGGCGCCCGCCGGTGTGGGCGGCGCGGCCGGCAGGGTGTCCTGGCGGCCTTCGTCGGTGCGGCGCACCAGGTGGCGCGTGTTCAGCATGGCCTGCGGCTGGTTGAAGCCGTTCTCGGCAATCGGCTTGCTGAACAGCGACTTGAACTGCCCGGCGACATTGCCGAGCTCGATGCGGTCTTGCGGGCGCTTGGGGCCGGCCAGGCTGGGCGTGACGTCGCCCAGGTCCAGCTTGACCACATGCGAATAATCGATCTCGCCGGCTTTGGCCACGCCGAACAGGCCCTGGGCCTTGAAATAGGCCTCGAAGGCTTCGATCTCTTCCTTGGTGCGGCCCGTGCCCTTGAAGTAGTCAATGGTTTTTTCGTCGACCGGGAAGAAGCCCATGGTGGCGCCGTACTCGGGCGCCATATTGCCTATGGTGGCGCGGTCGGGCAAGGCCAGCGTGCGTGTGCCTTCGCCGAAGAATTCAACAAACTTGCCGACCACTTTTTCCTTGCGCAGTTGCTCCGTCACGCGCAGCACCAGGTCGGTGGCGGTGACGCCTTCACGCAGGCGGCCGGTCAGCTCAAAGCCGACCACGTCGGGCGTGAGGAAGTAGACCGGCTGGCCCAGCATGGCGGCCTCGGCCTCGATGCCGCCCACGCCCCAGGCGACCACGCCAATGCCGTTGATCATGGTGGTGTGGCTGTCGGTGCCCACCAGCGAGTCGGGGTAATAGACGCCGCCTGCCGTCTTATGCACGCCGCGCGCCAGGTATTCCAGGTTGACCTGGTGCACGATGCCAAAGCCCGGCGGCACGACGCCGAAGGTGTCGAAGGCCTGCATGCCCCACTTCATGAATTCGTAGCGCTCGCGGTTGCGCTGGAACTCGAGTTTCATGTTGAGGTCCAGCGAATTTTTCTTGCCGTAGTAGTCGACCATGATGGAGTGGTCCACCACCAGATCCACCGGCACCAGCGGCTCTATGGCTTTCGGGTTCTTGCCCAGCTTGAGCGCCACGCTGCGCATGGCGGCCAGGTCGGCCAGCAGCGGCACGCCGGTGAAGTCCTGCAGCACCACGCGCGAGACGACGAAGGGAATTTCATCGGTGCGCTCGGCCTTGGGCAGCCAGTTGGCCAGCTGGGCTACATGTTCGGCCGTGACCTTTTTGCCGTCGCAGTTGCGCAGCACCGATTCGAGCACGATGCGCATGGACACCGGCAGGCGGGCGACTTTGGGAAATTGTTTGGCCAGTTCCGGCAGGGAGTAGAACTTGCCGGTCTTGCCGGAGGCGGTCTTGAAGCTTTTGAGCGTGGAGGGAAAAGCGTGGGGAGGCGGTTTGGCCATGGCGGACTCCTTTTTTATTGACGGCAGCCCCCATTCTGGCAGGGGCCGGGCCGCCATGGTTGCCCACGGCCGCATATCCTGCCCGCCTACCGAGTCTTGCGCCCTGCCCCGGCCGTCACCAGGCGGGCGCCGGCGCGGCCCGGCGCAGGCCGAAGTACTGCAGTTCCGCCAGTACCGCCACCGTCAGCGCCTGCATCACCACATAGGCCACACCGGCCGCAGAGGGCGATACCGACCCGCCGGCCAGCAACAGCACGCAGGCCAGCGCCCAGCCCAGGTTGCCGGCCACCAGTGCCCAGACGATGGCGCGCGGTAAAGGATTACGCGTTGAAACAAACGCAACAACGGCCGCATAAACCAGCAGAAACTCGCCGGTGTAGGCCACAAGGCTCTCGGGCAGGTTCAACAGGCGGGTCATCACAGCCGGAAATGCGACCTGCAGCGCGCCGCAGGCAATGCACGACAGCGCGTCCACGCGCAGCACATTGCGCAGGAAGTTCGGGGAGGAAAGGATGGAACTCGAGGACATGGCAAAACTCCTGAAATGGCAGCCGGTGATGTGGATCAGCGATCAGCGCGCCGGGCCGCCGGGTCGGTGCGCGTGGAGGTCATCATTCCCGCGCAGCGGCGCCTGGTCGATGACCTGGCAGGTAATGGGAAAACCCCCACATGGCTTTACGATGGCCCCATGAACGCCAGCACCCACTCCCCCAGCCGCCCGGCGCCGCGCAGCGCGCCCCAGCCTTTCGGCGACCACCTGCGCCACTGGCGCCAGCACAGGCGCCTGAGCCAGCTGGATCTGGCCCATGAGGCCGACATCTCGACGCGCCACCTGAGTTTTGTGGAAACCGGCCGCTCGGTGCCCAGCCGCGAGATGGTGCTGCGGCTGTCCGAGCGGCTGGACATTCCGCTGCGCGAGCGCAATGTGCTGCTGGTGGCTGCCGGCTACGCGCCCATGTACCGCGAAAGGCCGCTGGCCGACCCGGCCCTGGACTCGGCGCGCCGGGCGGTTGAGCTGATTTTGAAGAGCCACGAACCGTGCCCTGCGCTGGCGGTAGACCGCCACTGGAACCTGGTGGCGGCCAACGCCATGGTGCCGCACCTGCTGGCAGGCGCCGACCCCTCCCTGCTGCAGCCGGGCCAGACCAATGTGCTGCGGCTGAGCCTGCACCCGAAAGGCCTGGCGCACGCCATCGTCAACATCGCACAGTGGCGCAGCCATATCTTTGAACGGCTGCGCCAGCAGGTCACGGCCACGGCCGACCCCGGGCTGGCGGCGCTGCTGGAGGAACTGCGCGCCTACCCCTTGCCGCCGGGCGCCGAAGACACGCACCTCGACGGAGAGCACCTGGGTGTGGCGATGCCGCTGCAGTTTCGCACGCCGGCCGGTGTGCTCAGCTTCATCAGCACCACCACGGTGTTCGGGACGCCCGTGGACGTGACCCTGCAGGAACTGGCGATGGAGACTTTTTTCCCGGCGGACGAAGCCACCCTCCAGATGTTGCAGGGCTTGAGGAACCAGAAACCCTGAACGCCATGTCGCCCGCGTGATTGGCAAGCCGGCGCCGCAAGCGCGTAATGAGGGGACAGACCAGCCACAGATCGCGGAGACAGACATGACCGAATCCACCGCCGCCCAGGCAAACGAGGAGACCACCCACCACCGCATCTGCCCGCTGTGCGAAGCCTGCTGCGGCCTGGAGCTCAAGGTGACGGCCGGCAAGGTCGTCAGCATTCGCGGGCACGAGGCCGACGTCTTCAGCGCCGGCTACATCTGTCCCAAAGGGGTGGCGCTGAAAGACCTGCATGAAGACCCCGACCGCCTTCGCACGCCGCTGATCAAGCGCGACGGGGTGTTTGTCCAAGCCAGCTGGGACGAGGCGTTTGAGGAAATCAACCGCCGCCTGCCGCCGCTGGTAGCCGCCCACGGCAAAGACAGCGTGGCCGTGATGGCCGGCAACCCGGCCTCGCACAAGGCCGGCCTGCTGCTGTACTTTCCGCGGCTGGTGCGCGCGCTGGGTTCGCGCAATGTGTACTCGGCCTCCACGCTGGACCAGATGCCCAAGCAATTGGCTGCCGGACTGATGTACGGCAACTGGCTGAGTGTGGCCGTGCCCGATATTTCGCGCAGCGACTTTGTGCTGATGCTGGGCGCCAACCCGCTGGCCAGCAACGGCAGCCTGTGGACGGTGCCCGACTTCAAGGGCAAGGCCAAGGCGCTGCAGGCGCGCGGCGGCAAGCTGGTGGTGGTGGACCCTCGCCGCACCGAGACGGCCGCCATGGCCGATGCGCACCACTTCATCCGTCCCGGCGGCGATGTGTTCTTTTTACTGGGCCTGCTGCACACGGTGTTTACCGAAAAGCTCACCAACCCCGGCCGGCTCACGGAACATCTCAACGGCCTGGCCGAACTTGAAGCGGCGGTGGCGCCGTTTGACGCCGACACCGTGGCCGCGCGCTGCGGCATAGGCGCGGACACCATCCGCAGCCTGGCGCGCACGCTTGCACGCACACCGCGCGCCGCCGTCTACGGCCGGATCGGCACCTGCACGCAGGAATACGGCACGCTGGCCAGCTGGCTGATCGACGTGCTCAATGCTGTGACCGGCCACCTCGACGAAATCGGCGGCGTGCTGTTTCCCAAGGCCGCCGCCTTTGCCGCCAACACCGCGGGCCGGCCCGGCAGCGGCAAGGGCGTAGCCACCGGCCGCCACCACAGCCGCGTGAGCCGCGCGCCCGAGGTGCTGGGCGAGCTGCCGGCCACCTGCCTGGCCGAAGAAATCGAAACCGCGGGCCCCGGCCAGGTCAAGGCCTTCATCAGCATCGCGACCAACCCGGTGCTGTCCGTGCCCAACGGTGAGCGCCTGTCGCGCGCGCTGGGCCAGCTGGACTTCATGGTCAGCCTGGACATCTACCTCAACGAAACCTCACGCCACGCCGACGTGATTTTGCCCGGCCCCTCGCCGCTGGAAGACATGCACTACGACGTAGTCTTCACGCAGTTCTCCTGGCGCAACCACGCGCGCTACAGCGCGCCGGTGTTTGCGCGTGCAGACGGCCAGCCCGATGAATGGGAGACCCTCGCGCGGCTGACCGGAATCCTTCAGGGAAAAGGCATTGGCACAAGCGCCGCGGACCTGGACGACCTGCAGTTCGCACAGGATGCCCAGCGCCTGTTTGGCGAACACAGCGCCGCGGTGGTCCAGGCGGTCAGCGGCCTCAAAGGCACCGACCGCCTGCTGGACGTGGCGCTGCGCAGCGGCCCCTATGGCGACGGCTTTGGCCGCAACCCGGAGGGCCTGACCCTGGCCAAGATTAAAAGCATGAGCGGCGCCTTCGGTGGCATTGACCTCGGCGAACTCGCGCCACGCATTCCCGAGATACTGCGCACGCCTTCGGGCAAGGTGGAGCTGGCGCCCCCCTCGCTGCTGGCCGACCTGGCCCGCCCCGCGGCTGATCTGCTGCGGCCCGTGCCCGACCTGGTGATCGTCGGCAGGCGCGACGTCAGGTCCAACAACAGCTGGATGCACAACCTGCCCTTGCTGGCCAAGGGCCCGTTCCGCTGTACCGCCCTGGTCCATCCACAAGATGCGGCGCGATTCGGCCTGGCCGACGGCGCCCTCGCGCGCATCAGCAGCAGCAACGCGTCCGCCCAGCGGCACATCGAAGCGCAGGTGCAATTGAGCGATGCCATGATGCCCGGCGTGGTGAGCCTGCCGCACGGATGGGGCCACGGCCTGCCCGGCACGCGGCTGTCGCTGGCGGCCGAACGCCCCGGAGCCAACCTCAATGCCCTGCTGGATGACCAGTGGCGCGACCCGCTGTCGGGCAATGCGGTGCTCAGCGGAATACCGGTGACGATCAGGGCGCTGCAGGCCCGGCCGGCGGCCAGGGCCACGGTGGAAGTGGCGGTGAAGGGCTAGAGCCCCGAGAACTCAGAGCTCCACCATGGTCTTGAAGCCGCCCCAGATCATGCGCTTGCCATCAAAGGGGAGATTCCTGGGATCCGCCATATCCGCCAGGCGCGGATCTGACATGACTTTTTTGTTGATGCTGTCGCGCTGCTTGCGCGATTTAAAGCTGATCCAGGAGAACACCACCACCTCGTCCTTCTTGAGCTTGACGCTTTGCGGGAAAGAGGTGAGCTTGCCGGGCTTGGCGTCGTCGGCAATGCACTCGGTGTAGTCGAGCGCGCCGTACTCCATCCAGATCTTGCCGGCCTTGCGGGCCAGCTTGCGATAGGCCGCCACCTTCTTGGCCGGAACGGGAACCACAAAACCGTCTACATAACGAGCCATGAGAAATCTCCTGATTAAGGGGTTGATGAAATATTGTGTACACCGTACACAATATAGCCAAAAACAGGAATTCCCTCTGCGGAAAAAGTAACAAAGCTTGTTGGCCCGGCGGGCGGGCAACCTTCAGGCGCTGAAAACGTGGGCCTGGCCGGCCACCGTGATGCGCACCATGGCGCCCAGCGCCGGCGCATGCATGCTCGCGCTGTGCACCAGCAGCGGTTCATCCCAAGCGGTCGATGGCACCGGCGCCGCGGCGGCCGGGCCGGTGCCGCGCACCAGGCGCACGGACAGCACACAGACCGAACCGCCGAAATCGGTGTCGGTGACGGCGCCGTAACATGCATCGCCGTGCGCCGCCGCTTCGACGGGTACTTCCGCCACCTGCAGCTGCTCGGGCCGCAGCATGATCTGCGCCGCGCCCCGGCGCCCGCTGTCGTTGACGGCAACACGCCCCAGCGCGCAGTCGGCCCAGCCGCCGGCCAGTTGCGCGGGCAGCACGATGCTGTCGCCCAGAAAGCCCGCCACGGCCGCATCGCGCGGCCGCAAATACAAATCGAGCGGACGGCCGGCCTGCACCAGCAGCCCCCCGCGCATCACGGCCACCTGGTCGGCAAACGAAAGCGCCTCGGCCTGGTCGTGGGTGACGAGGATGGTGGTGATACCCGCCGCACCCAGCAGCTGGGCCACCGCCTTGCGGGTGCTGGCGCGCAGGCCGGTGTCGAGTGCCGAGAAAGGCTCGTCCAGCAGCATCAGCCGCGGCCGCTGCGCCAACGCGCGCGCCAGCGCCACGCGCTGCTGCTGGCCGCCCGAGAGCTCGTGCGGGCGGCGCGCCAGCATGGCGCTGTCCAGCGCGACCATGTCCATCAGCTCGGCAATGCGTTCGGCGCGCCTGGGTGTGTTGCGCGGCAGGCCGAAGCCGACATTGCCTTCAATCGTGAGGTGCGGAAACAGCGCGCCGTCCTGCGGCACATAACCTATGCCGCGCTCGTGCGCGGGCACGGCCTCAGGCCCATTGGCCAGTTGCCGGCCGCCCAGGGTGACACGGCCCGCGTCGGGCGCTTCGAAGCCGGCAATGATGCGCAGCAGTGTGGTCTTGCCCGAGCCCGAGGGGCCGACGATGGCGGTGCGGCTGCCGGGCGCGACGCTCAGGTCCACGCCGCCCAGCGCCTGCACGGCGCCGTAGTGTTTACGTATGGCTTGCAATTCCAGGGAAGTCGTCATCGCGTCATCGTCCCGCCGTGCGTTTGGATTGTTGGTAAAGCAGCCAGGTCATGGGCAGCGAGAGCAGCACCATGATGAGCGCATAGGGCGCGGCGGCGGCGTAGTCGATCTCGCTGCTGTAGGCCCAGAAAGAAGTGGCAAGCGTGCGTGTGCCGTTGGGCGCGAGCATCAGCGTGGCAGTCAGTTCATTGGTGATGCCCAGGCCCACCAGGGCCGCGCCGGCCGCCGCGCTCGGTGCGGCCAGCCGCAGGGTGACGGCCCACAGCGCCTGCGCGGGTGTGCGGCCCAGGCTGCGGGCGGCCTGCTCCAGCTCCACTGGCGCCTGTGCGATACCGGCGCGCAGGCTGATCAGGGCGCGCGGCAAAAACATCAGCAGGTAAGCCAGCAGCACCGTCAGCGCCGTCTGGTAAATCGGCAGGCGCACTGTCACGGTGACCAGCGCCAGCGCCACCACCACGCCGGGCAGCGAGCCGACCATGTAATTGCAGGCTTCCAGCACGCGCTGCAGCCGGCCCGGCGAGCGAATCGACAGCCAGGCCATGGGCACGGCAGCCACGGTGGTCAGCAGGGCACCGGCCAGCGCGAGACCCAGGGTTTGCAACAGCGACGGGCCGAGTTCATCAAGGCGCCAGACGGCCGCGCCGCCCGCCAGCAGCCAGCGCCCCAGTGTGAACAGCGGCACGCCCAGCGCCAGCAGGCTGAGCAGCGCGGGCAGCAGCAGGCCCAGGGCGGCCATGCTTCCCAGCTTGCGCTTGGAGGGCATGCGCGCCGCGCCCGTGCCCACACGCGCATAACGCTCCTTGCCGCGCGCGGCCGCTTCCAGCCCCAGCAGCGCGAAGCAGCAGACCACCAGCACGCCCGAAAGCATGTTGGCGGCGGGCCCGTTGTAGGTGGACTGGAACTGGTCGACGATGGCGGTGGTGAAGGTATCGAAGCGGATCATCACGTACAGGCCGTACTCGGCCAGCAGGTGAAGCCCCACCAGCAGCGAACCGCCGCACACCGCAAGGCGCAGCTGCGGCAGCACCACACGAAAGAACACCGCCCAGGGGCCCAGGCCCAGCGAGGCGGCGCTGTCTTCCATGCCCGGGTCCAGCCGCCGCAGGGCCGCGGCCACCGGTAAATACAGAAACGGGAAATAGGCAATCAAGGAAACCATCACACCGGCAGTGAGGCCGTGCAGGCCGGGCGCCACCGTCATCCAGGCATAGCTGTGCACAAAGGCCGGCACCGCCAGCGGCGCGACCAGCAGCCAGGCCCAGGTGCGCGCGCCGGGCAGGTCGCTGCGCTCGGTGAGCCAGGCCAGCGCCACCGCCAGCACCGCGCACAGCGGCACCGTGAGCACCACCAGCAGCGCGGTATTGAGCAGCAGCTCACCGACCCGCGGTCGGAAGATCAGGGCCGAGGCCGTATCCCAGCCGGTCTGGACGCCCACCCAGAGTACAAAGCCCAGCGGCAGCAAGGCCAGCAGCGACACCACCAGGGCCGCGCCGCCCACCCAGGACAGGCGCCAGCCGCCGCGGCCGGCCGCTGGCGCAGGCAGCAGCACCGCAACCGCCGGCTTCAGGGCGGCATCGGCACCAACATCAAGGGGCAAGGCGCTCAAGGCAAGTGTCCGGTCAGCGGACTCAAAAACGGTTTACAGCAGGCCGGCCTGGGTCATCAGGTCGGTGACTTTTTTGCTATTGAGCTTGGAGGGCTCAACCTTGGGCGCCTGCAGCTCGGCCAGCGGCACCAGCTTGGGGTTGGACTGCGCGCCCGTGCCGACGGCGTACTCATAGGCATCGCCGGTCTTCAGGATGTCCTGGCCGCCCTTGCCGGCAATCCATTTCACAAAAGCCTGGGCTTCGGGCTGGTGCTTGCTGGATGCCAGCACGCCGCCGCCGGAAATGCTCACAAAGGCGCCGGCATCCTGGTTGCGGAAATAGTGCAGCTGGGTGTTGTTGCTGTTCTCGCCGGTCTTGGCCTGGTCGCCGTAGTAGTAATAGTGGTAAATCACGCCGCCCTCGATCTGGCCGGCGTTGACGGCCTTGAGCACCGTACCGTTGCCTTTGTAGGGCGTGGCGTTTTCCTTCATGGCCTTGAGCCAGGCGGCGGTGGCGGCATCGCCCTTGAGTTCAAGCAGCGCGCTCACGATGGCCTGGAAGTCGGCGCCCGAGGGCGACGCGGCCCAGCGGCCCTTCCAGGCGGGCGTGGCCAGGTCCAGCATGGACTTGGGCAACTGGGCCGGCGTGAGCTTGGCCTTGTTGTAGACAAACACGGTGCTGCGCGCGGCGATGCCTATCCAGCGGCCATGCACGGGACGGAAGTTGGCAGGCACTTCAGACAGCGTGGCCGCGTCCAGCGGCGCAAACAGCCCGGCGGTGTCGACCAGCGCCATGGCGGGCGAGTTTTCGGTCAGGAACACGTCGGCGGGCGATGCGGCGCCCTCCTGCACGATCTGGTTGCCCAGCTCGGTGTCGCTGCCGTTGCGCAGCGTGACCTTGATGCCGGTTTCCTTGCTGAAGGCATCGGCCCAGGCCTTGGTCAGGCTGGCGTGCTGCGCGTTGTAGACCACGATGCCTTCCGGCGTGGGCTTGACGCCCTGGGCGGTGGCGGCCAGGGGCGCGGCCAGCAGGCCGGCGGCCAGCGTGGCGGCGGCGGCGGCAAGGGATGGGAGGGACAATTTCATGAAACACCTTTAGGGATGGAAAACGGCAAGCGCTGCGGGCGAGCCACGCCTGTAAGCCTACCGTAATACAAATGCGAATTACTTGCATCTGTATGGTAACCGCTTCCACCGCCCCCGGGGATGTCTGGCGGGTAAACCTGCGCGTACTGTGAGGCTGTGGGCCCGCGCTGACAGGCGGCCGCGACCGAGGCTGATGCGCCGGCCTCGCGTGCGGGCCTAGCATCAGCCGGATACCCGCATTTTGGAGGGAATTTCCATGAGCACACCCAAATCCGACCACGACACCCTGTGGGCGCTGATCCAGGGCATACGCTTTGGCATGCTGACGCACCGCCATGCCAACGGCATGCTGCACGCCCATCCGCTGACCACCCAGAACCAGTCGCTGGACGAGGACGCGCGGCTGTATTTCTTTATCTCGCGCAAAAGCGAGCTGGCGCAGCGCCTGCAGCAGGACGGCAACGTCAACGTGTCTTATGCCGACCCCGGCGAGGACAGCTATGTGTCGCTGTCGGGCCAGGCGTTGATCGCCGAGGACCAGGACAAAAAAGAGGAGCTCTGGTCACCGCTGGCCCGAAGCTGGTTTCCCGCCGGCGTCCACGACCCGGACCTGGCTTTGCTCGAAGTGCGCGTCCACCACGCCGAATACTGGGACGTGAAGGAAAGCAAGATGGTGCAGCTGTTCAAGAGGGCCAAGGCGGCCATCACGGGCGAGCTGCCGCGCAAGCTGGGCGAGCACAAAGAACTGCACATTCCCTGAGAACCTCTTTCCAAGCCCTCTCAAAACAACTACCCCACCGGCCCACACCATGTCCTTTATCTCCTTCAATAAAGCCACCGAACCGACCGCCCCGGACGACCTGCGCATCAACACCGCTGCCGTGCTGTATGTGGAGGCCTCGCGTCCCGACCTGGTCGGCCAGACCACCATCCACATGCTGGGCCAGGGCACCACGGTCAATGCCGTCACCGAGTCGATAGGCACGGTGGTCTCTTCCATAGGCGGGCTGGTGGCGGTCAAACGCCATTACCTGGCGCCCCCGCCCGACGACGGTGCAAGCACGGTTTATGTGCAGCCGGCCAATGTCAGCCACACGCGCCCCAACCTGCCGCTGGCGCCGGAGTTCTGGTACTTGAAATTTGTCGATGGTTCGGAATTGCGGGTGGCGGACCCGCTGCCGTCGGGACTTTGACAACACACCATCGCACATGCCCCAAAGAAAAGCCCTGCTGGAACCAGCAGGGCTTTTTATCGTGGCGCCGGCTTATTTCGAAGCCGGCTGCGCAGGCACGTAGCGGATCGGCTCATCACCCACACGCAAATAGTTCACAACCCCCATCACGTCGTCGACCAGCCAGACGGCTTTTTCAAGGGCCTCGGACTGCTCGCGCGTCTTGACGCAGCCTTTGAGAAACACCAGCCGCCGCTCGCCCTGCACCCAGACGCTGGTGTCGTCAAAACGGCCGTCGAGCTTGATGTACTGCGAGACGCGCGGAATGATCTCCTGGTCGTACCAATACGAGTTGGCCAGGCGGCAACGGCCCACGCGGTAGCAGCTGCCGCCGTGCTGCGCCCGCACATGGGCCACGTCGCGCACTTCCTGTTCGGTGTAGAGCGGCCCTTCAGGCACCGGGCACTGGGCGATGGCCGAGGTGACCTGCACAAAGGGGTCGTTGAAGGCGTTGGTGCGCGCCTCCTGGGCGCCCGCACCCGTGGCCGACGAAAGCGCAAAAAAAAGGAAGGAAAGAAGTGACGATTTCTTCATCACTTCATCCTTCCATTTCAGCTTGCGGGTGTCAAGCTCAGGCGGTGACGCCGTCCTTCACGGTATCGGCCATGTCGGTGTAGTCCTTGACCTGGTCGAAGTTGAGGTACTGGTAGATCTGCGCGCTGGCAGCCGTCAGCACGCCCATGTCGGCCATGTACTCGGCCTTGGTGGGGATGCGGCCCAGCTTGGAGCAGATCGCGGCCAGCTCGGCGGAGCCGAGGTAGACGTTGGAGTTCTTGCCCAGGCGGTTCGGGAAGTTGCGGGTGGAGGTGGAGAACACCGTGGCGCCCTCCTTCACCTGCGCCTGGTTGCCCATGCACAGGCTGCAGCCCGGCATTTCCATGCGGGCGCCGGCCGAGCCGAGCACGCCGTAGTGGCCTTCTTCCGTGAGCTGCTTGGCGTCCATCTTGGTCGGCGGCGCCATCCACAGCTTGACCGGGATGTCGCGCTTGTTTTCCAGCAGCTTGGAGGCCGCGCGGAAGTGGCCGATGTTGGTCATGCAGCTGCCGATGAAAACTTCATCGATCTTGCTGCCGGCCACGTCGGCCAGGGTCTTCACGTCGTCGGGGTCGTTCGGGCAGGCCACGATGGGTTCGTGGATGTCGGCCAGGTCGATCTCGATGACGGCGGCGTATTCGGCGTCCGCATCGGCCTTGAGCAGCTGCGGGTCGGCCAGCCAGGCTTCCATGGCGGCGATGCGGCGCTTGATGGTGCGCACGTCCGAGTAACCCGTGGCGATCATCCACTTCAGCATCGTGATGTTGCTGTTGATGTACTCGATGATGGGTTCCTTGTTCAGGTGCACCGTGCAGCCGCCGGCGGAGCGCTCGGCCGAGGCGTCGCTGAGCTCGAAGGCCTGCTCCACCTTGAGGTCGGGCAGCCCTTCGATTTCCAGGATGCGGCCCGAGAAGATGTTCTTCTTGCCCTGCTTGGCGACCGTCAGCAGGCCGGCCTTGATGGCGTACAGCGGGATCGCGTTGACCAGGTCGCGCAGCGTGATGCCGGGCTGCATCTTGCCCTTGAAGCGCACCAGCACGGATTCAGGCATGTCCAGCGGCATGACGCCGGTGGCGGCGCCGAACGCCACCAGGCCCGAGCCCGCGGGGAAGCTGATGCCGATGGGAAAGCGCGTGTGGCTGTCGCCGCCCGTGCCCACGGTGTCGGGCAGCAGCATGCGGTTGAGCCAGCTGTGGATGATGCCGTCGCCGGGACGCAGCGAAATGCCGCCGCGCGTGCTGATGAACTCGGGCAACTCGTGGTGCATCTTCACGTCGACAGGCTTGGGATAAGCCGCGGTGTGGCAGAAGGACTGCATGACCAGGTCGGAGCTGAAGCCCAGGCAGGCCAGGTCTTTCAGTTCGTCGCGGGTCATGGGGCCGGTGGTGTCCTGCGAGCCGACCGAAGTCATCTTGGGCTCGCAGTAGGTGCCGGGGCGCACGCCCTGGCCTTCCGGCAGGCCGACCGCGCGGCCGACCATTTTTTGCGCCAGCGTGAAGCCGCGGCCGTTGTCTTCGGGGCTGACGGGCAGGCGGAACTGCGTGGACAGCGGCAGGCCCAGCGCGAAGCGCGCCTTGGCCGTGAGGCCGCGGCCGACGATCAGCGGAATGCGGCCGCCGGCGCGCACTTCGTCGAACAGCACGTCGCTCTTGAGCTTGAACTCGGCGATCACCTTGCCGTCTTTCAGCGCCTTGCCTTCGTAGGGGCGCAGCTCGATCACGTCGCCCATGGCCATCTGGCTCACGTCGAGTTCGATCGGCAGCGCACCGGAGTCTTCCATGGTGTTGTAGAAAATCGGGGCTATCTTGCTGCCCAGGCAGACGCCACCGAAGCGCTTGTTGGGCACGAAGGGAATGTCTTCGCCGGTCCACCACAGCACGGAGTTGGTTGCCGACTTGCGCGAGGAACCGGTGCCGACCACGTCGCCGACGTAGGCCACGAGGTTGCCCTTGGACTTGAGGTCTTCAATGAACTTGACCGGGCCGCGCTTGCCGTCTTCCTCAGGCGTGACGCCGGGCCGCGCGTTCTTGTGCATCGCCAGGGCGTGCAGCGGGATGTCGGGACGGCTCCAGGCGTCGGGCGCGGGCGAGAGGTCGTCGGTATTGATCTCGCCGGCCACCTTGAAGACGGTCAGCTTGATGGACTGGGGCACTTCGGGGCGGCTGGTGAACCATTCGGCATCGGCCCAGCTTTGCAGCACGGCCTTGGCGTATTTGTTGCCCTTCTCGGCCTTTTCCTGCACGTCGTGGAACTGGTCGAACATCAGCAGGGTGTTTTTCAGGCCACTGGCGGCTTGCGTGGCGACACTGTCCTCGGCATCGTCGAGCAGCTCGACCATGGGGCTGATGTTGTAGCCGCCCAGCATGGTGCCCAGCAGTTGCGTGGCTTTTTCACGCGAGATCAGCGCGCATTTTTCCGTGCCGTGGGCCACGGCCGCCAGGTAGCTGGCCTTGACCTTGGCGGCGTCGTCAACACCGGCGGGAACGCGGTGGGTGATGAGTTCGACCAGGAAAGCTTCTTCGCCCTTGGGCGGGTTCTTCAGCAGTTCGATGACTTCGCCGGTCTRCTTGGCGGACAGCGGCAGCGGCGGGATGCCGGCAACCGCGCGCTCGGYGACGTGGTTGCGGTAGGTTTGCAAGAACTCGGATGACATGCTGGTTTCTCCTGTATCGAAATCGTGGTGTGTAAAGAAAACGGACGTTGTTTACTGGGCGGCCGAAGCGGGCTGCGCGGCCGCGGCCGGCGCATCGGAAGTAGCAGGGGTGGCGGCAGGAGCCGCGGCGACGGCGGGCTTGGGCGCGTCCAGCACACTGGCGGGCGGGTTCAGCTTGATGGCTTCGGCCACCGCGAGTTGCGCCGGGCTCATGCACTCGTCGGCCAGGCGCACGCCCAGCTTCTGGTTCATCAGCATGGATTTATTCGCCAGCTGCAGCCAGACAGCGCCGGCCTTGTGGTCTTCCAGGCGGATCGCGCCGGTGGTGGTGGCCACGGGGAACATTCGGTACTTGAAGTTCTTGCCGCTGACATTGAAATAGCCGGGCGCCTTCGGGTCGGCCGTGAGGTCGACCGCCGCACCCAGCTCGCAGGGCAGCTTGCCCACATGCACACGCTCGGCGATGGCCAGCTCGGCCGGCGTCAGCGCGGCTTCGGCGGCCTCAATGCCGGCGGCCACGTTCTTGGCGGCGCTCTTGAGGTTGGTGCGGCTGGACGGGTTGACGACGGGCTGCTTCTTGGCGGCAGGTTTTGCGGCGGGTTTGGCGGCCGCGTCGGTCTGGGCCATGGAAAAACCGGAAGCGGCCAGCAAAACAGCGGCGGCCAGTGCGTGGACAACAGAGGGGGTGTGGAGTTTTTGCATGGGGCTTTCGTACAGTGATGAGGGGGTGAACGTTCAGTGAAACGCGGTCTTGAAATAAGCTTGCGCCTCGGGGGGAAGCGCCCGGCCGGTCTGGTGCGCGCGCTCCAGGACCTGCCAGAAGTAACGGTAACTCGCGCGGTCGTGCAGCTTTCCTTCAAAGCTGGTGGGTGCCCAGTCAGCCTGGGCGGCGGCGGTGATGATTTTTGCGGCGTCCTCAATCTCGCCTTCGCCGGGCGCGAAGGCCTCCAGGATGGGGCGGATCTGGTTCGGATGGATGCTCCACATCCGGGTATAGCCCAGTTCGCGGGCGGCATGGCGTGCGGCGGCGGTCATGGCTTCAGTGTCATTAAATTCCGTGACAACACAATGCGATGGCACTTTGCCGTGGGCATGGCAGGCGGACGCGATTTCGAGCTTGGCGCGCAGCACCAGCGGGTGGGTGAACTGGCCCCGGCTGCTCATGCCGGCCGCGGGGATCGCACCTGCATGGGCCGACACAAAATCCATGAGCCCGAAGCTCAGCGATTGCACGCGCGGGTGTGCCGCGATCTCAAAGGCGTTGCGCACCGCCAGCGGCGACTCGATCAGCACATGCAAGGGCAAGTTGCCGGCGCCGGCGGCCAGCAGCGCCTCTTCGGCGCGCAACACGTCGGCCAGCGATTCGACCTTGGGCACCATGATGTGCGAGAGATGGCGCGCCAGCTTGCCGGCGATCACGGCCATGTCGGCATCAAAAGCCGGATGGCCGACCGCGTGCACACGCACCGCGACGCGGGCCTTGTCGCCGGCCAGGGCCGCCAGCGCCACCACCATGGCCGCGTGCTCGGCCTCGCCGCCGACGGGCGCACCGTCTTCACAGTCCAGCGTCACGTCGAACACGCAGGCGCCGAACTCCTCGATCATCTCGGCCTGCAGCTGCAGGCTTTTGCGCATGCGCGCTTCCACGCCGCTGTAATGGTCGCAGACCGGCAACACAATCGCACCGGCTTGCGCGCCCAGAAGTACCTCGCGCGGATTCATACGCGCCCCCCTTTCAAGCAGAGGCCGCGGAACCGGCTTTGCCGGGCCGCAGGCGCAGCGCCCCATACGTGAGGAAAGGGGCAGCGCGCCGAAGGCTCGAAGTGACAAGCGTGGGGGCTCATTTTTGCGCGACGATAAACATGCGCGGGAAAGCTAAAAGCAGCTTGCCATCGGTGCGCACAGGGTAAGCCTTGGCAACGCGCCGCTCGTACTCGGCGAGATAACTCGCTTGCAATTCGGGCGGGAGGCGGTCGACAAATGGCTTGAGGCCGGTCGCGCGCACCCACTCCACAATCGCCGCGGCCGAAGCCATGGGGTGCTGGTAAGCCGTGCGCCAGACATCGACATGCGCGGCCTTGTCAGCCAGCAGGTCGTAGTAGCGGTCTATGGAAAAGAGATCGGTGCGCAGCTTCGAATAGTCGCCTATCGCTTCCGTCCAGGGCGCCTCGGCCGCCAGCTCGCGCATCAGGCGGTGCGTGGGCTCGTCGCGGTTGTCCGGCATCTGGATGGCCAGCACGCCGCCGGGCGCCAGCGCGGCGAACAGCCGCGGCACCAGTGTGGCGTGGTCGGGCACCCATTGCAGGGCCGCATTCGCGTAAATCAGCTGGGGCGCGGCATCGCCGGAAGCGGGCTGCCAATCGGCGATGTCGCTCAACTCAAAACGCGCGGACGGCAAACGCTTGCGCGCGCTGGCCAGCATGGCTTCGGAGTTATCGGTGCCCGTGACCGTGGCGCCCGGAAAGCGGCGGACCAGCAACTCGGTGGAGTTGCCCGGCCCGCAGCCCAGGTCGAACACCGTGGCCGCCTGCGCCAGCGGAACCCGCGCCAGCAGCTCCTGGGCCGGGCGCGTGCGCTCGTCCTCATAGCGGCTGTAGAGTGCGGGGTTCCAGTCGCTCATGAGGGGCGGCGGTGGTGTGCGGGCAAGGTGCTGGGCGGCCTCGGTGCTGGGGTACTGCTTTACAGCAGGTGTTTGACGCCGTCCTGCTCACCCTTGAGCTCGTCCAGGGTCTTGGTGATGCGTTCCTGGCTGAAGGCGTCGATTTCCAGTCCTTCGACCAGCTTGTATTCGCCGTTCTCGCAGGTCACGGGGAAGCCGAACATGATGTCCTTGGGAATGCCGTACTGGCCGTCCGAGGGGATGCCCATGGTGACCCACTTGCCGTTGGTGCCCAGCGCCCAGTCGCGCATGTGGTCGATCGCGGCGTTGGCGGCCGATGCGGCCGAAGACAGGCCGCGCGCTTCAATGATGGCGGCGCCGCGCTTGCCGACGGTGGGCAGAAACACGTTGGCGTTCCATTCCTGGTCGTTGATCATCTTGGCAACGCTTTCGCCCTTGATGGTGGCGAAGCGGTAGTCGGCGTACATCGTGGGCGAGTGGTTGCCCCAGACGGTGAGCTTTTCGATGTCGGCCACGGGCTTGCCGGTCTTGGCGGCGATCTGGCTGGCGGCGCGGTTGTGGTCCAGGCGCAGCATGGCGGTGAAGTTCTTGCGCGGCAGGTCGGGCGCGCTCTTCATGGCGATGTAGGCGTTGGTGTTGGCGGGGTTGCCGACCACCAGCACCTTGACGTTGCGGCTGGCGACGGCATTGAGGGCCTTGCCCTGCGCCGTGAAGATGGCGCCGTTGACGGCCAGCAGTTCGGCGCGTTCCATGCCGGGGCCGCGCGGGCGCGAACCGACCAGCAGCGCGTAGTCGGCATCCTTGAAGGCCGTCATCGGGTCGCTGTGGGCTTCCATGCCGACGAGCAGCGGGAAGGCGCAGTCGTCGAGCTCCATCATCACGCCCTTGAGCGCTTTTTGCGGGCCTTCAACAGGCACTTCGAGCAGTTGCAGAATGACGGGCTGGTCCTTGCCGAGCATTTCGCCGGAGGCAATGCGAAACAGCAGTGCGTAACCGATTTGGCCAGCTGCACCGGTGACTGCAACACGGACGGGTTTTTTGCTCATGATCGAGGGCTCCAGGAAAGTTAAGAATCGGTTGATGAGGGGTGTGATGTGAGGTGTCTGGCGCGAGCCTGGGATATTCAGGGATGGTTTGGCGGGGTTTCGCCCCTCAAAATCACCGCAAAACGGCAGGCCATGCACTGGCTCAGCCCAAGATTTTACGCTTGAAAAGTGACGGGCGTCAATTTGTCTTATGTCTTATATAAGATATGATTCGGGCTTGATTCGGAGTTTATTTCCCGGGATGCCGCGCGCCCGCCGCGGCGTCGCCGCAACCTGCTGTTAACCGCCGCCAAACTGCTGCCATGGCCATCAATACGTCCTCATTGACCGATCCCGCCGCCCTAGCCGGCGATGCCGGCGCGGCGGCAGGCGTGGCGCCGGCCTTCAGCCCGCTGTACCAGCAGATCAAGGTGCTGATCCTGCAAAGCCTGCAGGCCGGCGAATGGAAGCCGGGCGAAGCCATTCCCAGCGAGATGGACCTGGCCGCGCGCTTTCGCGTGAGCCAGGGCACGGTGCGCAAGGCGATCGACGAACTGGCCGCCGAAAACCTGGTGGTGCGCCGCCAGGGCAAGGGCACTTTTGTGGCCACGCATGCCGAGCAGCATGTGCAGTACCGCTTTCTGCGCCTCATGCCCGACAGCGGCGACACCAACAGCGAAGGCCCGGCCGAGCGGCAGATCATCGATTGCAAGCGCCTGCGCGCGCCCGCCGACATCGCGCGCCCGCTGTCGCTGCGCACCGGCGACGCCGTGCTGCAGCTGCGCCGCGTGCTGGCCTTCCGGGGCACACCGACCATCCTCGAAGACGTCTGGCTGCCCGGCGGCCCCTTCAAGGGCCTGACCGCCGAGCGGCTGGCCACCCACCGCGGCCCCATGTACGCGCTGTTTGAAACCGAGTTCGGCGTGCGCATGGTGCGCGCCGAGGAAAAAATCCGCGCCGTCGCGGCCGATGAGGCGTCCGCAACGCTGCTCGGCGTGCCGGTGGGCGCGCCGCTGCTCAGCGTGGAGCGCACCGCCTTTACCTACAACGACCTACCCATGGAATTGCGCCGGGGCCTGTACCGCACCGACACCCATCACTACAAAAACGACCTTAGTTGACGGGATTCATCAGGAAGCTGCAAACGTTTGTAAGCTTATTGTTGCGTTGCAATAGAATTCGGCTGTTTAGCTGTAATTGCATCCCCCGGTTACCCATCAGTTACACCCCCCACGAAAGCCTAAAAAAATGACAGAGCTGGCATCCAAACAGCGTCCCAAGCGGCCCGAGTTCCGCAACATCAACGCGCTCTCCGACCTCCCCTCCTATCGTCTGCCGCCTGCTGGCTGGGTTTCCATCCTCCACCGCATCAGCGGCTTCATCATGTTCCTGCTGATGCCCTTCATCATCTGGATGTTCGACACCTCGATCTCCTCGGAAATCTCCTTCGAAAAATTCAAGGCCGCCTTCAATATCGGCATGCTGGGCCTGCCCGGCTTCCTCTGGAAGCTCGCGGCCCTGGCCCTGATCTGGGCCTACCTGCACCACTTCATCGCCGGCCTGCGCCACCTCTGGATGGACGTGAGCCACGCCGCCGTCAGCAAGGAGTTCGGCAAGTCCTCGGCCATCTTCACGCTGGCCGTGAGCATCGCCCTCACGCTGGTCCTCGGCGCCAAGCTGTTCGGCCTTTACTGATCACTAGGAGCATTAAAAAATGGCAGTTAACTACGGCTCCAAGCGCATTGTTGTCGGCGCCCACTACGGCTTGCGCGACTGGCTCGCGCAGCGCGTCACCGCCGCCCTGATGGCCCTCTTCACCGTGCTGCTGCTGGCCCAGGTCATCTTCAGCAAAGGCCCCATCGGCTACGACAAATGGGCCGGCATTTTCTCGGCGCAATGGATGAAGGTGCTGACCTTCACTGTCATCATCGCCCTGCTCTACCACGTGTGGGTCGGCATGCGCGACATCTGGATGGACTACATCAAGCCGGCCTCGATCAAGCTGGTCCTGAATGTGTTCACCATCGTCTGGCTGGTGGCCTGCGCCGGCTGGGGCATCCAGGTTCTCTGGCGCCTCTAGGCCGCCGCCCCGCAGATCCGACAAGAAGACCGACACCCCACAAAAATCATGACCGCAACTTCCCAACTCCCCAAGCGCAAATTTGACGTTGTCATCGTCGGTGCCGGCGGCTCCGGCATGCGCGCATCGCTGCAGCTGGCGCGCGCCGGCCTCAACGTGGCCGTGCTCTCCAAAGTGTTCCCCACGCGCTCGCACACCGTCGCGGCGCAGGGTGGCATAGGCGCCTCGCTCGGCAACATGAGCGAAGACAACTGGCACTACCACTTCTACGACACCGTCAAGGGCTCCGACTGGCTCGGCGACCAGGACGCGATCGAATACATGTGCCGCGAAGCGCCCAAGGTCGTGTACGACCTCGAGCACATGGGCATGCCCTTCGACCGCAACCCCGACGGCACGATTTACCAGCGCCCCTTCGGCGGCCACACCGCCAACTACGGTGAAAAACCCGTGCAGCGCGCCTGCGCCGCGGCTGACCGCACCGGCCACGCCATGCTGCACACGCTGTACCAGCAGAACGTCAAGGAAAAAACCAGCTTCTTCGTCGAGTGGATGGCGCTGGACCTGATCCGCGACGCCGCGGGCGACGTCGTGGGCGTGACCGCCCTCGAAATGGAAACCGGCGACGTCCACATTTTTGAAGCCAAGACCACGCTGCTGGCCACCGGCGGCGCGGGCCGCATTTTTGCCGCATCGACCAACGCCTTCATCAACACCGGCGACGGCCTGGGCATGGCGGCGCGCGCCGGCATCCCGCTGGAAGACATGGAGTTCTGGCAGTTCCACCCGACCGGCGTGGCCGGCGCCGGCGTGCTGCTGACCGAAGGCTGCCGCGGCGAAGGCGCCATCCTGCGCAACAGCAACGGCGAGCGCTTCATGGAGCGCTACGCGCCCACGCTGAAGGACCTGGCGCCGCGCGACTTCGTCTCGCGCTCCATGGACCAGGAAATCAAGGAAGGCCGCGGCTGCGGCCCCAACAAGGACTACATCCTGCTGGACATGACCCACCTGGGCGTGGACGCCATCATGAAGCGCCTGCCCTCGGTGTTCGAGATCGGCCACAACTTCGCCAACGTCGACATCACCAAGGAGCCGATTCCCGTGGTGCCCACCATCCACTACCAGATGGGCGGCATCCCGACCAACATCCACGGCCAGGTCGTCACCCAGGACGCCAACAACCAGAGCCAGGTCGTCAATGGCCTTTACGCGGTGGGTGAATGCTCCTGCGTCAGCGTGCACGGCGCCAACCGCCTGGGCACCAACTCGCTGCTGGACCTGCTGGTCTTCGGCAAGGCCGCCGGCAACCACATCGTCGAGTTCGCCAAGACCACCACGCACAAGCCGCTGCCGGCCGACGCGGCCGACAAGACCCTGGCCCGCATCGCGCGCCTGGACAACGCGACCGACGGCGAATACGCCCAGGACGTGGCCAACGACCTGCGCGCCGCCATGCAGCAGCACGCCGGCGTGTTCCGCACCCAGGCCATCATGGACGAGGGCGTGACCAAGATCGCCGCCCTGCGCGAGCGCGTCAACCGCATTGGCCTGAAAGACAAGTCCAAGATCTTCAACACCGCGCGCATCGAGGCGCTGGAAGTCGAAAACCTGATCGAGGCCGCGCAAGCCACCATCGTGTCGGCCGCCGCCCGCAAGGAAAGCCGTGGCGCGCACTCGGTGGACGACTACGGCGACACGCCGGAGCACCCGAACGGCCGCAACGACACCGAATGGCACAAGCACACGCTGTGGTACAGCGAAGGCAGCCGCCTGGCCTACAAGCCGGTGCAGATGAAGCCCCTGACCGTCGATTCCGTGCCGCTGAAGACGCGCACGTTCTGACACCACCGACGCACAGCCGGCCTGCGACCCCACAAGAAGCGAGAACCCCATGACCAAACGCACCTTCAAGATCTACCGCTACGACCCGGACACCGACGCCAAGCCCTACATGCAGACCATCGAGGTGGAACTCGACGGCCATGAGCGCATGCTGCTGGACGCACTGATGAAGCTCAAGGCGCAGGACCCGTCCATCAGCTTTCGCCGCTCCTGCCGCGAAGGCGTCTGCGGCTCCGACGCGATGAACATCAACGGCAAGAACGGCCTGGCCTGCCTGACCAATATGCGCACGCTGCCCGAGGTCATCGTGCTCAAGCCGCTGCCCGGCCTGCCCGTGGTGCGCGACCTGATCGTCGACATGACGCAGTTCTTCAAGCAGTACAACTCGATCAAGCCCTACCTGATCAACGACAACGTGCCGCCCGAAAAAGAGCGCCTGCAGAGCCCCGAGGAGCGCGACGAGCTCAACGGCCTCTACGAGTGCATCCTGTGCGCCAGCTGCTCGACCTCCTGCCCTAGCTTCTGGTGGAATCCCGACAAATTCGTCGGCCCGGCCGGCCTGCTGCAGGCCTACCGCTTCATCGCCGACAGCCGCGACGAAGCCACCGCCGAGCGCCTGGACAACCTGGAAGACCCCTACCGCCTGTTCCGCTGCCACACCATCATGAACTGCGTCGACGTCTGCCCCAAAGGCTTGAATCCGACGAAAGCCATCGGCAAGATCAAGGAAATGATGGTTTTGAGGACAGTCTGACCGTTCGCTGACCGACCCGACGCCATGGAAACCGCCGACGCCCTGCTCGATGAGCGCGCCCTGAGCAAGCTCAAGTGGCGCTGCCGGCGCGGCCTGCTGGAAAACGACCTGCTGATAGCGCGCTTCTTCCAGGGCCACGAAGCCACCCTGACCGTCAGGCAGGCTAAAGGGTTGAGTGATTTAATGGATTTGTCCGACAACGACCTGCTCGACCTGCTGCTAAAACGGAAGGACGCCGGCCAGCTGGCGGACGAATCGGCCAAGGCAAGCGCCTCTACTTCTGAAGCCCATGACGTTTTAAAGTTGCTGCGGCCCTCGACCCCGGCTCCGTGATTCCCAGCCCGACCCAATCTGACACTGATACGAAAGAAAGAAGCAAGAAATGAAGCTAGCTGACAACAAAGCCACCCTGTCCTTCAGCAACGGCAGCCCCAGCATTGAACTGCCGGTGTACCAGGGCAATGTCGGCCCGGACGTCGTCGACATCCGCAAGCTGTATGCCCAGACCGGCATGTTCACCTACGACCCCGGTTTCCTGTCGACCGCCTCCTGCCAGTCGGCCATCACCTACATCGACGGCGACAAGGGCGAGCTGCTGTACCGCGGCTACCCCATCGAGCAGCTGGCCACCAACTGCGACTACATGGAAACCTGCCACCTGTTGCTGTACGGAGAGCTGCCCAATGTGGCGCAGAAGGCCGACTTCGTGCACCGCGTGACCAACCACACCATGGTCAACGAGCAGATGCAGTTCTTCCTGCGCGGTTTCCGCCGCGACGCGCACCCCATGGCCATCATGACCGGCCTGGTCGGCGCCCTGTCGGCCTTCTACCATGACAGCACCGACATCAACAACCCGGAACACCGCGAAATCGCCGCGATCCGCCTGATCGCCAAGATGCCGACCCTGGTCGCCATGGCCTACAAGTACACCGTGGGCCAGCCCTACATGTACCCCAAGAACAACCTGAGTTACGCCGGCAACTTCCTGCACATGATGTTCGCTACGCCGTGCGAGGAATACAAGGTCAACCCGGTGCTCGAACGCGCGCTGGACCGCATCTTCATCCTGCACGCCGACCACGAGCAGAACGCCTCCACCTCCACCGTGCGCCTGTGCGGCTCCTCCGGCACCAACCCGTTTGCCGCCATCGCGGCTGGTGTGGCCTGCCTCTGGGGCCCGGCCCACGGCGGCGCCAACGAAGCGGCCCTCAACATGCTCGGCGACATCCAGAAGCAGGGCGGCGTCGAGAAAATCGGCGAATTCATCAAGCAGGTCAAGGACAAGAGCTCCGGCGTCAAGCTGATGGGCTTCGGCCACCGCGTTTACAAGAACTACGACCCGCGCGCAAAGCTCATGCAGGAAACCTGCAAGGAAGTGCTCAAGGAAATGGGCCTGGAAAACGACCCGCTGTTCAAGCTGGCCATGGCCCTGGAAAAGATTGCCCTCGAAGACGACTACTTCGTCTCGCGCAAGCTCTACCCCAACGTCGACTTCTACTCCGGCATCGTGCAGCGCGCCATCGGCATCCCTGTGCCGCTGTTCACGGCCGTGTTCGCGCTGGCCCGCACCGTCGGCTGGATCGCCCAGCTCAATGAAATGATCGGCGACCCCGAGTACAAGATCGGCCGTCCGCGCCAGCTGTTCACCGGCTCCACGACGCGCCAGGTCCTGCCGCTGGCCAAGCGCTAAGCCAAGCCCCGCGCCTCGCGCAAAGCCCGCCTGATGGCAGCATCGGCGGGCTTTTTTTACGCCCCGGCCGGAAAACGCCCGCCGGCAAGCGGGTCATCGCGTATTGCGATGGCAAAATCCGGTTCTTAGCGGCAAAATAGCGATTCATCGTCGTCGATCGCGATGACGGAACGCCCCACCCCCCATGAAAAGCTCAGAACGCAACTTTGCCCGCCGCATAGACCTGACCTCGCTTCAGCTCTTTGTGGCTGTCTGCGAGCTGGGCAGCATAGGCAAGGCCGCCGAGCGCGAATTCATCGCCGCCTCGGCCGTGAGCAAGCGCCTTTCCGACCTCGAAGCCACGCTGGACACCCCGCTGCTGTACCGCCACACCCGCGGTGTCGACCTGACGCCGGCCGGCGAGAGCCTGCTGCACCATGCGCGCTCGGTGCTGTTCAGCCTCGAAAAAATGCAGAGCGAACTCAGCGAGTACGCCGACGGCGTGCGCGGCCATGTGCGCGTGCACGCCAGCATCTCGGCCATCGTGCAATTTTTGCCCGAAGACCTGGGCGCTTTCACGCGCGAGCATTCCGGCATCAAGATAGACCTCGAAGAGCACCTGAGCACCGAGGTCGTGCGCGCCGTGCAGGAAGGCGCGGCCGACTTGGGGCTGTGCAACACCGCCAACGGCGCGGGCGACCTGCAGACCCTGCCCTACCGCAGCGACAAGCTGGTGCTCATCGTCCCCCGGGGCCACCCGCTGCGCGCGCAGGGCGCCATCCGCTTCGAAGCGGCGCTCGACTACGACCAGGTCGGTCTGCACTCCAACAGCTCGATCTACCTGGCCATGCGCGAAGCCGCGGCCCGGCTGGGCCGCACCATCAAGCTGCGCATCCACGTGACCGGCCTGGACGCCATGTGCCGCATGATCCACAACGGCCTGGGCGTGGGCGTGATGCCGCAGCGCGCCTTTGAGCTGACGCATGGCGTCGGCGAGCTTGAATCCATACCGCTGCTGGACAGCTGGGCGGAGCGCCAGATCCAGCTGGTGGCGCGCGACTTTTCCACGCTGCCGCTGACGGCGCGGCTGCTGGTGGAGCACTTGACGCAGCCCGCGGCGCCGGCCGCCAGCGCCAGGCCGGCCCACACCGGGGCCGCCCCCGCCGGTGCGGCCGCCTAAAATCACCTCAACGACAAACACACGGCAACGAGAGACCACGAAGGAAAACCATGGGACGCACCCTCTACGACAAGATCTGGGACGAGCACGTCGTTCACACCGAAGACGACGGCACGGCCATCCTCTACATAGACCGCCACCTGGTGCACGAAGTCACCAGCCCGCAAGCCTTTGAAGGCCTGCGCGAGGCCGGCCGCAAGGTCTGGCGCATCAGCTCCATCGTCGCCACCGCCGACCACAACACGCCCACCACCGGCTGGGAACTCGGCTACGACGGCATCACCGACCAGGTCAGCAAGGAACAGATCACCACGCTGGACAGCAACATCAAGGAATTCGGCGCGGCCGCCTTCTTCCCCTTCCTCTCCAAACGCCAGGGCATCGTGCATGTGATCGGCCCTGAAAACGGCGCCACCCTGCCCGGCATGACGGTGGTCTGCGGCGACTCGCACACCTCCACCCATGGCGCCTTCGGCGCGCTGGCGCACGGCATAGGCACCAGCGAAGTCGAGCACGTGATGGCCACGCAAACCCTGCTGGCCAAAAAAGCCAGGAATATGCTGGTGAAGGTGGAGGGCAAGCTCGCCCCCGGCCTGACCGGCAAGGACATCGTGCTGGCCATCATCGGCAAGATCGGCACAGCCGGCGGCACCGGCTACACGATTGAATTCGCCGGCTCGGCGATACGCGCACTCAGCATGGAAGGCCGCATGACGGTCTGCAACATGGCGATTGAAGCCGGCGCGCGCGCCGGCCTGGTCGCCGTCGACCAGAAAACCATCGACTACGTCAAGGGCCGCCTGCTGTCGCCCACCGGCGTCGAATGGGACATGGCCGTCAAGTACTGGAACACGCTGCACTCCGATGCCGACGCGAAGTTCGATGCCGTGGTCGAGCTCGACGCCGGCCAGATCCTGCCGCAGGTCACCTGGGGCACCTCGCCCGAAATGGTGCTGTCGATTGACGACCGCGTGCCCGACCCCGACAAGGAAAAAGACGCCAACAAGCGCGATGCCATCGAACGCGCCCTGAAATACATGGGCCTGGAGCCCGGCAAGGCGCTGAACGACCTCTATATCGACAAGGTGTTCATAGGCTCCTGCACCAACAGCCGCATCGAGGACATGCGCGAAGCCGCCGCCGTGATCAAGAAGATCGGCCAGAAGGTCGCGAAAAACGTCAAGCTCGCGCTGGTGGTGCCGGGCTCGGGCCTGGTCAAGGAGCAGGCCGAGCGCGAAGGCCTGGACAAGATTTTTGTGGCGGCCGGCTTTGAGTGGCGCGAACCGGGCTGCTCCATGTGCCTGGCCATGAACGCCGACCGGCTGGAGCCGGGCGAGCGCTGCGCCTCCACCAGCAACCGCAACTTCGAAGGCCGCCAGGGCGCCGGCGGGCGCACCCACCTGGTCAGCCCCGCCATGGCGGCGGCGGCCGCCGTGCACGGCCACTTTGTCGATATCCGCAAGTTTGTCTAACCCGAGCCACAGGAGGACCTTCCCATGAAAACACTCACCACCCTGATCGCGTTGTCACTGGCGTGCGCGACCCTGCTGCTGGCCGGCTGCAACACCTTCCGCGGTGTCGGCCAGGACGTCCAGAAAGTCGGCGAGAAAATCGAAAACGCGGCGAAGAAGTAAATGAAAAAATTCACCCTACACAAGGGCCTGGTGGCCCCCATGGACCGCGAGAACGTCGACACCGACGCCATCATTCCCAAGCAGTTCCTCAAGTCGATACGCAAGACCGGCTTCGGCCCCAACCTGTTTGACGAATGGCGCTACCTGGATGCGGGCTTTCCCGGCCAGGACCCGGCCACGCGCAAGCCCAACCCCGACTTCGTGCTGAACCAGCCGCGCTACGCGGGCGCCTCCATCCTGCTGGCGCGCAAGAACTTCGGCTGCGGCTCCTCGCGCGAACACGCGCCCTGGGCGCTGGACCAATACGGCTTTCGCGCCATCATCGCTCCCAGCTACGCCGACATCTTCTTCAACAACAGCTTCAAGAACGGCCTGCTGCCCATCGTGCTGCCCGAAGCGCAGGTGGCCCAGCTGTTCGACGAGGCGCTGGCCTTTCCCGGTTACCAGTTGACGGTGGACCTGGAGCGCCAGGTGATCGTCAAGCCGCAGGGCGGGGAACTCCCCTTCGAGGTGCAGGCCTTTCGCAAGTACTGCCTGCTCAACGGCCTGGACGACATCGGCCTGACCCTGCGCCAGAGCGACAAGATCAAGGCCTTTGAAGCCGAGCGCCTGGCGACCAAACCCTGGTTGAACCACACCGTCGCGGGCTGAACCCCTTTTCTTTTCCTTTTCACGCATACGCCGCGCGCCGCCCCCTGCGGGGCGCGCAGCCATTCAAAGACAGCACCATGAAAATCGCAATCCTGCCGGGTGACGGCATTGGCACCGAAATCGTCGCCGAGGCCGTCAAGGTCCTGAAAGCCCTGGACCTGAAGTTTGAAACCGAGAGCGCGCTGGTCGGCGGCGCCGCCTACGAGGCCCACGGCCACCCGCTGCCCGAGGCCACGCTCAAGCTCGCCAAGGAGGCCGACGCCGTGCTCTTCGGCGCGGTGGGCGACTGGAAATACGACAAGCTGGACCGGCCGCTGCGGCCCGAACAGGCCATCCTGGGCCTGCGCAAAAACCTGGGCCTGTTCGCCAACTTCCGGCCGGCCATCTGCTACGCGCAACTGGTGGAAGCCTCCAGCCTCAAGCGCGAACTGGTGTCCGGCCTGGACATCCTCATCATCCGCGAGCTGACCGGTGACATCTACTTCGGCCAGCCGCGCGGCCGCCGCGTCTCGCCCGACGGCCACTTCCCCGGCTCGGAAGAGGCTTTCGACACCATGCGCTATTCGCGCCCCGAGATCGAACGCATCGCCCACGTCGCCTTCCAGGCCGCCCGCAAGCGCGGCAAGCGCGTGACCAGCGTCGACAAGGCCAATGTGCTGGAAACCTTCCAGCTCTGGAAAGACGTGGTCACCGAAGTCGGCACGCAATACCCCGACGTCGCGCTGGACCACATGTATGTGGACAACGCCGCCATGCAGCTGGTCAAGGCGCCCAAGAAGTTCGACGTGGTCGTCACCGGCAATATGTTTGGCGACATCCTCAGCGACGCCGCCGCCATGCTGACCGGCTCCATCGGCATGCTGCCCTCGGCCAGCCTCAACGACAAAAACCAGGGCCTGTACGAACCCAGCCACGGCAGCGCGCCCGACATCGCCGGCAAGGGCGTGGCCAATCCGCTTGCAACGATTTTGAGCGCGGCCATGATGCTGCGCTTCAGCCTGAACCAGCCTGAAGCCGCCGCCCGCATCGAAAAAGCCGTGGACGCCGTGCTGAGCCAGGGCTTGCGCACGCCCGACATCTACAGCGAAGGCACGACCAAGGTCGGGACGGTGCAGATGGGTGATGCCGTGGTCAAAGCCTTGGCCTGACGTTTTTTTGCAGCAAACCACCTCAAACCGGCGTCAAAACACAGGTTTGAGGCGGTTGTCAGCCCCGCTAAAGCCAAGCCTGGCTACAATCGACACCTATGCGCAAAAACCCCGCTTTCACCCGCTGCCCCGCCGCCCTGCGCGCGGGTCATGGCGCGCCGGTTTTTGCCCAGATCACCAAAACGACCACCATTAAAGGCTAGCAAGCCTGGTTCGTCGTGCCCTGCCGGCTCGATGAGCCGGGCCCAAAAGCCATATTTTTGACTTTTTGAAGGGGCAGTTCCAATGAAACTCAAAGGCAATCTCACAGGGCTCGTCGGCTGGCGCGGCATGGTCGGCTCGGTGCTGATCGACCGCATGCAGGCCGAGGGCGACTTCGACCTGATCGAGCCGGTGTTCTTCTCGACCTCCAACGCGGGCGGCAAAGCCCCCGCCCAGGCGAAGAACGAGACCACCCTCAAAAACGCCTTTGACATTGAAGCGCTCAAGAAGTGCGACGTCATCATCACAGCCCAGGGCGGCGATTACACCTCCGAAGTCTTCCCCAAGCTGCGCGCGGCCGGCTGGAAGGGCCACTGGATAGACGCGGCCTCCACGCTGCGCATGAACGACGACGCCGTCATCATCCTGGACCCTGTCAACCTGCCGGTGATCCAGAACGCGCTGGCCAAGGGCGGCAACAACTGGATCGGCGGCAACTGCACGGTCAGCTGCATGCTGATGGGCGTGGGCGCGCTGTACAAGGCCGGCCTGGTCGAGTGGATGACCAGCATGACCTACCAGGCGGCTTCGGGCGGCGGCGCGCAGCACATGCGCGAATTGCTGACGCAGTTCGGCACGCTCAATAGCGAAGTCCGCTCGCTGCTGGACGACCCCAAGTCCGCCATCCTTGAAATCGACCGCCGCATCCTGGCAAAACAACAGGGCTTGAGCACCAGCGAGACCGCCAACTTCGGTGTGCCGCTGGGCGGCTCGCTGATCCCCTGGATCGACAAGGATCTGGGCAACGGCATGAGCAAGGAAGAATGGAAGGGCGGCGCCGAGACCAACAAGATCCTGGGCCAGGGCGCCGGCTTCGGCACGGCCGAAACCCCTGTGGACGGCTTCTGCGTGCGCATAGGCGCGATGCGCTGCCACAGCCAGGCGCTGACCTTCAAGCTCAAGAAGGACGTGCCGCTGGCCGACATCGAGGCCATGATCGCGGCCGACAACGAGTGGGTCAAAGTCGTGCCCAACACGCGCGAAGCCTCCATCAAGGACCTCACGCCTGTGGCCGTCACCGGCACCATGCAGATCCCCGTGGGCCGCCTGCGCAAGCTGGCCATGGGCCCCGACTACCTGGGTGCGTTCACGGTGGGCGACCAACTGCTGTGGGGCGCCGCCGAGCCGCTGCGCCGCATGCTGCGCATCCTGCTGCAGGGCTGAAATAATGGATGTGAGCGGCTGCCAACATGCAACCGCTCATCAGTAACTACATGTCACAGGACGTTGTCGTCAGACAACATCCGAAACTTGTAAGTTGCTGCTAACTCGCTGTGTCAAAACTTAAGTGGTGTCTTAGCTTGTCAGCCTAATGCCTTGATGTTAAGGTTGTTTTTCGAAAATTCGCATCGAGGTTTTTGTGCGCATAAGCAGAATAAAGTTACATGCAGACCGAGCACTGGAGGCTCACAACCCCATGAATAATCGCGGTCGTTGGCGCATAGGCGCCCTGGCAAGTGCCATTGCACTGCTCGGCAGCCTGGCAAGTCTGGAAGCCCACGCGCTCGCGCTGGGCCGGATCACAGTTCAGTCGGCATTGGGCGAGCCCCTTCGCGCTGAAATCGAAATCGCCGACATCAGGCCCGAAGAAGCGTCCAGCCTCAAGGCCGGCGTGGCCCCGCCCGACACCTTCAAGGCCGCAGGGCTTGAATACGGCAGTGTGGTTTCCGGCGTCGAGGTCAGCCTGCAGAAGCGCTCCGACGGCCGCTCCTTTCTGCGTCTGAGCAGCAACCGCCCCGTCACCGAGCCCTTTGTCGACCTGATCCTGGAGGCCAGCTGGGCCAACGGCCGCATCACGCGCGACTACACCATGCTGTTCGACCCGCCGGCCCTGCGCTCGGGCAGCTCCGCAGCCGCGCCCACCGCGCCGGTCCTGTCATCCCGTCCCGCGGCACCGCCCGCCAAGGGCATTGCCTCCATTCCCTACTCGCCGCCGGCCGGCCCCAGCAGCCGGCCCGCGCCGGTCGCCAAGGCTCCCGCCGCGCCCCTCGAGAAAGTCCCCGCCGGCGGAGACAAGCAAGTCACCGTCAAGACCGGCGACACCGCCGGCAAGATCGCCGCCCAGAACAAGCCCGCCAGCGTGTCCTTGGACCAGATGCTGGTCGCCCTGCTGCGCAGCAACCCGGACGCTTTCATCGGCGGCAACGTGAACCGCATCAAATCCGGCGCCGTGCTGGACATTCCGAGCGCCGAAACCGCCAGCGCGATTGCCGCCGGTGAAGCCAGCCAGACCATCGTCGCGCAAAGCAAGGACTTCAACAGCTTCCGCCGCAAACTGGCCGAAGGCGTGCCGGCCACCCAGGTGGCCAGCGCCGACCGCCAGGCCGGCGGCAAGGTGCAGGCCAAGGTCGAAGACCGTGCACCCGCCAGCAGCACACCCGACAAGCTGACCCTCTCCAAGGGCGCGGTCCAGGGCAAGGCAGCGCCGACGGCGGCCGAAGACAAGATCGCCAAGGAACGCCAGGCCAAGGAAGCCTCCACGCGAGTGGCCGAGCTGTCCAAGAACATCAGCGAACTGAACAAGCTGGGCACGGCTCCCGCGGCAGCACCCGCAGCCAGCGCGGCCAAAGCCCCCGGCGTTGCCGTTCCCGCGCCCGCCAGCGTGCCGGCCCCCGCGGCCGCACCAGCGCCTGCCGCGGCAGCCACCCCTGCCGCACCCGCATCCGCCCCGGCCATCACGCCGGCCCCTGCTGTTGCCGCCGCAACACCACCGGCCCCCACCGCCAGCAGCGCGCCGGCAGCAGCCGCGTCAGCGCCCGTATCGGCAGCCTCCGAGGCAGCCACCAGCGCAGCCCCGGTGGCCGCTGCTTCGCAGCCCGCGCCCGCCGCCAGCGTTGCGGCCACGCCGCCTGTGGCCGCTGCGAAAAAACCCGTGGCCACGCCACCACCGCCACCTGAACCCAGCCTGCTCGACGAACTGCTCGACAACCCGCTGGTACTGCCCATCGCGGGCGGCCTGCTGTTGCTGCTCGCCGGTTTTGGCTTTTACCGCTACCGCCAGCGTGGCGGCGCGGCCCAGGTCGACAGTTCCTTCCTCGAAAGCAGGCTGCAGCCCGATTCTTTTTTCGGCGCCAGCGGCGGCCAAAGAATTGACACGAATGAAGGCAATGCCACGGGCTCGTCCCTGGTGTATTCGCCCAGTCAATTGGATGCCGCTGGCGACGTCGACCCCGTAGCCGAAGCCGATGTGTACCTGGCCTATGGACGCGACCTGCAGGCCGAGGAAATCCTCAAGGAAGCCATGCGCACCAGCCCGATGCGCGTGGCCATCCATGCCAAGCTGATGGAAATCTACGCCAAGCGCCGCGACAGCAAGGCGTTTGAGACCGTCGCCATCGAGGCTTTCAACCTCACCCACGGCAGCGGTCCCGAGTGGGCCTACATCACCGAAATGGGCCGAGAACTCGACCCCGCCAACCCGATGTACCAGCCGGGCGGACAACCTGCCGGCGCCGGCCACGGTGGCAGCACCTCGGCCTTCAGCCCGGGCGGCACCGTGGCCATGGTGGCACAGCCGGCGCATGTCCCCGCGCCCACGCCTTCGGTGGATGTCGACCTCGACCTGGACTTCTCGCTCGGTGACGAACCCAGTGAGCCGACCACGCCGGCCGCCATCTCGGCCCCGCCACCTCCGCCGCCGGCACCCGTGCGCGTTGAGCCCACGGTGGCCATGAAGGCGCCGGAACCCGCCCCCCTGAACATGGATTTCAGCAGCGCCACGGTGGCACTCCCGACGGCCACGCCGCCGGCCGCCAAACCCGCCGCCGCACCCGAGGTGTCTTTCCTCGATGAAGGCCTGAACTTCACGCCCGAACCGTTCACACCGGCGCCCAAACCGGCACCGGCACCCGCCCCCGTGAAAGCGGCGGCGCCCACGCCGGCCCCTGCGCCAGTAGCGGCACCGGCACCGGCGGCTGACAACGGCATGCTGGAGTTCGACCTCGGTTCGCTGTCGCTGGACCTGAACGGCCCCACCACGGAAAGCCCAGCGCACCCCGAGGAAGCCTTGTCCATGTCCGGAGACCCGCTGGAAACCAAATTCCTGCTGGCCGAGGAGTTCCGTTCGCTCGGCGATTCCGATGGCGCCAGGTCCCTGGCCGAAGAAGTGATGGCCGAAGCCAAGGGTCCGCTGAAGGTCAAGGCGCAGGCCTTCCTGAACGCCCTGTCGTGAGCGCAGCCTGAACGCGCTGCGTTCACTGCGTGCCCGCCTGTGAGGATCGCACTCGGCATCAGCTACAGCGGCAGCGGCTACGAAGGCTGGCAGAGCCAGCTTTCGGGCAACACCATCCAGGACAAGCTGGAGCTGGCGCTCGGCAAATTTGCCGCCCAGCCGATCCGCACCCTGTGCGCCGGTCGCACCGACGCCGGCGTGCACGGCCTCATGCAGGTCGTGCACTTCGACACCCTGCTGCAGCGCGACATCGCCTCCTGGGTGCGCGGCACCAATACCTTTTTGCCGGCCGACATCGCCGTGCAGTGGGCGCGCGAAGTCCCGGACGAATTCCATTGCCGCGGCAGCGCCATCGCGCGCCGCTATGCCTACGTGGTGCTGGAGTCGCCGGTGCGCCCCAGCGTGGAAGCCGGGCGCGTCGGCTGGGTCTACCGGCCGCTGGACGAGGCGGCCATGCACCAGGCCGCCAACCACCTGGTCGGCGAGCATGATTTCAGCTCCTTCCGGGCCGCGCAATGCCAGGCCAAGTCCCCCGTCAAAACCATCAAGCGCATCACAATCTCGCACCGCGGGGAGCCGGGCGCCCGGTACTGGCGCTTCGAGTTCGAGGCCAACGCTTTTTTGCACCACATGATCCGCAACATCATGGGCTGCCTGGTCGCCATAGGCCAGGGCAGCTACCCGCCGGACTGGCTGGCCGGCGTGATGGCCGCGCGCAGCCGCGATGCCGCCGCGCCGACCTTTTCCCCGGACGGCCTGTATTTCCTGGGGCCGGTGTATGAAGACCATTACGGCCTCCCGAACCGCACAGCAGCCTATGATTGGTTGCCATGACGCCCATCCCCCCCACCCGTACCCGCATCAAGATCTGCGGCCTGACCCGCGAGCAAGACGTGGATGCCGCCGTGGCAGCCGGGGCCGACGCGGTCGGCTTTGTGATGTACGAGGCCAGCCCGCGCCATGTAACGGCCGAACGCGCCGCCGAGCTGGCCCGCCGCCTGCCGCCTTTTGTGACCCCGGTGCTGCTCTTCGTCAACGCGCCCGCGGCCAGTATCAGCGCCGCCTGCGCCCTCACGCCCACGGCTTTTCTGCAGTTCCACGGCGACGAAACGCCTGAAACCTGCCTGCAGGCCGGCCGGCCCTTCATGCGCGCCGCGCGCATTCCGCTTGATGAAAAAGCCGCCGAAAACACCCCGGGCGGCTTTGATCTCGTAAAATACGCCCAGGACTTCAAGGCCGCACAAGCCATCCTCCTCGACGCCCATGTCGAGGGTTATGGCGGCGGCGGGAAAACATTCAATTGGTCACTTCTTCCTCCAAACGTCAACGCTCACCTCGTTTTGTCTGGTGGATTGACGCCTGCAAACGTGATCGATGGCATTTCGCAAGTCAGGCCGCGTTGCACAACGCTGGCCGTTGATGTCAGTTCCGGCGTCGAGATTTCCAAGGGAATCAAAAGCGCCGACAAAATCAACCAGTTCGTCGCGGCCGTGCGCGCCGCCGACGAGTTACTTGCAAAGAGTCCCCATCATGTACGAGTACCACCAGCCTGACGCTTCAGGCCATTTCGGAATTTACGGCGGCAGTTTTGTTTCGGAAACGCTGACCCACGCGATCAACGAACTCAAGGCCGCCTACGCCAAATACCAGCACGACCCGGAATTCATCGCCGAATTCCATTCCGAGCTGGCACATTTCGTGGGCCGCCCTTCCCCGATCTACCATGCCGCGCGCATGAGCCGTGAACAGGGCGGCGCACAGATTTACCTCAAGCGCGAAGACCTCAACCACACCGGCGCGCACAAGATCAACAACACCATAGGCCAGGCCATGCTGGCGCGCCGCATGGGCAAGCCGCGCGTCATCGCCGAGACCGGCGCCGGCCAGCACGGCGTGGCCACCGCCACCATCTGCGCGCGCTACGGCCTGGAATGTGTGGTTTACATGGGCAGCGAAGACGTCAAGCGCCAAAGCCCCAATGTCTACCGCATGAACCTGCTGGGCGCCACGGTGGTGCCGGTCGAAAGCGGCAGCAAGACGCTGAAAGACGCGCTCAACGAAGCCATGCGCGACTGGGTCGCCAATGTGGACAACACCTTCTACATCATTGGCACGGTGGCCGGCCCGCATCCCTACCCCATGATGGTGCGCGACTTCCAGAGCGTGATAGGCACCGAATGCCTGCAGCAGATGCCGGAATTCATCGGCACCCACCAGCCCGACGCGGTGATCGCCTGCGTGGGCGGCGGCAGCAATGCCATGGGCATCTTCCACCCCTATATCCAGCACGCCAAAACCCGGCTGATCGGCGTCGAGGCCGCCGGTGAGGGCCTGGAAAGCGGCAAGCACTCGGCCTCGCTGCAGCGCGGCCTGCCCGGCGTGCTGCACGGCAACCGCACCTATGTGCTGCAAAACGAGGACGGCCAGGTCACCGAGACCCACAGCATCAGCGCCGGGCTCGACTACCCCGGCGTGGGCCCGGAACACGCTTTCCTCAAGGATATAGGCCGCGCCGAATACGTCGGCATCACCGACAAGGAAGCCCTGGAGGCTTTCCACTACCTGTGCCGCACCGAAGGCATCATTCCCGCGCTCGAATCCAGCCATGCCGTGGCCTGCGCCATGAAGATGGCCCGCAGCATGCGCAGCGACCAGAGCCTGCTCGTCTGCCTTTCAGGCCGGGGCGACAAGGACATAGGCACGGTGGCCGACCTCTCGGGCGCCGATTTTTATGACCGGCCTTCGATGCGCGGCCTCTCCGTCAAGGGCGGCACCAAGGAAACATCATGAGCCGCATTGCCGCCACCTTCTCCACACTCAAAAGCCAGGGCCGCAAGGCCTTGATTCCTTACGTCACCGCGGGCTTTCCCTTTGCCGACGTCACGCCGGAGCTGATGCATGCCATGGTGGCCGGCGGCGCCGACGTGATCGAGCTGGGCGTGCCGTTTTCCGACCCCAGCGCCGACGGCCCGGTGATCCAGAAAGCCGGCGACAAGGCCCTGTCCTTCGGTATAGGCCTGGCCCAGGTGCTGGACATGGTGCGCCAGTTCCGCAACAAAGACAGCAGCACACCGGTGGTCCTGATGGGCTACGCCAACCCGGTGGAGCGCTACGACATCAAGCACGGCGGCGGCAAGACGGAAAGCGCCTTTATCCGCGATGCCGCCCAGGCCGGCGTGGACGGCGTGCTCATCGTCGACTACCCGCCCGAAGAATGCGTGGAGTTCGCCGCCCGGCTGCGCGCGCACAACATGGATTTGATCTTTTTGCTGGCGCCCACCAGCACGGACGCGCGCATGGCCCAGGTGGCCGAAGTCGCCAGCGGCTATGTCTATTACGTCTCGCTCAAGGGCGTGACGGGCGCCGGCACGCTGGACGTGGGGGCCGTGGAGGCCACGCTGCCGCGCATACGCAAGCATGTGAACGTGCCCGTGGGCGTGGGCTTCGGCATACGCGATGCGGCCACGGCCAAGGCCATCGGCAAGGTGGCCGATGCCGTGGTCATAGGCAGCAAAATCATCCAGCTGATCGAAAACCAGCCACGCGACAAGGTGGCCGCCACCGCGCAGGCGTTTTTGCAGGAAATCCGTACTGCTTTGGACTGACTTTCAAGCGGGCCGGCCTGGGGCCGGACACCGGGCAAACCGGCGCATAATTGCGCTTTTCGCCCGGCAAGCCCCAGGCACCGCCCGACACCACAAGGACTGACTTCATGTCTTGGCTAGAAAAACTTCTCCCCCCCAAAATCAGCCCCACCGACCCGACGGAACGCCGCCAGGTGCCCGAGGGCCTGTGGATCAAGTGCCCGAGCTGCGAGGCGGTGCTTTACAAAACCGACCTGGAAAAAAACCAGAATGTCTGCCCGCAGTGCAGCCACCACCACCGCATAGGCGCGCGCGCCCGGCTGGACGCCTTCCTGGACCCGGAAGGCCGTTACGAGCTGGGCCAGGAAGTGCTGCCGGTCGACGCCCTGAAGTTCAAGGACAGCCGCAAATACCCCGAACGCCTGAAAGAAGCCCTGGAAAACACCCAGGAAACCGATGCGCTGGTCGTCATGGGCGGCGCGGTGCACAGCATAGGCGTGGTGGTGGCCTGCTTTGAGTTCGACTTCATGGGCGGCAGCATGGGCAGCGTGGTCGGCGAGCGCTTTGTGCGCGGCGTGCACGCAGCCATTGAACAAAAAGTCCCGTTCATCTGCTTTACCGCCACCGGCGGCGCGCGCATGCAGGAAGGCCTGCTCAGCCTCATGCAGATGGCCAAAACCAATGCCGCCCTGACGCGCCTGGCCAAAAAAGGCCTGCCTTACATCAGCGTGCTGACCGACCCGACCATGGGCGGCGTGAGCGCCGGCTTCGCGTTTGTCGGCGACGTGGTGATCGCCGAACCCAAGGCCCTGATCGGTTTTGCCGGTCCGCGCGTCATTGAATCGACCGTGCGCGTGACGCTGCCGGAAGGTTTCCAGCGCGCCGAGTTCCTGCAGACCAAGGGCGCGATCGACTTCATTTGCGACCGCAGGGAACTGCGCAAGACCGTGGCCAACTCGCTGGCCATGCTGCTGCGCCAGCCGGCGGATGCCGTCAGCTGAGAGACCGGCAAGCCCTGCCTCCCCCTCCCCCCGAAAAGCCCCTCAAGCAAGGCGTATTAGCCGCACGAAAAGTTCGCAGCGCGGGTCACATGGGATGATGTGGTTCACGGCACCCCAGAGCACGATGAGACCATGTCAGAAGCCTTGACCCTGAGCTCCCTTCCCCTGTTTCCGCTGGGTGCGGTGCTGTACCCCGGCGGTGTCCTGCCGCTGCGCATCTTTGAGGTCCGCTACCTCGACATGATCGGCAAATGCCACAAGGCCGGCGCGCCCTTCGGCGTGGTTTCGCTCATCGAAGGATCCGAAGTCCGCCGCCCCGCCGATGCCAATGCCCCGACGGGCGACGGCTTTGCGCAGGAGACCTTCAGCAGCGTGGGCACCCTGGCCACCATCACCGAATTCTCCATCCCCCAGCCGGGCCTGATGGCCATACGCTGCACCGGCGCGCAGCGCTTTGAAATCTCCCGCCGCGAAAAACTCAAGCACGGCCTGTGGATCGCCGACGTCACCCGGCTGGAAGACGACCAGTCCGTCGCCATTCCACCCGACCTGCAAGCCGCGGCCGACGCGCTGGGCAGGCTGATCAAAAGCCTGCAGGTGCGCGACATACCGCAGGCCCAGATGCCGCTGCAATCGCCCTACCGGCTGGACGACTGCGGCTGGGTTTCCAACCGCTGGTGCGAGCTGCTGCCCATCCCTCTGGAGCTCAAGCAGCGCCTGATGCAGCTGGACAACCCCCTGATGCGGCTGGAACTGGTGAGCGACATCCTGGAGCGCACCGGCATCGCGCTCTAGGGTCCCGTGGACGATCCCAAAGCCTTTTCAGGCGGCCGGGCCAAAACGCCCCTGTAAAAACTTAAAATCGACAATTCGGCGCTTTTCGGGCCCACCTCGCGTGGGCCGGGCGCCCGGCACCTTTCGACCTCTTTCCGGAAACCTTGACCCTATGTCCAACCAGCCGAACACGCCCACCGCCCCCCCCGCGCCACAAGACGAAAACAAGCTGATCGTCGAGCGCCGCGAAAAGCTCAAGGCCTTGCGCAAAGACCAGGCGGATGGCAAAGGCGTGGCCTTCCCGAACGACTTCAAGCCGACCGACCATGCGGGCAAGCTGCATGCCGCGCACGGCGACAAGGACGGCGAGGCGCTGGCCGCCGAAGCCATTCCCGCCAAGGTCGCCGGCCGCATGATGCTCAAGCGCGTGATGGGCAAGGCGAGTTTTGCCACCTTGCAAGACAGCACCGGGCGTATCCAGATTTTCCTCACGCGCGACGAGATCGGCGAAGAACTGTATGCCGCCTTCAAGCACTGGGACCTGGGCGATATCGTGGCGGCCGAAGGCAAAGTCTTCAAGACCAAAACCGGCGAGCTGTCCCTCCATGCCACCAGCGTGCGCCTGCTGACCAAAAGCCTGCGCCCCCTGCCCGGCGATTTTTACGGCATGGCCGACCAGGAACAGAAATACCGCCAGCGCTATGTGGACCTGATCACCGACGAGCAGGCGCGCAAGCGCTTCACCGCGCGCAGCAAGGCCGTCAGTTCGATCCGCGAATTCATGGTCAAGCACGACTTCCTCGAGGTCGAGACGCCCATGCTGCATCCCATCCCGGGCGGCGCCAATGCCAAGCCTTTCAAGACCCACCACAATGCGCTGGACCAGGAGATGTTCCTGCGCATTGCGCCCGAGCTCTACCTCAAGCGCCTGATCGTCGGCGGTTTTGACCGTGTCTTCGAGATCAACCGCAGCTACCGCAACGAGGGCATCTCGGTGCGGCACAACCCCGAATTCACCATGATGGAGTTCTATGCGGCCTACTGGGACTACAACGACCTGATGGACTTCACCGAGGCGCTGATCCGCGACGCGGCGCAAAAAGCCGTGGGCACGCTGCAGCTGGGCTACGGCGGCAAGGAAGAAAAAGTCGACCTCGCCAAACCCTTTGCCCGCCTGACTATCCGCGAAGCCATCCTCAAGCACACCGAAGCCGGCGACCATGTCGACGACGCCACCTGGCTCACCAATGCCCTCAAAAAGCTGGGCATGAACGAGGAAAAAGACCGGCTCTCCACCCGGTCGCTGGCCGGCCTGCAGGTGCTGTACTTCGAGGAACTGGTCGAGGAAAAACTCTGGCAGCCGACCTTCATCATGGAACACCCGACGGAAATCTCGCCGCTGGCGCGCGCCAACGACAGCCGGCCCGAAGTGACCGAGCGCTTTGAGCTCTACATCACCGGCCGCGAATTCGGCAACGGCTTCAGCGAGCTCAACGACGCCGAAGAACAGGCCGCGCGCTTCAACGCCCAGGTCGCGGCCAAGGACAGCGGCGACGACGAAGCCATGTTCTACGACCACGACTTCGTGCGCGCCCTCGAATACGGCATGCCCCCCACCGGCGGCTGCGGCGTGGGGATTGACCGCCTCATGATGCTGCTGACGGACAGCCCCAGCATTCGTGATGTCATCCTCTTCCCCGCTCTCCGCCGCGAAGCTTGACCTCAGTTCCAGCTGTCATACACGATGCCACGCCAGCAGGGGCCGCGGGACTGGCTTAGCCAGACCGCAGGCGCCGCCCCCTTGAGGGGGGAACAGGCTACACGCAGTGAGCCTGGACGGGGGTGAGCCTATGTCATTGAAATACCTCGCCGGTTATCCGGAAAACCTGCAGGCCCAGGTTCAGCAATTGCTGGACCTGGGTCGCCTGGGCGAAGTGCTGCTCGCAAAATACCCCCAGGGCCACGGCGTACGGACCGACAAGGCGCTGTACGACTACGTGATGGATCTCAAGAACGATTTCCTGCGCAGCTCCGAGCCCCTGTCCAAGGTGGCTTTCGACAGCAAGCTCCACGTGATCGCCCACGCGCTGGGCACGCACACCACCGTCTCACGCGTGCAGGGCAACAAGCTCAAGGCCAAACGAGAGATCCGCGTCGCCACCTTGTTCAAGGACGTTCCCGCGGAGTTTTTGCGCATGATCACGGTGCATGAGCTGGCCCATATCAAGGAGCGGGCCCACGACAAGGCTTTCTACCAGCTTTGCACGCACATGGAGCCGCAGTACCACCAATATGAGTTCGATTTGCGCGTCTACCTCACGCACGTGGACGCGGTGGGGAAGCTGGCCTGGCCGGGAAGCCAGGCGGCCTGAGGACCAGGGACGGCAGCGTCAGGGAACCAGCCCGAGCGCGTGCATATACGCCGGCTGCACCATCAACTCATCCCAGCCAAACGCCCTGCCCTGCGGCAGCAGCGCCAGGCGCCGCAACTCGCTGGCCTCCATGGCTTCCCACTGGCCCTTGAGCAGGGCCTCGGACATGCCGTCGAGCAGTTCGTCGACGGGCTGGCCCTCGCCCACGGACTGGTTGCACAGCAGCACCATGTCGCAGCCGGCGTTGAGCGCCGTGACGGCTGCCTCGGTGTAGCTCACTTCCTTGCCGTCTATCAGGCGGGCACCGGCCATGCTGAGGTCGTCGCTGAAAATCGCGCCGCCGAAACCCAGCTGGCTGCGCAGGATGAAGTTGAGCCACTGGCTGGAAAAACCGGCCGGCCGGGCATCGACCTTGGGATAGATCACATGCGCGGGCATGACGCTGCTGAGCGTGGTGTTGAGCCAGCCGTAAGGCGCCGCATCATCGGCCAGTATGGCTTTGAGGCTGCGCTTGTCGACAGGGATGTCGGTGTGGGAATCGGCCTTGACAAAACCGTGGCCGGGAAAATGCTTGCCGCAGTTGGCGACGCCGGCCTGCAACAAGCCGTGCATCAGGCTCTTGGCCAGCAAGGTGACGACGCGCGGGTCGCGGCCGAAGGCGCGGTCGCCGATCACGCCGCTTTCACCGTAATCGAGGTCAAGCACCGGCGTAAAGCTGAAGTCGACGCCGCAGGCGCGCAGCTCGGCGCCGAGCACATAACCGCAGGCGGTCGCGGCATTGGTGGCGGCCAGCTGGTCTTTCATCCACAGCAGGCCCAGCTCGCGCATGGGCGGCAGGTGGGTAAAGCCGTCGGTCTTGAAGCGCTGCACGCGGCCGCCCTCGTGATCCACGCAGATCAGCAAATCCTCGCGGATATCCTTGATCTCGGCGCACAGGTCGAACAGTTGCCGGCGATCCTTCCAGTTGCGGGCAAACAGAATGATGCCGCCGGTCAGCGGGTGTTTCAGGCGCCGGCGGTCGGCCTTGGTGAGCGCATGGCCGGCGATATCGATGATGAGGGGAGCGTGCTGGGTCATAAAAAATCCGGAGTTGGGGGTTCCGTTGAGGGATCAGGAGAGCTTTTCCACCACGCAGAAACTGGCGGCGTAGTCGGTCTCGTCGGTCACGGTGACATGGGCAGTGAGCTGGCGCGCCTCGAACCAGGCTTTGAGCGTGCCGTGCAGCACGATTTCGGGCTTGCCGCTGGCGGTCTTGGCGATTTCGCAGGAGCGCCAGGTCATGGGCATGCGCATGCCCATGCCTATCGCCTTGCTAAAGGCCTCCTTGGCGGAAAAGCGGGTGGCCAGGTAGCTGACGCCGCGGTCCGGCCAGCGCGCGCTGCGGGCCTTCCAGGTGGCCAGTTCGCCGTCGGCCAGAATCCTCCTGGCAAAGCGCTCGCCGTGCTTGTCAAGGCTGGCGCGAATGCGGCGCACATCGCAGATATCAGTGCCGATGCCGTAGATCATGGAGCCCCCACGGTCGCCCACTGCGTGTGGCTTCCTGCCCCCCGAGGGGGCCGCCCGCCTGCGGCCCGGCGAAGCCGGTTCCGCGGCTCAGGCTGGTACTTCAGGGTAGTTTCACGGCAGCAGGAAATCATGCGGGTACAAACGCCCGGTCTATGCTGGCCAGATAACTCCTGACGGTGGCGGCGTAGCCCAGCTCCAGCGCATCGGCGATCAGGGCGTGGCCTATGGACACCTCCAGCACGCCCGGCACTTCGCGCACAAACTCCGTGAGGTTGTCGCGGTTCAGGTCGTGGCCGGCATTGATGCCCAGGCCGGCCGCAGCCGCAGCCTGCGCCGCCAGGGTAAAGCGGGCCAGCACCTGCGCTTTTTCGGGGGTGGGCCAGGCGCGGGCATAAGTTTCCGTATAAAACTCCACGCGGTCGGCGCCCACGGCCTTGGCGGCCGCCATGGCTTCGGGCACCGGGTCCATGAAGAGGCTGACGCGCACGCGGCGGTCGTGCGCCTGCTGGATCAAAGGCCGCAGGCGCTCGGCGTCCTCGGGAAAGCTCCAGCCGTGGTCGCTGGTGAACTGATCTTCGCTGTCGGGCACAAAGGTGCACTGGTGCAGCGGCAGGCCGCGGGCAGCCAGGTCGTGCACAAAACCCATGAGGTTCTGGAAAGGATTGCCTTCGATGTTGAATTCACGGTCGGGCCAGTCCTTCATCAGCGCCGCGAGTTCAAAGACGTCGTCGGGACGGATGTGGCGCTCGTCCGGCCGCGGGTGCACCGTGATGCCCTGGGCGCCGGCCTCCAGGCACAGTTCGGCAGCGCGGAGCACGCTGGGAATGTCCAGGTGCCGGGTGTTGCGCAGCAAGGCGACCTTGTTGACATTGACCGACAGCGCGGTCTTGTCGTGCGCATGGGACACGACGGGAATGGGCGAAAGGATTTTCATGGCGGTGGCTCGTTAAAAAGCTTGCAGGTCCATCATCATTTGCCGGGTTTTCAGGACCTTGACGCCACAATGGTAGTGCAGCAGGCCGCGCAGCTGGGTTTTAAGCTCATTGAAGCCCGGGATACAGGCCCGCACGGTGTCGGAAAACAGGGACTCTTCGCCCAGCGCCTGCTGCAGCGCCTGCCACTGCGCGCCGGGCAGGCTGACGCGGTCGTCGTCATGCGCCTGCCGCAGTCCCGCCTCGGGCACCAGCACATAGCGGGTGTCCGGGTTCAGCGGCGCCAGCGTGGCGGTCTCAGCGTCCAGCAGCGGCAAAAGGCCGATGTCGCGCAGCAGCCGCAGCTCGAAGGCGCGCAAGGCCAGTTGCAGGGTCTCGGCGCTCTGCGCGGCGAGCAGCTGCACCGTGGCCGCGTAGGCGTCAAACAGCACGGGATGCGGGTCGTCGCGCGCCAGCAGGCGCATCAGCAACTCATTGAGGTAATAACCCGACAGCAAGGCATCGCCGGTCGGCATGACGTGCCCGCCCTGCCATTCGGCACTCTTGAGGGTGCGGATTTCAGCGTCGCCGCCGAAGGCAATATGCAGCGGCTGCAGCGGCAGCAAAATCGGCCGGAAACTGGAACTCGGCTTCTTGGCCCCCCGCGCCACCAGCGCCACCCGCCCATACTTGCGGGTGAACACCTCCAGGATCAGGCTGGACTCGCTCCAGTCGTAGCGGTGGAGAACGTAGGCCGGCTCGTCGCCTATGCGTTTGGTGGCCATGGCGGTGCGCAACTCCGCTACTCGTAGCCGAATGTTTTAACTCTCGCTTCATCATCGGCCCAGCCCGAGCGAACCTTGACCCAGATCTCCAGGAACACCTTGCCGCCCGTAAGGGTCTCGAGCTCATGCCGGGCTTCGGTGCCTATGCGTTTGAGCTTTTCGCCCTTCTCGCCAATGATCATGCCCTTGTGGCCGTCGCGCTCGACAATGATGGTGGCGGCGATCTTGCGCAAGGTGCCCTCTTCCTCGTACTGGTCGATGACCACGGTGGAGGTGTAGGGCAGCTCGTCGCCGGTCAGGCGGAACAGCTTTTCGCGGATGATCTCGGCGGCCATGAAGCGGTCGCTGCGGTCGGTCAGCTCGTCGGCGCCGTACATCCAGGGCTGGACCGGCAGGTATTTTTCGCAAATGCCGAACAGGCGCTCGATGTCCCTGGCGTTGTTGGCCGACATGGGCACGAATTCTGCGAAATTGTGCCTCTCCTGCATCTCCCTGAGCCAGGGCGCGATCTCGGCGCGCCGGTGTATCAGGTCGAATTTGTTGGCCAGCAGGATCGCGGGCGTCTTTTCGGGCAGCAGGGCCAGCACCTTGGCATCGGCCTGGTTGAACTGGCCGGCTTCGACGACAAACACGATCAGGTCCACGTCATTGACGGCGCCGACCACGGTGCGGTTCAGCGAGCGGTTCAGCGCGTTGCCGTGCCGGGTCTGGAAGCCCGGCGTGTCGACGAACACATATTGCGTCGCCTTGACCGTGCGCATGCCGGTGATGCGGTGGCGCGTGGTCTGGGCCTTGCGCGAGGTGATGCTGATTTTTTGCCCCACCAGGGCATTGAGCAGGGTGGACTTGCCTACGTTGGGCTTGCCCACAATGGCGATCAGGCCGCAGCGCTGCTCGCCGGCAGGCGGCGTGGTGGCGGCCGGCACGGCCGCGCCGCGCGAGGACAGTGCCTGCGCCAGCATGGCTTCGAGCGCATCGGGCGGCTGCGCTGCCTCCAGCGGCTTGGCCTGCCGCGTCTTGGGCTTGGTGGCGGGCGCTGCTGTGGCAGTAGCCGGTTTTTTGGCTTCTTTTTTACCTGTACTCATAATTTTGGGGTGTTGGCCCGCAGCCTCTGGGCGGCGGCGGGCGCGGAGTCAGGATTCCAGCGTCTTGACAAACATCAGCATGGCCGCCGCGGCGGCCTGTTCGCCGGCCCGGCGCGAACCGCCTATGCCGCGCTCGGCCCGCCCAAACTCCGCGATTTCACACTCGACGTCGAATGTCTGCTTGTGGGCGGCACCCATGGTGCCCACCACGCGGTAGATAGGCAGGTTCATTTTGCGCCCTTGCAGCCACTCCTGCAATTCGGTCTTGGGGTCCTTGCCGATGGCCTGCATCTGGGGGTTGATCTCGACATCCTTGAAGAGGCGGTGCACCAGCCGGGCGGCGGTGTCAAAGCCCGCGTCAAGGTAGACCGCGCCTATCACGGCCTCCAGCGCGTCGGCAAGAATGGAAGGCCGCTTGTGGCCGCCGGACTTGGCCTCGCCCTCGCCCAGGCGCACCATCTCGGGCAGGCCCAGCCCGACCGCCAGCTTGTGCAGGGTGTCCTGCTTGACCAGGTTGGCGCGCACACGGGACAGGTCGCCCTCGGGCAGCTCGCTCAGTTGTTCATAGAGCAGGCCGGCCACCGCCAGGTTCAGGACGGAATCGCCCAGAAACTCGATGCGTTCGTTATGGTCGGACGAAAAACTGCGGTGCGTCAGTGCCTGCAGCAGCAGCTTGGGGTTGGAGAACTCATGCTCCAGGCGCTTTTGCAGCGCCGGCAGGCCCGGGCTCGAGGTGGCGCTGGCTCGCACTTATTTGGATTTGCCGCTGTACTTGAGCAGCAAGAAGGCAGGGCCGGCCATGTGGATTTCCTTGTTGTAGGCGAAGGACACCACCGTTTTATCGCCGTCCTTGGTCACTTCCAGGTCCTTGCCGCTGATCGATTTGATGTCGTCAATCTGGGCCGCCTTGTCGAAGATGGTCCGGACTTCCACCACGGTGCTGCCTTCCTTGGCCTTGTTGGCGGCTTTGGTGATGGCCTGAAGCTCCACCAGCGTCGGGAAAACCTGGGCGGCCAGAATCCCCGCGCAGACCAGGACGACGCAGAAAAACAGAAGGCCGATGAAGGAAAGGCCGCGTTGCTGATGTTTCATTTTTTCTCCTGCTCTGACTAGAAAACCCTCCGGCCCGCCGCCCCGTACGGCGCTGCCGCCCATATTGCTATTCAAAAGAGCCGATACGCTTGAGGTTGCCGAAATTCATCCAGACAAAAAAGGCCTTGCCCACGATATTGGCCTCCGGGACAAAGCCCCAATAGCGCGAATCCTGCGAATTATCGCGGTTGTCGCCCATCATGAAGTACTGCCCCTCTGGCACCTTGCAGACCATGCCCTCGCTACTGTAACGGCAATTTTGCTTGAAAGGAAAGTCCATGACCTCACGCTCATCCAGCCCGGCGCGCCGTGTGTCGTCATTGAGCAGGCGGTATTTCTTGCCGCCGTTGACCTCTTCGAACTGCTTGGCGTAGCGCAGCACGTCCTCGTCGAAGAAGTCCGGCAGCGGCGTCTTGGGCAGGGGTTTGCCGTTGATGGTCAGCTTTTTGTTGATGTAGGCCACCTCGTCCCCGGGCACGCCGACCACGCGCTTGATGTAGTCCAGGCTGGGTTTGGGCGGATAGCGGAACACCATCACGTCGCCGCGCTGCGGGCTCTGGTTGTTGATGACCTTGATGTTCAGCACGGGCAGGCGCACGCCGTAGTGGAATTTGTTGACCAGGATCAGGTCGTTGATCAGCAGGGTCGGGATCATCGAGCCGGAGGGGATCTTGAAGGGCTCGAACAGGAAGGAGCGCAGCAGGAAAACCACCACGATCACCGGGAACAGGCCGGCGGTCCAGTCCAGCCACCAGGGCTGCATGATGAGCCGGGCGCGGGCTTCCCCGAGGTTGTTGTTGTCGACCTGGGTGATGCCTTTTTGGGCCAGCTCGGCCTGGCGCCTGGCGGCGCTTTCCTCGAGCGCCGCGGCGGCCTTGTAGCGCTGCGGCAGGAAATAAAAGCGCTCGGCCAGCCAGTAGATGCCGGTGACCACCGATGCCAGGAACAGCAGCAGGGAGAAATTGCCTTCAACGGCACCGAAGTACCAGGCGGCGCCGTAACCCACAAAGGCCGCCAGCACCGCGGCCGTGATCGTGCTCATTGCGCCGCGCATCAGTCTTCCACCTGCAAAATGGCCAGGAAAGCTTCCTGGGGTACTTCAACGGAACCGATTTGTTTCATGCGTTTTTTACCCGCTTTTTGTTTCTCTAGGAGCTTGCGCTTGCGTGAAATATCGCCGCCGTAGCATTTGGCGATCACGTTTTTGCGAAGCGCCTTGATTGTCTCACGCGCAATAATGTTGGCCCCGATGGCGGCCTGGATCGCGACGTCGAATTGCTGGCGCGAAATGATCTCGCGCATCTTGGCGACCACCGCCCGCCCGCGGTAGGCCGACTGGCTGCGGTGGACGATGATGGACAGCGCGTCCACCTTCTCGCCGTTGAGCAGGATGTCGACCTTCACCACGTCCGAAGCCCGGAATTCCTTGAACTCGTAGTCCATGGACGCGTAGCCGCGCGAGACGGACTTGAGCTTGTCGAAGAAATCCAGCACGATCTCGCCCAGCGGCATCTCGTAGGTCAGCATGACCTGCTTGCCGTGGTAGGCCATGTTCAGCTGGATGCCGCGCTTCTGGTTGGCCAGCGTCATGACGGCACCCACGTAGTCCTGCGGCATATATAAGTGCACGGTCACGATGGGCTCGCGGATCTCGTTGACGCGCCCGGCGTCCGGGATTTTGGACGGGTTCTCGACCATGATGGTCTCGCCGTCGGACTTGAGCACCTCATAAACGACACTGGGCGCCGTCGTGATCAGGTCCTGGTCGAACTCCCGCTCCAGCCGCTCCTGGACGATTTCCATGTGCAGCAGGCCCAGGAAGCCGCAGCGAAAGCCGAAACCCAGGGCTTCGCTGACCTCGGGCTCATAGTGCAGCGAGGCGTCGTTGAGCTTGAGCTTTTCCAGCGCGTCCCGCAGGGATTCATACTCGCTGGCTTCGGAAGGGTAGAGGCCGGCAAAAACGGCCGGCTGGATTTCCTTGAAACCGGGCAGCGCCTCGGTGGCGGTGAACGCCGCGCCGCCGGTGCCGGGCTTGACCAGCGTGACGGTGTCGCCCACGCGGGCGGCCTGCAGTTCCTTGATGCCGGCAATCACAAAACCCACTTCGCCGGGCTCCAGCGACTGGCGCGGCTCGGTGTGCGGGGTGAAGACGCCCAACTGCTCGGCGTTGTACATCGCCTCGCTGGCCATCAGCTTGATGCGGTCGCCCCTGGCGAGCCGGCCGTCGACCACCCGCACCAGCATGACCACGCCCACATAGGCGTCGTACCAGCTGTCGATGATCATGGCGCGCAGCGGGCCGTCCGGGTTGCCCTTGGGCGAGGGAATCCGGGCGACAATGGCCTCCAGGATTTCGTCGATGCCCATGCCGGTCTTGGCGCTGCAGGGAATCGCGTCGGTCGCGTCGATGCCGATGACCTCCTCGATTTCCTGCTTGGCGTTCTCGGGGTCGGCCTGCGGCAAGTCCATCTTGTTGAGCACCGGCACGACCTCGACGCCGAGGTCCAGCGCGGTGTAGCAGTTGGCGACGGTCTGCGCCTCCACGCCCTGGCTCGCGTCCACCACCAGCAGCGCGCCCTCGCATGCGGACAGCGAGCGGCTGACCTCATAAGAGAAGTCGACGTGGCCCGGCGTGTCGATCAGATTGAGGTTGTAAACCTCGCCGTTGAGTGCCTTGTATTTGAGCGCAGCGGTCTGCGCCTTGATGGTTATCCCACGCTCTTTTTCGATGTCCATCGAATCCAGAACCTGCGCGCTCATCTCGCGGTCCTGCAAACCACCGCAGCGCTGGATGAGTCGATCGGCCAAGGTGGATTTGCCGTGATCAATGTGCGCAATGATCGAAAAATTTCTGATGTGATTCATCAACGAGAACGCCTAAGTACTTGAAAGTATTGCGAAGAGATTGGGTGCGATTCGCGAGGGGCCATAAAAAAGGGCGCGTCGATTAGCGACGCGCCCTGAACCAACAATCTATGGCAACTGCGATAGTTGGAACTTCATTGTAGGCAAAAAGCCAGAGCCGAACAGTCCCGAAATTGCCATATTTTTGTCGTTGCAGGCTAGCAACAGGAATCTTATACACAACTTATTCACATTTTTAAACTGCATGTCTCTGAACAACTTGTGGGTGATCTGTGGATCAGTGTGTATTACCCAAAATCAAGTTGGAAAGCGGGATTTTGGAGTCCCCGATATATCCAAAAGACACAGAGGCAAGCCCCTATTCTACCGAAATCCGTCCGTGACCCGATTTTTTTGTGAGCGATCACTAACAAAAAGCAAGTACCGGGCCGCTGAAAAATATATTTTTGAGGGGACTTAAAAAGGCCTGGAGGCCGGCAAAACCCATAAACCCCAGCAGGGTATGGGGGCCTTCCAGGCCCGTTGGCGGCGCCCGGTGCCGGGGCGCGGGCTCCTGGCCGGATGTGAACAGGCCCGGTGCTTCAGCCTGGGCCGGGCCCCGCGATGCCGGTTTAGCGCGTCGGCCGGATCAGCGCGTACTGGGCCCATTCACCACGGCGGAACAGCACGTTGATGGCCTTGGTCTTGTCGATCTTGGCAAGGGCCGCTTCGAACTCCTTGACGCTGGTGACTTCCGAATTGGCGATCGCCACAATCACGTCGCCTTCGCGAAGCCCGGCACGCGAAGCCGCGGCTTCGGCCGTGTCCACCTTGACGCCGCCCTTGATCTTGAGTTCCTTCTTCTGCGCATCGCTCACTTCGCTGACCACCAGGCCCAGTGCCTGGGCCGCACCCACGGCCGGCGCCTTGGGTTCGGGGCCCGAAGCCTTGCGCGCCGGTTTTTCGGGCTCGACCTCGCCGATGGTGACCGAGAGGTCCTTGCTCGCGCCGCGCCTGAAGACGGTCACCACGGCCTTGGTGCCGGGCTTCACGTTGCCGACCATGCGCGGCAGGTCGCTGGATTTTTCGATGGGCTTGCCGTCGAACTTGATGATGATGTCGCCTGCCTCGATGCCGGCTTTTTCGGCGGGTGCGCCGCTTTCAACGCCGCGGACCAAAGCACCCTGCGCCTTGCCCAGGCCTATGGATTCGGCCACGTCCTTGGTGACCTGGTCGATCTGCACGCCGATACGGCCGCGCGTGACCCTGCCGCTGCTGCGCAGCTGGTCGGACACGCGTGCGGCCTCATCGATGGGAATGGCAAAGGAAATGCCCTGGAAGCCGCCCGAGCGCGAGTAGATCTGGCTGTTGATGCCGACCACTTCGCCGCGCATATTGATCAGCGGGCCGCCCGAGTTGCCCGGGTTGATGGCCACGTCGGTCTGGATGAAGGGCAGGTAGTCGCCGGTGTCGCGCTGCTTGGCGCTCACGATACCCGCCGTCACGGTGTTCTCAAGGCCGAAAGGCGAGCCTATGGCCATCACCCATTCGCCCACCTTGAGGCGGTTGATGTCGCCGATCTTGACGGCCGGCAGGCCGGTCGCCTCGATCTTCACCACGGCCACGTCGCTGCGCTTGTCGGCGCCGATGATCTTGGCCTTGAACTCGCGCTTATCCGCCAGGGTGACGAGAACCTCATCGGCACCCTCCACCACGTGGGCGTTGGTCATGACAAAGCCGTCCGCCGTCAGGATGAAACCGGAGCCCACGCCGCGCGGCTGGTCTTCGTCAGGCTGCCCGCGGTCGGGCCGCGGCACGCGCGGCATATTGGGCGGGACCGGGATGCCAAAGCGCTTGAAGAACTCCAGCATCTGCTCGTCGGCGCTTCCGCCGGCCGAGGGCTTGGCTTTTTCCAGGGTACGAATATTGACCACCGACGGGCCCACCTGCTCCACCAGGTCGGTGAAATCGGGCAAGGTGCGGGTTTGCGCCCAAGCCGGGGCCACGGGCACCAGCGTAGCGACTGCGGCAGCCGCCACCAGACCGGCGGTCAGGCAGGAGCGCAGGGGTTTCCAGTTCAATTCAAGCATCGTCAGCCTCGTCAAAAATAGGGGTCGTCAGGCAACCCGGTCCATCGCCGGAACGCCAGGGGCATATTATTTCTTGCGCTCCAGGCCGTTGGCAAAGAGCTTCAGGGTAGCCATGGGAACTTCACCCATGACGGTGACCCAATAGGCATCGAGCTGCCGCGTGATGGTCTGCGTGGCGCCCATCGACAGGCTGGACTCCCTGTCGTGGCGCTGCCGGTCGAAGGGCTCCACAAAGATGGACACCGAGGCCAGGCCGTCCGAAAAAATCCATTGCAGGGGTTCTTCGCCGGGCGCCGGGTTGGCCGTCGCCGGCCGCTTGTAGCAGCTCATGGGCTTGAAGCCCGCCACCGGCGCCTTCAGGACCCAGCCTTCGGCGCTGGCGGTGGTTTTCACCAGGACCGGTTTCTCAACCCGGTAACCGTCGACCTTGCCCATCATCTGCAGCAGCTTGTCCATCTTGACCGGGGCATCGAGCTGCAACTCGGAAAACGCCGCCTGCTCCAGCACCTTGCCGTCGGTGTCCAGCGTCTGCAGTTTCACGACCAGGCCTTTTTTCTGCTCGGTCCAGACGCGGTAGCCAAAACGCATGCCGTCCTTGGGCACCAGCAGCACGATGTCGGCTTCGACGCCAGCCACGCGCTCGGCGCCCTCCTGCTTGACCTTGTAGTAGTCGGCGATACGGCCGTCGGCCGACTGCAGCAGTTGCGGGAACATGCCCAGCGACTCGCGCTTTTCACTGCGGACCACCTTGTGGTCGGGCATGAAGGTGACCACCTGGTCGTTGTGGCGGAAGATGGAGCGCGGCGCGCCCGTGAGCGTTTCGACCCGCTCCATCTGCTGGTCGCCCTCGCAGACATGCCAGATCTTGGCGCTGGACATGGCGCCGCCCGAGGAGACCACAAAAGTGCCGATGTAGGAGCGCTTTCGGGAGGCCTCATGCATGCGCATCAGCCAGTCGTTGATGCTGCGGGATTCCACGGCCGATGCCGCGGGGGCGGGCGTGGCCTGCGCCGCCACATAGCCCACGGCCGGCAAGGTGCACCCTGCCAGCGCGAGAAGACGGAGTAGCTTGAGGTTCATGGTGTCGCCAAGGCCCGGTCGTTGTACAGCCTGCACTTAGCGCGCTGCATTGCGAGGCGTCTCGAAAGTGGCATTGCGCAGAAAGCCCGACGGCTCCTGCAGCGCCGAGGTGCCGCCCAGCTGTTTGTGCGCGGCCAGCAGTTCCTCAAGCCGCGCATCGCGCACCACCGGGCCTTGCGGCGAAGCGACCACCACCTGCTGGAGGGAAGCAGGCGCCTGGGCCAGCTGCGGCGCGGCGGCAGGCGCCAGCAGGCCGGCGGCGTTCCATGCAATGGCGGACACCGCCGCGAGCGAGGCAAAGCCCGCCACCAGCTTCCAGCGAAACTCGCCGTCGTTGGCGGCCTGGCCGCGGTGATCGGGCAGGGCCGCAGGCAAATCCTGGACGGCCGGCTGGACGGGACGCGGGGCGGCGGCCGGCGAGGCTTCCTGCGCCAGGCGCTGGTTCAGGCGGCTCAGGAATGCCGGGTCCGCGCCGCGCGCGCCACGGGAGGAACGCAGCGCATCGCCGATCAGGTGGTAGGTGTCCCAGCACGCCAGCGCCGAATCATCATGCCGGCTGGCGTGAAGTGCGGCCGCAAAGTCTTCCCCGCCCAGCTGGCCATCGGCCAGGGCGGACATGAGTTCGCTGGTTTGCATAGACGGTTTCATGATGTTTTTGCTGTTCGTGGGGTTCATGGATGGCTCCTGGCTGCCGCGGCCTTACCAGCGCTTGCCGCTTTGGTTTTCCAGCAAAGGCTTCACCTTCTGCGAAATCGCTTCACGCGCCCTGAAAATCCGGGAGCGCACCGTGCCTATGGGGCAATCCATGGCCTCCGAGATCTCTTCATAGCTCAACCCTTCAATTTCACGCAGGGTGATGGCCTGTCGGAGCTCTTCCGGCAAGGCTTCCATGGCGGCATTGATGATCTCCGCGATTTCCTTGCTGGCCAGCACGGCATCCGGCGTTTCCGAGCTTGTTAGTTCGTTTTCCAGCGGGGAAGTTTCATCGCTTTCCTCGCTTTGGCCCGATTTGAAGGCATTTTCGGAAACGGTCGGGTCCCGTTTGAGGTCCATCAGGGCCTTTTTCGCGGTATTCACCGCGATCCGGTACAGCCAGGTGTAAAACTGGGCCTCGCCCCTGAACTGCGCCAGGGCCCGGTAGGCCCGGATAAACGTCTCCTGGGCGATGTCCTCCACCAGGTCCACATCGCGGACCATGCGGCCTATCAGGCGCTGGATGCGCCGCTGGTACTTGATGACCAGGAGCTCATAGGCTTTCTGGTCGCCCGCGACCGTGCGCTCGACCAGCATGGCGTCGCTGTCGGTGGCTTTTTCCAGCGGCAAAAGTGGCAGGTCGGCGCTCATGAAGGGTTTGGCCCGCCGTCTAGGGAGTGCATAGCCCCCGATACTGCCACAGCTGCTTTGTGCGGCGAATAAACCGCCCTGCGCAAGTCCAGCCAGCGCTCGGGCATGCTGCGCCGCTCCACCCAGAGCCACAAACAGGCATGAGCCTGGTTTTCAAGCCGCAGCAGCAGGATATTCTGGAAATCAGCCAGGACCGACAGGCCGTACTCGGCGACACCGGCCTGGTAGCCCGGGCTTTCCCAGCGCCAAACCTCGCCGTCCCAGGCGAGCTGGCCTGCCGGGGCGTTTCGCCAGCCGGCATAGGCCGCCGCACCGGCTGCGGCAACACAAACAAGCGCCAGCGCGATGCGCCAGTCGAGCCGCCCGGTGCCCTGGAAAAACCACAGCAGGGTCAGCAACAGGCCGCAAAGCCACAGGCCCAGCAAGAGCGCGCCCAGAAAACGCGAACGCCCCAACGGATAAACAACCGGAGGGGCGTTGTGCGTGGCCAAGGGCTTGCTTGCGGAGCGCGGGTAAAAATCAGGCGCGCTTGAAAACCAGCGTGCCGTTGGTGCCGCCGAAGCCGAAGTTGTTTTTGACGGCAACTTCGATCCTGGCGTCACGCGCGGTATTGGCGCAGTAGTCGAGGTCGCACTCAGGGTCCTGGTTGAAGATATTGATGGTCGGCGGAATCTTCTGGTGATGCAGCGAGAGCACGGTAAACACCGACTCGATACCGCCGGCCCCGCCCAGCAAGTGGCCGGTCATGGATTTGGTGGAGCTGACCATCAGCTTCTTGGCATGGTCGCCGAAAGCCGCCTTGATGGCATTGGTTTCGTTGAGGTCGCCCAGCGGCGTGGACGTGCCGTGCGCATTGAGGTACTGGACCTCGTCGGCGTTGACACCGGCGTTCTTCAGGGCCATCACCATGGAGCGGCGCGGGCCGTCGATGTCGGGCGCGGTCATGTGATAGGCGTCAGCGCTCATGCCGAAGCCGGTCAGCTCGGCATAAATTTTCGCGCCGCGGGCCTTGGCATGTTCGTACTCTTCGAGTACCAGCACACCGCCGCCCTCGCCCAGCACAAAACCGTCGCGGTCCTTGTCCCAGGGACGCGAGGCCGTTTTCGGGTCTTCGTTGCGGGTGGACAGGGCACGGGCTGCCGCGAAGCCGCCTATGCCCAGGGGCGACACGCAGGACTCCGCGCCGCCGGCCACCATCACGTCGCAATCACCGTACTCGATCATGCGGGCGGACAGGCCGATCGCATGAAGGCCGGTGGTGCAGGCCGTGACGACCGCGATGTTCGGGCCCTTGAAGCCGAACTTGATGGACACATGCCCCGAGATCATGTTGATGATCGAGGCAGGCACAAAAAACGGGGAGATCCGGCGCGGGCCGCGATTGACCAGCTCGGTGTGCATCTGCTCGATCATCGGCAAACCGCCTATGCCCGAGCCGATGTTGCAGCCGATGCGCGTGGCCATCTCGCCACCCAGCGCCTCGCCGGTCGGCAAGCCGCTGTCGGCCACCGCCTGGAAGGCCGCGGCCAGACCCAGGTGGATGAACCGGTCCATGTGCCGGGCTTCTTTTTCGGGGATGTAGTCCGCGATGTTGAAACCCTTGACCTCGCCGGCGAATTTGCAGGCGAGGTTGCTGGCATCAAACCCGGTGACAAGATCAATCCCGGGCTTGCCGGCAAGAAGATTGGCCCAGGACTCGGCCACGGTATTACCTACCGGGCTGACGCAACCCAGACCTGTCACGACGACACGACGACGGCTCATTCAGAAATCCTGAAAAGAACCTGAAAAGGCCCTGTGGCTTTTCAGGCTTGGTGACGGCAGAGTCACAGGCGCAAACCTGCGGCCTCAGGCCTTTTGATGGGTGTTCGCGTAGTCAATCGCGTTCTGGACGGTGGTGATCTTCTCGGCGTCTTCGTCGGGAATCTCAATGCCGAACTCGTCTTCCAGAGCCATAACCAGTTCTACGGTGTCAAGGGAGTCAGCGCCCAGATCGGCCACAAAGGCTTTTTCATTGGTGACCTGGCCTTCTTCCACGCCGAGTTGTTCGGCAATGATTTTCTTAACACGTGCTTCGATATCGCTCATAGTTCCCTCTGAGGGTTGTAAATTAATCCGTGATTTTACCGCGTTAGAGTCGTTTCCCTAAGCACCGCGCCGGACGGATAAAAACCGGCTTCGATTTCCCGTGTTTTACCACTGTCAAGCCGCGGTTTTCATGAAACCGCTGCCTGACGGCCCCACGGCCTACATATACATGCCGCCGTTGACGTGAATCTCCTGGCCGGTGATGTAAGCCGCCTGGGGGCTGGCCACAAAGGCCACGGCGTGCGCAATGTCTTGCGGCTTGCCCAGGTGGCCCAGCGGTATCTGCCCCAGCAGCGCTTTTTGCTGCTCTTCGGGCAAACCGGCCGTCATGTCGGTCTCGATAAAGCCCGGCGCCACGCAATTGACCGTGATGTTGCGCGAACCGAGCTCGCGCGCCAGCGCGCGCGTCATGCCGGCCACGCCGGCCTTGGCGGCCGCGTAATTGGACTGGCCCGCGTTGCCCGAGGCGCCGACCACCGAGGTGATACTGATGATGCGGCCGTAGCGCTGCTTCATCATGGTGCGCATCACCGCGCGGCTCATGCGGAACACGGCCTTCAGGTTGGTGTCCAGCACCGCGTCCCAATCCTCGTCCTTCAGGCGCATCGCCAGCATGTCGCGCGTGATGCCCGCGTTGTTGACCAGCACCTGCAGGCCGCCGTGCTCCTTGACGATGGCCTCGATCAGCGCTTCGGCCGCGGCGGCATCGTTCACGTTCAGGTTCTTGCCGGCGCAGCCCGGGAAAGCCGCGAGGGCCTGGCCGATCTTGGCCGCGCCCTCGTCGCTGGTCGCCGTGCCTATGACCTTGAGGCCCTTCTGGGCCAACTCAAGCGCGATGGCCGCGCCTATGCCGCGCGATGCGCCGGTGACCAGCGCGACCTGGCCTTCAAACTTCACTTCGCTCATGCCAGTAACTCCTTCACTTCCGCCAGCGAGGCGGGATCAAACAGGGGGATGCCCGTCAATTCGGGATCGATTCTTTTGGCCATACCGGCCAGCACCTTGCCCGGCCCGCACTCGACCAGCGTCGTGAGGCCGCGCGCCTTGATGGCTTGAACGCATTCCACCCAGCGCACGGGACCGAAAGCCTGGCGGTACAGCGCCGCGCGAATGCGGTCCGCGTCTGTCTCCACGGCCACATCGATGTTGTTGACGACCGGGATTGCCGGTGCCGCGAAATCGACAGCGGCCAGCTTTTCACGCAGCTTCTCGGCCGCGGGCTTCATGAGGCTGGAGTGAAAGGGTGCCGACACCGGCAGCGGCAAGGCGCGCTTGGCGCCGTTGGCCTTGAGCACTTCGCAGGCTTTCTCGACCGCGGCCTTGCTGCCCGCGATGACGGTCTGCATCGGGTCGTTGAAATTGACGGCCTCCACCACTTCGGCGCTGTTACCGCCGAAGCTGCGCACGGCTTCGGCGCAGCCTTCAATCACTTTGGAGGCTTCCATGCCCAGGATGGCCGCCATCGCGCCGACGCCGACCGGCACCGCATCCTGCATGGCCTGCGCGCGAAAGCGCACCAGCGGTGCGGCCTGCGCAAGCGTCAGCACGCCGGAAGCCACCAGCGCGGAATATTCGCCCAGCGAATGGCCCGCCACGGCGGCCGGCGCCGCGCCGGTCTCGGCCATCCAGGCGCGGTAGGCCGCCACACCGGCGACCAGCATCACGGGCTGGGTATTGGTGGTCAGGGCCAGCGCCTCCTTGGGGCCTTCCTTGACCAAGCGGCCGACATCCTCGCCCAGCGCCTCGGAGGCTTCGGCCAGCGTCTGCGTGACCACGGGATGGTCGCCCCAGGCGTCCAGCATGCCGACCGACTGCGAGCCCTGGCCGGGAAAAACAATGGCAAACGATTTCAAATGATTACTCCATGGATCGAATTCTTGGATCGCCCAAAGGCGCCCGCATGCATTTTAAGAAGATGAACAGCCATTTTTTGACGCGCGACCTCTCAAGCCGAAGACGGCATGGCGCCATGGCGAGCAGCCCGCAGCTGCGCAAGCCCCCAGCAGGTAGCCGATTTGAGGCACTGAAAAATCGCCGCAAGCGCGAGCCAGGGGTCTATGAGGTAATCCCACAGGTTGGTGGACTCCAGCGCGCCGGCCACCCAGGCCAGCAAAGCCAGGGCCACCAGCGCGGGCAGCAGGCGCAAGCCCCCAGCCCAGCACGCCAGCGACAGCACCAGAAGCGCCACCCACAGGGCCGGCGAACCCCAGCCCAGCCGGTAGGCATCCCAATCGCCCCAGCCCAGGGCCAGCGGGTACAGGAACAAGGCGCCGGCCGCGAAGGCAAGGCTCAGCGCCATGCGCTCGCGCTGCGCCACGGGGGCCAGGCCGCGCAGGCGGCGGTACATGCCCAGGCAGGCGATGGCCACCAGGGAAATGCTCAGGTCCGAGCTGATGCCTCGCACATACGCAACCAGCGGCAAACGGGCCGGGCCCACCGGGCACCACAGCAGCAAAAACACCGCAGCGCTGGCCCATTTGCCCCAGGGCGTGACGCCACGCCGCCAGCTCAGCAGACGCAGGCAACCGGCGCTGAGCACCAGGTTGATGCCAAACAGGGCGATCAGGTCATTTGCCGGAGGAAACATGGCCGGGCGCCGCTTGCGCGGCCTCTAGGGTTTGCAGGGGATCCAGCCGCACATGCTTGATGCGCGTGCGATGCCAGGTATAGACAAGGTGCAGGTAGCCGTCGCGGCTTTGCAGCAGGTAGGGGTAGGAAAACTCCTGGGAGCAGCTCTGGCCGCCGCACAGCTGGCGCCGGGCGCTGGCCACATAGGCCTGGGCATCGCCGTCACTGGCGCCGCGGGCCTTGAGTTCCTGGGTCAGCAGGCGTTCGTAGTCGCCCATGGATGTGCGTGCCTGCGGATTGGCGGAGGACTCCACGATCCAGGGCGTCACGCCGTCAAATGAGCCGCCCGCGGCGGCCTGCAGCAAGGCCAGTGTTTCGCGGTTGCGGGGCGCCGGGTTCAAGGCCAGCCATTGCGTGCCGCTGTCCGTCATGGTGCCGGCCAGGGCGGAATCCGGATTCGGCCAGGCGCTTGCATGGGCCGGCAACCAGGTCTTGCCGGCGTCGGTGGTGCTTGAGGCCATCAGCGCCGTGGCATTGCCCGAGCGCATATAGACCTGCGCCTTCTCCGGCCCCGACACCAAGACCACTGGCTGCAAGCTGGTGCGGCTGCCGGGAATGCGCACCTTGTCGACGACCTGGCCCTGGGCGTTGAGGCGCAGGACTTCACCGAACTTGGCGACGAACTCGTGGTACACCGGCAAGCCGGTTTCACCGTTCTCGAAGATGACGGGTGTGCCCTTGACCAGGGTGCTGATGTTCAGGAAGGGCGAAGTCACCAGCCGGCGCGGCGCACTCCAGCTTGCGCCTTCATCGGTGGAGCGCGCCCAGGTGATGGCGCTGCCCGCCCAACCGCCCAGCGACACATTGACCATCCACAGGTTCAGCGAGCCATCGGGCGCGCGGGCAATCACCGGGTTGCCGAGTTTCTTGACATAGCGCCACAGGCCTTGCTGAAGCGTTTGCCGGTCGAACAGCGTGCTTTCCGCGTCCCAGCGCAAACCGGTGGCATCCGTCACCGCGCTCTGGATGGTGACGTCGCCTGCGCCTTCGCGCGAGCCCGAAAACCAGACCGCCCGCAAACGCCCGTCGCGCAGTTCCACCAGCGACGCGGCATGCACGGCCTGGCCGGGAGAGGACGACACAAACTGCGCGTCAAAACGAAAGCGGCCGTCGGGTGAGCGTTGCTGTGCCGGTGGATGCGTGCGAGGCGAGCCTTGGGGCGCATCAGCGGACGGCACCACAAATGGGGAAGCCGGCTGCCGCTGCAGGACCTTCCATCCGGCCAGGGCGAAGGCCAGCACCAGCAAGGCAGCTGCAACGCGCTCCAGCGCACCGGACGGTTTGAAATTCAAGTGCCCACCTGTCTGTGAAAGCCTGGCGGATGGGTAGGGAGCCGCTCAGTATTTGAGAAGCACCGCACCCCAGGTAAAGCCGCCGCCCACGCCTTCGAGCATCAGGGTGTCGCCTTTTTGGATCTTGCCGCTGCGCACGGCCGAATCCAGCGCGAGCGGGATGGAGGCGGCGGAAGTGTTGCCGTGCTGGTCGACGGTCACGATCAGTTTTTCCAGCGGCATCTTCAGTTTTTTGGCCGTGCTCTGCATGATGCGGATATTCGCCTGGTGCGGGATCAGCCAGTCGATGTCGGCGTCGGTCAGCTTGGCTTTTGCCAGCGTGGCGCGCGCGGCGCTTTCGAGCACACCCACAGCCAGCTTGAACACGGCCTGGCCGTCCATCTTGAGCAGCGGGTCACCCAGGATCTGGCCGCCCGAAACATTGCCCGGCACGCAGAGGATGCCGACATGCTTGCCGTCGGCATGCAGGTCGCTGGCGAGGATGCCGGGCGTCTCCGAAGCCTCGAGCACCACGGCGCCGGCGCCGTCGCCGAAGAGCACGCAGGTGGTGCGGTCCGAAAAATCCAGGATACGGGAGAACACTTCCGCACCGATTACCAGCGCCTTGCTGGCCGAACCAGTACGTATCATGGCGTCGGCCACGGTCAGCGCGTAGACGAAACCGCTGCACACGGCCTGCACGTCAAAGGCCGCGCAGCCGGCGATGCCCAGCTTGTTTTGCAAAATGCAGGCGGCCGACGGGAACACCATGTCGGGTGTCGAGGTCGCCACGATGATGAGGTCGATATCGGATGCCTGCAGGCCCGCGGCTTGCAGGGCGTTTTTGGCGGCTTCCACGCCTAGGTCGCTGCTGGTCACGTCGGGCGCGGCAAAGTGGCGGGCCCGGATGCCGGTGCGCTCCACAATCCATTCGTCGGAGGTTTCCACGCCTCGGGTGGCCAGCTCGGCCGCCAGTTCGGCGTTGGTCAGTCGGCGCGGCGGCAAATAACTACCGGTGCCGGCGATGCGTGAGTAACGGGTCATTAATGAGTGGCCGGTGTTGAAACTGCTGAGTCAACTGGCATTGAGGAGGACCTCGGCGGGCGCATCGGCGGGGGATGCCGCCTGCGCCGCAACCAGCAAAGGGGCCGCATGGGCGATGCGTTCGCGGACTCTCTCAAGCAAATTGTTCCGAGCCGCATCATAAGCCCGATTCAGCGCCCTCTCAAAAGCAAAGGCGTCCGCCGAGCCATGGCTCTTGAACACCAGGCCTTGCAGGCCCAGCAAGGCCGCGCCGTTGTAACGCCTGTGATCAACCCGGTTTTTAAATGCATTTAGCACCGGATAGGCAATGATGGCGGAAATTTTTGTGAAGATATTGCGAGAAAACTCAGTTTTAATGAAGCCGCCAATCATGCTGGCAAGGCCCTCGCTGGCCTTGAGCGCCACATTGCCCACAAAGCCGTCACAGACCACGATATCTGTCGTTCCCTTGAAAATATCGTTGCCTTCGACATTTCCATAAAAATTCAAATCACCGGAATTGGAAGCAGATCGCAGCAGCTCACCGGCTTTTTTGATCATTTCGCTGCCTTTTATCGCCTCTTCTCCGATATTGAGCAGGCCGACGCTGGGCGTGGGATTGGCGGTGATGGCAGCCACCAGGGCGGAACCCATCACGGCGAACTGCAGCAGGTGGTCCTCGGTGCAATCGACATTGGCGCCCAGGTCCAGCACTGTGGTGGCGCCCCCCAGGGCATTGGGCAACTGGGTGGCAATGGCCGGACGGTCTATGCCCTCCAGGGTCTTGAGCACGTAGCGGGCGATGGCCATGAGCGCGCCGGTATTGCCGGCCGACACAGCCGCCTGGGCCACGCCGTCCTTGACCTGGTTCATCGCAACCCGCATCGAGGAGTTTTTCTTGCGCCGCAGCGCGATCTCGATGGGATCGTCCATGGTGACGATCTCGCTGGCCGCAACGATCTGGCAGCGCGGATGGGCCTGGAGCCGCGCGTGCAGGGGATGCGCCGCCAGCACTTCGGGCTGGCCCACCAGCACCACGGCGGCATCGGGGTGGCCGTCCAGGAAAGCCAGGCTGGCGGGCAGCGTCACGGCAGGGCCGATATCGCCGCCCATGGCATCGACAGCAATCCTGATCATGGGGCGACCGGTGCAGTCAAGAGGTGGAATTCAGGCAAAAGAAAGGCCCGCAGGATGAGTGCGGGCCCATGCTCAAAGCGTGGAATTACGCTTCGGATTTGGTTTTCAGCACCTTGCGGCCACGGTAGAAACCGGTGGGGCTGATGTGGTGGCGCAGGTGGGTTTCGCCGGTGGTGGATTCCACGGCAATGCCTGGCACGGTGAGTGCGTTGTGCGAACGGTGCATACCGCGCTTCGAAGGTGACTTTTTGTTTTGCTGGACGGCCATGATCCGCTCCTGATGGGGTGTTAGGTTGGTAAATTACGCACCAAATTCCGAGTTCAGACAGCTGGACCTGAATATCGGTCCATGACCGCCTGGGCGCCATGTCACCGTATCCACCGCATTGGTACGCGAAGCCTTTGATTATAGCTTGATGCGGGAGCATTTTCATCACCCTGGCCTCAGACGGGCGAAATGTCCGTGAATCCAGTGGTTTTTCGCATGAATTTAGTAAAACTAAATTACTACTTTTTATTCTTCAACTGCGCGAGCACGGCAAAAGGGTTGGGTTTTCCGGCAGGCTCACCCGCCGCACCCGGCTCCTCCACATCACCGGCCTGAAGCTTGGGCGCGACCGGGCATTCCTCGTGCATGGGCACCAGGGGCAAGGCCATCAGCAGCTCGTCTTCCAGCACGGCTAGCAGGTTGAACTGGGGCTCCATCACCAGCAGGTCTTCTTCGGACTGGTCGTCCTCGGCCATGGCGATGTCTTCGCTGGCCACAAAACGGTACCACTGGTCCACCTCCACCGGCGTCTCGACCACGCCCATGCAGCGCTGGCAGGTCAGCGGAACGGTGGCGTGGGCCTGCAGATGCAGCCACACCTCGTCGTCGGCGCCGGTGCGCGGGCGCAGCTCGCCGAGCGCCTCCCATTGAACGGTCGAATCGGCCTGCAGCCCTTGCGTTTCCTCGGCAAGACGCTCCAGATTTTGTAGCGGAGTAGTTTCCGTGAGCGCCACGCCCTCCTGGGCAAACGCTTTCATGTTGAGCCGGCTGGGCTGCAGAGGTCTGGACATGGATGCAGTGTAAGAGAATCGGGGCCATGACCCTTGTTTCCCCTCCCGCCACCAACCGCCCTCTCGTCCTGGGTTCGACCTCACGCTACCGCCGCGAATTGCTGCAGCGGCTGCATATCCCGTTTGAGGTCGCCGCACCCGAGGTGGACGAAACCCCGCAGCCCGGAGAAGCCCCGCAAGCCCTGGCCGAACGCCTGGCCCTGGCCAAAGCCCGCGCGGTGGCCGCCGCCTTTCCGGGCGCGGTCGTCATAGGCTCCGACCAGGTGGCCGACCTGGACGGCGAGCCGCTGGGCAAGCCCGGCAGCCATGAAAAAGCCGTTGCGCAATTGCGCCGCATGCGCGGGCGCACCGTGGTTTTCCAGACTGCCGTGGCCGTGGTGTGCCTGGAAAGCGGCTACGAGGCGCAAAGCCTGGCGCCGGTCAAGGTGAAATTCCGCGCGCTCAGCGATGATGAGATCGAACACTATTTGCGCATCGAGCAGCCCTATGACTGCGCAGGCAGCGCCAAAAGCGAAGGCCTGGGCATCGCGCTGCTGGAGTCCATAGACAACGACGACCCGACGGCCCTGGTCGGCCTGCCGCTGATACGCACCTGCCGGCTGATCCAGGCCGCGGGCATCCAGCTGCTGTCGGGAGGCCGGCCATGAGCGCCGCCGTGAAGGGCAAGCTCTACCTGGTGCCCGCGCCGCTGGACTTCGGCTGCGACACACAAGCACCGCTGCAGGACGTCATGCCGCTGCAAACCCTGCAGCTCGCATCGCGGCTGACCTGCTGGATCTGCGAGAACGCCAAAAGTACGCGTGCCTACCTCAAGCGCATAGACGCGCTGCAGCCGCTGGCCGCGCCGCTGCAGTCGCTGCAGATCCAGGAACTGCCGCGCGAGGTCCATAAAAAAGGCGACCACGGCGGCAACTTTGACGCGCGCCCCCTGCTCGCGGCCGCCCTGGAAGGCCGCGACATGGGCCTGGTCAGCGAAGCCGGCATGCCGGCGATTGCCGACCCGGGTTCCTCCGTGGTGCGCGCGGCGCATGACCTGGGACTGGAAGTCGTGCCGCTCACGGGCCCGATGTCGCTGATGCTGGCGCTGGCCGCCAGCGGCCTCAACGGCCAGAGCTTCGCCTTTGCCGGCTATGTGCCGCAAACGCCGGCCGAGCGTGCGCAGCGCCTGCGCGAGCTGGAATCACTGGCGCTGAAATCCGGCCAGACCCAGCTTTTTATCGAAACCCCCTACCGCAACGCCGCCCTGCTCCAGTCGCTGCTGCAAACACTGCAGGGCAACACCCGGTTGGCGCTGAGCTGCGGCCTGACCCTGGGCACAGCCTGGTCGCGCAGCGCGCAGGTGAGCGTGTGGAAGCGCGACAAACCCCAGGCGCCGCTGGATTTGCCGACCGTGTTTGCCATAGGCCGTTAAAAAAAGGCCGCCACGGCGCCCACAAAAAAGCCCGCGTCATGCGGGCTTTTTAACGGGGCTATCGGAGGTTTAACGCAGCGCGGGAATCGCCTTGAACGCCTTCATCGCGCCTTCGCCCATGGCCGCGCCGAACTTTTTGGCCAGGCGCTCGGCCACGTTGTCGCGGCGCGTGTAGTCGATGATCTCGTCGGTCTTGACCACTTCGCGCGCGACGTAGTCGAGGTTGCCGAGCTGGTCGGCCAGGCCCAGTTCCACAGCCTGCTGGCCGCTCCAGAACAGGCCGCTGAACATCTCGGGCGTTTCCTTCAGGCGCTTGCCGCGGCCGGCCTTCACCACCGAGATAAATTGCTGGTGGATCTGGTCCAGCATGGCCTGCGCAAAGACGCGCTGCTTTTCGTTTTGCGGGCTGAAGGGGTCCAGAAAGCCCTTGTTTTCGCCGGCGGTCAGCAGGCGGCGCTCCACGCCCAGCTTGTCCATCAGGCCGGTAAAGCCGAAGCCGTCCATCAGCACGCCTATGCTGCCCACGATACTGGCCTTGTCGACGTAAATCTTGTCGGCCGAGACGGCGATGTAATAAGCGGCGGAGGCGCAGGTTTCCTCAACCACGGCGTAGACCGGCTTCTTGTGCTTGGCCTTCAGGCGCAGGATCTCGTCGTTCATCATGCCGGCCTGCACGGGGCTGCCGCCGGGCGAGTTGATCAAAAGCACGACGGCCTTGGCGCCGTCGTCCTCAAAGGCCGCGCGCAGGGCCGCATTGACGAACTCGGCGCTGGCATCGGCGCCCGCGGCGATCTCGCCCTTGATTTCCACCACAGCGGTGTGCGGCACGGTCGCGTCGCTGGCGGGCGTGCCGCGATGCAGCAGCATCCAGACCAGGGCCACAAAAAAAGCCAGCCAGGCCAGGCGCACAAAAGTCTTCCAGCGGCGCGTCGCCTTTTGCTCATTGAGCGCGGCGAAGGCCAGTTTCTCCAGTGTCGCGCGCTCCCAGCCGGGGGCGTTGGTCGGGTCTGCCGCGGATTTTTTCGCCTGGTTCACCGGGTTGTTATAGGGCGGAAGGGATTCCGGCTGGTTGGGCCGGAAGTCCGATTCGCGCAGCAAATCGGGATCGGTGGAGGGATCAGGGCGTTGGGGATCGTTCATGGTCACTAGTTTAGAGAGGTATTAGAACTGTAGCGGTTTAAGGTTGTAAGCAGAATGCCAATAAACAACCCCCTCAGCTTCGGAAAGCGCGATTTTGACCAGGCCGCCCTGGCAGGGCCCGCCCGCGCACTGGCCGGTGTCGGGACGGTAGGCGGCGCCATGGCTGGCGCACAGCAGCCACTGGCCCTGGTCGTCAAACACCCGGTTAGGTTGCCAGTCGAGTTCCATCGCGACGTGGCTGCAGCGATTGAGGTAGGCATGGACCATGCCCTCGAAACGCACGGCGAAGGCGCGGCAGGTCTGGCCGGCATAGACCACGTCGAACGGTACCGCCAGCCCGCCTTCGAGCAGGTCGCGGCTGTTGCACAGGGCTTGCCGTTCGTCCATGGCCTTTGATGCCTCTTAACGCCGAACTTCAGCCATGGGCCAGCAGCCAGTCCTGCAGCTCCGGCACCGAATGCGCGACATGGCGCGGCGCCAGCACGGCGAAGGTATCAGGTTCGTGCGCGCCGTAGCTCACGCCCACGCTGGGGCAGCCGGCATTGAGCGCCATCTGCAGGTCGTGCGTGGTATCGCCCACCATCAGCACGCGTTCAGGCGCGACGTCGAACTCGGCCATCAGCTCGTGCAGCATGCGCGGGTCGGGTTTGCCGGCCGTCTCGTCGGCGGTGCGCGAGCCGTCGAACATGCCCTTGAGCTCCACGGTGCGCAGCACCTCGTCGAGGCCGCGGCGCGACTTGCCGGTGGCCACCGCGAGCAGGTGGCCGCGCGCCTTCAAGGCGTCGAGCAGGGGCAGCACGCCGTCAAACAGGCTCAGGTCGTCGTAGTGCGCGGCGTAGTGGTGGCGGTAGCGCTCGCCGAGCTGGGGGTATTTTTCAGGCGGCACGTCGGGCGCGGCATGGGCCAGGGCCTGCATCAGGCCCAGGCCTATGACATAGCCGGCCTCCTTGTCGGTGGGCACCGTGCCGCCCACGTCGCGCACCGCGGCCTGGATGCAGCGCACGATGATGCCGGTCGAGTCAAACAGCGTGCCGTCCCAGTCAAAGGCGATCAGGTCGAAATTTCGGGTTTGCATGGGGATATTGTCTTAGGGACGGCCCGCATATTGGCGCATAGGGACAAAAGCCGCAATGCGCACGTCAGTTGTCCCGGCGTTGATTGAACCACCACGATGAGAGCCCGTACGCCGCCCCCAACAAGGCGCCGGCCAGGCCAAGTACAGCAAGGTGGAAAAGTTGCCCGTATTTCTCAAGGAATCCCCACGCCGAGTCGTCGTATGAATCCCGAATGTGGGGATTGTAAAAATACAGCGCGTCCCATCCCTGCGTCACTGTCGCCGGATTCAAGGCCACAAAAGCGCACACGCACACCAGCAGGCCGGCCACCGACCTGGACAAAACAAGACGAAAGGGGGACATGGCGTCCACAGAAGGCATCACCCTCTTGTTCAAGAGCCAGAAAACCACCGCAGCCAAAACGGTAGGCAGCGAAACCTGAAGCACCGCGTCAAGGCTGCCCAACGACACCCAGAACAAAAACTCCATCAGAAGCGGCCAGAACACCACTGAAGGCAGCTGGCTCCAGCGGAATTCGCCGCGCCCGAAGTCACCCGCCACCAGGTAATACGCCACACCGTACAGCGCGGGACCGGCAAAGACGAACATCAGCACCGTCGCGCCCAGGCCGCCGAGCTTTCCCCGAATCGGCCCGACTGCGCTCCTGGAATCAGGCGCCTCAGGAAGGTCATGAACCATTTGAATACCTATGCCGGCAAAAACTGCTGCAGCTCGGGCGGCAGCGGCGCCTGCAGGTGCACCACCTTGCGCAGCTTGGGATGGTTGAACTTCAGGCTCCAGGCATGCAAAAACATGCGCTTGAGCGGCACCGCGCCGCCCGCGGTTTTCTGCAGTGCCCGGTTCAGCTCGAAATCGCCGTATTTATCGTCGCCGGCAATCGGGTGGCCTTCGTTGGCCAGGTGCACGCGGATCTGGTGCGTGCGGCCCGTCTTGATGGTGACTTCCAGCAGGGTAAAAGGCGTCGCCGGCGCCAGCGGGCTGGCGGGCACGGCCGCCCTCACCTTCACCAGCGTCACCGAGCGCATGCCGTCGGGATGGTCGTTTTCGACCACTTTGACGCGCCGCTCGCCGTCCGGCAGCAAATACTTGTGCAGCGCCTTGTCGATCACGCGGTGTTTGGCCGGCCAGTCGCCGCCGACCAGCGCCAGGTAGACCTTGTCGGTTTCGCGTTCGCGGAACTGCTCCTGCAGCAGCTTGAGCGCCATGCGCCGCTTGGCGATCAGCAGGATGCCGCTGGTTTCGCGGTCCAGCCGATGCACCAGCTCCAGGAAGTCGGCCTCGGGCCGCGCCATGCGCAGTTGCTCGATCACGCCAAAGCTCACGCCGCTGCCGCCGTGCACGGCCACGCCGGCCGGCTTGTCGATGGCCAGCACGAAGTCGTCTTCAAACAGGATGGGAAATTCACGCGAGGGCGCATAGCCCCCGGTGGTGGAACTCGCGCCGTGGCGGGCGATTTCCTGGGCCATGGCCTCGGCCTTCTGGCCGGCCCGCTCGGAGGTGCGCACCGGCGGCAGGCGCACCACGTCGCCCGCCTCCACACGGGTGTCGGCCTGCGCCCTGCCCTTGTTCACCCTGACCTCGCCGCTGCGGATGATGCGGTAAACATGGGTTTTGGGCACGCCCTTGAGCTGGCGGATCAAAAAATTGTCCAGCCGCTGGCCCGCGTAGTCCTCGTCCACCGTCACCAGCGTGGCCTGGGGCGCCGCCGGGGCCGGTGCCTGGGGAATGGGCGGAGCTGAGGCGGCTTGAGGTTTGGGCCTGGCGGCGGCCACGGGTGGGCGACCCGGTGTTTTCCCGGGTTTCCTTGCCAAGCCCCTGGCTGACCCTATAATGTGTTTCACTAGCGATGCGCTGTAAGTGGTTGATTTGTCTGGAGTTTAGTCCACACACGTCCCCGGCCCTGAAAAGGCGAACAAGCAGCCTCGCTGGAAGGTCGATGCCCACGCCGGCAATTGCCCGCAAGCGACGAGTGCCAGGCACCTCGCGGCGAGCGTCTTGCACGGTAGACGAGTCGACGTTTTGCGAACACAACTACGGAATACCATGTGTGCAGCCCAAGTCACGAACAACAGGCTGCACGCGGATCCAGCCGAGATCAAGTCCTTTAACGGGTAGCCCTCTGATGACAACACTGGTCAGTCTGATTTATATATGCCTGCGGCGCCTCACGACATTCGTGTGCCCCGCATTCGGCATGAATCAGCCGCCAGCCTTTGTGCAGTGGGCGCCAGCAGCCGCGCTTTGCACGGCACCCACCCGTTTGACCCCTGCTCGCTCCATCCACGCGCCTACGCCCAGACCACGTCGCTGACCGATTCATTTCGGTCGGCCGCGCGCCGTCAAAAGCTCTCCGGCAATTCCTCCACGTTCGCACTGCGTCCCTCCGGCGTCGTTGGCCCATTTTGGGCATGTGATTGATGTTCGAGACATGACATCAAAACGAAGAACGATAAGGAAGGCTACCCATGAAACGGATGCTGGTAAACGCCACTCAGGCTGAAGAACGCCGCCTGGCGATCGTCGACGGACAAAAACTCCTCGACTACGAAATTGAAATCGAAGGGCGCGAACAGCGCAAGGGCAACATCTACAAGGCCGTCGTCACGCGCGTCGAGCCCTCGCTGGAAGCCTGCTTCGTCGACTACGGCGAGGACCGCCACGGCTTCCTGCCGTTCAAGGAAATCTCCAAGCAGTACTTTGCCCAGGGCGTGCCGGTCAGCCAGGCGCGCATCAACGACGTCATCAAGGAAGGCCAGGAACTGCTGGTCCAGGTCGAAAAGGAAGAACGCGGCAACAAGGGCGCGGCCCTCACCACCTTCGTCTCCCTGGCCGGCCGCTACGTGGTCCTGATGCCCAACAACCCGCGCGGCGGCGGCGTGAGCCGGCGCATCGAGGGCGACGACCGGGCCGAGCTCAAAGAGGCGATGGACCAGCTTGAGTACCCCAATGGCATGAGCATCATCGCGCGCACCGCCGGCATAGGCCGCAGCGCCCCTGAGCTGCAGTGGGACCTGAACTACCTGCTCAAGCTCTGGACCGCCATCGACGGCGCCGGCAAGGGCGGCAAGGGCGCTTTCCTGATTTACCAGGAATCCAGCCTGGTGATACGCGCGATCCGCGACTACTTCAACAGCGACATCGGCGACATCCTGTTCGACACCGACGACGTCTACGAGCAGGCCAAGCAGTTCATGGCCCACGTGATGCCCGAGCACGAGCACCGCGTCAAGCGCTACCGCGACGACGCGCCGCTGTTCAGCCGCTTCCAGATCGAACACCAGATCGAGTCGGCCTACGCCCGCACCGTGCAACTGCCTTCCGGCGGCGCCATCGTGATCGACCACACCGAGGCCCTGGTCTCGGTCGACGTCAACTCGGCCCGCGCCATCAAGGGCGGCGACATCGAGGAAACCGCCACGCGCACCAACCTGGAAGCCGCCGACGAAGTCGCGCGCCAGATGCGTTTGCGCGACCTGGGCGGCCTGATCGTCATCGACTTCATCGACATGGAAGAGTCGCGCAACCGCCGCGACGTGGAAAACCGCCTGCGCGACGCGCTGCGCCAGGACCGCGCCCGCGTGCAGTTCGGCACCATCAGCAAGTTCGGCCTCATGGAAATGAGCCGCCAGCGCCTGCGCCCGGCCCTGTCCGAAGGTGCATCGATTCCCTGCCCGCGCTGCGGCGGTTCCGGCCATATCCGCGACACCGAAAGCTCGGCGCTGCAGATCCTGCGCATCATCCAGGAAGAGTCCCTCAAGGACAGCACGGCCTCGGTGCTGTGCCAGGTCCCGGTCGACGTGGCCTCCTTCCTGCTCAATGAGAAGCGCTCCGAGATCGCCAAGATCGAAGTCAAGCAGCGCATCAACGTGCTGCTGGTGCCCAACAAGACGCTGGAAACCCCCAACTACCGCCTGGAACGCCTGAAACACGACGACCCGCGCCTGGACAACATCGCCGCCAGCTACAAGATGGCCGAGGAAGTCGAGGACCCGACCACCGTCACGCGCCGCAGCCAGGAAAAGCACAACAAGCAGGAGCCCGTCATCAAGGGCGTGCTGCCCGATGCGCCCGCGCCAGTGGCACCACCCAAGCCGGAACCCGTTGCCCAAGCAGCGGCGCACAAGCCCGCTGCCCGCCCCGCACCGGCGGTGGCGGCACCCGCTGAAAAAGGCTTCTTCGGCTGGATCAAGAGCCTGTTCGGCGGCGCCGAAGCGCCGGCCCCGGCGCCTGCCGCCAAGGAAGTGAAAAAAGACGAGCGCGGCGAAGGCCGGCGCGATGGTCGCGGTGAAGGCCGTGGCGGCGAGCGTGGCGAGCGCTCCGATCGTGGTGGTGAGCGCGGCGGCCGTGACGGCCGGCGCGGCGGCCGTGGCCGCAGCGAAGGCCGCGGCGGCGAGGGCCGTGGTACCGAAGGCCGCGAAGCACGCCCCGAAGGCCGTGGTGAACGCGGTGAAGGCCGCGGCGGCGAACGTCGCGAGCGCAATGCCGAAGGCCGCCAGGAACGCCAGGCCGGTGAAGTCCGTCCCGAAGGCGCGGGCGAGCAGCCACGCGGCGAGACGCCCAACCGTGAAGGCCGCGAAGGCGGCCGCAACCGCCGTGAACGCGGCGAGCGTGGCGGTGAACGCAACGGCGAACGTGGCGAGCGCGGTGAACGCATACAGCGCGACGCCGTCGAGCAGGACCTCGCGCTGGCCAACCAGGCCGCCATGGCAGCCGCCATGGGTGGCGAAGCCGCCGAGCCGCGCCAGGAGCGCGCACCCCAGGACGGCGAACGCCAGGGCAACCGCGAAGCACGCGGCGAGCGCGGCGAAGGCCGCCGTGAACGCGGTGACCGCAATGGCCGCCGAGGCGAGCGCCGCGGTGCAGACCGCCCTGAAGGCGCCGCCGAAGGCCAGAACGCCGGCGCCGGCTTCAACCCCGAGGCCGCAGCGGCACCCGTGCTCGACGAAGCCGGCAATCCGGTCGCTCCCGTGCAGAACGGCCAGGGCGCCCAAGGTGATGAGCAGCGCCAGCCGCGCGAGCGCCGCAGCCGCGACCGCTATGGCCGCGACCGCCGCGAACGCGGTGAGAACGGCGAACGCGGCGAGCAGCAGCCCGCCGAAGGCGTTGACGCCGGCCAAGCCGGCCAGGCCGGTTTCGCGGAATCCCAGCAGCAACCGCAAGCCCGCGAAGAACGCGCACCGGAAGTCGTCGCCAGCTACGCGGCACCTGCGGCCGCTGTAACGCCCGCCGCACCTTTTGTGCCTGAAGCAGCGCCGGCACCCGCCTACACAGCCCCCGTGGCTGTGGCCGCACCGGCACCCGCGCCCGCGCCCGCGCCCGTGGCGGCAGTCCAGCCCGCACCGGCCGCCGCAGCCATCAGCCTGCCCAAGGTCCAGTCCTACGCGCTGCCCCTTGATGAACTGGCCCAGGTGGCCCAGTCCTCGGGCCTGCAGTGGGTGAACTCCGATGCGGCCAAGATCGCCGAGGCCAAGGCCGCCATCGCCGCCGAGGTCAAGCCGGTGCACGTGCCGCGCGAGCGCCCGCCGCTGGTCGTGGCCGACGAAGGCCCGCTGGTGCTGGTCGAAACCCGGCGCGACCTGGGCGCGATGTCCCTGCCCTTCGAGAAATCGCCAGGCCAGTAAACGCCCCCGCCTCCCCCAAAAAAAGCCCGCCTATGCGGGCTTTTTTTATGCCCTGAAACAAGCCCTAGAATCAGTCCAACAAAACCGACAGGGGAAGAGGACGATGGACCAGCCCATGCACGATGCGCGCTACGCGCCGCCGCAAGCCACGGTGTCGGATGTGGCCGATGTCAATGACGGCCCACAGCTGGCCGGCCGCGTCGAACGGCTGGGTGCCGCCATCCTCGACACGGTTTTCCAGAGCCTGGTGCTCTGGCTGGTGTCGGTGCTCACCCCCTACAACCCCTGGGCCGCGCAAGGAACAGGCGCGTGGTCCTTCAACCCGCTGGGCATGGCCGTCGGCGCCTTGATCTTCGTCCTGCTCAACGGCTACCTGCTCGCGACGCGGGGCCAGACGATTGGCAAGGTCCTGCTCAAGCTACGCATTGTCCGGCCCTCGGGCGAAGCCGTTTCCCCGACGCGCCTGGCCTTGCGCTACGGCGTGGGCTTTGCCGCCGGCCTTGTCATAGCCGTGGTCTGGGTTTATTCCCTGATCGACTGCCTGATGATCTTTCGCCAATCCCGCCGCTGCCTGCACGACGAGATCGCGGACACCATCGTCGTCAAGGCCTGAGGCCCCAGCCTGTGGCCAACGCACGCCTGGACACGATTTACACGGCTGAAACGCCCGAAGGCATCACCCTGTCCCTGCGGCCCGCCGGCATCGTCGCGCGCGGGCTGGCCTACCTGATAGACCTGGCCATACGCGCCTGCCTGTTCATCGCCGTGGCCGTTGTGGTCGGCCTGATGGGCAAGGCCGGCGGGGCCGTGCTGCTGCTCGCCTACTTCGGCCTCGAATGGTTTTACCCCGTGGTGTTCGAGCTGACCCGCGCGGCCGCCACACCCGGCAAGCGGGCCATGGGCCTGCGCGTGGTGATGGATTCCGGCCTGCCGGTGACGCCCGCCGCCTCGCTGACCCGCAACCTGCTGCGCGCCGCCGATTTCATGCCCGCGCTGTTCGGCGCCGGGCTGGTGTCCATGCTCTGGCGGCGCGACAGCAAGCGCCTGGGCGACCTGGCCGCCGGCACACTGGTGGTGTTCACCGATGCCGTCAAGCTGCACGGCGAGGTGCCCCTGTCGGCTCCGCTCGCCCCCGCTCGGCCGCTGTCGGCCGCCGAGCAGGCCTCGGTGCTGGCCTGGGCCGGCCGGGCCACGCGGCTGACGCCCGAGCGCCTGGGCGAACTCGCCGCCCTGGCCGAACCGGTGCTGGGCGCGGGCGCGCCGGGCAGCAGCCCCACCCAGCGCCTGCTGGGCGTGGCGCAATGGCTGATGGGCCGGCGTGAGGGAGAGGCCCGGCCATGACGCCCCTGCAGTTTGAAGCGGCCTATGCGCCGCTGTGGAACGAGCTCGAGAAGGTCATAGGCGTCGCCGAGACCGAGCGCAAGTTCGACGGCGCGCGGATGGCCACGCTGTACCGCCGCGTCTGCGAGCACCTGGCGCTGGCGCAGGCCCGCGCCTATCCGGTGCACCTGACGCAGCGGCTGGAAGCCCTGACACAAAGCGCCCACCGGCTGATCTACCGGCGCCACGACTACGGCCTGGCGCGCCTGGGCCTGCTGGCGCTGGTCGACTTCCCGCAGGCCGTGCGCGCGCACCGCGCCTACCTGCTGGTGGCGGCCCTGCTGTTCGTGGTGCCGCTGCTGGCCGCGGGCCTGGCCACCTACCGCGACCCGGGGTTCATCCTGCATCTGCTGGACGCGGCGCAGGTGCAGCAGTTCGACAGCATGTACAGCGACAGCGCCAAATCCTTCGGGCGCAACCGCGACGCCAGCGGCGACTGGCAGATGTTCGGCTTTTACGTCATGCACAACATCGGCATCGGCTTTCGCTGCTTCGCGGCCGGCATTTTCGGCGGCATCGGCAGCGCCGGCGTGCTGCTGTTCAACGGCGTGCAAATAGGCGCCGTGGGCGGCTACCTGATCGCCTCGGGTCACGGACAGAACTTCTGCTCCTTTGTCGTCACCCACGGCGCCTTCGAACTGACGGCCATCGTGCTGGCGGGCGCGGCCGGGCTGCGCCTGGGCTACGCGCTGATCGCGCCGGGCCGGCACACGCGCCTGGAGGCGCTGCGCCTGGCGGCGCGCCACGCCATCGTCGTGGTCTATGGCGTCATCGGCCTGCTGCTGATCGCCGCCGCCGTCGAAGCCTTCTGGTCCTCGGCGCGCTGGGTCACGCCCGCCGTGAAATACGGCGCCGGCGCGGCCTGCTGGGCCCTGGTGCTGGCCTACCTGGGCTGGCAGGGACGGCCGCGCGCCGGCCAGGCGCCCGCGGGCGAAGGGCAGCGCCATGCAGGTTGACGCGCTGGCCGTCGCGCTGCGCCCGCGGCCCATGGCCGAGGCCGCCGACCTGGGCGTCGCGCTGGTGCGCCGCCATGCCGCTTCCATCTGGCGCACTTTCCTGCCCATGTATGTGGTGGTCATCGCGCTGCTGCTGTGCACCATCGAGCTCGCCTACTGGCTGCCCGGCCTGCTGATCTTTTGCCTCAAGCCCTGGTTTGACCGCAGCCTGCTGTTCATCCTGTCGCGCGCGGTGTTCGGCCAGTCCACACGCTGGAAAGACCTCTGGGAGCATCGCGCCCAGGTGTGGGGCGGGCAGTTGCTGCGCACGCTGCTGTGGCGGCGCCTATCCCCCTGGCGCTCCTACACCCAGGCCATAGACCAGCTCGAAGGCCAGCGCGGCGGCGCCAGGCGCAAGCGGCGCGACCAGCTGCTGCGCGGGCGGCGCGGCGCGGCCACGGGCATGCAGCTGATTTTTTCCAATGTCGAGATCGCGCTGGAATTCGCCATTCTCTCGGTGCTGTTCTGGTTCGCGCCCGAGGGCAGCCTTCCGGAACTCTGGCGCTGGCTCATCGCCACGGAGTCGACGATGCAAAGCCTGTGCCTTGCCGTGGTCTACGCCTTCGCCGTCGGGCTGGTCGAGCCTTTTTTTGTGGCGGCCGGCTTTGCGATGTACCTGAACCGCCGCGTCGAGCTCGAAGCCTGGGACATCGAGCAGGAATTTCGCCGCGCCTTCACGCCCGCGCCGGCAAAGGCCGGCGCATGAGGGCCGCGCGCCGTGATGCCCGATGGCGGCAGGCCCTGGCCTGCGTATTGGTCGCGGCTTGCGCGGCCGGCGCGGCCGCCGCGGCCCCCGGCGAGCCGCCCTCGCGCCAACAGGTGCAGTCGGCCGCCGAACGGGTGCGCGCCGACCCCAACCTGCCCGGAAGCAAAAGCGAAAAAAGCCTGCGCCTGAAAAACCAGGACAAAAAACCCGAGAACAAAAAGAAGGACAGCGACGGTTTCGGTTGGCTCAGGGACTTTGTGACCAGGGTCTCCGAAGCCGCGCGCCTGCTGGTGTGGGCGCTGGGCGCGCTGGCCCTGGCCTGGCTGGTGATCCGCATACGGCGCTGGGCGCAGGTGCGCGCCGGCGGCGGCCGGCACCGCATGGCGCCCCTGCCCAGCCACATCGGCAGCCTGGACATACGCCCCGAAAGCCTGCCCGACGACGTGGGCTCCGAGGTCGCCTCGCTGTGGCAGCGCGGCCAGCGCCGGCCTGCGCTGTCGCTGCTCTACCGCGGCGCGCTCTCGCGCCTGGTGCACCTGCATGCGGTGCCCATACGCAACGCCAGCACCGAAGGCGAATGCGTGGCGCTCAGCGAAGGCCGGCTGGCACCGCCCTCGCTCGATTTTTTTGCCCGCCTGGTGGCCGCCTGGCAGCTGGCGGCCTATGGCGGGCGCCTGCCGCCCACGGCCGGCGTGCTGGCGCTGTGCGCCGAATTTGACGCGCGACTGGGCGCGCCGGCCGCAGCGGTCACACCAGGGAAGGCGGCGCCATGAAAGACCGGCTGATCCTGGTCCTGCTGGGCGTGCTGCTGCTGGCGGGCGGCGCCTGGCTGGTGTCGGCCACCGAATGGGTCGACGTCGACGTTCCCACGCCGGCCAAGGGTGAGGCCCTGAGCAACCCGCTGTACGCCACCGAAAAACTGCTGGGCGCCCTGGGCGCGAAAGTTGTGAAGCACAAAAGCCTGGACGCCATGCCGCCGCCGCAGGCGCGGCTGGTGCTGGTGTCGCGCAACTGGGACCTGTTCCCCGAACGCGCGCAGCGCCTGCGCGCCTGGGTGGCGCAGGGCGGGCACCTGGTCATCCCGGGCTTCCTGGCCCGGCACAAATCGCTCACGGGCTGGTTGCCCGTCACCGAGGAAAACGCGGTCAGCCCGCAGAAAATCACGCCGGCGCGGCCTTTCGACAGGGCCGCCAAGGACCTGGACTGCCGCGCGCTGGAGGAACCCGCCGAGGTGGCGGCCAGCTACGGCGACAGCCGCGTCTTTCGCGTCTGCGGCGCCTACTTCAGCCCGCAGTACCTGCCGGTGAACCGCCTGGCCGCGCCGCTGTGGTCGCTGCGCGGCACGGCCGGCACCGAGGCCGTGCGCGTGCAGGTCGGCCAGGGCACGGTCACCGTGCTCGGCGGCTGGGGCCTGCTTAACAACAGCAACCTGCTGCGCGCCGACAACGCGCAGGTGGTGGCCGCGGCGCTGCAGGCGCGTGCCGGCGCCGAGTTCTGGTTTGTCGCCGAAGAGGCCAGGGAGCCGTTTGCACCCTGGCTCTGGCACCAGGCCTGGGCGGCGCTGCTGCTGGGCCTGCTGGCCCTGGCGCTGGCCCTGTGGCGCGCCGGCGTGCGCTTCGGGCCGCTGGCGCCGTCCGCTCCGTCGCACCGGCGCTCCATGGCCGAGCAGGTGCGCGGCACCGCGCGCTTTCTGCACATGCACGGGCCCAAAGCGCTGCACACGGCCCAGCTTCGTGCCTTGCACGCATCGGCCGCGCGGCAGCTGCCCCGGTTTTCGCAACTCGAGCCGGGGCGGCGCACCCGCGAGATCGCCAGCGCCACCGGCCTGGACGCGCAACTGCTCGAACGCGCGCAAGCCGACAGAGCGCGCAATCGCGCCGCGCTGGCCGCCGACCTCGAACTGCTGGAAACCGCGCGCCGGCGGCTGGACGCGCGCGAGCCGGTCCCGCCGCCTGCCTCCTCCACCGCTTCATCCCCTTCCTCATCCTGAAACCGAGAAACCACCATGTCATCGATTCCCAACGACGAACTGATACGCGCGGCCGAATGGCTGCAGACCCTGCGCCACGAAGTCGGCAAGGCCGTGGTCGGCCAGAAGGAAGCCGTCGACCAGACCCTGGTGGCGCTGGTCGCGTCCGGCCATGTGCTGATCGAGGGTGTGCCGGGGCTCGGCAAGACGCTGCTGGCGCGGGCGCTGGCGCAGGCCATGAGCCTGCGCTACGCGCGCGTGCAGTTCACGCCCGACCTGATGCCATCGGACATCACCGGCCACTCGGTGCTGGACCCGTCCACCCGCAGCGAATCCGGCATAGGTACGCTGCGCGTGCACCAGGGGCCGGTCTTCACGCATTTGCTGCTGGCCGATGAAATCAACCGCGCGCCGGCCAAGACCCAGAGCGCCCTGCTCGAGGTGATGCAGGAATACCAGGTCACGCTGGAAGGCCGGGCCATGCCGCTGCCGCGCCCCTTCATGGTGATGGCCACGCAAAACCCGATAGACACCGAAGGCACCTATCCCCTGCCCGAGGCGCAGCTGGACCGCTTCCTGCTCAAGATCAACATCGCCTTCCCCAGCCACGCCGAGGAAAAGGCGGTGGTGCAGTTGACCACCGGCCAGCGCGCCGGCAACCAGTTGCCGCTGGACGCGGTCAGGCCCTGCCTGGACGACACCCAGGTGCTGGAGCTGCAGCGCCTGGCCAGCCTGGTGCAGGCGCATGAACAGGTCATCGACTACGCGGTGCGCATCGCGCGCGCCACGCGCGACTGGCCCGGCCTGTCGTCCGGCGCGGGGCCGCGCGGCACCATGGCGCTGGTGCGCGCCGCGCGCGCCGGCGCGCTGATGGACGGGCGCGACTTCATCACCCCCGACGACGTGGCGCGCCAGACCCTGCCGGCCCTGCGCCACCGCGTGATGATTTCGCCCGACGCCCAGCTCGAAGGCCTGGGCGTGGACGAGCTGCTGCGCAGCGCCCAGGGCAGCGTGCAGGCGCCGCGTCTCTGAGGCCGGCCCGCATGCGCTGGCTGGTGATTCCCACGGCAGGCACGGTCCAGGCGCTGGCCGGCGCCGCCGTGGCCGCTTGCCTGGCCCTGCTCGCGGGCCTGCCGGTAGGCACGCTGGCCCTGCTGGCCGGCGCCGTGCTGCTGGTGGCGCTGGCCGCCGCGCTGCTGGACCTCTGGCGCAGCCGCCGCCTGTGGCGCCAGGCGCCGCTGCGCATGGAGCGCACGCTGCCCGGCGCCTTTTCGCTGGGCGTGCCCACCGTGCTCACGCTGGTGCTGGTCAACGAAGGCCCGCTGGCCTGGTCCGTGACCGTGTTCGACGAGGTGGACCCGCGCTTTGCCTTCGAGGGCCTGCCGCAATCCCTGACGGTGCCGCCGGCTTCGCGCGCCGAACTGCGCTACACGGTGACCGCGCGCGAGCGCGGCGTGGCGCTTTTCGGCAGCACCCAGTTGCGCTGGCGCAGCCGCGGCGGCTGCTTCGAAGTGCAGCAGTCGCTGGGCCAGCCCGGCAAGCTGCGCGTGTACCCCAACTTCGCCGCGCTGGCGCGCTACGCCTGGCTGTCCGGCGACCGGCGGCTGGCGCAGATCGGCATCAAGACCTATGTGCAGCGCGGCCAGGGCACCGACTTCCGCCAGCTGGCCGACTACCGGACCGGCGATTCGCTGCGCCACATCGACTGGAAGGCCACGCTGCGCCACCAGCGGCCCATCGTGCGCGAATTCCAGGACGACCGCGACCAGTGCGTGTTCTTCCTGCTTGACTGCGGCCGCCGCATGCGCGCCGACGAAGGCGGGCCGGAGCAGGACGGGGCCCCAGGCAGCAGCCATTTCGACGAGGCCCTCAACGCGCTGATGCTGCTGAGCTACGTTGCCCTGAAAGAAGGCGACGAGGTCGGCGCCATGACCTTCGGAGTCCTGCCGGGGCAGCGCCGCGATTTCGCGCCGCGCAAGGGCGCGGCCACGCTCAACGCCCTGATGAACCGCCTGCACGACATCCAGCCCGGCGCCATGCATTCGGACTACCTGCTGGCCGCCCAGGAATTGCTGCGCGTGCAGCGCCGGCGCGCGCTGGTGATCGTGCTGACCAACTTCCGCGACGAGGACGCCGCCGAGCTGCGCCCGGCAATCAAGCTGCTGCGCCGCCAGCACCTGGTGCTGGTGGCCAGCCTGCGCGAGCGCGTGCTGGGCCGCATCGCCGGCCAGGCCCTGTCCAGCCCCGCGGATGCGGTCGACGTGGCGGCCGCCCACCTCTTCACGCAGTCGCGGCGCGACGCCTTCGCGCGCGTGGTCGGCCAGGACCCGCTCTCCATGGACGTGGAGCCGGCGCAACTGGCCGTTTCGCTGGTCAACCGCTACCACGCGGTCAAGCGCGCCGGGCTGCTGTAAGAGCGGTTCAAAGAGGGGTCCACAGGCGCCCCGGCAACGGTTATCCTTCGGGTCTCAACAACAGGAGGGATGCGATGTCCGAAGCAGTGAACCCGTATGCAGCGCCCAAGGCCGTGGTGGACGATGTTTTTGACAATGAGGCGGGCGTGCAGCCCGTCAAGCTGTTTTCGGCCAGGGGCCGGGTCGGCCGGCTGCGCTACCTGGCCTACAACCTGGGCGGCTACCTGCTGATGCTGGCGGCGGCCGTCGTGCTGGGCCTCGTTGCCGGCGCCCTCGGTTTCGGCAAAGCGGCCGGCGTGCTCGGCATGCTGGCGACCATCCCCTACTTCATCTTCATTGTGCTGCTGAGCATACAGCGCAGCCACGACATGGGATGGTCCGGCTGGACCATACTGCTGGCCCTGATCCCGCTGGTGGGCCTGGTCTGGCTGTTCAACCCGGGCACCAAGGGCGGCAACCGCTTCGGTGCGCCCCCGCCGCCCAACACCACGCTGGTCAAGATAGGCGGCCTGGCCTTCCCCGTCATCATGGTCGTCGGCATCATCGCCGCCATCGCCTTGCCGGCTTACCAGGGTTATACGCAACGGGCCAAGGCGGCCCAGGTGGTCAAGCCTTAAACCGTCAACCGGCTTTAGATCTGCGCGGCGCGCTTGTAGGCCTGCGCGGCGGCGGCTTCGTCCTCGCGCTGCTCGGCCAGCACGGCCAGCGCGCGCCAGGCATTGCGGTGCAACGCCACGTCCTGCAGGGCCGGCGCGGCCTGCGACAGCAGCTGGCGGGCCTTGCCCCAGAGCTGGCGGTTCAGGCAGGCCATGCCCGCCAGGTACTGCAAGTTGGCGTCGCGCGGCCGGCTCAGCTGGGCCGTTTCAATGCGCGCCAGCCAGGCGGCGTCCAGCGAATCCAGGCCGGCTTCCAGCACGCCGATCAGCTTGATGCGCAGGTTGTCGCCGATGTCCGAGCGCGGCTGCATCATCGCGTCCCAGACCTGCAGCAGCCAGCTGCGCGCGAGCTCCGGCTCGCCGTGCAAGGCCATCAGGCGCGACGCGGCATGCACCACCAGCTCGGGCATGGCGCGCTCGCTCTGGTCGAGTGAAAACCAGGCCTGCTGCAGCTGCACCGGGTCATGCGCGTCATTGAGCAGCTCCAGCGCCAGGCCGCGGATGATGCTTTGCGCCGCCGCCTGCGAAAACGCGCGGTGCTTGGCCAGCAGGCGCGCGGTTTCCAGCGCCTGCGAAGTCTGCCGCGCATGGCGCGAGGCGCGCAGCTTCATGCGCAGCGCCAGCGTGCGGCGTGAGGCACCCTGCGGCAGCTGGGCCAGCCAGTCGAGCGCGGCGCCCGCGTCGCGGTCGTCCAGCGCCCAGCGCGCCGCGCGGAACTGCACGCCCTCGCGCACTTCCTGCGCATGGCGCGGCGCCGAGCTTTTCAGCGCCTGGTGCAGGTGCTGGTCGCGCAGGCCCTTGTTCTGCAGCGACTGCGCGGCCTCGGCCACCAGCAGATGGGCCAGCGCGCGCAGCTGGGCGCCGCGGCTGGAACTGTGGCCGGTCACGTGGCTGTAGTGGTCGGCCAGCGGGCGCAGGCTTTTTTCCTGCGCCAGCGCGTTCTGCGCCGACTTGGTCGAGCGTATATAGCGCCCCGCCAGCAGGTGGGCCAGCGAATCCATGAGGGCGCCGTACATGGCGCGTTCTTTTTGCTGGGCGCGCCAGCGCCGCGCCTCGGCCGGCAGCGAGAACACCGCCGACACCGCGCGCAGCGCCAGGTAGAGCACAAAGAACAGCCCGGCCAGCAGCATCACCGCCAGGTTGAAGGAAATGTCGACCCGGTGCGGCGGCCAGAAAATGGTCACCACGGCCTGGTTGTTGCCCGCGAACAGCGCCACGGCAACCGCCACGCCAAAAAGGGCCAGTAGCCAGAGGGCGGCGCGCATGCGTGTGTCCTGCCTTTGCGAAGAATCAGCGGCCCGCGGCCGCCGTGGCCAGCGCGGCCATGGTTTCGTCAAGGCGCGGCAGCTCACTGGTCTTGAGCTGGCCTTGCACCTGGGCCAGCAGCTGGGCCGCGGCCTGGGTCTTGCGCGAGGAAGGATCGAAATACTTGCCCAGCCAGGCATTGGCACTGGCGAGGTCGGCGCGCACCGAATCGGTCTGGCGCGACAGCAGGGCCAGGCGCGCATTGAGCAGGCGCAGCTTCAGGTTTTCGCGCAGGAAGAAGGACTGCTCGGGCGACAGCAGGGCCGCCTCGGGCTGCTCGATGCGGCTCACGCGCAGCAGCTTGCGGGCTTCCTCGCGCAGGTTGTCCAGCGTGCGCTGCGACCAGGCGCTCAGCGAAAGTTTGTCGAACATCCCCTCCGCGGGCTTGTCGGCCGCCGGCGCGCTGGCGCGCGCGGCCGGTGCGTGCACGGCCAGAGCGGGCGCCGCGCGCAAGGGGCTGTTGGCCACCATGGCATTGGCCACCGGCAGGTCGTCAGCCAGGCGGGCCAGTTCGTCAAGTTTGAGCATCAGCACCGGCACGTCGGTCAGGGTCGCGGCCTTGATACGGTCCATGTCGCGGGCGATGGCGCGCTGCAGCGGGTTCAGGCGCGGCTGGGCGGCGCGCGCCAGGCGCTGGTCGGCCGACTTGAGCGCGGCCAGCAGCGGTTCGGCGCTGCCGGTGAGCTGGGCCTGCTGCTGCGCCAGGCGCAGCGCGGACTCCACGTCCACCACCAGGTTTTCATCGCGCGAACGCGACAGGCTTTGCATCAGCTCTTCAAGCTGGGTGCGCTGCAGGCTGACTTCGCTGATGCGGGTTTCCTGGATGGCCAGCCGCGCCGAGAGTTCGCGCGTGGCCTCCTGGGCCTGGCGCGCCAGCGCGCGCGCTTCGATGGCCTGCGCGCCCGAGTCCAGGCTGCGGCGGGCCAGCTCTTCCTGGATGGTGGCCAGTTTTTGCCACAGCAGGCCGCTGGCCAGCAGGCCGCCGGCCGCCAGCGCAGCCACCCCCAGAGCCCATTTGCGCGGCACCAGCCAGGCATCAGGCGTGGGGGCCAGCGGTTCGGCCACCACCAGAGCGCGCTCCAGCACAGGCTCCTTGTCGGGCGTGGAAGGCGTGGGCTGGGCTATATGGGGATCGCTCATGGATAAAGGGATTCTATCGAGGCCAATGTCTCCCTGATGTCCGTCAGGGCGGGGCGTGACGCCACAACAACACCCCAGCCCGCGGCGCGCACCGCGTCCATGATGCGCGGATGCGTTGCCACCGCGCGGGCGCCGCGCCAGTCGACACCGGCCAGTGCCGGCTGGTGCAGGAGGTTGGCCAGCGCCTCCGAACTGCTGAACAGCCAGACCGAGCCGTCGGCACTGGCGGCGCGCGCGCGCACCAGCTGCGCTTCGCTGAACTGGGGCGCGCGGCGCTGGTACACGCCGACAAAATCGACCTGGGCGCCGGCGGCCTCCCACTGGCGGGCGATCCAGTCGCGCCCCGATGACGCTGCGGCATCCGGGCTTTCACCGCGCAGCACCAGCACGCGCTTTCCTTGCCAGTCGCGCTGCCCGACCACGGCCCACAGCGCCTCCGAGTCAAATTGCCCGGCGTCGGCAGCCGGCGCATCGACCTGCGCGGCAGGCACACCCGCGGCCAGCAGGGCCGCCACGGTGCCGGGCCCGGGCGCCATCAGGCGCAGGGTGGGGGRCAGGCCGCTGGCCAAGGGGGATTGGAAAAAATATGCCACCGCATTGCCGCTGACAAACATGCAGGCCGCATAGCGGTCCAGGGTTTGCCAGGCCTGCGCCAGCGCGCCGGTATCAAGCGCGGCCGCGATATCGATCAAAGGCAGCGCTTCGGCCGCGAAACCGGCCTGCCGCAGCGCGCGCACCCAGTGCTGCGCATCCGCCGCGGGGCGCGTCACGATGACGGGGGCCGCACCGGCCGCAGGCGCCGGCATGGGGTGCATCAGGCTAGGCCCTTGCCGGCCCAGACCGCGCCGCCGGCGCGCAGTTGCGCCGCCACGGCTTCGCCCAGGGCTTCGGCCTCGGCGAAATTGCGCACCGGGGCGCTTTGTTTCACCTGCACCAGTGGCGCCAGGGCAACGGCGCTGCCGGACGGCGCCTCGGCCGTGGCCGGGTCGCCCCAGGCGGCGCTCAGCTGCATGCTGCCGCCCGCCGCCGCGCCCAGCGTGAAGGCCGCCAGCGGCATGGAACAGCTGCCGCCCATGGCGCGCGAGACCGTGCGCTCGGCCGTTACGGCCAGCCAGGTCGGCTGGTGCGCCAGCGTGGCCAGCGCGGCCAGCAGGTCGGCGCGGTCGGCGCGCACTTCAATGCCCAATGCGCCCTGCCCCGCGGCAGGCAGCATCTGGGCCGGTTCAAAGGTCGTGCGTATGCGCGACTCCAGCCCCAGGCGCTTCAGGCCCGCGGCCGCCAGCACGATGGCCTGGTACTGGCCTTCATCGAGCTTGCGCAAACGCGTGTCCAGGTTGCCGCGCAGCGGCTGTATCACCAGGTCGGGCCGCAAGGCCTTGAGCAGCACCAGCCGGCGCAGGCTGGAGGTACCCACCACCGCGCCCTGCGGCAAATCCGCCAGGCCGGCGAATTGGTTAGACACAAAAGCATCGCGCGGGTCCTCGCGTTCCAGCACGCAGGCCAGCGCGAAACCCTCGGGCAGGTCCATGGGCACGTCTTTCAGCGAATGCACGGCCAGGTCGGCCCGGCCTTCGCTGAGCGCCACCTCGAGTTCCTTGACGAACAGGCCCTTGCCGCCGACCTTGCTCAGCGAGCGGTCCAGGATCTGGTCGCCCTGGGTGGTCATGCCCAGCAGCTCGACCTGCCAGCCCAGGCGCGCCTGCAGCAGCGCCTTCACATGTTCTGCCTGCCACATCGCCAGGCGGCTCTCGCGCGTGGCGATGACCACCTTCTTCAGGGCATTCGGGGGGGATTCAGACACTGCGGACACTCGTAACCTGTTTGTAATACTTGGGGGGAAGTGAATGCTAGCATGCAGGGCTTAAGAACAAGCTTAAGAACTAGAGGGTAGAGATGGTCACTTCCGCGCGCGCCAAGAAGCTACAACAACACGCCAGCGAGGGCGCCAGGGACGGTGCGGCAGCCGCGGCGCCCAAGGCCTCCACCCGCTCGCGGGACAACGAACGCCCGCTGGTCGAAGACATACGCCTGCTGGGCCGCATCCTGGGCGACGTGATCCGCGAACAGGAAGGCGTGGCCGCCTATGAGCTGATCGAGCAAGTGCGCAAGCTCTCCGTCAGCTTCCGGCGCGACGCCGATCCCGAAGCCGACAAGGCCCTTAAGAAGCTGCTCAAGGGCCTGTCGGGCGACCAGACGGTCAGCGTGATACGCGCCTTCACCTATTTCAGCCACCTGGCCAATCTGGCCGAAGACCGCCACCACATACGCCGCCGCGCCGTGCATGAGCGCGCGGGCGACACCCAGGAAGGCAGCATCGAAGTGGCGCTGGCCCGACTGCGCTGGGCCGGCATCTCGACCCGCACCATCTCCAACACCCTGGCGCACAGCTTTGTCTCGCCCGTGCTCACCGCCCACCCCACCGAGGTGCAGCGCAAAAGCATCCTGGACGCCGAGCGCGACATCGCCCAGCTGCTGACCGCGCGCGATGACATCAAGGCGCTGGCCCTGGCCCACAACGCCGCCAAGGACGCCCTCACGCCGCGCGAGCTGGCCACCAACGAGGCCCAGTTGCGCGCCCGCGTCATGCAGCTGTGGCAAACCCGGCTGCTGCGTTTTTCCAAGCTCACCGTGGCCGACGAGATCGAGAACGCGCTCAGTTATTACGAAGCCACCTTCCTGCGCGAAATCCCCAAGCTGTACGCCAACCTCGAGCGTGAACTCGGCAACCAGCCGGTGCACAGCTTTTTGCGCATGGGCCAGTGGATAGGCGGCGACCGCGACGGCAACCCCAACGTCAGCGCCGAGACCCTCAACTACGCGCTGAGCCGGCAGGCCGAAGTGGCGCTGCGCCACTACCTGACCGAGGTCCACTTCCTGGGCGGCGAGCTCTCGCTGTCGGCCATGCTGGTCGATTTCAGCCCCGAGATGCGCGCCCTGGCCGAAAGCTCGCCCGACACCAGCGAGCACCGCAAGGACGAGCCCTACCGCCGCGCCCTGACCGGCGTCTATGCCCGCCTGGCCGCCACCCTGAAAGAGCTGACCGGCGGCGATGCCGCGCGCCACGCCGTCGCGCCGCAGAACGCCTACCTGAAGTCCGAGGATTTCCTGGCCGACCTGCGCACCATTGAAGCCTCGCTCAAGGCCCACCACGGCGAAGCCCTGATCGCCCAGCGCCTGCACCCGCTGATACGCGCGGTCGAGGTCTTCGGCTTTCACCTGGCCACGGTCGACTTGCGCCAGAGCTCCGACAAGCATGAGGAAGTGGTGGCCGAGCTGCTGGCCGTCGCGCGCATAGAGCCCCACTACGGCAAACTCGACGAAGCCGCCAAGCGCGCGCTGCTGGTGGGCCTGCTCAACGACGCGCGGCCGCTGCGCGTGGTCGGCAGCGACTACTCGGCCCATGCGCAAAGCGAACTCGCGATTTTTGAGGCCGCCCGCACGGCGCGCGCGCGCTTCGGCAAGGAAGCGATACGCCACTACATCATCAGCCACACCGAAACCGTCAGCGATTTGCTCGAAGTCTTGCTGCTGCAAAAAGAGGTCGGCCTGATGCACGGCACGCTGGACAGCAACGCGACGAACGATTTGATCGTGGTGCCGCTCTTCGAGACCATAGAAGACCTGCGCAATGCCGCGCCCATCATGCGCGAGTTCTACGCCCTGCCCGGCATTGCCCAGCTGGTCAAGCGCAGCGGCGCCGAGCAGGACATCATGCTCGGCTACTCCGACAGCAACAAGGACGGCGGCATCTTCACCAGCAACTGGGAGCTTTACCGCGCCGAGATCGCGCTGGTCGAACTCTTTGACGTGCTGGCCAACTCGCACAACATCCAGCTGCGCATGTTCCACGGCCGCGGCGGCACCGTGGGCCGCGGCGGCGGCCCCAGCTACCAGGCCATCCTGGCCCAGCCGCCGGGCACGGTGCGCGGGCAGATACGCCTGACCGAGCAGGGCGAGGTCATAGGCTCCAAGTACGCCAACCCCGAGATCGGCAGGCGCAACCTCGAAACCCTGGTCGCCGCCACGCTGGAAGCCACGTTGCTGCAGCCGACCAAACCCGCGACCAAGGCCTTTTTGCAGGCCGCGGCCGAACTCTCGCAAGCCAGCATGGCGGCCTACCGCACGCTGGTCTACGACACCCCGGGCTTCACCGAGTATTTTTTCAGCGCCACGCCGATACGTGAAATCGCCGAACTCAACATCGGCTCGCGCCCGGCTTCGCGCAAGGCCTCGCAAAAAATCGAAGACCTGCGCGCCATTCCCTGGGGCTTCAGCTGGGGCCAGTGCCGCCTCACCCTGCCCGGCTGGTACGGCTTCGGCTCGGCCATCGCACACATGCTGGGCCAGGGCGGCACCCCCGCCGCGCGCAAGGAGGCGCTCGCGCTGCTGCAGAAAATGTACAAGCAGTGGCCCTTCTTCCGCACCCTGCTCAGCAACATGGACATGGTGCTGGCCAAGAGCGACCTGGCCCTGGCCTCGCGCTATTCCGAACTCATGGGCGACGCGCGCCTGCGCAAAAAGATCTTCAGCGCCATCGAAGCCGAATGGCACCTCACCGCCGAAGCGCTGGTGCTGATCACCGGCGAAAAACAGCGCCTGGCCGGCAACGCCGCGCTGCAGCGCTCGATACGCCACCGCTTTCCCTATATCGACCCGCTGCACCACCTGCAGGTCGAACTGGTGCGGCGCTACCGGGCTGGTCAGGCGGACCAGCGGGTGCAGACGGGTATTCATATTTCTATTAATGGGATTGCGGCTGGTTTGCGCAATACAGGCTAGGGCTTTCCTCCCTCTCCCCCCTTGCTAAGTTCTGCTGGCCGGGGGTTGCCCGGCGGCAACTCACTTTTCTTTTGCTTCGCCAAAAGAAAAGTAAGCAAAAGAAAAGGCGACCCTGGTGTCTGCGTCCCCTGCGCTTCGCTCCGGGGCAACCTGCGGTGCTCGGTTCAGGCGGGGTCTCGCTAAACTCGCTACGCTGCGCTTCGCTCAAACAACGCGATCCCTTATCCGCCTGAACCTCCGCTCCTCGGCGCATACACAAGGGGGTGGGGACAGGAATACCAAATACGGAAAACCACAAGGACACGCCATGGCGTGTCCTTGTTGGTATTGGTTCCCGCTCCCGCTCCCGATTGCCCCGTCCTGGCTGGGCCGAGCAGCGCAGACGGAGGAGGGTCAGGGCTGGCGTTGTCTGAGCGAAGCGCAGCGTAGCGAGTTTAGCCAGACCCCCTCCGCAGTCGAGCAGCGCAGGTTGCCCGTAGCGCAGCGAAGGGACCCAGACTGCGGGTCGCCTTTTCTTTGCTTACGTTCTTTTGGCGAAGCAAAAGAAAGTAAGTCGCCCGCCGGGGCGAGACCCGGCCAGCAAGCCCATGCAGAGGGCACACCGCCGGAGCAAGGTTGATGGCAGTCGCATCGGCATCAACGACGCCACCCGCGTCGGGTAGCAGACGATAGGGGTATTCGAGAAGCGCATACTCCCCCTGTTGTGTAGGCTTTGTCCTAGACAAACTCCAGCGTCTTCCGATGGCACCTTGCGGTGCCGGGTCTTAGCATGGTGCTAGAAGCTGTTCATGGCTCCGTCTGGGTCGTGAGCAGCTTCTTGAACTCGGAGCAATGCCGCATTCCGCATGCATTGCCCACCCCAGCCCGGAGCGCAAAATCATGACCACTTTGGAGATCATGGCCGACACACCGTCGGCCATTCGCAACGATTTTGTTTCCACCGACGCCGCCGACCTGGCGTCGCACATGGACCAGTGCGCGCATTCGCGCGGCCGCTTTTTCACGCTTCAGACCGGCCTGCAGTCCGCGCATTCGGTGCTCTTGCCGCGCATCGTGACGGTCGCGCTCATCATGGCGATCTGTGTCGGCTTGCTTGCCTTAGCCTGAACGTGTGACTACGCCGGTCATCGAGCGGCTGGACACCTTAAGCGCCTACGCCCGGCACCTTCTCGCCTCCCCCCGCGGCGACATACAGCAACCCATACGCGCCGAACTGTTCGGCGCCCAGCGTTTTGAGGAACACGGCCGCAGCCTGGCCGCCGCGCAGGCCGTGCTGCCGGCCGGCAGCGAGCACGGCGGCCCGCCGTTTTTTCCGCGCGTGCAGGAAAACATTGCCGCCATACGCCTGGCCTACGACTACATCGCGCTGACGTCCCGCAGCGGCCACTACGTCACGCCGGCGGCCGAATGGCTGCTCGACAATTTCCATTTGGTCGAAGCCCAGCTGCAGCAGATCCAGGACGGCGTGCCGCACCGTTACTACGCCGACCTGCCCAAGCTGGCCGACAAACCGCTGCAAGGCCTGCCGCGCGTCTACGGCATCGCCTGGGCCTATGTGGCGCACACCGACAGCGTGCTCGACCCGGTGCTGTTCACCGCCTTCCTGCACGCCTACCAGGAAGTCAACGAGCTCAACCTCGGGGAACTCTGGGCCCTGCCCACCACCTTGCGCGTGGTGCTGCTGGAAAACCTGCGCCGCATGGCCGACCGCATCGCCTGGAACAAGGTCGCGCGCGAGGTGGCCCATGCCGCCTGGGACAAGGCCGAAGCGTTGAGCCTGCGCGAGCTCGACGAGCTGCTGGCCCTGATGCAGGCCCACGGCCTGGAGCGCAGCTACCTGACCCAGCTCTGGCAGCGCATGCCGGCCGGCCACCCCGAGCCCGACGCGCCGCCACCCCTGCCGCTGGTGCGCTGGGCCGCGCAGCACTGCACCGACGGCCTGGGCATGATAGGTGAAGGCCAGACCGTGCAGGTGGCCGCGAACCTCACCGTCGGCAACATCATCACCACGCTGCGGCTCATAGGCCAGGTCGAATGGGCGGAGCTGATAGAGCCCGTGAGCCACTCGCTGCAGGTGCTGCGCCGCCTGCCGAGTTTTTCGCGCGAAAGCGAGGTCACGCGCCAGCAGATCACGCGCGCCATGGAAAGGCTGGCGCAGCAGTCCGGCAAGTCCGAACGCGCCGTCGCCGAAGCCGTGCTGGCCGCCGCGCGCCAGCCCAACAACTCCATGGTGGCGCGCACCGCCGGCTACTACCTGATAGGGCCGGGCCGCCCGCTGCTCGAAGCCGCGCTGCACCCGTCCGCCGGCCCGCGCAAGCCCGTGCCGCCCGCCCAGACACCGCGCGCCTGGCGTTTGCCGCTGTTCGCCGCGGCGTGGTTCGCCGGCACCGCCGCGCTGCTGGCCTGGGCCGCGCATCCGCTGGCCACCCTGCCCTGGACCGGCTGGGTGGCGGTGCTGCTCATGGCCTTGCCGGCCTCGGAAGCCGTGGTCGCGCTGATGCACCGGCTGATCGCCGAGTCCACCCGCATACAGCCGCTGGCCCGCCTGGACTTCGGCGCCGGCATCCCGCCCGAGCACCGCGTACTGGTGGTGATTCCCTGCATGCTCACGTCGGCAGCGGCCAACGCCGAACTGGTACGCCGGCTGCAGCTGCACTGGCTGGCCAGCCGCGAAGCGAACGCGCAGTTCGCGCTGCTGAGCGATTGGGCCGATGCCGACACCGAGCGCGCGCCCGGCGACCAGGCGCTGTTCGACGACGCGCTGGCCCGGCTGCGCGCCCTCAACGCCAGCTACCCCGCGGCCCAGGGCCAGCCCGCGCGCTTTGTGCTGCTGCACCGGCCGCGCAGCTGGTCGGCCACGGAGCGCTGCTGGATAGGCTGGGAGCGCAAGCGCGGCAAGCTCGAGATGCTGCTGCGGCACCTGGCCGAACGCGCGGCCTCCCCCTTCACGCCGGCGGGCGCCGAGATGCGGCTGGCCGAAGGCACGCCCTATGTGCTGACCCTGGACAGCGACACCGGCCTGCCCGCCGGCGCCCTGCGCGAGCTGGTGGCGATTGCCGCCCACCCGCTCAACACGCCGCAGGTGGACCGCAAGAGCCGGCGCGTCATCGCCGGCTACGGCATCCTGCAGCCGCGCGTGGCCACGCCCCTGCCGGCGCGCCGCGAGCGTTCGCCCTTTCACACCCTGTTCGCCGGCCAGCGCGGCCTGGACCCCTACAGCAGCGGCACCTCCGACCTCTACCAGGATGTGTTCGGCATGGGCAGCTTCACCGGCAAGGGGCTGCTGCATGTGCAAGCCGTGCACGCCGTGCTGGACCAGCGCCTGCCCGAAGGCGCCGTCCTGAGCCACGACCTGCTCGAGGGCAGCATCGCGCGCTGCGCTTATGCCGGCGACGTGGTGCTCATGGAGGACCAGCCGCACCATGCCGGCGTGGCCGCCTCGCGCGTGCACCGCTGGACGCGCGGCGACTGGCAGTTGCTGCCGCTGATGCTGCGCGCCCCAAGCTTCGGCATAGACGCCCTGGGCCTGTGGCGCATGGCCGACAACCTGCGCCGCTCGCTGGTGGTGCCGGCCGGCTTCGCGCTGCTGGCCTGGGTGGTTTTCACCGGCGCGCTGCCGCCGGGAACGGCGATCGCCTTCACCTTCCTCGCCTTCCTGGTCGGCCCATTGACGGGCGCGCTCGCCGGGCTGGTGCCCACACGGCGCGGCATCGCCTGGCTGCATTTCTTCGACATCGGCATGCGCGACGTGGGGCGCGCCCTGGCGCAGGCCCTGTGGCAGTTCAGCCAGCTGGCGGTGCAGGCCGCGCTGCTGCTGGACGCGATCACGCGCGCGCTCTGGCGCATGGCCGCCAGCCGGCGCCGCCTGCTGCAGTGGACCACCGCGGCCCAGGCCCAGGCCTCGGCGCGCTACACGCCGGGCGCTTTTGTGCGCGGCCATGCCGGCGTCTCCGCGCTGTGCCTGGCGCTTGCCGCGGCCGCCTGCTGGAGCCCGCACCCGCTCATGGGCCCCGCGCTGTTTGTGCTCTGGGCCCTGGCGCCGCTGGCCGCGTGGTGGGGCAGCAAACCCAAGGCGCCGGACCCGGGCAGCGTGCCCAGCGACCAGGACCGCGACTACCTGCTCAAGCTGGCGCGCCAGACCTGGGGCTTTTTTGAGCGCGTCGTCGGCCCCGAGGACCACCACCTGCCGCCCGACAACCTGCAGATGGAGCCCGAGCCCACGCTGGCCCACCGCACCTCGCCCACCAACATAGGCCTGTACCTGATGGCCGCGGCCTGCGCGCGCGAGTTCGGCTGGATTTCCACCGGCGAGATGGCCGCGCGCCTGGCCGCCACGCTGGACACCGTGGAGGCCCTGCCCAAACACAAGGGCCATTTGCTCAACTGGTATGAAACCCGCACGCTGCAGGTGCTGCCGCCGGCCTATGTCTCCACGGTCGACAGCGGCAACCTCGCGGGCCACCTGCTGGCGGTGGCGCAGAACTGCCGGCTGCTGGCCGGGCAGCCGGACACCGCCGGGGCCGAATCCGCCCCGCTGCTGCAGCTGGCCGGGCGTTGCGAGCGCCTGTGCATGGCCATGGACTTCAGCGGCCTTTACAGCGCCAAGCGCCACCTGTTCCACATCGGCCTGCGCGTGCACGAGCAGGCGCTGGACGCGAGCTATTACGACCTGATCGCCTCCGAGGCGCGACTGACCAGCTTCCTGGCCATCGCCAAGGGCGACGTGCCGCGCCGCCACTGGCAGGCGCTGGGCCGCGCCTTCCTCACGGTGGGCGTGACGCCGGGCCTCAAATCCTGGTCGGGCTCCATGTTCGAATACCTGATGCCCTCGCTGGTCATGAGCGAACCCGATGAAGGCTTGCTGCATGTCTGCGGCCTGGCCGCCATCAGGGAGCAGCAGACCTATGGTGAATCCCAGGGCCTGCCTTGGGGTGTGTCGGAATCGGCCTATTTCGCGCAGGACCACACGCTGGCCTTCCAGTACTCGCCTTTCGGCGTGCCGCGCCTGGCCCTGCGCCGCACGCCGCCCACAGACCGCGTGGTCGCGCCCTATGCCAGCATCATGGCCGCCCAGTTCATGCCGCGCCAGGCCGCGGCCAACCTGCGCCGGCTGGAGCAGCGGGGCGCGCGCGGCGAGTACGGTTTTATCGACGCGCTGGATTTCACCGTCGCGCGCCAGCCCGGCGCGCAGGCCCTGAGCCTGGTCAACACCTTCATGGCGCACCACCAGGGCATGTCGCTGGTGGCGCTGTGCAACCTGCTGTGCGACGAGGCGCCGCGCCGCTGGTTCGCCTCGGCGCCGCTGGTGCAGGCCTTTGACTCGCTGCTGCACGAAAAAACCCCGCGCCAGATCATCGAAAGCGCCGACCCGCGCGCGCTGCCCGAGCCCGAGGACGCCGCCGAAGCCCGGCTCTACCATTCGCGCGCGGTCGATCCCGCCGCGCCCGGCTGGCAACCCACGCAGCTGCTGTCCAACGGCCGCTACAGCGTGGCGCTGCGCGCCAACGGTGCCGGCGTCAGCCGCTGGCGTGCCGGCAACAGGACCTACAACATCACGCGCTGGCGCGACGACCCGCTGCGCGACGCCTGCGGCAGCTTCATCTACCTGCGGCTCGCCGGCCAGGACCGTGTCTCCTCGCTCACGCAGCACCCGGCGCCGCACCCGGACTGGCGCTACCAGGCCACCTTCCTGGCCGACCACGTGCAGTTCGAGATGGCGTCAAGCACGCTGGAGGCGACGCTCACCGTGCTGGTCAGCCCCGAGGACGACACCGAACTGCGCACCGTCAGCTTGCGCAACGTCTCGGATGCCGAGCTGACGCTGGAGCTCGTTTCCTGCTTTGAGGCCGTGTTGACCGACCCGCGCGCCGACGAAGCGCACCCGGCGTTTTCCAACCTCTTCGTGCAAACCGAGTGGCATTCCGAATGGCGCGCCCTGCTGCTGTCGCGCAAAGCCCGGCTGCAGGGCGACCCGGCCATGGCGGTGGCGCATTTCCTGGCCGACTCCGAGGCCAACGTGCGCGCCATCGACTTCATCTCGGACCGGCGCGCCTTCCTGGGCCGCAACCGGGGGCCCGGCGAGCCGGCCCTGCTGGCCGAAGCCCACGGCGAGGGCGGCGCGCCCATCAACGGGCTGGACCCGGTGGCCGGCCTGCGCGTGCGCATACGCATTCCCGCCGGCGGCCTGGCCCGGCTCAGCTTTGCCACCGCCGCCGCGGCCGACAAGGACGAGCTGGCGGCACGCATCGACAAATACCTGCAGCCCATGCACGTGGAGCGCGCCACCCGCATGGCCGCCACCCTGGCCCAGGTGCGGCTGCGCGACCTGGGCGTGGGCCCCGGCGAAAACGCCGCGCTGCAGGACATCAACACCGCGCTGATGTACAGCTGTGCCCGGCCGGCGGCCGGGCGCGGCCTGATCGACCAGCGCCAGCTCTGGCGCTTCGGCCTGTCCGGCGACAAGCCCATCGTGCTGGTGCTGATCCACTCCAGCGACGGCATGGCGCTGGTCGAAGCGCTGCTGCGGGCCCAGCCCTGGTGGAGTTTTTGCGGCCTGGCCGCCGATGTGGTCATCCTCAACAGCGAGGCCAACGCCTATTTGATGCCGCTGCAGCGCGACATCCTCGCGCTGCGCGACCGCACGCTGCAGCAGGCCGAGAACAGTTTCCCGCGCAGCGACGCGGGCGGCTTTTTCCTGCTGCGCGAGCAGGAGATCGTGCCCTCCGAAAAAGCCGCGCTGACCGGCCTGGCCCGCTTCATCCTCGCGGCCGACGGCCGGCCGCTGGAGCAGCAGGCCGGCGCCCTGCAAGCCCTGGGCGGCGCACCCAGCCGCGCCGGCGCGGCCCCAATACCGCCGAGCCCGCGGGCGGCGCAGCTCCCGCAAACGCCGCAAGGCCGCTTTGACCCGGCCAGCGGCGAATTCCAGTTCGAGGTCGATGCCCTGCACCGCCCGCCGCGGCCCTGGGTCAACGTGATCGCCAACGCCTCCTTCGGTTTCCAGGTTTCAGAAACCGGCACCGGCTACACCTGGGCCGGCAACAGCCGGCTGCACCAGCTCACGCCCTGGTCCAACGACCCGGTCACCGACCCCAGCTTCGAGCACTACCTGCTGCAGGACCTGGACACCCAGCAACTGTTGCCGCTGGGCGCCTCCACCGAGGCCGGGGCATCCTGCCGCGTACGCCACGGCCAGGGCTATAGCGTGATGGAGCGCCTGCACGGCACGCTCAAGGTGCAGGCCACCTGGTTCGCCGACCTCAAGGACGCCGTCAAGTGCGTGCAAGTGCAGCTGCACAACCAGGGAAGCGACGTGCGCCGCCTGCGCGCTCTGGCCATGGTGGAGTGGCAGATGGGTGCGGCACGCCATGAACGCCGCACCGTGCACACCTGGCGGGCCAAAGACGCCGAACTCAATGCCGTCTTCGGCCAGCAGCGCGAAAGCCGCGCCGGCTTCGGCGGCAGCACCGCCTTCCTGGCGCTGGCCGGCCTGCCGGGCGCGCCGCAATGGACTTGCGACCGCAGCGAGTTTTTTGACGCGGCCGGCCGGCTCGCGCCGCCCGCCACCCTGGGCCGCAACGCCGCCGGCGGCATAGACCCCTGCGCCGCGCTGGCCGGTGATTTCAGCCTGCAGCCGGGCCAAAGCCTCACGCTCAGCTTCGTGCTGGGCCACGCCGGCGATGCGGCCCAGGCCGGGGAACTGGCCCGCGCCTGGCAAGGCCGCGACACGCAGGCGGCGCTGCAAGAGGTCAAAGCCTGGTGGGCCGGCCTGCTGGGCAAGGTCCAGGTGCGCACGCCCGACCCGCTGTTCGACGCGCTGGTCAACCGCTGGCTGCTGTACCAGACCCTGGCGTCCCGCCTGTGGTCCAAGGCCGGCTTCTACCAGGCCGGCGGGGCCTTCGGTTTTCGCGACCAGTTGCAGGACGCCATGGCTTTTGCCCTCACCGACCCCGGCCGCCTGCGCCGGCAGATCCTGCTCAACGCCTCGCGCCAGTTCTCCGAGGGTGACGTGCAGCACTGGTGGCACGCCCCCGGCGGCGAAGGCGTGCGCACGCATTTCTCCGACGACCTGCTGTGGCTGCCCTATGCCTGCGCCTGGTATGTCGCGGTCACCGGCGACGCGGCCATCCTCGACGAGCAGATCGCCTTTATCGACGGCCCGGCGATTCCCGAAGGCGCGGAAGACGCCTACTACGCGCCGCAAACCAGCGCGCAAAGCGCCACGCTGTTCGAACACTGCGCGCGCACCATCGACAAGAGCCTGGCCACAGGCGCCCACGGGCTGCCCCTGATGGGGACCGGCGACTGGAACGACGGCATGAACCGCGTGGGCCATGAAGGCCACGGCGAGTCGGTCTGGCTGGCCTGGTTTTTATGCCGCGTGGTGCAGGACTTTGAACCGCTGGCCCGCGCGCGCGGCGACAAGCGCGCCGACAGCTGGCTGGCCGCGCGCCAGGGCTGGATCAGCGCGCTGCACAAGGACGGCTGGGACGGCGCCTGGTTCCGCCGCGCGTTTTTCGACAACGGCGCGCCGCTGGGCTCGGCCGCCAACAGCGAATGCCGCATCGACCTGATCGCCCAGGCCTGGGCCGTGCTGTCCAGCGCCTCCAGCGATGAATTCACGGTGCCCGCCATGCAGGCCATGAACGGACAGCTGGTCGACCAAGAAGCCGGCCTCTTGCGCCTGCTCACGCCGCCGCTGCAGCACTCGGCCAACAACCCCGGCTACATCCAGGCCTACCCGCCCGGCGTGCGCGAGAACGGCGGCCAGTATTCACACGCCGCCGTCTGGGCCATGATGGCCCAGGCCGCCACCGGCGACGCCGAGGCCGCGTGGGAGAGCTTCCAGGCCCTGAGCCCCGCCCATCGCAGCGAACACCCCGTGCGCGGGCCCGTGTACGAGCTTGAGCCCTATGTGATGGCCGGCGACATCTACGGCACCGCGCCCTATGTGGGCCGCGGCGGCTGGAGCTGGTACACCGGCTCGGCCGCCTGGCTGCACCGCGCCGCGCTGGAAAACATTCTGGGCCTGCGTGTGCAGCAGGGCGAACTCTCGCTGTCCCCCTGTGTGCCGGCGCATTGGCCTTCGTTTGAGATAAGCCTCAACGTGCAGGGCCATGCGCTGGTGATTCGCTGGCAGCGGGATGGTGTGGCGGCTGAAGACAATTTCCAGGCCGACCGCGTGCTCGCGCCCGGGCAGGTGATCCTGCTGGCGGACCTGCCGGAAGCTGCGCAGCTGCTTGTGCAGGCTACAGGCTGATCGCCTCGATAAACCTCGGTAAGCGTCAACCGAGGTACGGGCCCTTGACCTCGCCCCAGCCCCAGCGCGGCATGGGTGCATCGGGGTCGACAACAGCGCCCGGCTGCGAATTGATGACGGCCAGCCGCGAATTAACATTAGCGCCTGCATCCACCTCCTCAGGTAACTTCCACCAAACACCCCGCCGTGCTCATCATTAAAAACCTCAGCTTTCGCTATCCCAACCCCAAGGTGGAACTCTTCGCCAGGCTGTCCGCGGCCATCCCACCCGGCGTCACGCTGGTGCAAGGCGGCGACGGGCGCGGCAAAAGCACCCTGCTTCGCCTGATGGCGGGCGCTTTGGCTTTGGATGCGGGGCGGCTGCAGTTGAATGGCGTGTCGCTGAAAGACGAGCCCGAGGCTTATCGTCGGCAGCTGTTCTGGATGGAGCCGCGCAACACCGACTTCGACCAGCTCACGCCGCCGCAATTTTTTGCATCCCTGGGCGACCGTTATCCCGGCTTTGATGAGTTGTTGCTGGCCCCCTTGGTCGAAGGCTTGGGGTTGGAGCCGCATATCAACAAGCAGCTCTTCATGCTGTCCACGGGGTCCAAGCGCAAGGTCTGGCTGGCCGCGGCGTTTGCTTCGGGTGCAGCGCTGTTGCTGCTTGACGAACCTTTCGCAGCGCTGGATGCGCCCTCGATTGCCTTTGTCAAAGAGCAGCTTCAGGCTATTTCGACGCAAGCCGGCCGCGCGGCGGTGATTGCAGACTATTCAGCCCCAAGCGGGGTGACGTTGGCCGGCGTGATCGACCTCGGCAACTGAACTACTTCGGAACAAAGGCCTGTTGCTGCGCCACAAAGCCGTCAAAGGCCTGGAGCAATGGCCGGTAGCGACCAGCATCCCCTTCAAGCTGCGCGAGTGCCGCGCAAGCCGCCTCCAGCGTCGACAGCTGTCCCGGCTTGTGGGCCTTGCGGATCAGGTAAGCCGACGCGGGCACATTCTCCAGCGACAGGCGCGGCAGCCGCCGCAACAGCGGGTTGAGGTGCAGCATCTTGCGGCTCTTGCGCCAGGTCGCGTCCAGCACCACCAGGCGCACACGCGACGGGTCCTTAAGCTGTTCGGTGTCCAGGGCAGGCGCTTCATTGTCCTGCGGCGTGGGCGGGTACAGCAGCACTGTATAGGCAGGCGTTTCGGCCATCGCCGCGTGCAAGACGGCTTCTTCAAACGTTTCCCCCATCAGCATGCGGCTGCGGGGCAAACTCAGGTGCAGCAGGCGTCCAGTGTTTTTGGCATGGTCCGCTTCCATGGGGTGCTGCAGGACCAGCACCTCGGCTTCATGCGCCACCGGCGTGATCCACCGGCAGGTGCAGGCGCTTTGCGGCCGCAGGCAGACGCCGCAGGCCGCGCGACCCGCCGGCTCAGTCACGGGGGCTGTCCGCCGCCTTATCGCCCTCCGCCGAATAGGCGTTCCTCAGGTGCACGGGCTGGGCGGTCTTGCGCCGCATGCGGATGTTGAGCATTTCCACCGCCACCGAGAAGGCCATGGCGAAGTAGACATAACCCTTGGGCACATGGTGGTCCAGGCCTTCGGCGATCAGCACCACGCCCACCACCACCAGGAAGGACAGGGCCAGCATCTTGATGGTCGGATGGGTGGAGACAAAGCGGCCTATGGCCGGCGCAAACAGCATCATGAGGCCGACCGAGGCGATGACCGCGGCGATCATGACCGTGATGCTGTCGACCATGCCGACCGCGGTGATGATGGAGTCCAGCGAAAAAATCATGTCGACGATCATGATCTGCACGATCACGGCGGCAAAGGTCGCCTTGACGGCGCTAGAGGCATGGCCCTCTTCGCCTTCCATGGACTGGTGAATTTCACCAGTGCTCTTCCAGATCAGGAACAGGCCCCCCGCGATCAGGATCAGGTCGCGGCCCGAGATTTCCTGCTTGAACACGGTAAACAGCGGCTCGACCAGCCCGATGATCCAGGACAGCACCAGCAGCAGGCCTATGCGCATGAACATGGCCATGAACAGGCCTATCCGCCGTGCCAGCTCCTGTTTGGCCTTGGGCAGCTTGTCGACCAGGATGGAGATAAAGATGATGTTGTCTATGCCCAGCACCAGCTCCAGCGCGGTCAGGGTGGCAAAGGCAATCCAGGCTTGCGGGTCGGTGAGCAGTTCCATCATGTGCATCTTTCCTGGCGCCTGGCCATCAACGGGACTATCCCCGCGTGCAGTTTATTCGGTCAAGAACCTAGAAATTCACCGATGGGTTTCAAGTCCTCCACCCGGTCGCAAATCGCCTTGACAATCATCAGGATGGGAATGCCCAGCAGCAGGCCCCACACCCCCCACAGCCAGCCCCAGGCCAGCAGCCCGATAAAGACCGCCACCGGGTTCATGCGGCTGGTGCGGCTGGTGAGCCAGGGCGTGAGCAAATTGCCGACCAGGGTGTGGATCAGCAGCGAGGCACCGCCCACGGCCAGCGCCATGTTGAGCGAGCCGAACTGCAAAAAACCGACCAGCGCCGAGCCGGCCGCCGTGACCAGCGAGCCGACGTAGGGCACCAGGTTCAGCACGGCCGCCGCAACACCCCAGACCGCGGCGTTGTCCAGGCCCAGGGCCAACAGCGCGAGCCAGGTCAAGAGGCCCACCAGCGCGCTGGTCAGCAGCTGCACCTGCAGGTAGCGCTGGATCTGGCCGGTGATTTCATTGAGCGCCTGCAGCGTGATCTTCTTGCTGCTCAGGCTGTCGCCCGCCAGCTTGAGCAGCTTGCGCCTGAAGGTGTCGCCCGAGATCATCAGGAAGTAGGTGAGGAAGACCACCACCGTAGCCTGGCCTATCAGCGCGATCAGGCCGACGGTGCCCGACCACAGGTAGTGCCTGATGTCGAAGCGCGCGGGCTCGACCACCACACGCATGGCGCCGCGCGTGGTGCCGGGTGCCGAGCTCTCCTGCGCGGCCTGCTCTATCTGCGATGCGGCTTTCTGCACGGTTTCCAGCGCGCTGTCGGAGCGGCCGCTGCGCGCCTTCACGGCCTGGCGGAACTTCTGCGCCGCCGCCGGCAGCGCCTCCACCAGCTGCGTCGCCTCGTCACCGAGCGACCAGGCGGTGCCGCCCAGGCCGCCCAGAATCGCCAGCAGCAGCACGGCCGCGCTCAGCCAGCGCGGCACCCGCCTGACTTCAAACCAGTTGACCACCGGCGAAAACGCATAGCTGAACAGCACGCCCAGCATCACCGGGATAAAAACGGCCTTGGCCCAGTGCAGCACGAACAGGAAAGCCAGGCCGGCCAGCACCACCAGCGACATGTTGCGGATATCGACCGGCATGTGAAGAAGCACACGCTGTGTTTCGGCGGCCAGGGCCGCGTCGGCCGGCCTCGTCGAGTCGGCTTCTTCCTGTGTCATGTGTCCCCCGTGTCCGTTCAAGTCGCCTGGCGCGAATAGCGAAACTTCCGCGATGGAAGCCCCAGGTAGTACTTACGCAGATATTCAAACCGGGCGGCCCAGGAAAACGTGTAGGACGCTTTCGCCGGAACGTACCAGCTGTTAAGGCCGGTTCGCAGCAGCAGCTGGTAGCCGTTGCGCTGCATCAGCGCATGTTTGTGGTGGTGGGTGACGTGGTCCTCGATCAGCACCAGCCGGGGCTGCCAGTGCGTGAAGTCAAAGCCCGACAGGGCGACCAGCTCATGCCCCTCGATGTCGATGGACAGCAAATCAAAGCCCACGGGCGCGCCGTGCTCGCGCAGCATGGTGTCCAGGGTTTCGCAGCGCACCGCCACGGTGGAACGCACCACCGCGCCCAGCGCGATGGGCCGGTCTTCCAGCGTCGAATGCGGGCCCGCGCGGTTCAGCTGCAGCAGCTTGCCGGCGTTCTCGGGGCTGGAGCAGGCCATCTCGATCACCGTGCCCTTGCGGCTTTGGCGCAGCAACGCGCAGCAATCCGGATCGGGCTCGACCAGCAGGCCGGTCCAGCCCAGCGCCTCCAGGTGCTGGGACTGGGAGTCCAGCACCGGGTCGTTGGCGCCCACATCCACGTAAAAACCAGGTTTGCCGGCAAAAAAGTCGCGCACCAGCTGCTGCTCGACGGCGGGCTGGTTGCTGAAGCGGTGGATGTGGCGCTGGGTGAAATCGGCGTATGGGGGCATGTGGAGAGGGAAAACAGGAAACGGAAAAAATAGAACCGGGGAATGCAGTGGGACAGGCGCCGCGCGCGTCAGGCCGTGATGGCCTCGCGCACCGCGCTGAGCTGGCGGCGCGAGACGGCCAGCAGCTCGTCGATGCCGTTGAGCCGCACCGCCCAGCCTTCGCCCTCCTCGGGGTCGAAATGTTTTTCGAGCGCGCGCACCGCATGCCGCGCGATCAGCGCGTTGCGGTGTATGCGCATGAAGCGCGCCGCGTGGCGCTCCTCCAGCTCGCTCAGCGAGCCGTCCAGGATGTAGCTGCGGCTGGCCGTGCGCACGGTGATGTACTTGAGTTCGGCCTTGAAATAAATCACCTCGGCCAGCGGCACCCGCTCGGTACGGCCCCGGTCCTGGATGATGAGCATTTCCTCGGCGGCCGGCTGGCCGGGGCGCGCGGCCTGCGCCAGGCGCTCCACCTTCTGCAGCGCCTGCTGCAGGCGTTCCAGGCGCACCGGTTTGGTCAGGTAGTCGATGGCTTCGAGCTCGAAGGCCTGCACCGCGTGCTCGGCATGGGCCGTGACAAACACCACGGCGGGCCTGCGCGCCAGCGTGGCGATCATCTGGGCCAGCGCGATGCCGTCGGCGCCCGGCATGCGGATGTCCAGCAGCACGGCGTCAAAGGCTTCGCGCTGCAGGGCTCCCATGGCCTCCGCGGCATCGGCCGCTTCCGCGCCCACCACCGCGGCCGGCGCCGTGCAGTCGCCCAGCAGGGTGCGCAGGCGCGACCGGGCCAGCGCTTCGTCGTCCACCACCAGCACCTTGAGTTTCATGCGGGAATCTCCATGCGTACCTGAAATATGCCGTCCTTGAACACAGTCTTGAATTTCGCCTCGACATCATGCAGCAAGGCCAGCCGCTCCCGCACATTGGCCAGCGCCAGGCCGTGGCCGCGCTCGCCGGCGCCCGCCGGCGTCGAGTTGGTGACCTTGATCACCACCGTGCCGCCGCGCTTGAGCGTGGAAATCCTGAGCTGCGCGCCGGTAGCGCTGGGCTCCACGCCGTGCTTGACGGCATTCTCCACCAGCGGCTGCAGCAGCAGCGGCGGCAGCTTGGCCTGGTCGGCCTCGGCGTCCAGGCTCCACTGCACCTGCAGGCGCTCGCCGAAGCGCACCTGCTCTATGGCCAGGTAGCGCTGGGCCAGCGCGATTTCCTGGCCCAGGGTGACCGATTCCGCGGGGTCGGCCAGCGCGTGGCGGAACAGCTCGCTCAGGTCTTCCAGCACGGCCTCGGCCTTGGCCGGCTCGGCGCGCACCAGCGCGATGGCGCTGTTGAGGGTGTTGAACAAAAAATGCGGGCGTATGCGCGACTGCAGCTCGGCCAGGCGCGCCGCCGTGGCCGCCGGTGTGCGCGCCTTGGCGCGCCAGTACAGGCCCGCCAGCAGCATGGCCGACAGCAAGGCGCCCGCCGCCGCGCTGGCCCACCAGGGCGCCGGGTTCAGGACCCCCATCAGGGCCAGCGCGCCGCAGCCATAAAGGCCTGCGGCGGCGCCCAAAACCGTGCCGGCCAGCCACTGAAGCGGCAGCCGCAGCCTGCCCAGGCGGTCCTTGAGGGCACAGGCGGCAATCAGCCAGGCCAGCGTGGCCGGCAGGATGCCGCCGGTCAGCAAGGCAAAGCGCAGCAGCCACCCCGTGAAATGGTCGGCGACGAACATGGCGGCCACGGCCGCCACCGCCTCGACGAACAGCACGGCCCGCAGTACCACCCCGACCTGGCAGGCGTCAAACATGCTGCTGCGCGCGCTGCCGCGGCGCGCGGGCTCCTCATAGCCGGAGACCACGCTGCCCAGCAAGGTGGATTCCCCGAAGTTGTGCGGATCAGGCGAAGGCTTCATGGCGTGCTTACATGGGTGAAAACGAAGCGGCGGGGCCGGGTTTGGCGGGTGGATAAAATCACCGTGATGCCGAGTATTGCACCGGTCGCGCCCCCGCGGCGGCGGCCTGGAAGACAATTAAAGGCCGTCGCCGGCCCGTGGCTGCCCAGAATAGCGCATCCGGCGCCCTGAATCCACGGCCCGGCACGGCCGGCACCCTGACCGCCACCCAAAGAAAGCCTGACGTGAACCAATTCGACAAAAAGTCCCAAGCCTGGTCTGCCCTCTTTTCCGAGCCCATGAGCGACCTGGTCAAGCGCTACACGTCCAGCGTGTTCTTCGACAAGCGCCTGTGGCAGGCCGACATCGCCGGCTCGCTGGCCCACGCCGAGATGCTGGCCGCGCAAAAAATCATCCCCGCGGCCGACTATGCCGACATCCAGAAGGGCATGGCGCAGATCACCTCGGAAATCGAGTCCGGCGCTTTTGAGTGGAAGCTGGACCTGGAGGACGTGCACTTCAACATCGAGGCGCGCCTGACCCAGCTGGTCGGCGACGCCGGCAAGCGCCTGCACACCGGCCGCAGCCGCAACGACCAGGTCGCCACCGACGTGCGCCTGTGGCTGCGCGGCGAGATCGACCTGATAGGCGGGCTGCTCACCGACCTGCAAAAAGCCCTGGTCGACATCGCCGAGAAAAACGCCGAGGTCATACTGCCCGGCTTCACCCACCTGCAGGTGGCCCAGCCCGTGAGCTTCGGCCACCACATGCTGGCCTACGTCGAAATGTTCAGCCGCGACGCCGAGCGCATGCGCGAGATCAGGAAACGCGTGAACCGCCTGCCCCTGGGCGCCGCCGCGCTGGCCGGCACCAGCTACCCGCTGGACCGCGAACGTGCCGCCAAAACCCTGGGCATGGTCGACGAGGACGGCAAGCCCCAGGTCTGCCAGAACAGCCTGGACGCGGTCAGCGACCGCGACTTCGCGATCGAGTTCACGGCCGCCGCCTCGCTGTCCATGGTGCACATCAGCCGCATGAGCGAGGAGCTGATCCTGTGGATGAGCCAGAACTTCGGCTTCATCCACATCCCCGACCGCTTCACCACCGGCTCGTCCATCATGCCGCAGAAGAAAAACCCCGACGTGCCCGAACTCGCGCGCGGCAAGACCGGCCGCGTGGTCGGCCACCTGATGGGCCTGATCACCCTGATGAAGGGCCAGCCCCTGGCCTACAACAAGGACAACCAGGAAGACAAGGAGCCGCTGTTCGACACCGTCGACACGCTCAAAGACACGCTGCGCATCTTCGCCGAGATGGTGGCCGGCATCACCGTCAAGCCCGAAGCCATGGAACAGGCCGCGCTGCGCGGCTATGCCACCGCCACCGACCTGGCCGACTACCTGGTGAAAAAAGGCATCCCCTTCCGCGACGCCCACGAAACCGTGGCCCATGCCGTGAAGGCCGCCACCACCCATGCGGTGGACCTGTCCGAGCTGCCGCTGGCCGTGCTGCAGGAATTCAACCCAAAAATCGAAAAAGACGTCTACGACTGCCTGAGTCTGCGCGGCTCGCTCAACGCCCGCAACATCCTGGGCGGCACGGCGCCGGCCCAGGTCAAGGCGCAGATCGCGCGCCACCGTGCGCGGCTGGGCTAAGCTGAACGCCAGCCGGCCAGCCTAAGTTCCGGCTAAGCTGCCCTTTGTAGACTGAAACGCTGCGAAGGACACAACAATGCGTTTATTGCTCGTCGAAGACGACGCCATGATCGGCGAAACCGTTTTGCAGGTGCTGCGCGCCGAGCACTACGCGGTCGACTGGGTGCGCGACGGCCGCATGGCCGATGAGGTCCTGCGCAGCGAACATTACGACCTGGTACTGCTGGACCTGGGCCTGCCCCAGCGCGACGGCCTGGAGGTGCTGCGCGCCCTGCGCGCGCGCCGCGACACCACGCCGGTGCTGGTGGCCACCGCGCGCGACGCGGTCGGCGACCGCATCGCCGGGCTGGACGCCGGTGCCGACGACTACGTCGTCAAACCCTATGACACCGACGAGATGCTGGCGCGCATACGCGCGCTGCTGCGCCGCAGCGCCGGCCGCGCCGAGCCGGCTTTTGAGCACAAGGGCGTGAGCTTGAACCCGGCCACGCGCGAAGCCAGCCTCAACGGCCAGCCCGTGACGTTGTCGGCGCGCGAGTGGGCGGTGCTCGAACCCCTGCTGGCCCGCCCCGGCGTGGTGCTCTCGCGCGCCCAGCTCGAGGAAAAACTCTTCAGCTGGAAGGACGACGTCAGCAGCAATGCCGTCGAGGTCTATATCCACGGCGTGCGCAAAAAACTCGGCAACGACATCATCCAGACGGTGCGCGGCCTGGGCTACCTGGTGCCCAAGCAATGAAGAATCCGGCGCCGCACTCATTAAGACGCAGGCTGCTCTGGTTTGTGCTCGCCGCGATCTTCCTCGCCGCCTTGTTGCAGGCAGCCACCGCCTACCGCGGCGCGCTGCAGCAGGCCGACTCGATGTTCGACGAGCACCTGCGGCAGATGGCGCGTTCGCTGCGCAGCGGCGTGCCCTTCAACCTGCCGCTGGACGAGACCGACGCCGACGACCGCTTCGAGGTCTATGTGCAGATCTGGGGCCAGGACGGCACGCAGATCTTTCGCTCCACGCGCTCGGCGCTGCCGCCGCGCGCGGTGCTGGGCTTTTCCGACGTGGAGGCCCACGGCAACCGCTACCGCGTCTACACCCTGCAGACCGCGCTGCAGACGGTGCAGATCGCCCAGGACCTGGACGCGCGCTCGGCCCGCGCGCGCGCGCTGGCGGTGCGCGCCGTGCTGCCCTTTGTGTTCCTGACGCCGCTGCTGATGCTGGCCGTCTGGTGGGTCATCAGCCGATCGCTGGCGCCCATTGAACGCGCCCGGCGCCAGGTGGCCGGCCGGCGCGCCGACGATTTGTCGCCGCTGGCCGCCGAAGGCCTGCCCGACGAGGTGCGGCCCCTGGTGGACGAACTCAACCTGCTGTTCGGCCGCGTGCGCGGCGCCTTCGAGGCGCAAAAACATTTTGTGGCGGACGCGGCGCACGAGCTGCGCTCGCCGCTGACCGCGCTCAAGCTGCAGGCCCAGGCCTTGCGCCGCAATGGCGGCACGCCCGCCGAACACGAGGCCGGCATCGCCCGGCTCAACCAGGGCATAGACCGGGCGATACGCCTGGTCGAGCAGTTGCTGGTGCTGGCCCGTGAAGAGGCCGGCGAAACCGCCGGGACAGCCGGCGCGGGCCAGGCCGCGGCCGCCGTGCCGGTGGACCTGCAGGAGGTCATCAAGCTTGCCGTGGCCGACGTGCTGCCGCACGCCCTGCACAAGCAGATAGACCTGGGCATGGTCGCGGGCAACCCCTTGCCGCAGCCGCCGCAGGTCACGGGCCAGGCCGAGGCCCTGCGCGTGCTGCTACGCAACCTGCTGGACAACGCCGTCAAGTACACACCGGCCGGCGGCCGGGTCGACGTGTCGCTGGCCCCGCAGGACGGCGAGACCGTGCTCGCGGTGGAAGACAGCGGCCCCGGCATAGACGAGCAGGACCGCGAACGCGTGTTCGACCGCTTCTTCCGCGCGGCCCAGGAGGGGAACGGCGCCGATGCGGCCCCGCCCACCGGCAGCGGCCTGGGCCTGGCCATCGTCAAGGCGATTGCCGGGCACCATGGGGCCACGCTGGAGCTGGGCCGCTCCGAACGCCTGGGCGGGCTCAGGGTTGAGGTGCGTTTTCCGGTTGCGCCGGATACTGGCTCCGCTTAAGCCCCGTCTAAGGCAGTGTCCCCATAGTTAGGTCCATCGGCACCGCGGAGTGCCGTAACCCAACCCAAGGAAGCACGCCATGTCATCCACTGCATTGAAGAACACCCGGCTTGTCGCCGCATTGCTGGCCGCGGGCGCCATTGGCGGCGCCGGCGTCGGCGCGATCAACATCCTGCATTCCGCCGCAACGGCCGCCACGCCGCCCGCCATCACGGCGCCCGCCGCGGCCGGCGGCGCGGCCTCCGTCCCCATGGCCCTGCCCGACTTCTCGCAGATCACCGAACGCTACGGCCCGGCCGTGGTCAACATCAGCGTGACCGGCACCACCAAGGTCCGCAATGAAGTCGCCCAGGGCGACGATGATGAGGATTCGCCTTTCTCCGGTGACCCCTTCTTCGAGTTCTTCAAGCGCTTCCAGCAGGGCCAGGGCCGCCCCGGCGCCCGCGGCAACGCGCCGCAACAGGAAATGCCCACACGCGGCCAGGGCTCGGGTTTTATCGTCAGCGCCGACGGCATCATCCTGACCAACGCCCATGTCGTGCGCGATGCGAAAGAAGTCACCGTCAAGCTCACCGACCGCCGTGAATACCGCGCCAAGGTGCTGGGCGCCGACCCCAAGACCGATGTCGCCGTGCTGCGCATAGAAGCCAAAAACCTGCCGGTGGTCACCCTGGGCAAGGTCAGCGAACTCAAGGTCGGCGAATGGGTGCTGGCCATAGGCTCGCCCTTCGGTTTTGAAAACACCGTCACCGCCGGCGTCGTGAGCGCCAAGGGCCGATCCCTGCCCGACGACAGCGCCGTGCCCTTCATCCAGACCGACGTGGCCGTCAACCCCGGCAACTCGGGCGGGCCGCTGTTCAACACGCGCGGCGAAGTGGTGGGCATCAACTCGCAGATCTACACCCGCAGCGGCGGCTACCAGGGCCTGTCCTTCGCGATTCCCATCGACGTCGCGGCCAAGATCAAGAACCAGCTTGTGGCCACCGGCAAGGTCGAGCATGCGCGCCTGGGCGTGGCGGTGCAGGAGGTCAACCAGGCTTTCGCCGACTCCTTCAAGCTCGACAAGCCCGAGGGCGCGCTGGTCTCCAGCGTTGAAAAAGGCGGCCCCGCCGACAAGGCCGGCCTGCAAAGCGGCGACGTGATCCGCAGCGTCAACGGCCAGCCCATCGTCTCCTCCGGCGACCTGCCCGCCCTCATCAGCCTGGCTGCGCCCGGCGACAGCCTCAAGCTCGACGTCTGGCGCCAGGGCTCGGCCAAGGAGATCAGCGCCAAACTCGGCAGCGCCAACGACAAAACCGGCGATGTCGTGGCCAAGAAGGACAACACCAACCACGGCAAGCTGGGCCTGGCCCTGCGCCCGCTGCAGCCCGATGAAAAGAAGGAAACCGGCATCGACGGCGGGCTGGTCGTCGAGCAAGCCAGCGGCCCCTCGGCCCTGGCCGGCGTGCAGCCCGGCGACGTGCTGCTGTCCATCAACGGCGTGCCCGTGAAAAACATAGACCAGGTACGAGCCACCGTGGCCAAGTCCGAAAAATCCGTGGCCCTGCTGATACAGCGCGGCGACAGCAAGATTTTTGTGCCGGTGAACCTGGGTTAAGTCAAACCTGAAGCGCGCAGCCCCTGGCGTGTTGCCCGGGGCCGCTAGCCTTCCTGCCTGAAGCCGAGCCGGGTCCAGGTGACATCGGCGGCAACATTGCCCGGCAGCAATGACCCGGTCTGGGTATTCAGCACGGCCTTAAGCCCATGCTGGTGCGCAAGCTCTATCGTCTCCTCCCCCGACACCTCAAACATGCGCCGCCCGGCGGGAATGGGCCCATGCCTGAGCGACAGCAGCATAAGCCCGCCCGGCGCCAGCAGCGACACCAGCCTGGGCATGCCGGCACGGCGCTCCGCTTCGTCAAGGTGCATCCACACCGCGCTCAGCATCACGACATCAAAGCGCTCCCCTCGCGACAGCACACCGTCCAGCCCGGGCAAGACATCGTCCAGCCATTCGATCAAAGGCGAAGGGTGAAGCCGCATGGCCGCCGTCCGAAACTCCGCCGTCGGCTCCACGGCCAGGACACTATGACCCTGCTCCGCGAACCAGGCCGCATCGACGCCGGTCCCCGCCCCTATGTCCAGGATGCGGCTCGGAGCCTTTGGCAAAAGATGCAGCTCGGCCTCGTGGCGTTTGACAAAGGGAATGGACTCGTACTGGGGAATCAGCGCCTCGGCTTGCTCGGCGTAGCCTTGGGTGCCTGGGGGGATGATGTTGTGGCCAATGGCCTTCAGTGTTCCGGGTTTCATGTTTCAGCCTGACCACGGGCTTTAAACGCCTCGACCAAAGCATAAAGCCGCCCCAAAGCCTGAGGCAACTCCGGCTCTGCCTCCAGAACATCTATCCTGTACCTCACAAGATGGAACTCGGCCTCGGTCCTGATTTCCCCCCGCGCCATCACCTTCTCGAGACGCGCAGCTTCAAGCAGCAGAAATTCGGAGTACTCCGCCGCCAGCGCATCGTGCAGCGCCTTTGACACCGCCCCACGCCACTGGCTATCCACTTCGCTAATAAGGTTGGGCATGTCCCTCAATCCCTGCTCCAGGCCGGAGACGATCTGTGAACTTGTGGGCTTGGCACCCTGTGGACGGGCCTCGGCAACAAAGGTTGGAACCCCGGTGGCGACCAGCGCGATTTCCCACGCCTTTTCATCCGGAATGGTGGAAATGGCCTGCGCAAAGCGTGCATAGGTCGCAAGGAGTTTTTCTGATTTTGATGCCAAGTTATTTTCTTGCAGATCTAGAGATCGGACAGCTGATTACAGCTCACGACTTTACCTGCGAGTGCCTTTATCTGCGTAAATCTGCGAAATCTGTGGATAAAAGAATCATCCGCAGATTTCGCAGATTTACGCAGATTGAAAACAAGATGTTTGTGCTCCCTTGCATGAAGGCCTGACCGCTACGCCGCAGCGCGCCCAGCCCTACTTTGTCGCGCAAACGCCGCGTTCATTCCTCCAGATCCCCGCATTTCTCAAGCCCCCAGCGTAAAACCGCACCACCCCCGCTATATTCCCCGCATGGCAACGACAACGAGCACAAGCAGCAGAAATCAAGGCGGCCTGATCAGCCGGCTGCTGCGGCGTGGCCGGGAGGAGCGGCTGCCCCAGGCGGCGGGCGGGCTGACCTTCACCATGGTGATGTCCATGGTGCCTTTGCTGGCGCTGAGCTTTGCCTTGTTCGCGCGCATACCGGCCCTGCATGCGGCCGGGGATGCGATACGTGAGCACTTGCTGCGCGGGCTGCTGCCGGACGGCATCGCGCGTACGGTGCTCAAGTATCTCGCGCAGTTCGCGGGCAATGCCGGCGGCCTGACGCAGCTCGGCTTTGCATTGCTGCTGGTGTCGGCGCTGGCGCTGCTCATGAGCGTGGAGACCACGCTGAACCGGATCTGGCAGGTCAAAAGACCGCGCCCGCTGCTGCGCCGGCTGGGCCTGTACCTCGGCATGCTGCTCACGGGGCCTGTGCTCATAGGCGCCAGCCTGTGGGCCGCGTCCTATCTGGCGACCGCCTCCAGCGGGCTGCCGGTGGCGCGGCCCGGCTGGCTGCCGCATGCGCTGAACATCGGGCCCATGGCGCTCAGCGCCGCGGGCTTTGCCTGTTTGTTCCGCTTTGTGCCGCACACCGTGGTGCGCTGGCGCGATGCGATCGCGGGCGGCCTGCTGGCCGGTGTCGCCTTCGAGCTGGGCAAACAGGGCTTTGCGATCTACCTTGCCAATGTGCCGACCTACCGCACGATTTACGGCGCCTTCGCGCCGCTGCTGGCTTTCCTGCTGTGGGTGTATTACTCGTGGTTGGTCACGCTGGCCGCCGCGCTGCTCAGCGCCAGCCTGCCGCGCGGCGGCTCGCAGGCCACACGGCGGCTTTCACGCGCGTAGGTTTCCAGCCACAGCCGTTGTTTTCGGGCCGAATTACGGCGCACAAGGCTTTACCATTGCCGCATGAAAACAACTTACATCCTCGGCGCCATCCTGGCCTGCAGCGTGATCGGAACTTTGGTCGGTGGCCGCGGCGTCAAGACCGGCATGCTGGTGTTGACGGCCCTGCTGTCGCTTTACGGCCTGTTTCGCCTGCTCGGTTAAATCCCTGAGGCGGCCCAGCCAAGGGGCAGCGGCCTTCACACCCCGGCAAACCCCGCTGGCCACCAGGCCGGTGACGGCCAGCATGGCCGCGGTGTGAAGCACCAAGGCCGCAAACGCCAGAGCCAACGGGCCCAAGCCGTCCATCCCTGCCAACGATGCCTGTCCCGCGCACAGCGGAACCAGCGCAGGCACCAGCATCAGGCCCGCGCCCTGCGCGCTGGCCATCATGAAAGACCACAGCGCCAGGCCGGCATGGCCCGCGGGCGCGCGTGCCGCCCTGGGCGCGCGGCCCCACAGGTGAAGCACAAGGCAGGCAAGCAACAAGCTGCCGGCCAGGACTTGCAACACAAAGCGGTCCATGGCCAGGCCCCACAGCACAACGCCGGCCACCAGCGCAATCGAGGCGGCATGCCCCACGGCAATAGGCCATAGCGCCCGCAAGGCCTGCGCACGGTCGCGCGAGCGCAGGCCCCAGGCGGCGGCGCAAGCCCAGCCGTTGGCGGGGTTGAGCCCATGCAGGGCGCCAACCCCCGCCACCACCAGCCACGGCCAAAGGCTTGCCATGATGCTTGCGCCGGCCTGTCCGCGTCAGGCTTTCGTGCTGCAGCACGAAGCGGCTTCGGGCGCGGGCGCGAACACAGCCTGGGACTCGTAGCGGTCGTGGTGGCGCACCCAGTCCATCTTGTAAAAGCCGTCATGCTCATCGCGGCCCTTGGGCGTGAGGTCCAGCATGTTGTAGGTGCCCATCATCACTTCCACACCGCGGCCGTAGGTGGAATAGGTGTGAAAGACCCGGCCCTCGCCGTCCTTGTAGAACAGGCTGATGCCGGGCGCTTCCTCGGCCGGGAATTCCGTCATGCCGTAGTTGTAGTTGACGGTGCCGTCGACGCGGTCCTGCGGCCTGAAGCTCACATGGAAGTCGTAGTTGAAGTCGCTGCCGTTGGACGACACCCAGGCGAACTGCCAGCCCATGCGCCGGCGAAAGCGCTCAATCTCGGGCAGGGTTGCGCGCGAGACGGCCACAAACGTCACGTCGCGGTGCTCCAGGTGCACCTGCATGCCGGCCGTGTGGTCGGCCATGTAGGAGCAGCTCGGGCAGCCCTGCTCCCAGCCCGGGCCGAACATAAAGTGCTGCACCATGAGCTGGCGCCGGCCTTCAAACAGCTCGGCCAGCGAACGTTTTCCTTGGGGCGTGTCGAAGACGTAGTTCTTCTCGATCTGGACCCAGGGCAAGGCGCGGCGCTCGCGGGCAACCTGGTCGCGCAGGCGTGTGAGTTCCTTCTCCTGCGCAAGCAGGGTTTTGCGCTCGGCCAGCCATTGGTCCCTGGGCACGACGCTGTGCTGGGTGGTGGATGTTTCGGTCATGGTGCTGTTCATGCTGTGCTCCTTGATGATGAGTAGGGGTGGTGACGGAAAGGTTTTGCTCAGGCGCTGGCGGCCTGTTCACGGCGCATCGCTGCCTGCACGGCGGGCCGGTCGGCGATGCGCGCCTGGAAGGCCAGCAGCCTGGGGAAGGCCGACAGGTCCAGCTTGACGAACTCCGCCCAGCGGGTCATCACAAACAGGTAGGCATCGGCCACGGTGAAGCGCTCGCCCAACAGGAAGGGCGCGCGGCCCAGCGCGGCTTCCAGCAGGCCGTAGTGTTTATGCAGGTGGGCCATGCGCGCGCCGCGCACCTCCTCGCTGCAGGCCGGGTTGAACAGCGGCATATAGCCCTGGTGCAGCTCGGAATTGAGGTAGCCCAGCATCTCCTGCAGGCGATAGCGCGCCATGCTGCCGTGGGCGGGCACCAGCTGCGCCTCAGGCTTGAGGTCGGCCAGGTATTGCACGACGGCCGGGCCTTCCGTGAGCACGCTGCCGTCATCCAGGCGCAGCGCGGGCACCAGGCCCTTGGGGTTGATGGCGAGGTAGTCTTCACCGTGCTCGGTGCGTTTGGCGACCACGTCGACCTTCACAAGTTCGATGGGCAGGCCCAGCTCATGGGCCACGATGTGCGGCGACAGCGAGCAGGCTGAGGGGCTGTAATACAACTTCATGGTGATCTCCTGGGTGTGCGATGCGGTTTGCGTCAGTCAAGGCGCTGCCCGACCCGTGCTGGTTCCGGGTGCGCTCGTTGTGGCCCTAAGGCCGGGGAAACTCTCAGCGCAAGGGCTCTAGCTGCCTTGCGCGCTGCGTTCTATGCGGCTTTACGCAGCCTTGGGCCGCCGCACGGCGCGGACCTTGCCGCTCTTGCCGCCGCCCGCGTAAAACAGGCCGGCGCCGTCGGACTCCAGCCCGCTGACGCCCACGCCCTGCGGCATTTCGAGCCGCGTGATCACGGCGCCGCTCTGGGGGTCTATGCGGCGTATCTCGCTCTCGTCGCCCTCCCAGGTGCCGTGCCAGAGCTCGCCGTCCACCCAGGTCACGCCGGTGACGAAGCGGTTCGATTCAATCGTGCGCTGGATGGCGCCCGTCTTGGGGTCGATCTGGTGGATTTTGCGGTCGCGGTACTGGCCCACCCACAGGCTGCCTTCAGCCCAGGTCAGGCCCGAATCGCCACCGCCGCCGGGCGCCGGGATGGTGGCCAGCACCTTGCCGCTGGCCGGGTCTATCTTGGCGATGCGCGATTCGGCGATCTGGTACAGGTATTTGCCGTCAAAGGCGGTGCCGGCATCGCCCGCGCAGTCCAGTGTGCGTGTCTGCTCACCGCTGGCCGGGTCGAAAGCGATCAGCTGGCTGCCCGCGGCGGCCCAGACGCGCTGGCCGTCATGGGTGACGCCGGCGATGTCGTTGATGCCGGGGAAGCCGTATTCGCGCACGATCTCGGCGGGGCGCGCCTTGGGTTCGGGTGTCTTGCTGAGGGTCTTGCTTGTCATCGTGCTTCCTTGTCGCGCCGTCCATCGACGCCATGGAGACAACTCTATCCAATCGGCAGCGCAGCGGGGAGTAACAAGATCGTCGTGAATCCCGCAAGCGGCGGCGCCAGCCAGCGTTGGGCCCGCGCCCGGCCCAGGGAGCGCACCCGCTGCTCGCCTTCCAACTCGGCCAGCGCGCGCTGCACCGTGCGCTGGCTGGCGCCCAGGGCCAGCGCCAGGGCCGAGGTGGACCAGGCCGCGCCATCCGACAGCAGCGCCAGCAGCGAGGCCTGGTCGCCGTCCAGCGGCGGCGCCAGCACGGCCACGTCGCGCCCACCCAGCGGCCTCAGGATAAAACCCCGGCCGGTCGCCTCAATCGCCGCGAGCGGCTTGACCAGCGCGCGCAGCCGGCCTATCTCCACCCTGAGGCGCGCCCTGTGTGTCTCGTCAGGGTGCCTGGTGCGAAACACCTTCGCAATCAAGGCCTCGCGCTCCACATCGCCGGGCCAGGCTTCGGCCAGTGCCCGGGCCAGCGCAAACAGCACAGGCCGGCGCGCCAGCGGCCGCCACTGCCCGCCGGCACCAACCCCATGCCGGCAGGCATCGACCACCAGCGCATCCGAAGCCAGCAGCGCCGACACCTCATCCAGGCGCAGCGCCTGCTCGCCACCCGAAGTGAGCCGCCGGGCCGCGGGCCTGTCCAGCGCGGCGCGTGCCTCCGCCACCTCGGCCTGCAGCGCAGGCACCTGCGCGCGTTCGGCCGCCGCCTGCGCACGCGCCAGCGCCAGGCGCGCCTCGCCGACCTGCAGCGAACGCAGCGCCAGCTCGGCCGCGGTCATTTCAGCCACCGCCCTCAGCGAGGGCCTGAGGCCGCGCGCATCAAGCCGCGCCAGCGCGGCCCTGGCCTCCTCAAGCCGGCCCAGCAATAAAAACCGGCGCGCCGTGACCAGCCAGGCCTGCAGCGCATTGGCATGGTCGGCATGCGCGTCCAGCGTGGCGGAGGCCGCCGCCAGCGCGCGCGGCGAGCCCGTGAAGTCGCGCATGGCCAGCGCCACCTCGGCCTCGGCCACCACACAGCGGGCACGCGACAAGGCCTCATGCGCGCCGAAGCCGCGCGCCGCGCGCCGCAGCAGTTCACGCGCGCGCGGGTGCTCACCGAGCTGGGCCATAGCAATGCCGCGCAAGGCCAGCGCCGGCGGATCGTCGCGCAGCGCCACCCGCTTGAGCGCGCCCAGCGCGTCACCGGCGGCCAGCGCGCGCGAGGAGGCGGTGATCAGGGAATCCATGGGCGTAGGCTACACCGTCCTGCGAATGTTGATAGACGCGCCGCAGGATCCGGAGCGGGCGCCATCACGCCGGGGACCGCCGCGCATAGCGACCTGGCGCCTGTCCCACATGGCGGCTGAACGCGGTGCTGAAGGTACTGGCCGAGCTGTAACCCACGCGCTCGGCCACCTCGACCAGCGCGACGTCCCCGCGGCTGAGCAGGTCTTTCGCGATGGCCATGCGCCAGGCCAGCAGGTACTCCATGGGCGGCAGGCCCACGGCGCGCGAGAAGCGCTCAAAGAAAGCCGACCGCGACAGCGCCGCCGTCTTCGCGAGCTCCACCACTGTCCATGCGCGCGCGGGCTCGCCGTGCATGTGCCGCATCGCGGCGGCCAACCGGGTGTCGGCCAGGGCGCGCAGCAGTCCCGGCGGAGCGCCTTCGGTGGGCGCGCCACGCAGCGCTTCGATGAGCAGCACTTCGATGAGCCGCCCGAGCACCAGCTCACGGCCGGGCCGCTGCGCCGTGGACTCCTCCCTCACAAGCTGCACCAGCAGCGGCAGCCGCCCTATGCCGCGCACATGCAACACGGCCGGCAGCAGCGAGACCATCAGGGCCGCATCGGGTGAATCAAAAGCGAAATAGCCGCCCAGCATGCGCACGTCGGGCGGGCCTTCAGGATTGCCATGGCGAATTTCACCCTCGGGCGCAGGCCCTGCCTTGGGATCGATCCACACGGGAGCGGCCGGCGCCACCGCGGACATCGTGAACCCGGGAGTGGCCGGCATCAGCAAAAAATCGCCGGCCACCAGCGTGATGGGCTGCTGCCCGTCCACGGCCAGGACGCATTCGCCCTCCAGCATGGTGCAGAAGCTCGGCTGGCCGAATTCCGCATAGCGCACGGCCCAAGCACCAGCGCCGCTGATCACCTTGGAATACACGGCGCGCGGCCTGAGCAGCGCGATGACTTCAGCGAGGGGGTCAACCATATCCGGACTTTTGCCAATTAATTACGGACTCTGAATTGTAGTAAGTCCTGTCTCTGAGCGATATCGTTACGCCACCTCAAACCCACACCCAAGGAAACACAGCATGAAAACCATTCTGATCACCGGTTGTTCTTCCGGCTACGGCCTGGAAACCGCGCGCCACTTCCACGCCCAGGGCTGGAGGGTCATTGCCACCATGCGGACGCCGCGAACGGAGGTGCTGCCGCCTTCGGAACACTTGCGCGTGCTGCCGCTGGACGTGACCCGGCCCGAGAGCATCGCCGCGGCGATCGAGGCCGCCGGCCCTATCGACGTCCTCGTGAACAACGCCGGCCTGGGCCTCTTCGGCGCCTTCGAGGCGACGCCCATGGCCACGGTGCGCGAGATCTTCGAAACCAACACTTTCGGCATGATGGCCATGGCCCAGGCCGTGTTGCCGCAGTTCCGCGCCCGCCGGGCCGGCCTGGTGGTCAACGTGACATCCACCGTGACGCTGGCGCCCATGCCGCTGGTGGCCGCCTATACCGCGAGCAAGACGGCGATCACCGGTTTTACCGAGTCGCTCGCATTGGAGCTGGCGCCCTTCAACGTCAACGTGAAGCTGGTCGAGCCGGGTTACGGGCCGGGCACGCGCTTCACCGCGAACGGGGCCGAACGCATGCAGGGCCTGATTCCCGAAGCCTATGCACCATTCGCGCAAAGCATTTTTGCCTCACTGGGAACGATGACGGCCGTGACCACCGCGGCAGACGTGGCGCAGGCGGTGTGGCGTGCCGTGAACGATGCGGACGGGACGCTGCACTACCCGGCGGGTGCCGATGCGGTCGCGCTTGCCCGGTAGTCCTGCTCTTTAACCTGCGTAAATCCTAGCTGCAACCACTTCCCGCCTGGGTCTTGCTACGGTCCACGACCACCACACCCTTGTCCAGCAAGGGCTTGACCTTGGCCATAAAGAGCGCGAGGTCTTGCGGTGTGTCACTCCCCGGCATGGACACTTCCAGAAGCCGGCCCTGGGGGAGTTGCCACTCCTCCACCTTGAACCCGCCGACGGCCACCCGTTTCATGCGGTTCTTGCAGCCCATCGCCTTCGCGCGCATGGTTTCGGGAAAATCAAGCGTCTTCTTCGCTTCACGCTCACAGGAAATCGAATAGGCCCGGCCGGGTTGCAGCGTCTGCAGCACCGAAATATCGGTTTCCTGCTTGACGCTGGTGTTTTTCCCCAGGGCGCAGGCAGCCTCCGTATCAAAGCCGCTGCCGAAGGGCTGCGGGCTGCGGTATTTCAGCGTCAGCTCGACCTTGCCGTCGGACCGGATGCGCCTGCGGCCGATTGCCGGCGGGTCGGTAAGCACCGGCGGCGCCGACACCGTGAAGTACTCCACCTCATACTCCGTGACCTTGCGGCCGCCCTCCAGGCCCATCACCGCCACGGCCTCCTCGGCGGACACCGGCCCGCCGCTGCTCCAGCGCAACGCAAATTCCGCGCCGCCGGCCCATGAGAGCACGGGCATCAGCAGGCATGCCACGCAGGCGCCGCGCAGCACGGAAAAACCGGCGCCGGCAAGGGTTGGCTCTTTTTTCATCACTGACTCCCTGTGTGTGTACAGCCCATCATGCGTGGGTGCTGCTTATTGTCGGCGCCCGGGCTCGCTCGCATGCAAAAACCGGGTGTACAAATCACGCGGAGGCGCCACCGACGCGCCGCTGATGACCTCACCCGCCGCGCCTCTGTGGTAACCGCCGTGGGTAATGATGTGCAGCAGGATCTCCTCCCGGCGCATCCGGCCCGAGTCCCCGTCGGTGAAGGTAAACCGGACCTCTTCCTGCAGCGCCGCCGGCGAAAGGCCGCTGGCGTAGGCCAGATACCAGGCATCCAGTGCCTGGACCGCCGCCGCCAGGGCCTCCAGCGCAGGCGTCTCTTTCGTATTGGTGGCGGTATAGCCATGGGCGCGGCCCTCCAGGTGCGCCTGGAAGATGCTGTCCGCCACATAGACATGGTTCAGGATGCGGATGGCCTTGTGCGCCTGGGCGGGATAGGCCGCCGCATCCACACCCGCAAGCGCCGCGAACAGCTCCTTGTTGGCCCAGGCCTTGTAGGCGAACAGGGACTTGAGGGATGAAAGGCCTGGTGAGGGATTTGTGTTTGGCACTGCGTGCTCCCAAGAAATGTGAAGAGTGTCAGCTGGACTTTGGTGACCCAATGAGGTTGGATACACGACTTTGCCTCATCAATGTCTCTATCGGCGTTCATCTGTGCCCCCTCGGGACAAAAAAGCTATCCGCAGATTACGCAGATTTACGCAGATTGAAAACAAGGCGTTTTGTGCTCAGGGGGTTGAAACTGATCTTCGTCCTTATCTCCATATGCCGGGCAGGCTAGTTTTTACTTCGGTTGTCTTATCTGCGTAAATCTGCGAAATCTGCGGATAAAAAATCGTCCGCCGATTGCGCAACTGAACGCAGATGGGGGGCAAGGCGCCTGTCATCAGATTGAGTGCTCGCGCTGCGACTTTCACGCGCTCAACAAGATTCGCATCATCATCTCTTATCTGGGTAAATCTGTGGATCGCGACTCGTCCCCAGAGGAAGGGACACCAAGGCCCGGTGAAAAGCCACCCCGACATCCACCCTGCATTTCCCCCCTTCATCGTACATATTTTGTTACATATAAATCAGCTACGCTCTGGCTTCCCGAAGGAGAAGGAAACGTGAGCCAAATAATGAAAAAAGCCGCCCTGGCACTGATCGCGGCGGCTTCGCTGCATGCCCATGCCCTGCAAGTCACCAGCCTCTCGCCCCAGGGCGAGGTCGCGCGCGTGCGGCAGATCGTCGCCAAGTTCGATGAAGGCGCCGTCAATTTTGGCGACCCGAAAGCGCCCGCCCCGCTGTCGCTGAGCTGCAGCGACGCCCAGGCCACCAAGGGCTCGGGCCGCTGGGTCAACGAGCGCGAATGGGCGTTTGAATTCGAGAACGACCTGCCGCCCGGCGTGAGCTGCACAGTCAACCTGGTCGGCACCTTCAAGTCGCCCAAGGGCCTGCCTGTGGCCGGCCCCTCTTCCTACAAGTTCAACACCGGCGGCCCGTTCATCCAGAACCTGCGCCCCGGCACCTACCAGCGCATCGACGAAGAGCAGTACTTCCTGCTGCAGCTCAACGGCCCGGCCACGCTGCAAAGCGTTCGCGAGAACGTCTGGTGCGCCGTTGAAGGCCTGGGCGAGCGCGTGCCCGTCAAGCTGATCGACGGCAAGGAGCGCGAGGAGCTGCTCAAGTCCCAGGGTCTGGACAAGGCCGCGGCCGGCGAGCCGCTGCGCTACGTCACCCTGGCCTGCAACCGGCGCCTGAGCTCGGCCAGCAAGCTGCAGCTGGTTTACGGCAAGGGCGTGAGCACACCCAGCGGTGTGCCCAACTCGGTCGAAAAACGCTACAACTTCCAGGTGCGCGAGCCCTTCTCGGCGTCCTTCAGCTGCGAGCGCGAGAACGCGCAGTCGGCCTGCCTGCCGATGCGGCCCATGAGCCTGTCCTTCAACGCGCCCGTGCCGCGCAAGCTGGCCGAGGGGATACGCCTCAAAGGCGACAAGGACACGCTCAAGCCTTCTTTTGAAGAGGGTAACAGCGACGGTGACAACGTGGTCACCAACATCACCTTCAAGCCGCTGTTTCCTGAGCAGGCCCAGTTCTCGCTTGAACTGCCCAGCAACTTCAAGGACGCCTCGGGCCGCACGCTGCGCAATGCCGACAGCTTTCCGCTGAAGGTGGCCACGGGCGCGATGCCGCCGCTGGCGAAATTCGCCGCCTCGCCCTTCGGCATCGTTGAGCGTTTTGCCGAACCCAATACCAAACCCGGCGACCCGGCCCTGCTGCCGGTCACGCTGCGCAATGTGGAAGCGGCCCTGCAGGTCAAGGGCCTGGCCCCGGGCGCCGGCAAAGTCAGCGACCTGCAGCCGCGCACCGACGCCGACATCATTGCCTGGTTCCGCAAGGTGCAGCGCTATGACGAGTACGAGATTCCGCGCAAGGCGGCCGCCGCCGACATCAAGGGCCCGCTGCCCAAGGCACTGGACTCGCAGGGCAAGGACTATGTGCAGTCGCGCATGCTGTCCTTGCTGGGCGGCCAGGCCGGTGTGAAGACGCTGGACCTGCCCAAGCCCGTGGGCGGCGACCCGCGCCCCTTTGAGGTCGTCGGCATCCCGCTGGCGCCCGGTTTTCACGTGGTCGAGATCGCCTCGCAAAAACTCGGCACCTCGCTGCTGGACGAGCGCCACGGCGCGAGCCGGACCATGTATGTGCGCACCTCGGCCCTGGTGACCAACCTGGGCGTGCATTTCAAGCTGGGCCGCGAAAATTCGCTGGCCTGGGTCACCACACTCGACAAGGGCACGCCGGTGGCGGGTGCCACGGTGCGGGTCTCGGGCTGCAATGGCACCGAAGTCGCCAAGGCCGCGACCAATGCGCAGGGCATCGCGAACTTCGCCGACCTCTCGTCGGAGCCGCCACACTGCGCGGGCAGTGACTCCCGCGACGCCTACTTCGTCAGCGCGCGCAGCACGGTGGCCGGCGTCGAAGACCTGGCCTTTACCTGGAGCGACTGGCACAAGGGCATAGAGCCCTGGCGCTTTAATGTGCCGACCAGCCGCGACCCTATGCCCGACGAGCGGGCCCACACGATTTTTGACCGCACCTTGCTGCGCGCCGGCGAGACCGTGTCCATGAAACATGTGCTGCGCACCGAAACCAGCAAGGGCTTCGGCCTGCCCGAGGGCACGCCGGCCACCCTGGTCGTCACCCATGTGGGCAGCGGCCAGCAATACACCCAGCCCATCAGCTGGCGCAAGACGGCCACCGGCGGCCTGAGCGCCGAGAACACTTTTGCGATCCCGCCGGCCGCCAAGCTGGGTATTTACGAAGTGCAGCTCAAGGCCCCGAACGACAGCGGCAAGGGCCGCGGCAACCGTGCCCGCAGCTTCACCAGCGGGCAGTTCCGCGTGGAAGAGTTCCGCCTGCCGGTGCTCGAAGGCCGCATCAACCCTTCCGAGAAGAAGGCGCTCATCAATGTGAAGTCCGTGCCCACCGACGTGCAGATCAACTACGTCTCGGGCGGCGGCGCCGTCAACCTGCCGGTGCGTGTGTCGGCGCTGGTGCGCGCCAAATCCCTGAGCTACAGCGACTATGAGGAATTCAACTTCATGCCGCCGCGCAACAACCGCGACAGCGGCGGCAACCAGGACAACGAAGAACGCACGGCCTCACAGGACCAGCGCGTGATCGCCGACAAGCTGCCGCTCACGCTGGACCGCAACGGCGCGGGCAAGCTCACGATCAACGACATTCCCGCGCACAGGCAGCCGCAGGAGCTGCTGATGGAAGCCAGCTATGCCGACCCCAACGGCGAGGTGCAGACGATACGCAGCGTCTCCACCGTCTGGCCGGCTGCCGTGGTGGCCGGCATCAAGACCGAGGGCTGGGTCTCGAGCAGCCAGAAGATACGCTTCCAGGCGCTGGCGCTGGACCTCACGGGCAAACCCGCGGCCGATGTGTCGCTGGAAGTGAAAGCCGTGGCGCGCATCACCACCACCAGCCGCAAGCGCATGGTGGGCGGCTTTTACACCTATGACAACAAGACCGAGACCAAGGACCTCGGCAGCGTCTGCAGCGGCAAGAGCGACTCGCGCGGCCTGCTGCTGTGCGACACCAAGCTCGGCGAGCCGGGCGAGGTGGAACTCATCGTGACGGCCAAGGACAAGGACGGCAACAGCATCCAGGCCGCCAGCAATGTCTATGTCACGCGCCAGGGCGAGCTCTGGTTCGGCGGCGAAGACCACGACCGCATGGACGTGCTGCCCGAAAAGAAAAGCTACCAGCCCGGCGAGACCGCCAAGTTCCAGGTGCGCATGCCTTTCCGCTTCGCCACGGCCCTGGTCGCGATTGAACGCGAAGGCGTGATCGAAACCCAGGTGGTGCAGCTCAACGGCCAGGACCCGACCGTCAACCTGCAGATCAAGGACGGCTGGGGCCCGAATGTGTACGTCAGCGTGCTGGCCCTGCGCGGCCGGCTGCGCGAGGTGCCCTGGTACAGCTTCTTCACCTGGGGCTACAAGGCGCCGCGCGAATGGTGGACCTCCTTCTGGTACGAAGGCCGCGAATACGTGGCGCCCACCGCGCTGGTTGATTTGAGCAAGCCAGCCTTCCGCCTGGGCGTGGCGGAAATCCGCGTGGGCACCAAGGCCCACCAGCTTGAGGTGAGCGTGAAGGCCGACAAGGAAAGCTACGCGGTGCGCGGCCAGGCGAAAGTCACCATCACGGCCAAGCTGCCCAACGGCCAGCCGGCCGCCAATGCCGAAGTGGCGCTGGCCGCGGTGGACCAGGCGCTGCTGGAACTGATGCCCAACGACAGCTGGGATTTGCTGGGCGCGATGCTGCAGCGCCGCTCCTGGGGCGTGGAGACCTCGACCGCGCAGATGGAAATCATAGGCCGCAGGCACTACGGGCGCAAAGCCGTGGCGGCCGGCGGCGGCGGCGGGCGCAGCAACACGCGCGAGCTGCTGGAAACCCTGCTGCTGTGGAACCCGAGTGTGGTGCTGGACGCCAAGGGCCAGGCCGTGGTGACGGTGCCGCTCAATGACGCGCTGACGACCTTCAAGATCGTCGCGGTGGCCGATGCCGGCACCGGCCTCTTCGGCACCGGCCAGACCTCCATACGTGCCACGCAGGACCTGCAGATCATCAGCGGCCTGCCGCCGCTGGTGCGCGAGGACGACCAGTTCCGCGCGCAGCTGACCTTGCGCAACACCACCAAGGCCGCGATGAAGGTCGAAGTGAGCCCGCGCGCCACCCTGCTCGACCTGAAACCGCAGACCGTGGACATCCCCGCCGGCGAGGCGCGCGAGGTGGCCTGGATGGTCACCGCACCCGCGCAACTCGCGCTCACGCGCGCCGAAGCCATCCTGTGGGAGATTGAGGCGAAAGACACCATCAGCGGCGCGCGCGATGGCCTCAAGGCGCGCCAGCGCATCATCCCCGCTGTGCCGCTGACGGTGCAGCAGGCCACGCTGGTGCAGGTCGACGGAAGCTTCACGCTGGACGTGAACCCGCCGGCCGACGCCCTGCCGGGCCGCGGCGGCCTGAAGATGTCGCTGCAACCCAAATTGGCCGAAGGCATGGACGGCGTGCGCGATTACTTCGCGATGTACCCCTTTATCTGCCTGGAGCAGAAAACCAGCAAGGCCGTGGGCCTGCGCGACGGCAAGCTCTGGCAGACCGTGCTGGCGCAACTGCCCACCTACCTCGACAGCGACGGCCTGGCCAACTACTTCCCGCCGCGCGACGGCGAAGCCAACCGCGGCAGTGATGCGCTGACGGCCTATTTGCTGGCCGCCACGCACGAAGCTTCGGGCATCAACCCGGCTTTTGCCCTGCCCGACGAGGCCCGCGCGCCCATGGAGCGCGGCCTGATCGCATTCGTGGAAGGCCGGATCCAGCGCGATTTCTGGAGCCCGCGCAAGGACCTGGACGTGCGCAAGCTGGCCGCGCTGGAGGCGCTGTCGCGCTACGGCAAGGCCCAGGGCCGCATGCTGGGCAGCATCACCATCGCGCCCAACCAGTGGCCCACGCATGCGGTGATCGACTGGCTCAACATCCTCAAGCGTGTGGCCGACGCGCCGCAGCGCGAGCAGCGCATCGCCGAGGCCAACCAGGTGCTGCGCTCGCGCCTGTCCTTCCAGGGCACCAAGCTGGTCTTCAGCACCGAGAAGGACGACTACTGGTGGTGGCTGATGACCAACGGCGACGTCAACACCGCGCGCCTGATGCTGGCCGTGATGGACGACCCGGCCTGGAAGGACGACATGGGGCGCCTGGCCAACGGCTTTATCGCGCGCCAGCAAAAAGGCGCATGGCACACCACCACGGCCAACCTCTGGGGCGGCCTGGCACTCGACAAGTTCTCGGCGAAGTTTGAAGCCACGCCGGTGGCCGGCGTGACCAAGGCCACACTGGCCGCGGCCGCCGCGAGTGCGGCCAGCGTGGAGTGGGCCAAGGTCGACCGCGTCAAGACCACGGACGCGGCCGGCGCGCCCAACCAGACCACCTTCTTCGGCGCACCCGCCTCGCCCGGCAACCTGCGCAACAACAGCATGTTCCTGCCCTGGGGCAGCGCCGCGAAAGACACGCTGACGGTGACCCACCAGGGCCCGGGCAAGCCCTGGCTCACCCTGCAGTCCATCGCGGCCATCCAGCTCAAGGAACCGTTTAATGCCGGTTACCAGATCAAGAAGACCATCACGCCGGTGGAGCAGGCCGTCAAGGGTGTCTACACCCGCGGCGACGTGGTGCGCATCTCGCTGGAAGTCAACGCGAGCGCCGACATGACCTGGGTGGTGATCAGCGACCCGGTGCCCGGCGGCGCGACCATCCTGGGCGGCGGCCTGGGCCGCGATTCTGAAATCGCCACCAGCGGCGAGAAAAAGACCGGCACCGGCTGGCCCGCGTTTGAAGAGCGCAGCTTCGAGGCCTTCCGCAGCTATTACGAATACCTGCCCAAGGGCGTGGTCAAGATGGAATACACCGTGCGCCTGAACAACGTCGGCGACTTCGCGCTGCCGCCCAGCCGCGTGGAAGCCATGTACGCGCCCGAGATGTTCGGTGAATTCCCGAATGCGCGGGTCAAGGTGGAAGCCGCGAAATGATCCAGCGCCGCGCCGTAGCCGCTTCGCTCGCAGCAGGCATTGCCCTGCCGCGCGTGGCGGCCGCGGCCGCCGCCGACTGGCAGCGCAGCCTGGGCTATCCCACGGGCTGGGGGCCCAACCGCAGCTGGACCGACAAGGACTACCGCATCGGCAATTATTCGGGCGGCTATGAGGCCATGTTCCGCGCGCGGCCCATCGCCGCGCCGGCGCAGGCTTCTTCCTTAGTCGTGGCCTCGGCTGACAACCTCAAGGCCTTTGCGCCGGTCGCGGAATCGGCGGCGGACTACCTCAAGGCCTGGCCGGTGAGCGGCCTGCTGGTGGCGCGCAAAGGCCAGGTGCTGCTGGAGTCCTACCAGTTCGATCGCAAGCCCGAGATGCGTTTGACCAGCTGGTCCATGGCCAAGAGCGTGACCTCCCTGCTGCTGGGCATCTGCCTGGACCGCGGCCTGGTCCGCTCCATGGACGACACGCCGCAGATGTATGTCGAGGACCTCAAGGGCACGCTGCACGGCGGCATTGCCCTGCGCCACCTGGCGAATATGTCCAGCGGCGCGGCCATACTGCACGACCGCGACAACCCCACCATCTACCCGCGCGCCTTCTCCGGCGCCAACACCGACCTGGAAGCCGTGGTGCGCGGCTGGAATACCGTGCAGGAGCCGCCCGGCACCCGCTACAACTACAACGAGCTGTGCCCGCTGACCATAGGCATGGTGATTCGCCAGGTCACCGGCCAGCCCCTGGCCTCCTTTTGTGAGCAAGCCCTGTGGCAGCCCCTGGGCGCCGAGGGCGGCGCCAGCTGGCTGTGCGACAGCAAAGGCAAGGAGTTCAACTGCATAGGTTTTGGCGCGCGGCTGCGCGACTGGGCCCGGCTGGGCCAGCTGATCGCGCAGAACGGCGCCATCGAAGGCCGCCAGGTCGTCAGCAAAAAATGGATAGACGAATGTTCCTCCTGGTCGGCCGCCGATACCCAGGGCCGGCACGGCACGGCCATGCGCTACTTCGGCTACAAGAATTTCTTCTGGCACCCCAAGGCCGACGGCAGCTGGATGATGATGAACGGCCACCACGGCCAGCGCGTGCTGGTGGACCGCGTGACCCAGACCGTGCTGGTGCAGACCGCCGTGGAGGCCGAAGGGCCTTGGCAGGCGCAGCTGCTGCAGCTTTTTGGCGCGGCGACCAAGCTGGGGTTGGCGGTATGACAGCCCCTTTCCGGGAGATGAATCCGCAGATGAACGCAGATACAGACAAGCGTGATACACAAACTTTCGCGGTCATTGGTGCCGCCATGGCTGTTCATACTGAACTTGGTCATGGCTTTCTGGAGCCCGTCTATCAGGAAGCACTTGCCTGGGAGTTTCAACAACGGGGGATTGCATTTGAACGGGAAGCTGCCCTACCCATTCATTACCGCAACGTTACGCTGTCCACTGTCTATCGTTCAGATTTCATTTGTTTTGGCGAAGTTATCGTAGAGTTGAAAGCTCTCAATAGGCTATCGGGGACTGAAGAGGCACAAGTCATCAACTATCTAAAAGCCGCCAAACTTCAAAAGGCACTCTTGATTAATTTCGGCGCGCCAAGCCTCGAATACAAACGTCTTATCTTCAATCTGCGTAAATCTGCGTAATCTGTGGATGATTTTTTTATCCGCAGATTACGCAGATTTACACAGATTAAGAAATCCGAATGCGAAGTTGCAGGTAAAGCGTATGGAAATACAGGTGAAGAATAGTTTCAAGGCAGGTTTGCTTGTCTTTTCGTTCCTGATGAGTTGCGCCTGCCCCGCCCATGCCGTCGCCACCTTCGACGAAGTCAAACGCGACTTCAAACCCTCAGAGACCCTGGTGCTGGACCGCAACGGCGAGCTGCTGCAGCGCCTGCGCACCGACAAGGCTGTGCGGCGCGGCCAGTGGGTTGCCTTGCCCGATGTATCGCCGGCCCTGCGCACAGCGCTGGTCCTCAGCGAGGACAAGCGTTTTTACGAACACAGCGGCGTGGACTGGCGCGCCGTCTCGGCCGCGGCCTGGGGCAATCTGTGGAACACCAAGACCCGCGGCGCCTCCACCATCAGCATGCAGCTGGCCGGGCTGCTCGATGAAGACTGGCGCGCCGGCGCGGGCGGGCGCAGCCTCACGCAGAAAGTCGGCCAAACCGTTTCGGCCCAGGTGCTGGAAGCGCGCTGGCGCAAGGACCAGATCCTGGAGGCTTACCTCAACCTGGTGCCGTTTCGCGGCGAGATGGTGGGCATAGACGCGCTGAGCCGCACGCTGTTCGGCAAGGCCGCGCACGGCCTGGACGAACGCGAGGCGGCGATCGCGGCCGCGCTGGTGCGCGCACCCAATGCCAAGGCGGCGCAGGTCTCGCAGCGTGCCTGCGGTGTGCTCAAGGTCATGCAAGCACCCGCCAAGGTGGATTGCACGGGCCTGGATTTGTTTGCCAGCGCCGCGCTGCAGCGCAAGGCTTTTGACGCGAGTGAGGGCGTGGCGCCGCATCTGGCGCGCAGGCTGGTAGCCGCCCAGGCCGGCAACACCCAGGGCCGGGCTAACGCGCCCCGGGCATTGGCCTCCACCGTTCGCGCCCCACTCCAACGCTTCGCCGTGCAAACTCTCACCCAGCAGCTGCGCGAGCTGCGCGGCCGCCACGTCGAAGACGGCGCCATCGTGGTGCTGGACAATGCCACGGGCGAGGTGCTGGCCTGGGTGGGCTCCTCGGGTGAACTGAGCGACGCGGCCGAAGTCGACGGCGTGTTGGCGCTACGCCAGCCCGGCTCCACGCTCAAGCCCTTTTTGTACGCGCAGGCGATGGCCGAACGCCGCATCACCGCGGCTTCGCTGCTCGAAGACTCGTCCTCGCAGATACAGACCTCGGGCGGCCTTTACATCCCGCAAAACTACGACCGGCAATTCAAGGGCCTGGTGTCGGCGCGCACCGCGCTGGGCGCTTCGCTCAATGTGCCGGCCGTGCGCACGCTGGTCATGGTCTCGCCCGACGCCTTCCACAAACAGCTCAAGGCCGTCGGCCTGCCGCTCAAGGAATCGGGCGACTACTACGGCTACAGCCTGGCGCTGGGCAGCAGCGAGGTTTCGCTGCTGTCGCTTACCAATGCCTACCGCACCTTGGCCAACGGCGGGCGCTACAGCGCGCCCTCGCTCGCGAAAAATCCCAAGCCCGTCTTCAAGCCGGCGCTGGACGCGCGCGCCGCCTTTATCGCCACCGACATCATGGCCGACCCGCTGGCGCGCGCGCGCACCTTCGGCACCGACAGCGTGCTGGCCACGCGCTTCTGGACGGCCGTCAAAACCGGCACCAGCAAGGACATGCGCGACAACTGGGCCATGGGCTTTTCGCAGCGCTACACCGTGGGCGTGTGGGTGGGCAATGCCAGCGGCGCCCCCATGTGGGACGTGAGCGGCACCAGCGGCGCGGCGCCCATCTGGGCGGCGCTGATGAACTACCTGCACAGGACAGAACGCAGCCGCGCGCCCACACCGCCCGCCGGCCTGGTGCAAAGCCGCACGCAGTTCGGCAATCAGGGCGGCACGCCGCTGGAGGCGGCGCGCAGCGAATGGTTTATCCAGGGCACGGAACAGGCAATGTTTGCCGCGAATTCCAGCACCGGCGATTTCGGCCCGGCCAAGGCCTCCAGGCCAGGCAAAAAAACGGCGGCCGAGCCCGACGCCCCGCCCCGCATCACCGCCCCGGCCTCGGGCACCATCATCGCGCTGGATCCGGACATCCCGCCCAAACACCAGCGCATCAGCTTCAGCGCCGAAGGCCGCGGCACACGCTGGCTGATGGACGGCAAGGAGTTCGCGCGCGGCCCGCAAGCCCAGTGGCTGCCCTGGCCGGGCCGGCATGTGGTGCAGCTGCTCGATGCCGGCGGCAAGGTCGCCGACGAGATCAAATTCGAAGTGCGCGGCGCCGGGGTGCGCGAGGCCAGCGCACGTGGCGGCGCGGCCGCCAAACGTTGACCCTCAGCCATCCGCATGCCCCAACGCCAAACCGCCCTGCCATCCCCGGCATCCCTGCCTCCCCCGGTAACGAGGCGCCTCTTCCAAACCCTGCTTGTACTCTGTGCGGCGCTGTGCATGCTGAGCGCCGGCGCCCGGCAAATGGCCGTGCCGACAGACACCGCACAAACAGCCGAAGCGGCCGACGCCGCGCAAATTGCAACCCCGACCGACGCTGCGCAGATAGCCGTGCCGACCGACGCCATAAAGGTGCCCGTGCCGCGCTACAGCGCGCGCGTGGTCGACACCACCGGCACTCTGAACAGCACGCAGATCGCGAGCTTGAACGAACAGATCCTGGCGCTCGAGGCAGACACGCGCGCGGCGGTGGTCGTGTTCATGTTGCCGACCACGGGGGAAGATGCCATTGAGGAATACGCCATGCGCGTGTTCGAGGCCTGGAAATTGGGTGACACGAAGCGCGATGACGGCATCCTGATCCTGGTCGCCACAGAGGACAGGCGCATGCGCATCGAGGTCGGCCAGGGCCTGGAAGGCAGCGTGCCCGACGTGCTGGCGGGCCGCATCATCGACGAGCAGATGAAGCCACGTTTTCAGGCCAGGGACTACGCGGGCGGGCTGCAAGCGGCCATCGACCACATAGGCGCCGCGGTCCGCGGCGACGCGCAGCCCGTGGAAGACACGGGCCGCGGCGTCACGCCCTTTGGCTGGGCTTTTTTGGCCTCCTTGCTATGGGGTTTCGCCGTAGGTGCGGCTCGCGCGCACCGCAAGTGGAAATGGAAGTGGCCGGTGACGATGGGCGTGGCCGCCGCCCTGCCGCTGGTGGCGGCCGCCGCCCTGAAGGCGCCCGGCCTGGCGGTCGTCTTGCTGACTTTCCCGGTACCGCTGGCGTTTGCGCTGGGTTTCGGCTGTGGCCGCTCGCGCACCCTGCGCAGGGTGGTCGGCGGTATCGCATTGGTGATCTGCCTGATGGCCGGCATGGCCTATGCGGTGGGCGCCAACAGCTTCGGCCTGGGTCTGCTCTACGTCGCAGGGGGCGCTGTTGCCTGCCTGCTGCTGGGCATCATCGGTGCGGGTGCTTACATGGCCTTCAAGCGCAGCCTGCTGGAGTTCGGCGTGCGCTGCGCGCTAGTGGCCGCCATCGTGGGCTATGTGGCTTTCCAGAATCCACCCGACCTGCTTTTTATAGACTTGGAATCCTGGTTGCCCACTGGGATCGCGGCCGGCCTGGCCATGCTGTTTGGCTTCTTCCCGGGCAGCGTCAGCACCAGCAGCGGGGGCGGCAGTTCATCGGGCAGCAGTTCGAGCTCCAGCTCCAGTTCCAGCAGCCGGAGCTCGTCGGGCGGCTCCAGCAGCGGCGGCGGGGCTTCCGGCAGCTGGTAGAGGGACGGCCGTGGCCGGCGTACCCTTGTTGAAATAATTTGAAGCCCGGCAAAATTTATTCAATCGCCGGACTGCCCAAACCCTTAGCATTGGGCGACCAAGGAGACTATCACCGTGCCCGTGATCACCAATATTGAAGACCTGCGCGTCCTGGCCAAAAAACGCGTGCCCCGCATGTTCTACGACTACGCCGATTCCGGCTCGTGGACCGAAAGCACCTACCGCGCCAATGAAAGCGACTTCCAGAAGATCAAGCTGCGCCAGCGCGTCGCCGTCAACATGGAAAACCGCAGCACGGCCACCACCATGATAGGCCAGCCGGTCGCCATGCCGGTCGCCATCGCGCCCACGGGCCTCACGGGCATGCAGCACGCCGACGGTGAAATCCTGGGCGCCCGCGCCGCCAAAAAATTCGGCATCCCCTTCACGCTCTCGACCATGAGCATCTGCTCCATCGAAGACGTGGCCGCCGGCACGGATCGCCACCCCTTCTGGTTCCAGCTCTATGTGATGAAGGACCGCGCCTTTATCGAAAGCCTGATAGACCGCGCCAAGGCGGCGAATTGCTCGGCACTGGTGCTCACGCTGGATTTGCAAATCCTCGGCCAGCGCCACAAAGACCTGAAAAACGGCCTGAGCGCCCCGCCCAAACCCACACTCTCCACCATCCTCAACCTCATGACCAAACCGCGCTGGGGCCTGGGCATGCTGGGCACAAAGCGCCACGGCTTCGGCAACATCGTCGGCCATGTCAAAGGCGTGGAGAACATGGGCTCGCTCTCGGAATGGACGGCCAAGCAGTTCGACCCGGCCCTGAACTGGGGCGACGTGGAGTGGATCAAAAAACGCTGGGGCGGCAAGCTGATCCTCAAAGGCATACAGGACGTTGAGGACGCAAAACTGGCCGTCAACTCAGGCGCCGACGCGCTCATCGTCTCCAACCACGGCGGCCGCCAGCTGGACGGCGCGATGTCCTCCATCTCCTGCCTGCCCGAGATCATCGCGGCCGTCGGCAGCCAGATCGAAGTGCATATGGACGGCGGCATACGCTCCGGCCAGGACGTGCTCAAGGCCATTGCCCTGGGCGCCAAAGGCACTTATATAGGCCGCGCCTTCCTCTACGGCCTGGGCGCCATGGGCGAACAAGGCGTGACCAAGGCGCTGGAGATCATCCACAAGGAGCTGGACCTGACCATGGCGTTTTGCGGGCGAACGGATATCAAGGCGGTGGATAGCGGGATTTTTGTGCCTGGGACTTATTGAGGGCTGGGTGCGGGGGACTCAAAATCCCCCGCTGCAAGGCGTGCCGGTTCGATTCCGGCGTCGGGCATCATGGCTCTTCAGCCATGAGCACAGTTCTCGCCGGAGTTCAGCCTGGCGACTGATTCTTTAGAACGAACCTGATGCCGTAGCCATACGCGCCTAGAAAGACCACGATTAATAAGCACTTGACCAGAGTGGGATAGGACGACGCCCCAAGCGGGGCTATCAGCGCCAGCCCGCCGATGAACCAAGTGAACCACGCCGCCGGCTTCACGTTGATCATTTCAAGTTCAATCGCCCCTATCACAAGCGAGGCCAGCAGCACCGCAAGACTAGCCAAGATGGGATAGTTGTGAAAGAAGGTCACGGCATCGAATTGTGCTGAAGCTTGCCCCATACTGCGTTGAGTTTCGCGTCGATGGATCCGTCTTTTTCGCAGTCGCTTGACCCTATCACAACCCTGAAATGTGGCTCTTCAGTCTTGTGTGAAGGGCACGACCAGTGGCTCCTCATTGATGGAAAAACGGATCAACCAAGCACGGAAATCCACACCCCTGGGTCAAACCTCAGTGGACTTCGACAACTATCCTTCAACAACTCCATTGAATAGAGGCGGCACATTTTGAAATGCTCGTATCGATCCGCACTCTAAAAAGAACTTGGCTTTGTGATCGATCAATATTAATCGATCACTTTCGAATCTCTGAACCTCAAAGTCAACAGGACCCCACGCAGCTGAGGATTCGATGCGTGTACAACCATTGCAAATGAGATGGATATTCTCCGCATTATTTTTCCAAGTAACACGGATAATTAGCTCGCTTAGAGAAGCAGAATACTCCCATATAGTGGCCGCTCCACTCCGAGAACTCTCAATTGCTTCATGCAACTCAATACGTTGGTGGGTCATCATTTAAGTAGAAAGCCGCGTAAATAGAAATATGTTTTCTCAAAAAGACTTTGATTGTTGAGGACTGTCGCCAGTTCAGAATTAGTAACATTATTGCGCATACCAAAATCTATAGGCGCCTTAACTGCCGCTGCTACATTAATCCCCTCTAAATTAAAGTGAATCGTTTTTGCATTTGAAGCAGCTTGATTGAAAAATGGTTCAAAAGGGCCATTCCACTTCCCAAGACCAGCGCCCTCCCATTGGTGATAATTTAGAGCCCCAACGCTCTTAGAAAATTTTCCAAGCGCATTCGCATCTTCGCCTATTTTAGAAAGCCCCAAAGCAATGCTTGGTGTGCATTGTTCCGCCGCCGGTGATTTCATTAACGTTTGCGCAGCCTGCGCCACGGGCGTCAATTTTGAGACTGCATTGGGCACTGCCGCAATTGTAGGAACTGCGCCATTGACATAACCATATCCAGCACCGGTGGCGAATGATGCTGTTGTGATCACCCAAGGTGCTTCTACCGCAAGCCAGACACACACAGCCGCTACAGGGCCAATGCACAGCCCAGTTGGATCAATCTGGCTTAACGGATTGCCCTGTACGTAGCCAAATGTGTTGACTCCACCGGCCAAGCCGATAGGGTCGCTTTGCATGTATCTACCCAGTCTGGAGTTGTACTCCCGATGCCAGTTCTGGAGTAGTCCGCTCTCGGCATCAAACATCTGTCCGGGGAGTCGCTGGTTAAAGCTGAAAGTCCCCAGGCTACTCGGGTTTTGATCTGGTGCCGTGGCCCCAAATGCCTCGGCCGAGTCCCAGCGCCAGGCAATCGCTTCATCGCTCTGGCGCGTGATGATGCGTGGCACACCAAGCTGATCGGTCGAGACGTTGTAGAGGCTAATCGCGATGTTTCCGGCAGCAGCAGCCCCCGTCTGCTTGACCACGCCCACTGGACGACCTAAGTAAATGGTTTCGTAGAGCGGAATGCCGTTAGCATCGTACTCGCCCAGCAGCTTGCCTTCTTCGTCATAGACGTAGTAGGTCGCACCTGTCGGCACCAGCGCCGTTGGCCCAGTCTTGCCAACCCGCAGTTCCAGCGCGTTGTAGCTATAGGTGACCGTACCACCCGCATTGGTCATGGTTGCCAGTCGCCCCCGGTCGCTATAGGTATAGGTATTGGTACCGTCACTCGTGATATTGCCGGCGGCGTCATGCACCACCGTAGCCGTACCGCCCACATCTTGAATCTGGGTCAGCTTGTTGCTGGTGGCCGAGATGGTGTTGGGGTAGCTGGTGCCGCTGATGACTTTGGCCGTGCGATTGCCCGTGGCGTCATAGCTGTATTGGATGGCCGTGCTGCCCAAGGTCGCGCTGATCAGTCGGTTCAGGTTGTCATAACCAAAGCTTTGGTCCACTGCGGGAACCGGGCTTCCATTGCTGACATGGGTGTAACCCGTGATGCGCCCTGCGGTGTCACGAAGAATGGTACGGCGAATGCCGGTGGTTGTCGGGTCACCCAGGTTGTACGCGCTGATCTGGCCGTTGGCGTCGTAGCTGATGGCCTGTGTCTTGGTGCTGGCCCAGGTCCAGCCGGTCATCTTGCCCTCCGCATTGGTGGTGATGGCATTCAACATTGGCAGCGTGCTACCGGTATTGGTACTCACACCATTGGCATTCGGCGGGTTGACCGTGATGCCCGAAACCACACCTTGTGCGTCATAGCTGTAGTTAACACGCGTTCCGCTGGGGTAAGTGATTGCGGTCAGCTTGTCCAGCGCACTTCCGCTATCCCCCCAGGTGTAGCCCACGGTGAAGGTTTTAGCCCCCGTGGTCTGGGTTTTACCGGTCTTGCGGCCCATGCTGTCATAGCTGTAAGTCACCTGGCCACTGGCGTCGGTGATTTTGGTCAGTTCGCCTACGGTCGCCGGTGTTGGGGTCGTTCCACCGTCGTATTCAAAGACGCTCCCAGTGCCCGTGGCATAGCTGATGGTTTTGAGGCGGTCCAGGTTGTCGTAGCTGTACTGGGTCAGCTTGCCCCTGGCGTCGGTCTTGGTCAGGACGTTGCCTTTGGCGTCATAGGTGTACTGGCTGGCACCCGTGTCCGGGCTGGTCTGGGCCGTGACGTCACCAAGGCCGTTCGGGCTGTAGGTCGTGGCCAGGTTGCGCGGGTCGGTGACCTGGGTCAGGCCGTCGGCGGCGTTGTAGGCAAAGCCCGTGGTCGTTGGCGTCGCGCTGCCGATGTTCGCCGGCTGCTGGGTCTGGATGGGACGGCCCAGGCTGTCGTAGTAGGTGTAGGTCGCCAGGCCGTTGGGGTCCAGCACCGTGGTGGGCCTGCCCATGGCGTCGTAGCCGTACTGCCAGGTCAGGGTGCCGGTGTTGATGGCAACCACGACAGCGCCGGAGGTCGAGGGGTCGTTGTTGGTGTCGCCGGCGTATTCAGCGCTCAGGGTGTGACTCCCGAGGGCGAGCGAATTGGTGGCAAAGCTTGCCACGCCACCACTCAAGGCGCTGCTGCCGACCGTGGTGCCGCCGTCCTTGAAAGTAACAGTGCCTGTGGGGCTGGCGCCCGTGACCGTCGCAGTCAGCGTGATGTTTTGCCCGACCGGGGCGGTGCCGGTGCTGCTTGAAAGTGCCGTGGTCGTTGGGCCGGCCAAAGCCATGGCCGGAGCAACAAGGAGCAGCAGCACCACGCGGCTTAGCCATGCGGTAAAGGCTTTGAAAGGGCTAGGACTGCTCATGCGGGCTCCTGCTTCGGTGAGGGTTGTGGTTGTAGTGTTCAATTGCTCGCTCCCGTGACTTGTTGCACGCGGTTCAGGGCGTCATAGACGCGCGTGATATTTCTTTGCAGGTTGCCGGAGGGGTCTTTGACCTGCTCGCCTGTCTTGTTGCCGGCGTTGTCGAGCGTGTAGGTGACGGTGTTGCCTTTGGCGTCGGTCACGCCGGTCAGGCGGTGCGCGGCGTCGTAGCTGTAGCCCAGGGTTGTGCCGTCGGGCAGGGTCGCGCCCGTCATCTGGCCCGCGTTGTCGTAGGTGTAGGTCGTGGTCCGCGCGGTACCGCCGGGTGGCGTGACCGTCACGCTGCTGGTCCAGCCCCTGGCCGTGTAACTCATGTCCGTCACGATGCCCTTGGGGTCGACCATCCGGCTTACACGTCCCATTCCGTCGTACAGAGGGAATTGCGTTACGTGGCCGGACGGGTTGGTGATCGACTGGAGGTCACCCGCCGTATGGCCTGTGGCGCCTGGGTCAATGACAAGGCCAGTATTCGCATGCGCTTGCGTGGGCGGGGTGAAATTGGCCGTGTAACGGGCCACGCCCTTGGTGATGCGAATATCGTCCAGATAGCCATTGAACTCACGATCACCTCCGGTGTAGCCCCCACCAATGCGAAGCGGGTTGGGTGAATCCATCTTGGGCCACGTGGCCCGCGAGGCTTGCAGCACTCCGTTGATAAACAGCCGGGCCGTTGTCCCGTCGTCGGAAAGTGCAACGTGGCTCCAGGTGCCAACCTGCAATGCCGTTGTGCTCGAGAGCCCGGTTGTAAACAGCCAGGACACGTTATCTGACGAACCAAGGATGTTGATGAGACCGGTCGATGCAGTCATATCAATCCTGATTGGCGCGTATCCGATGTGATCGGTTTGCATCAGCAACCACGTACCAATCGCCTTGAGACTTGACGGCCGGATCCAAAATTCAATCGTATAAGCGCCGGGCAAATGGAAGTCGGGACTGTCAGCCACCGTGAGCGAGGTATTAGATGCATCCACCCCGTCAAAGTACAGCGAAGAGCCGCCGAATTTGCTCTGCGCGGTCCCTATGCTCGCGCCGCCCACCACCGTCACGGTTTTGGGATTCGGGCTGCTGTCGACAATGGTGGTCGACCCATTGGCGCCGTCGCCATGCAGCAGCAAGCTGACGTTGTCAAAGTTCGAGTCCCCATTGACGCCGGCACCGGTGTCGGAGTAATAGCTGCTCGCATCGGTGCGGCTAAGGAGACGGCCGCTTGCGTCATAGCTAAATACCGTGGCCCGGCCGGGAACGGCTGGATCGGGCGTGCCGTTGCCCAGGGTCGCCTGTACGACCTGCTTGCACACCAAAGGCATGGACTTGCCGTTGGGCAAAGCCGGCACGCTGCTGCAGTTGGCGGGGATGCTACCCTTAAACGGATCGGGCTGGCCGTGGTAAACCGTGCTGGTGAGCAGCAAAGGCTGGCTTACTTTGACGGGCAGTCGCCAATCAGGATGCCAGCTGGTTTCAGTCTTGCGGCTTCCAGCGGGCAAGATGGAGCCGCTAGGCAGGACACTGGTGCAGGCCACCGTGGTGGACAGGCCTTCGACTCGCACGGTCTCGCGGTTACTGCTGTCATAGGCATAGCAGTTGCGCTGGCCGCTGAAGTCGTCGGCGGATGTCAGGTTGCCGCTGGCGTCAAAGGTAGAGGCATTGCTAGAGGCCCCATAGCCAGAGCCCGCAGGCTGTGAAAAACCCGTCGGCAACGGATAACCCAGCACATTGCTGTTACTGGCATTGGCAGTCCCCCCGTTAGGCCGGGTGAGTTGCACGCCGGCCGGGGCTTGCCATTCATGCGTACGGGTGGTGAGCTGTGTTCCGGTGTCGTAAGTCTGCGTCACGGTGACCTGCGGTGGCGTCGTGTAACTCACCGAAAATTTGTCCACGCCGCCGGCATGCTCGGTCGACAGCGCACGGCCGGCAGTGTCATAGGCAAAGGTCGAGTAGCGTACGCCCAGCTCGTCAACCACACCCGTCAGGGCCCAGGGCAAGGAGGTGTTCTCATAAACGAACTGGCGGGTCTTGGCGTCCGGCCAGGTCAACTGCTTCAGGTTGCCGTTAGCGTCAAAGCCGGTGGTAATGATGCGCCCTATGGAATCGCTCACGCTGGCGATCAGCCCATCGGTTGCGGCCCCGCCGGCCAGCAGGCTATAGGTAAAGCTCAGGCTGCGTCCGTTGTTGTCCGTGATTTTTTGCAGGTAGCCGGCCGCAGGTGCTGTGACGCTTGCGGCTGTGCTGTAGCTGAAGGCGAGCGTGTTGCCGCTGGTGTCCGCCCAGCTGAGGAGCTGACCTGCCGCGTTGTAGGTTTCGATACTGCGCGACTTCGCATCGACATAACGATAGCCGCCGGAGACGGCCGTGAAAGCTCCATTCACATCCGCATCGGCGATATAGGCGCTACCCGAGTAACGAAAGCTGACCGTGTGGCCGTTGCCGCGGTACAAGGTTACTCCCATGCCGCCGGTTCCCAGCACCAGGTTTCGGTGCAGGCTGCTTTCCCACAAACCGCCGAGCGCGGGCATGTTGCCAAAGGTTCTGGCAGTCTTGCCCGCGGCCAGCGCTGCGGCCTGCTTGGCACTGTCGTAGGTGAAGACCAGCGGCTGCCCTCCCACGCTCATGCCGGTGGCAACGGGCTCCACCTTGGCACCAACCAGTGGATAGATGGGATTGCCTTCGCACCATGGGCAACTTGAAACCTTGGTGGACCGAAGGATATCCACGACCGTGCCGCCTACACCTCCTGGAGTGCACCCGTCATGGGCGGCATTTTCTGCATAATTGGCGTTGCAGACGCAGCTGGTTCCCGACTGCGTCGAATGGGCCGGGCAACTGGTCGCTATGGTGCAGTAACCAGAGTCGTATGCGTAAACCCCTTTGTGCGAAACACCGCAAATTACCTGCTCCGGAGTCGTGTAATAGGGCTGAGGGACCAACACGTCATAGTTGACAGAGTCTTTAAGCAACATAAACGGGACTCCCTCAAACGATCCAAGCGCTTGGCAAGATGTCGCCAGATCCGTGGAGCATGGCCCATTCCCCGCATAGACGCCTTGATGGGCCGGGATCATCGGGAAAGCAGCCTGGACTGCGGGAGAAACCGCAAACGCCAGGACGAAAACCGCGAGAACACGACGCATCAGGTTTTTCAACATAAGAAGCCTTTAAAAACGACTGGGATGAGCTTGGGTACGGTGCGTCTGCACTGTTCTCAATGGCTCGCACCCGTAACTTGTTGCACGCGGTTCAGGGCGTCGTAGACACGCGTGATGTTTCTTTGCAGGTTGCCCGAGGGGTCTTTGACCTGCTCGCCGGTCTTGTTGCCGGCGCTGTCGAGGGTGTAGGTGACGGTGTTGCCTTTGGCGTCGGTGACGCCGGTCAGGCGGTGCGCGGCGTCGTAGCTATAGCCCAGGCTTGTGCCGTCGGGCAGCGTTGCACCGGTCAGCTGGCCTGCGTTGTCGTAGGTGTAGCTGGTCGTTCTGGCCGTGCCGCCCGGAGGCGTGACCGTTACGCTGCTGGTCCAGCCGCGTGGGGTGTAAACCATGTCGGTCACCACACCTTTGGGGTCCACCATCTGGCGCACACGCCCTGCCCTGTCGTACAGCGTGAACTGCGTGACATGGCCCGCGGCGTTGGTCACGGTCTGCAGGTCGCCGGCGGCATGGCCGGTTTCATTGGGCGCGGTGCCGCTAAAGGCGGCCGCCGTGTAATAGGCATAAGTCGTGGTGCGGTTCAGCGTGTCCTTGGCGGTCAGCACGCGGCCGGCGGCGTCGTAGGTGTACTGGGTGGTGACGATGGAGGTATCCACCGGCACGCTTGCGACGTTGGGCGCGGGATAGGCTAAGGGTATGAAGTTGCCGGTATAGCGCCCCTGCCCCTTGGTGATCCGGATATCGTCGTAGTAGACGGCGTTGGAGGTGTTGTTAAAGCCAAAAACCACGAACCCGTCGACGCTGCCGACAGCGGTGGCCCAACCACAATTCACGCCGCTCTGACCATTGACATAGCTGTACACGGTGCCGGCAATTCTCACAAAGGCCACATGAATCCAGGTATTGGCCAAACCGGTCAGGCTTTCACCGAATACACAGGATGGTTGACCAGTGCTGCTTTGCAGTACAAAACGGTTGTTCACAAAAACGAATTCTTGATACGGTGCGCCGCTGCCGCCCAGTCGAACCGCAATCACCGCGGCCGTGGTGCTCGCGGGCTTCATCCAGAACTCCACCGTGAAGTCGCCGGAAAGCGCGAAGTCGCCGTTCACCCTACCGAAATTGCTGTAATTGGTCGCGCCAGGAACATAGAAGGACGAGCCCCCAAACTTGCTCTCCGTGGTGCTGATTTCCGCATTCCCGTTGAGCGTGCCGCTTCTTGCCAGCGGGCTACTGTCGACAATCGCCTTGGAGCCATGGACGCCGTCGCCGTGCAACAGCAGTATGTTTTTCGCGTAATGGGCGTCCGCCATCTTGGGCTGCGCGGGATTGAAGTCCAGAGGATCGCCAAACTGCTGGGCTGGTGGCGTGAATGCTCCCCAGTAGCGAACCGCGCCGTTGGTGATCCGCACTTCGTCCAGGTAGCCATTCAGACTGCCTCCCCCATTGAATTGCTGGCGCCCCAACTCGAAGCGCCCGAGAGCAAATGCTTCCGAGTCGTTGTAGTAGGTGGTGGCACCGGCCTGCACGCCGTCCAGGTGCATGATCCAGTTGCCGTTGCTGCGGCTCAATGCGATGTGATGCCACACGCCGGGCGTGATGACGGGACCCGTGATTGTTCGGTCGCTGCTGTAACCCGTCCAGTACGCATAGAGTTTTCCTGTCGAGTCAACGCCGACGCGGCCGTTGCGCTGGTTTGAACTCGGGTCACCACCCCAACCAAATATGATGCGGTCCGAGTTGATGGGCGCATTGAGTTTCACAAACATCTCGATGGTGAAATCACCGGTGATCTTGAGTGTGTTGTCGGGGCCGTAGCCGTATGCACCACCGCTGGTCGTGCTGTCCAGGTTGATGGCCCCTGTGCCGAATTTGCTCTGGGCCGTCGTGGCGGAGGCTGCACTCCCCCGGCTGGTTAGGTTTTTCCGGTAAATACTGCTGTCCGCGATCACCGGTGAACCATTGCCGTCTTCACCATGCAGCAACAGCACCACCTTGTCGATCAAGGCGTCGCCGCTGGAAGCCGACGGGTTGTCAAAGTAGGGGCCGTTGGCCATCTCGACCACCGATTTACACAACAGGTTCAGGGGCGCGCCATTGGCCAGCGCGGCAGCGGGCGAGCAACTGGCTGTCGCGCCGCCGTTCTTGGGATCAGGCTGGCCCTGGTAGACCAGGGTGGTGACCGACCCTGGCTGGGTCGTCTGCTTGGGTACCCGCCAGTTGTCATCCCAGGTGGTGGTGTATTTACGCGCGCCGGCCGGCAAGGCGGCCGTGGTCGGCAGCACGGTGGCGCAGTCCACCGTAGTGGCCAGGCCCTCTACACGCGTGACCTCCTGGTTCTTGCCGTCATAGGCGTAGCAAGCGCGCACGCCCTGGAAGTTGTCATGCGACAGCAGGTTGCCACGCGCGTCGTAAGTCGAGGCATTGCTGGTCGCCGGGGAACCGGATCCCGCGGGCTGGCTGATGCCGGCCAGCACGGGGTAGCCATTGGGCATCACGACATTGGTTGTTGATGTCGTCCCGGTGGCATCCGTGACCTGCAGCCCCGTCGGCGCCTGCCAGGTGTGGGTGCGGTAGTAAGTGCCGGCCACCAGGGTTTCAGTGACGATCGCCCGCGGCGGCGTGGTGTAAGTCGCACTGTAATGGTCGATGCCCAGGGCCCCGTCGCTCGAAATCGCCCGACCCGCCGTGTCATAAGCCCAGGTGGCCAGGCGCACATTGTTCTCGTCGGTCTTGCCGGTCAGGGCCCAGGGCAGGCCGGTGTTCTCATACTGGAAAGTACGGACCTTGCCGTCCTGCCAGGTCAAGCTGCTCAGGTTCTTCGCGCCATCGTAGGCAGCCGTGATGGTGCGGCCGTCGGGCGCGGTGATGGTGGCAATCAGGCCATCCGAAGTGGCGCTTCCGCCCACTGGCAGCGTGTATGTGAAGCTGATAGCGCGGCCCATGTTGTCGGTCACCTGCGTCAGGTAGCCGGCCGCCGGCGCGGTGGCGCCCGTCGCGGTGCTGTAGCTGTATGTGAGGGTATTTCCGTTCTTGTCGGCGGACGAAGTGATTTGGCCCGCGCCGTTATAGGTTTCGAGCACGCCCGAGGCCGAATCAAAGAAGCGGTAGCTGCCGGAAACCACGGTCAGGGTGTCATTGATGCCGGCATTGGCCACATAGCTGCCGCCGGGTGCGCTCAAACCAAAGCTGGTGACGCGGCCGGTGCCGCGATAGGCTTCAATGCCGACGTTTCCGGCCTTGACGTTCAGGCGCTTGTGAAAGCTGCTGCTCCACAAGGGGCCAAACGAAGGCAGGTCCTTGAACTGAGCCGCGGAGGCAAGTCCATCGGCCTTGGCCACCATCTGGCGCAGGGTGTCATAGGTGAGGTACAGCGGCTGGCCGCCTATGCTCAACTCGGTGGGAACGACCTCTATTTTGGCGCCCGTCATGGGGTAGATCGGGTTGCCCCCGAAGAGCCGGCCCTGGCAAACCGGGCAGTCCTGCAGCCCTGAATAGATGTCGACAACGTTGGCGCAGACCCCCTCGGTGCTGTTGGCACCCGTCTTCACCAGGCGCGCATCCTGGCAGGAAAATCTGACGTAGGCGTGCATATCGGCATCCCCGCCGTCAGAAACCTGCACAACACCATCCCAGCCCTGGCAAGAACCGGTGTTGCAACTCCAGGTGGTGGTGTCGGTTCTCTTCAAGCCGCAATAAGCATTGTTGTTGGCCGCAGCCGGACTCGAAGGCTCAAGGCAATTGTTGAGCTGGCCTTGGCCGGCTTGCGTACCAAAGGCTTGCTTGGAAAAAACAGAGGTCGTTACATAGGTGGCGCCATAACAGGAGCCGAAATCGCACACGCCTGGCTTTCCAGAGGGCCAGGCCGCGTTGTAATTAAGCTGGACCGTTGACACCATCGCGTCATAAAAATCATTGACGGTCGCGAAGCAATTGCCGACCAGATGCCGGTCTCCATAAATCTCGGTGGTGGAATTTGTCTGTGCCCCACCGTTGGTCCAGCAATAGTCCAGGCGCGGACTGGCCGCCGTCGTCGCGGCCAGAGCCGGCGCCATGCAAGCCAGCAAGACCAGGCCGCAAAGCCAGCGCGCAAAGCTCATGTAGAGGAAGCCGACGTGTTGTGAACCTGCCGCCGCGCCCGAACGCAGTCGCTCCACCCGCACCCCACCCGGCGCAAGCCCTTGAAACAATCCCATGGAATCCCTCGTTGATTTTTCTTGTCGCGCTTATCGCTTATCGCGCGCGTCAGCCGCACAAACGAGCCCGAAGTCTAGTGAGGGGCATTGCGCCTGTCACCCTTCATCTGGATGAGGCAAATCGTGAGTGTGCATATGAGACAACGAAATCTTCCGCTGTGAATATTTCGCCCTTATCAATGCCACACTCTTCTGGCAGAATCCGACCGGCCTTGGCGTTGGTATGCGGGGCTTCAGTTCAATTTCAATTTGAATTGAGTACCTTTTCAGTATCAAGCTGCGCGAAATTAAGAAGAACGCAGACAGCGAGCGGCACCGCCGTTCAAGCAAAAATAAATATTTATCGCGTTGGCAATATGCATCCAAGCATTTCCCTGGGAGGGGAAACTTTTTGAATCTCTTCATGCCCCCGATGCAAACCCGTTCCGTGCCTGCGGGCCAGCAACGCGCGCGCGGCTTCACGCTGCTGGAGCTGCTGGTGGTGGTGGTCATCATCGGCCTGCTGGCCGGGCTGGTCGCGCCGCGCTACTTTGACTCTGTCAGCAAATCCAAGTCCAAGATCGCCAAGGCGCAGATCGAATCGCTCGACAAGGCGCTGGACCAGTACCGCCTCGATGTCGGGAGCTACCCGACAGCCGAGCAGGGCCTCAATGCGCTGAACACCCAGCCTTCGGGCGTCAGCAAATGGCAGGGGCCCTACCTCAAGAAAGCCCTGCCGGCCGATCCCTGGGGCAATGACTACGCCTATGTGCTGCTGCCGGGTTCAGGCGGCATCGACATCATCTCTTACGGTTCCGACGGCAAGCCCGGCGGCACCGGCGAGGCGCAGGACGTCTCGCTGCGTTCGGCCAACTGACGGCGCTACCCCAAGCGCCGGAAGCTTTCATATGGCCGCGGCTCACGCCACCTACGAGGTCGTCACCCGCGACAGCGCGGGGCGCATCGCGTCGCGCCAGGTGCGCGCGGCCACGGCGGCCGAAGCGCTGGCGCAGACCGCGCGCGGCGGCTTCACGGTGCTGAGCTGCGAGGCCGCCCAGGAGGCAAGCGCCGGCCTCGGCGGCCTTGGCAAACTGGTGCGCGGCAAGTCCGCGGCGCCCTCACGCGCGGGACTGGACACCGCTTCTTTCTCGCAGGACTTCGCGGCGCTGATAGACGCGGGCCTCAGCGTCACCGAAGCGCTGCAGACCCTGAGCATCAAGGAAACGGCCGGCGCGCGGCGCGAGCTCATGGAGCAGGTGACGCGCGCGGTGTCGGAAGGCCGCAACCTTTCCGCGGCCATGCAGCTGACGGGCGCTTTCCCGGAACTGCTGGTCGCCACGGTGGAGGCCAGCGAGCGCACCGGCGACCTCGGCAAGGGCCTGGCGCGTTACGCCGCCCACCAGCGTGAAATGCAGGCGCTCAAGGACAAGCTCATAGGCGCTTCGGTCTACCCCCTGGTGCTGCTGGTGGTGGGCGGGCTGGTGGTGATGTTCCTGATGGGTGTGGTGATACCGCGCTTCGCGGGCCTCTTGGACGGCACGCGCACGCAGCTGCCCATGCTGTCCTCGGGCCTCATGGCCTGGGGCCGGCTGGTGGCCGACCGGCCCTGGGTGCTGGCACTGTTCTTCGGCGGCGTGTTCGCGCTGGGGGCCTGGGTGGTCGCGCACTTTCGCGCGCACGGCGTGCGTTCGCGCTGGCTGCAGCGCATTCCTTATATCGCCGGCGTGATTCGCGAGTTCCAGCACCTGCAGCTTTACCGCACCATGTCGATCCTGGTTTCGCGCGGCATTGTGATCCACCGCGCGATGGCGCACGGCGCCAAGCTGCTGGGCGACGCGGACCGCGAACGGCTGGAGCGCGCCATCGTGCTGATGCGCGAAGGCCTGAGCATGAGCGCGGCCCTGTCGGGCGCGGGCCTGTCCGATGCCGTGGCCACCAGCATGCTCAAGGTGGCGGAACGCACCGGCTCCATGTCGGAGATGCTGGAGCGCATCGCGCAGTTTTACGAACGCCGGCTGCAGCGCTCCATCGACGTGGCCACGCGCGTCATCGAGCCCGCGCTGATGATCGTGATAGGCACCGTCATTGGCGCCATCGTGGTACTGATGTATTTGCCCATCTTCGACCTGGCTTCCACCTTGTCCTGATCCTTGTCCTGATACCTGAAGCGCCTTCCCATGAACGCCCCCCTCCCCCTTGTTTCCCTTGCGCCGCCGGTCGAAGCGGCCGCCGGCCAGGTCGGGCGCGCGCTGATGCAGCAAGCCGTGCAGGCGGCGGCAGTGGGTTCGCGCCTGCAGTGGATGGTGCAGCAAAGCGGGCTGGAGGCCGAGCAGGTGCTGGCCGAGGTCGCGGCCGCACTGGGCCTGCGCGCCATGGCCACGCAAGAACTGCAGGGCATAGCACCCGACTTCGAGCTGATCGCGTTTGCCGACTGCCAGGCGCGCGGCTGCCTGGCCGGCTGGTCCACGGCTCCGTCCGGCGAGAGGCTGCGCACCGTGGTCGTCAGCGACCCGCTGGACCTCAAGGGCCAGGAATGGATAGACCTGCAGCTGGGCGGCACGGGCGCGGATGAAGTTGTGCGCGGCCTGGCGCTGATCGAAGACGTGCAGGCCTGGCTGGCCCATGCCGAGCGCAACCTGATGGCCATGGGCAGCGCGCAAGAGGAAGATGCCGGCGGCCTGGCGCAGGCGGAATCCGTCGATGCCTCCGTGGTGGTCCTGTCCATCGCGGGCATAGAGACCACGGCCAACCCGCTGGTGCGCCTGGTCGATTCGATTCTGTACGACGCGCTCAAGATGGGCGCGTCCGACATCCACTTCGAAACCCAGCCGGTCGGCCTGCACGTCAAGTACCGCATCGACGGCGTGCTGGAAAACGTCAAGCGCATCGACAGCGCCGAGATGGGGCAGCAGGCGATTTCGCGCATCAAGGTGCTGTCCGAACTCGACATCTCCGAGCGGCGCACGCCGCAGGACGGCCGCTTCAAGGTGCGCGTGGAGCGGCGCGAGATCGACTTTCGCGTCTCCATCATGCCCAACCTGTTCGGCGAGGACGCGGTGCTGCGCGTGCTGGACCGCAAACACCTGACCGGCCAGTTCCAGACCCTGAGCCTGGACACGCTGAGCTTCGCGCAAAGCGCCAAGGACTTTATCCGCCAGGCCTCGGGCCTGCCCTACGGCCTGCTGCTGGTGACCGGGCCCACCGGCAGCGGCAAGACGACAACGCTGTACGCGGCGATCTCCGAGATCAACACCGGCCTGGACAAGATCATCACGATTGAAGACCCCATCGAGTACCAGCTCAAGGGCGTTCTGCAGATTCCCGTCAATGAGAAAAAAGGCCTGACCTTCGCGCGCGGGCTGCGCTCGGTGCTGCGCCACGACCCGGACAAGATCATGGTGGGCGAGATACGCGATGCCGAGACCGCCCAGATCGCGGTGCAGGCGGCGCTCACCGGCCACCAGGTGTTCACCACGGTGCACGCCAACAATGTGTTCGACGTCATAGGCCGCTTCAAGAACATGAACGTCGACAGCTACAGCCTGGTGTCGGCGCTGACCGGCATCGTCGCCCAGCGCCTGCTGCGCGCGGTGTGCGCGCATTGCGCGGTCCCCGCCGGCCTGGCGCCCGAGCAGCTCACGCGGCTGGGCATTCCCGCGGAGCGCCTGGACCTGGGACAGGCGAAGTTCATGCAGGCCGTGGGCTGCGCGCATTGCCGCGGCACCGGCTACAAGGGGCGGTTGGCGATTGCCGAGACGCTGGAGATGGACGACGACATCCGCGACCTGCTGGTGCGGCAGGCGCCCATCTCGCAGATCAAGCAGGTGGCGCGCGGCAAGGGGTTCATGAGCTTGCGCGACTCGGCCGTGGCCCTGGCCATGAGCGGGCAGACCACGGTGGAAGAAATCAACCGCGTCACGCCGCGTGAAAACCTGCAGGCCGCGCCGCCCGCGGAGGCCGTCCCTTCATGAAGCCGGTGATTGAGCTCGACATCGGCGCCTCCCAGCTGCGGGCGACGCTCAGGCCAGCCGTGGCCGGCTGGGGCAGCCGTGTGCTGCGCAGGCTGCAGCGACAACGCAGGCCGGTTGAACCCACACCGGCCGCCGCGCTGACCGAAACAGCCAGCTGGGCGCCCGGCGCCACACGCGCCGAGACCCTGGCCGCGCTGCTCGAAGCCGGCGCGCAAGCCCTGCAGGCGCTGCGCGCGCGCTACCCCAGCTCACTCGACGGCAGCCGCCTGGTGGTGCGCACAGGCGTGAGCGCTTCTTATGTCGGCGTCGCGCCCATGGATGTGTCTTCGCCCTCGGCGCGTTCGGAGCAACAGCTGCGGGCCGTGGCAAAAGCGGTGACGCAGGAGGCCATGGGCGCGGAGGCGGCGGCGCACGACGTGCGCTGGCGCATGGAGGCCAGCCAGGCGCACCTGTGCGTGATCACGCTCGAATCAGCCCTGGTCGCCGGCCTGCAGGCGCTGGCCCAGGCCCAGCGCATGGCACTGGCGAGCTGCCAGCCGGCGATTGTGGAGCGGCTGGACAGCGAACTCAAAGCCAGCAGGCGCCAGCGCGATGCGCGCACGCTGGTGTGGACGGAGCTGGACGCCTTGGGCTGCCGCCATGCGGCGCTGGGTTTTATCCGCCTGGTGGACGGCAGCGCCGTGAATGCCTGGCGCACCGTCACGCAGGCGCCGTCGGACGCCGGCGACCCCTGGCTGCAGCCCGCGCTGCAGCGCTTCCTGATCGCCTCGGGCGCGGGAACTGACGAGCAGGTCATTCCCTGCGCCTGGCCTGCCGTCGTCGCCACCACCACCACGGAGCTTGCAACATGAGCCGGCGCCTGGTCGAAAGCCCTTTTGAATTCGCGCCGGACGCAGCGCGCTACCGCCCGCTGAGCTGGCTGGTCCTGGCCACGGGCATTTGCATCGCGCTGGCCGGCCTCTACATCAGCTTGCGCGCCGGCGCGCAGCTTGAGGGCGTGCGCTCGCAGCAGGCGAAGATATCGAAACAGCAAAACGCGCTCAGCGAGCAGCTGCGGCGGGCCGAGAACAACCCCGCCATGCTGGAAAAGATCAAGGCCAAGCGCCAGCTCGAAGCCTTGCTGCAAACACCGTGGTCGCTGATGTTTGAAGCCCTGGAGGCCGCGGCAGACACCGTCGAAGGCCGGGTCACCCTGCTGTCCATGGTGCCCAACACCGCCAACCCGGCCAGCCGCAAGATAGAGCTGACCTTGATGGCGTCGAACTACCCCTCCATGCTGGCCTATACCGAGGCGCTCAGCACGGTCAGCGGTTTCTCCGATGTGCGCATCGTGAGCCACCAGTTGGACGAACGCAGCAGCCCGGCCACTTTTCGATTCCGCCTGACGGCGGGCTGGAACCGTTTGAACGAAGGGGTGTTTCTGGCCAAAGAGCCGCCTGCCGGCGCACTCCTCTCACAGACGCCGCTGACACCGTTGATGCCGGCGCAGGTCTCGGCCCCCGCATTGAAGCCCGGCCTCAGCAAGGCGCCCTCGCCATGACGCGCGGCCCCGCTTTTATCACCACGGCGCTGGGCCGCTCGCTTGGCCGTTTTCGCGGCGGCGCGGGCCTGGCGCCGCTGCGCGCCCTGGGCTGGCCTGTGCTCTGCGGCCTCGGGCTGGTGCTGGTGGGCGCCCTGCTGCTGGGGCTTTCGCAGCAGTTGCGCCTGCAAAAAAACACGCTGCAGCTGGAACTGCGCCAGGCCCAGAAGCCGGGCCCCAAACCCGCCGCGAGCGCCGTGCGTGGCGTGCCTGTGATTTTTCCGCCGGCCAGCGACTACACGGCCGACCTGGCGCAGATTTTTGACATTGCCAAAAGCCAGGGCATTGTGCTGGCCAGCGGCGACTACCGCGACGCGGACGCTACAGCCCTGGGCCTGGACACCCGCCTGGTGGACCTGCGCATCAACGAGAACTACGGCACGCTCAAGGAATTCCTCGCGAGCGTGCTCAACGCCATGCCCCACGCGGCGGTGCAAGAGTTGCGCATAGAACGCAAGGACGGCGCCACCGTGAAGCACCAGGTCTTCCTCAAGCTGGCGCTGGTGTATTCACCGCGCACGGCCTCCGCCCAGGGCGCGCAAGCCGCGCCCAGGAAGACGCCGGCCAGCGCCCCCGAAGCGGGCGGCGCGAAAGGCATGCCGTGAACGCGGGCAGCCCCAAAGCCGGCTGGAAAAAAACCGCCGTGCTGGTAGCGGCCGGCCTGGGCAGCTTTGTGCTGGCGGCCGCCATGCAGGGCAAGCTGCAGGCAGGCGACGACGACCTGGACCTGGCGGCGGCACCGCGCCAGCGGCCGGCGCCGGCTGTCCCACCGCAGGCCGGCGCCGCGCCTGCGCCCCCGGTAGAGGAAACATCGCAGCGCGTGGACGTCGCGATGAACAGCCCCAGCCTGCGCATGAACAAAATGGTGGTGCGTGATCCTTTCGGCCCGCTGGCGCCCGAGTTTGTGCCCCCGCCCCAGGTGGTGGCGCCGCCTCCACCGCCGCCCGCTCCCGTCAAGGCCCACAAGCCGCCACCGCCGCCCGTGGCCGTAGAGCCCGCGCCGCCACCACCCCCCACGGCACCGCCGCTGCCCTTTACCGCGGTGGGCGCCATCCAGGGAAAGAAGATCGCCAACGGCCAGCTGCAAGCCTTTATCCAGCATGGCGACAACCTCAGCGTCATCCAAAAAGGCGACACCGTCGCCGGCAGCTACCGGGTGGACGAGATCACGTCCGACCGCGTGGTGTTCACCTACCTCCCCCTGGGGCAAAAACAATCGCTTCAACTTCTGGACAACCCACGATGACAACCATTGAACACAATGCCGGGCTTTCCGGGAGGGCTGCCACAACAAGGGGCTTGGGCGAACTGCGCGGCCGCATGACACCGGTGGCCTCCAGCGTGCTGGCCTGCCTGCTGCTGACGGCCTGCGCCGGCGCGCGCTACCACCAGGACGGCATGAGCCAGATCGGCGAGGGAAATATAGACACGGGCATCGCCTCGCTCAAAAAAGCCACCGAGCTCGACGGCAGCCAGTCTTACAAGATCGACTACCTGGTGCAGCGCGACAGGCATGCCGACACCTTCGTCAAGCAGGCCGACCAGCTGCGGGCCAGCGGCGACATCGCCGGCGCGCGCGACCTTTACGGCCGGGCGCTGGCACTGAATCCCAGCAACATCCGGGCCGCGACCGCGCTCAAGGCGCTGGACCAGGACGCGCGCAACGACCAGCTGCTGGCCGAGGGCGAGCGCTACCTCAAGGAGGGCAAGCTCGACGCGGCCGGCGAGCGCGCGGCGCGCGTGCTGGCCGACCAGCCCACCCACAAGCAGGCGGCGCAGCTGCGCAAAGCCGTGCTGGACGCCAGGGCCGCCGCCGAGCTGGAGCGCGAACGTTTCCGGGAGGCGAAGTCGGTCATGAGCTCGCCGGTAACGCTGCAGTTCCGCGATGCCACCATGCGCACGGTGTTTGAGGCGCTGTCGAAATCCACCGGCCTGAACATCCTGCTGGACCGCGAGGTCAAGGCCGACGGCAGGGTCACGATTTTTGTGAAGGACGTGGCGGTCGAGGACGCGATCGACCTGATCCTGATGCAGAACCAGCTCGAAAAACGCATCATCAACAGCAACACCATGATGGTCTACGCGGCTACGGCCACCAAGCAGTCGGAGTACCAGGAATTGACGGTGCGCTCCTTCCGCGTCACCAACAGCGACCTCAAGTACCTGTCCGGCATGCTCAAGACCATGCTCAAGCTCAAGGACGTGTCGGCCGACGAGCGCAGCGGCCTGCTGGTGATACGCGACACGCCCGAGACCCTGCGCATCGCCGAAAAACTGATCGCCCTGCACGACGAGCCCGACCCGGAAGTCATGCTGGAGGTGGAGGTGCTGGAAATCTCCGAGGGGCGCAACAGCAACCTGGGTGTCCAGCCGCCCAACGCCATCACCATCAGCACGCCCACGGGCGGCGCGACTACGCCGGGCGGCACCGTCAGCAACCTCACCATCAGCCAGCTGCGGCAGCTGGGCATGGGCGGCCTGACCGTGACGCCGATTGCCGGCACCCTCAACTTCAAGCTGCAGGACACCGAAACCCGCATCCTGGCCAGCCCGCGCATACGCGCGCGCAACCGCGAAAAAGCCAAGATCATGATTGGCGACCGCGTGCCCACCATCATCAACAACGTCACGCCGGTCAATGGCGGCTCCTCCGTCGTCACCGGCACCATCACCTACCAGGACGTCGGTCTCAAGCTCGAGTTCGAGCCCCAGGTCTATGCCAGCAACGACGTGGGCATCAAGATCAACCTCGAGGTCAGCAACATCGCGCGTGAGTTCACCGACACGCAGGGCAGCCGCTCCTACCAGATAGGCACACGCAACGCGAGCACCTTTTTGCGCCTGGCCGACGGCGAAACCCAGGTGCTGGGCGGCCTGATCACCGACGAGGAGCGCAACACCGCCGACAAGATCCCGGGCCTGGGGCACCTGCCCGTGGTCGGGCGCCTGTTCGGCAACTCGAGCACCAACAAGTCCCGCTCCGAAATCGTGCTGGCCATCACGCCGCGCGTGCTGCGCAGCTACGCCAACCTGGGCACTGAGCGCTCCAGCGTGTTCTCGGGCACGGCGTTGACCCTGCGCGACCGGCAAATCCTGGCCGACCCCGTGGGCGGCCTGAGCCTGCCCAATTCGACAGGCGCCCGCCCCGCGCCCGCGCCCACACCTGTCAGCGGCATCTCGCCGGCGCCGCAGCCACCCGGTGCGCCCGGGGTGCCGGGGGCGCCATCGCCCGCCGTTCCGCAGGTACCCGCGCAAACGGCTCCCGCCATGCCGCTGGGCGGTGGCGGCCTGCCGCCGCCTCCGCCCATGATCCAGCGTTGACAAGAGGCGTCGTGGTTTTTTCCTCCAGCCGCCCGCGCACGGGCCATCGCCCTGAAGCCGGCTTCACACTGATAGAGCTGCTGGTGGTGTTCTCCATCCTGGCGCTGCTGCTGACGCTGGCCACGCCGCGTTACTTCAAGGCGCTGGACGGCGGCAAGGAAAAAGTCCAGGCGCAAAACATCGCCACGCTGCGCGACGCGATTGACAAATTCCGCGCCGACCAGGGCAAGTACCCGGCGCAGCTGCAGGAGATCGTGGACAAACGCTATTTGCGCGAGATCCCGCTGGATCCGGTCTCGGGCTCACGGGCCTGGGAAACCCTGCCCTTCCCGACCAGCGCCGAGCCCGGCATTTACGACGTGCGCGCGCCCAACGCACCCGCCCCCTTGCCGCCGGCAACCACGGAAAGCGCCGCGCCATGAAGCAGCCTGCGCAGCGCGGCTTCACGCTCATCGAGCTGCTGGTCTCGCTGGCCATTGTGGGCCTGCTGGCCATGGTGGCCGTGCCGCTGACCCAGGTGGTGCAGACACGCGCCAAGGAGGCCGAACTCAAACAGGGTTTGCGTGTGATACGCCAGGCGCTGGACAGCTACAAGGCAGCCTCCGACGCCGGCGTGATTGACAAGGGCGTGGGCGCCTCAGGCTACCCGCCCTCACTGGAAGTGCTGGTCACGGGCGTGCCGCGTTCCGCCGCCTTTGGGTTTTCAGCCCAGCCCTTTGTGCTGCTGCGCCGAATCCCGCGCGACCCGTTTGCCGAAGACCCGGCGCTCAGCGACGCGCAGACCTGGAACACCCGCGCCTACAGCAGCAGCGCCGAGGCGCCGCAGCCGGGCGCGGATGTGTTTGACGTCTCATCAAAATCCGCCAAGCAAGGGCTGGACGGTACGGCTTACCGCAGCTGGTGAGGGCGAGCCGTGAAAGCCATCCGTTCAAGCAAACCTTTGGCCGGCCAGTCAGGCCTGGTCCTGCTCGCGGTCTTGATTTTTCTGCTGCTCACCACGCTCGGCGCATCGGCCATGGTGGAGCTGCAACGCACCCACACCCAGCGCGCCAAGGAGGCTGAGCTGCTGTTTGTCGGCGATCAGTACCGCCGTGCGATCAAGTCTTATTACAGCAGCGTGCCCGCAGGGAAAAGCCAGTCCCCGCCGCGATCCCTTGAGGACCTGCTGGAAGACAAACGTTTTCCTATGCCGGTGCGCCATTTGCGCCGCCTCTACCCGGACCCCATGACGGGCGAAACCGACTGGGTGCTGGTTCAGGGTGCGGGCGGTATTCTGGGTGTGCACAGCCGCTCCACACAAAGCGCTTTCAAGAAGAGGGAGTTCCCGATCCAGTACCGGGATTTCCAGGACAAGGAGACTTATGCGGAGTGGGTGTTTGTGGCTTCGGTGAATTGAGGTAGCGCTCTCAAAATTTCACAGAAATCCCACACCCTGTCTTTTGCCCATTTGGCAAAACGCAGGGGAATTTGTGAATCGAATTCCCGCCAATCCCATCGAGGAGCAAACGTAAGACACCACTTCATTCTTTTGGGCTCGACCCAAACCTCTCTGCGCATAGGCGTAGCACGATCAAGTAGATGATTACCACGCCAAATGCAATTGGATCGCCCAGCGCAGTGCGGAGCCAGCCTTGCCCAAGACCCAGCACAACGACACCCGCTAAATATATAAGTTTTTTACGCATGGGATTCACCGCCTATTACTTTCGACACGTGCATCTGTTTGGGTCGGGAGCATCCGAGACCATCTTCTTTGCCCCTTGGTAGGCTCCCTGGTATACAGCGTTATCGACGATGCGATCCTCGTGAGCAGCCATGCGCTCTGCAATCTTTGAAGCCCGATTCGGCGTTTGCGCCCGCCCTAACTGTTCCGACAGATTTCTCAAAGCACCTCCTGAACCTCGTGAGCTCCCGACAAAAGGCACCCACTTTGGATATAGACCCTTTAGACCATTTAGCGCTCCAGGTGCAAAGGCCCCAACTGCAGCCGCTACACCAATGTTCCACAGGTCGTAGTTCTTCCAGTCAAGGGCGTCGCAGCCATCCTTATAGTTGCCGTACGCTTGCATTGCAATCTCGATACCCGCTCCAATAATGATTCCCGGCACATTGATGAATTGTCCAGTTGGGTCAACGGCGGAGGTCGGATCACCTTCTGCATACGCAAAGGTATTTATACCACCGGACAATCCAATTGGATCGGACTGCATATACCGCCCGATACGCGGGTTGTACTCGCGGTTCCAATTCTGGAACAAGCCGCTCTCGGCATCAAACACCTGGCCGGGCAAGCGTTGGTTAAAGCCGAAGACTCCCAGGCCGGCCGGATTCTGATCCGGCGCAGTCGCACCAAAAGCCTCAGCCGAGTCCCAGCGCCAAGCAATCGCGTCATCGCTTTGACGAGTGATGATGCGTGGTGCGCCGAGCTGATCGGTTGAGACGTTGTAGAGACTGATCGCGATGTCGCTAGCACCGGCTGTGCCGGTCTGCTTGACCACCCCCACCGGGCCACCCAGATAGATGGTTTCGTAAAGAGGAACGCCGTTAGCATCGTACTCCCCAAGCAGCTTTCCTTCTTCGTCGTAGACATAGTAGCCAGCGCCCGTTGACACCAAGGCCGTAGGTCCGGTCTTTCCAACCCGCAGCTCCAGCGCGTTGTAGCTGTAGCTCACGGTTCCCCCGGCATTGGTCATCGTCGCCAGGCGACCCCGATCACTGTAGGTATAGGTATTGATACCGTCGATCGTGATATTTCCAGCGGCATCATGTTGTATGGTCGCCGTGCCACCCACATCCTGGGTCTGGGTCAGCTTGTTGCTGATGGCCGAGATCGTGTTGGGGTAGCTGGTGGCGCTAATGACCTTGGCCGTACGGTTGCCCGTGGCGTCATAGCTGTATTGGATCGCCGTGCTGCCCAGCGTGGCGCTGATCAGGCGATTCAGGTTGTCATAACCAAAGCTCTGGTCCAGCGCCGGAACAGGGCTTCCATTGCTGACATGCGTGTAACCCGTGATGCGCCCTGCGGTGTCACGGACGATGGCGCGGCGAATGCCGGTTGTTGTGGGGTCACCCAGGTTGTAGGCGCTGATCTGCCCATTGGCGTCATAGCTGATGGCTTGCGTCTTGGTGCTGGCCCAGGTCCAGCCGGTCATCTTTCCTTCTGCATTGGTGGTGACGGCATTCAACATTGGCAGCGTGCTACCGGTATTGGTGCCCACACCATTGCTGTTCGGTGGATTGACGGTAATACCCGAAACCACACCCTGCGCGTCATAGCTGTAGTTGACCCGCGTTCCACTGGGATAGGTAATCGCAGTCAGCTTGTCCAAGGCACTTCCACTATCGCCCCGGGTATAGCCCACGGTAAACGTCCTGGCCCCCGTAACCTGGGTTTTACCGGTCTTGCGGCCCATGCTGTCGTATGTGTAGACCACCTGGCCGCTGGCATCGGTGAACTTGGTCAGTTCACCGATGGCGCCTGGGATCGGAGTGCTGCCACCGTCGTATTCAAAGACCGTTCCCGTGCCCGTGGCATAGCTGATGGTTTTGAGGCGCTGCAGGTTGTCGTAGCTGTACTGGGTGAGCTTGCCGCGGGCGTCGGTTTTGGTCAGGACATTGCCGTTGGCGTCATAGGTGTACTGACTGGCGCCCGTGTCGGGGCTGGTCTGGGCCGTGACGTCACCAAGGCCATTAGGGCTGTAGGTCGTGGCCAGGTTGCGCGGGTCGGTGACTTGGGTCAAACCATCGGCGGCGTTGTAGGCAAAGCCGGTGGTCGTTGGCGTGGCGCTGCCGGTATTGGCCGGCTGCTGGGTCTGGATGGGGCGGCCCAGGCTGTCGTAGTAGGTGTAGGTTGCCAGGCCGTTGGGGTCGAGCACCGTTGTGGGCCGGCCCATGGCGTCGTAGCCGTACTGCCAGGTCAGGGTTCCGCTGTTGATGGCCACAACGACCGCGCCAGAAGTCGAGGGATCGTTGTTGCTGTCGCCCGCGTATTCAGCGCTCAGGGTATGGCTGCCCAGGGCAAAAGAGTTTGTACTCAAGGTGGCCACACCACCGCTCAAGGCGCTGCTGCCCACCATGGTGCCGCCATCTTTAAAGGTGACGTTACCCGTAGGACTCGCGCCCGTAACAGTCGCAGTCAGCGTAATGCTTTGCCCGACCGGCGCGGTGCCGGCGCTGCTTGAAAGCGCCGTGGTCGTCGGGCCGGCAAAGGCCATGGCCGGGGCCATGAGGATGAGCAGCACCAGGCGGCTTAGCCACACGGTAAAAGCTCGGATCGGGCTAAGGCTGCTCATGCTGAATCCTCCTGCTTGAGTGATGGTGGTTGTGGTGGTGTTCAATTGCTCGCTCCCGTAACTTGTTGCACGCGATTCAGGGCGTCGTAGACGCGCGTGATGTTTCTTTGCAGGTTGCCCGAAGGGTCCTTGACCTGCTCGCCGGTCTTGTTGCCCATGGCATCCAGGGTGTAGCTCACGGTGTTGCCTTTGGCGTCGGTCACGCCGGTCAGCCTGTGCGCCGCGTCGTAGCTATAGCCCAGGGTTGTGCCGTCCGGCAAGGTGGCGCCCGTCATCTGGCCTGCGTTGTCATAGGTGTAGCTGGTGACGCGAGCCGTTCCGCCTGGCGGTGTCACCGTCACGCTGCTGGTCCAGCCGCGTGGGGTGTAAACCATGTCAGTCACCACGCCTTTGGGGTCCACCATCTGCTTGACGCGCCCTGCCCTGTCGTAAAGCGTGAACTGCGTGATATGGCCTGCAGCGTTGGCAATGGACTGAAGGTCTCCTACGGTATGGCCCACAGCGTTCGGGTCGGTGCTCGGTCCCGAATTCGGAAACGCTTGCGTGGGCGACGTGAAGTTGGCGGTGTAGCGGGCCACACCTTTGGTCACCCGGATATCGTCCATATAGCCCTCAAACTCACGATCCCCCGCGATAAAGGATCCACCGATACGCAGCAGGCTGGGTGAATCCGTTTTGGGCCATGTTGCGCGCGAGGCTTGCAACACACCATTGATAAACAGCCTCGCCGTCGTTCCGTCATCGGCCACTGCAACATGGCTCCAGGTGGCGAGTTGCAGCGCCGTCGGGCTCTTGAATCCATCCGTGAACAGCCATGACACGTTGTCGGACGAACCATAGAGCCAGATGAGGCCTTCGGGCGACAGATTGATCTGCAGCGGGGCCGGAACAGACCCGGTGGTCTGGTTAGCCTGGAAGAACAGCCATGCGTTGGCCTTGAAGCTCGAGGGCCGTATCCAGAACTCAACTGTATAGGCGCCGGGAAAATGGAAGTCGGGACTGTCGGCCAGCGTGATTGCGGTATTGGACGCATCCACCCCGTCAAAGAACAGCGAGGAGCCGCCGAATTTGCTCTGCGCGGTCCCTATGCTAGCGCCGCCCACAACGGTCACGCTCTTGGGATTCGGGCTGCTGTCGACAATGGTTGTCGATCCATTGGCACCGTCACCATGCAACAGCAGGCTGACCGACGCCATGTCCGGGTCCGGCGCCTGGGCAGTGCCAGAGAAATTCGTGTCGCTGTAGTAAGCGTAAGTAGTGACGCGGTTCAACGCATCCTTGGAGGTCAGCGTACGGCCGGCGGCATCATAGGTAAAACTTGCGTCGGGCCCCGACGCGGGAAGGTAGGCGGCAACACCGGGGAATTGGGCCGCAGGTGGCGTGAAAGCCGCAGAATAACGCGCCACACCTTTGGAAATACGGATCTCATCCATGTTCCCGGTGAAAGCGACCGTTTCCCCGCCCTTGCCGATATACAACGGCCCTGTGAGCGCGGCAAAAGGCGTGTAGGCGGCAGTGCTGGTCGAAGGAACGCCGTTGACGTAGACCGACATCGTGGTTCCGTTCCCCACAATGGCAATATGCTGCCAGACATTGGCGGTAATCGACGTCGTGGGAAACACGCCGACAATCTCCCAGTTGTTCACGGCCGCGTTGCTCTTGAGAATACGAACGGCGTTGTTCTCAAGATCAATCTCAAAGGGCGAATAAACCGCGCCAAGCCGTGTGGAAATGAGGCTCTGAATGCCCCCAATGGAACTGGGCTTCAGGAAAAACTCGATGGTGAACGGCGACGACCCGAAGTTGAAGTCAGTTCCGGCCGGCACCGAGATGTATCCGCCGTTGGCGAAGGCCGCCGAACCGGTGCCGAATACTTTCGATGCCGTTGAAATAGACGCACTGCCGGTCACTGAAAGCGTTTTCAGGGCCGCGCCATCGTCCACAAAGGCCGTCGAGCCGTTCGTTCCGTCCATATGAAGCAAGAGCGAATTGGATGCCGCGTTGGGATCGGTGGAGCCGGCTCCGGCAGCCGCCGGGTTCGCGAGCTGGACAATCCTCTTGCACACCACGGGCAGGGGTTTCCCATTGGGCAATGCCGGCGCAGGGGTGCAATTGGCCGCCGCATCGGCGTTCAAGGGGTCCGGCCGGCCCTGGTAAACCAGCGTGGTCAAGGTCCCGGGCGTGGCACTCGCAACCGGAAGCCGCCAGTCCGGGTGCCAGCTGGTCGTGAATTTCCGGGCCCCCGCCGGCAGGCTGGCGCCGGCAGGCAGCACGGCACTGCAGGCCGCGGTATTGGACAAGCCCTCCACCCGCGTAATCTCCCGGTTCGAACCGTCATAGGCGTAGCAGCTGCGCACGCCGTCGAAGTCGTCCCGCGAGAGTAGATTCCCGGCGGCATCAAAGGTGGAAGCGCTATTGGCGGCGGCACAACCCGAGCCTGCCGGCTGGCTCAGGCCAGTGGCCTTGTTCAGACCGCCCACCGTGCTGGAAGCAATGTCCGAGCTTTGGCCATTGGGCAGGGCGAGAACCACATTGCTGGGCGACACCATGCCGTGGGCGCGGGTGGTAATGGTCGTTGCGGCATCGTAGGTCTGCGTGACGGCCACGGAAGGTGGAGTGCCGTAAGTCACGCTGTAGCGGTTAACGCCACCGGCGAGTTCGGTGGAGACGGCACGGCCGGCGGCATCGTAGGCGTAGGTGGAGTAGCGGCTGCCCAGTTCGTCCACCGAACCGGTCAGCGCCCACGGTAGGCTGGAGTTTTCATAAACAAAAGCCTGTGCGGTATTGTCGGGCCAGGTGAGCTGCACCAGGTTGCGGTTGGCGTCGTAAAGGGCGCTGATGGTCTGGCCCATGGAATTGCTGACGGAACTCACCAGGCCATCGGTGGCGGCATTACCGCCGGAGGGCAGTGTGTAGCTGAACCTGATACTGCGGCCGACGTTGTCGGTTGCCGACATCAGGTAGCCGGCGGCCGGGGCGCCCGTGCCCGCTGCCGGGCTGTAGGCGTACGTTATCTTGTTACCGCGGCCGTCGGCTTCAGAGGTGATCCGCCCTGCGCTGTTGTAGGTTTCCTGGATCTGCGAAGAGGTCTCCACGTAACGATAGCCGCCGGAAATGGCGCTCAGAGCGTCTTTGTGGTTGCCCATGGGCGCATAGGAAGCATTCGTCGGGTTGTAGCGAAAACTCACGACGGTGCCGTTGCCGCGCATGACTTGTATGCCGAACCCACCCGCGCCTATGACGATGTTCTTGTGCAGCGAACTCTCCCATAACGCACCAAAGGCAGGAATGTTGCCGAATGCAGCGGGTGTTTTGCCCATGGACGCGGCAGCAAAGACCTTGCGGTTGTCGTAAGTCACACGCCATGGCTGGCCGCCAACCGCAAAGCCCGTGGAGACGGTGTGTGTCTCGGCCCCCGCCAAAGGCGTGATGGGCTTGCCGACCGTGATCACTCCGGGAGCCGGGCATCTTTCCGGCTGGGAACTCACAGGTACATCAACAATGTTGCTGGTGCTGCTGTTGAAGCAGCCATCCTTGAGAGGATTCTCGGAATAGCCCGACTTGCAGACACAAGTGGTTCCGCTGGCTTCCGCGCCGTCGGGGCATACCGTGGGCGTCAGAACGCATTTACTGGCCGTGTAGCAAGTAATCCCCTTGTTCGGAATGGTGCAGGTAAAACCAGTCCAGGTGCCCATAGGCGGCAGCACCGGCTCAGCGGACTGCGCAACACCGAACACCCCCTGGAAATTCCAGGCATTGCATGATTGAGTCGCCGTGGGCATGCAAACGCCCCCGCAGTCTATCGCCCCTCCATACGTTTCTTCCGCCAAAGGCTTGACGGCAGCGATTGCGAGGCCGGAAACCATGGCCGTGACCCACATCAAACCAAGAAATGCTTTTTTCAACACGTCGACTCCTTGCCTGCTATCAGATGTAGTTTCAAAAATGGCTGGACTTACACGATTGGCCTCAATTGGAGGCTCCCGTCACTTGTTGCACACGGCTCAAGGCGTCGTAAACCCGCGTGATGTTTCTTTGCAGGTTGCCCGAGGGGTCCTTGACCTGCTCGCCTGTCTTGTTGCCCGTGGCGTCGAGCGTGTAAGTGACGGTGTTGCCTTTGGCGTCGGTCACGCCTGTGAGGCGTTGTGCCGCGTCATAGCTATAGCCCAGCGTTGTGCCGTCAGGCAGCGTGGCGCCCGTCATCTGGCCTGCGTTGTCGTAGGTGTAGCTGGTGACGCGGGCCGTGCCGCCCGGCGGGGTGACTGTGACGCTGCTCACCCAACCTCTGGGGGTATAGCTTGTGTCCGTCACGATTCCTTTGGGATCCACCATCTGCCGAACGCGCCCCGCCCTGTCGTACAGGGTGAACTGGGTCACGTGGCCTGCCGCATTCGTGGCCGATTGCAGATCTCCCGCCGTGTGGCCCATCGCGCTGGGATCCAGGACGACACCCACATTGGGGAAGGCTTGAGCAGGCGGCGTGAAATTGGCGGTGTAGCGCGCCACGCCGGTGGTGATGCGCAGGTCGTCGATATAACCGGGGAAATAGGCCTCCGAGGACACGATCGCCTCACCCCCTATCGTCACCGGCGTCGCAGAGCTTTGAACGACGGCACTGGAGGCCGTTTCATTGACCAGGATGCCATTGACAAAAGTTCTCAAGAAGCCTCCGCTCCGTGTTGCGGCGATGTGGCTCCACTGGTTCAGCGGAATGGCCGCCGCACCTGTGGCCACCCCCGTCGAGGATTCAAAGCTTGAGCCGTTCCCGGTGATGGACATCTGGATATACAAGATGCTGGTCGCGTCCGAGTAAAGGCGCAGCCACCACGACCTGCCGCTTCCTGGGGTCCCCGTGTCCTTGCCGGCAATGATCGCGAACCGGGTACCGCCGTAAGACGCAAAAACAGAGGTCGGATGGACCCAGGCCTCCATCGTGAAATCATCGCTTCCAAGGTTCAGGAAAGCCGGATCCGGCACGGACAGATAGGAACTGCCATTCAGGAAAATGGACGAGCCGCCGAATTTGCCCTGTGCGGTACTGATCTTTGGGGCTCCCACAGGGGTCAAAGCCCTATTGCCCAAGCTGCTGTCCGTGAACGCGGTGGATCCGTTGGCGCCATCACCGTGCAACAGCAAACTCACCGAGCCCATGCTTGGGTCGAACGAGCCCGGGGGCTGCGCGGGCGAAAAGCTTGTGCCGCTGTAGTAGGCATAAGTGCGTGTCACAAAGCCATTGGAATCCGTCTGCGTGACGGGCAAACCCTGGCTGTTGTAGGTCCAGCTGGTAGTGCGGCTGGCAAGGGTGGCGGTGTCCGTCACCGTCCTCGTCAACGGGTTGCCCTGCCCGTCGTAGGTGTAGGCTGTTGTGCGCCCGGCCTCGGTGACGAGCACGGGCAGCTTGAAGGTGTTGTGCCACTGTGTCCCGCTGGTCTGCGCTTCGGGCAGACCGGCCGCCTTGGTGGTACTCAAGGGAAGGCGCCGGTTGATGTCCCAGGTGTACAGGGTGCTGACGCCCAGGAAATCGGTTTCCTGCGTGACAAAACCATTGACGTCCTGCAGGCGAGTGGCCGCAGAGCCGGCGCCGCTTGCAGCAGGTTTGTCCGCGCCCACGACGGCGAGCTTACCTGCGGCTGTGCCGTAGTTGTAGGTGCGCTGGGTTCCGATGGGATCGGTGACCGTGGTGCCCGCACCGGCGGAGGCGGGATAGCTCACGCTGTACAGGTCGGCGTTGAGTGCGTAGCCGCTGCTGGTGGCACGGCCCTGGCTGTCATAGGCCACCGTGGCCAGGCGGTTCGCGTTCTCGTCAACGATGCCGGTCACCAGTTGCGGGAAATTGGCGTTCTCGTACAAATAGGTTTTGCTGACGATGCCGGTGCCGCTGCCGGCCGGATAGGCGACTGCCGTCAGACGCGATGCGGCAGCAACCCCGTCGTAGGTGTAGTTGATGAGGCGCCCGTCCGGCAAGGTCACGCTGGCCAGTTGGCCGGCACCGTTGTAGGTGAAGCCCAAGGTTCGACCGAAGTGATTGCTGACGGCAATCAGCAACCCTGTCGCCGGCGCTATGGCGGCAGGCGTATTGGTGGTGCTGTAGCTGTAGGCAGTGGTCCAACCATTGCGCTGGGTCACCGTGAGCAGCTTCCCCGCGTTGTCGAATTGCCATGCCGAGTCGTCGTCCAGGCGCTTGTAGAGCAGGCCGGACGCGTTGGCAACCAGCGTATCCGCGCTATTGGCCGGCACCCAGGTTCCGCTGGTGGCGTTCCAGTTGAAAACACGTACGCTGCCGCCGCCAAAAAGAATTCTGGCGGCGCTGCCTGCGGTTCCCGCCGCGCCAACCCGCCTGAGCGCGGTCGCGTGATTGTGCGACCAGGTCTGCCCCAAACCCGCCGTTGCCATACCCGCCCCCATCGCCCGGCTGCTTCTGAAGCTTCTCACAAGCGCCAAGGCATCAGGGCCTTTCCCTTGGTGGTCGCTGTGCTCAAAAACTTTCTCGCCCGTGGCCGGGATAATGGGCCTGCGTGTGCACATTCCATCTTGCTCGGGAATGTCGGCCACAGGTTCCGGCGGCGTTATGTCGGGACGGCTGCATGTCATGCCTCCCGAGTCGTGGGAAAACCCGGCCGGGCACTCAGTCCTCACAATGCCACCCGAACCCGCAAACCTGTTATCGGGGGTGTATATGGCGCAACTGGCCCCGCCGTGAAATGGTGAGTAACCTGCCTGGCCCCGGTTTGGATGGCACTGTTCGGCTATCGGCGCACAGCCGAACTCATTTTGCGCAATGAACTCATAGGTGGCGGCGGGGCAAATGGGGTTATTCCAGGGAGAACCCGCGCCTTTAGGCCAACCCCAGATTTTTGTCGCAGGAACCGTTTCAGCGGATGCCCATCCACCCATGCAGAAAAATGCAAGCACCAGCCAAAGCGCCGGCATTGGCTTTGCCCTAACCCGGTCCGTCGGGCTTTGAATACCTTGGATTTTCAATTGCTGGCTCCCGTGGCTTGTTGCACGCGGTTCAAAGCGTCGTAGACACGCGTGATGTTTCTCTGCAGATTGCCCGAAGGGTCTTTGACCTGCTCGCCGGTCTTGTTGCCGGCGTTGTCGAGGGTGTAGGTGATGGTGTTGCCTTTGGCGTCGGTCACGCCGGTCAGGCGCTGCGCGGCGTCGTAGCTGTAGCCCAGGGCTGTGCCGTCGGGCAGGGTCGCACCCGTCAGCTGGCCTGCGTTGTCATAGGTGTAAGTGGTCGTTCTGGCCGTGCCGCCCGGTGGCGTCACCGTCACGCTGCTGACCCAGCCTCGGGGGGTATAGGCCATGTCGGTGACGATTCCCTTGGGGTCAACCATCTGTCGCACGCGCCCGGCCCTGTCATACAGGGCGAATTGCGTGATGTGCCCTGCTGCGTTGGTGATGCTCTGCAGGTCCCCTGCCGTGTGGCCTACGGCATTGGGGTCAATGACCGGTCCTGTATTTGGAAATGCCTGTGCTGGTGGCGTGAAGTTGGCGGTGTAACGGGCAAACCCTTTGGTGATTCGCAGGTCAGAGAGATAACCGTTCCATCCCCCTGCACCTATCGAGTCGGCGCCGATGGCAATATTGCGCGAAGAAACATTCAGGCTAACGGAAAGAGCCGAAGAGCCAACACTCACGCCATTGACGTACAGGGTCACCAGGTTGCCATTGCGCACCGCGGCAAGATGATTCCAGGTGTTCAGGGCTAGTGCATTAGGCGCATCGACAACGGCAACCAGTGAGCTGCCAGCAAAAAACGCGACCTCTGGCCGCCCCGCAATGGTGAGCAATCCAAAGCTGGCGTTGCCATTCACACCCAGTTGGTACTGGCCCACGATGCTTTGAATGCCCGATGCATAGCCTGTGGTGTTGTTCGCTTGGTAGACCCAGCTTTCAATGGTGAAGTCTCCTCCATCGAACTGGAAGGCTCCTGCGGCGGGCGTCGATATATAAGAACCTCCACCGTCAAAGTAAATTGAGCTGCTACCAAATTTGCTTTGAGCCGTGCTGATCTGCGTATTACCCAATACCGTCAAGGGCCTGGGTGACAGACTGCTGTCCACGATGGGCGAACCGGCCGTACCGATGCCATTGAGCAGCAAGCTGACGCGGTTCCACTCAGGATCTCCGTTCGACACAGCTCCGCTAAAGCTGGTGCTGCCGTAATAGGCGTAGGTCTGCTGGACGGCGCTGTTGGTGCTTTGAGTAGCGACCAGGCCTTGAGGGTTGTACGTCCAGCTACTGGTCCGACTCACATTGGTCGCGGCGTCCGTGACGGTTTGACTGAGTTTGTTGCCCTGTGTGTCGTAGCTGTAGGCAGTGTTTCTTCCCGCCTCGGTCACGAGCGCCGGCAACCGGAACGTGGGGTGCCACTGCGTTGTAGTGGTCTGCATTTCGAGCAATCCTGCTGCTTTCGTGGTGCTCAAGGGCAGTCGCCGGTTGATGTCCCAGGTGTACATGGTGTTGACGCCCAGAAAATCGGTCTCTTGCGTGACGAAGCCATTGGCATCCTGCACCCGGCTGGCGGCGGAGCTGTTGCCGTCGCCGCTGGGTTTGTCTGCGCCGGTGACGGCGAGCTTGCCTTTGGTGCTGCCGTAGCTATAGGTTCGCTGCGTGCCCAATGGGTCAGTGACCGTGGCCACTCCGGCTGCGCCGTAGCTGACCGTGTGCAGATCGGCCCCGCCCGCGTRCTGGCTACTGATGGCGCGACCATCCGCGTCATAGGTATAGGTGGCTAGCCGGTTGCCCAGTTCATCGATGATGCCGGTCAGCAACTGAGGATAAGTGGTGTTCTCGTAAAGGTAAGTCTTGCTGACCGTGTCACCAGCGATACCGGGATAGCTGACGGTGCTCAGCCGGCCCTGGCTTGTCACGCTGGTAAAGCTGTCGTAGCTGAAGCTGATGGTCCGGCCGTCAGGCGTCGTCATGCCGGTCAATTGGGCGTTGGCGTTGTACGCGAAGTTGAGGTTGCGCCCGAACTGGTTACTCACGCGAGTCAGCAGGCCCGCGACCGGCGCGGTCGTGGAGAGTGTGCCGGCCGTGCTGTAGGTGTAGCTGTTGATCCAGCCGTTCCTACGGGTTACCGCGAGCAGCCTGCCGGCGGCGTCGAACTGCCAGAGGCTGTCGTCGTCCAGCCTCTTGTACAGCAGCCCGAGTGTGCTGGCGGTCAAGCTGTCGGCGCTGTTGGCGGCATCCCAGGTGCCGGTACCGGCGTTCCAGTCAAAGATGCGCACGGACCCGTCGCCAAAATTTACCCGGGCTTTGTTGCCAGCTGTGGATGGCGGCCCTTCCAGGTTCACCGACACCGCATGGTTGTGCGACCATGCCTGGCTTAAACCGGCCTCAACCGCAAACCCTTTGGCGCCTCCAACCGCCCACTGGCTTCGGTAGCTGCGCACAAACGCCAACCCATCCGGGCCGAAACTTTCATGGTCCTGCTCGGTTTGAGTCTTCTCTCCCGTTCCGGGAATGATGGGATTGGCGACGCGCTCGCCGTCAGCTCGTGGACAGGAATTTGGCGTTGGCTCCGGCTCGGGTATGGCGGGGGGCACCCAGCACACTAGGTTGATCCCGGCGTAGGCGGGGCTGTGGTAACGCGAGCCATCCTGAAATGCGTGGGAGTAATACCAGGACACACCTGGTGAGCAGGAATCCAGTAAATAGGGGATCCGCCATCGAATGGGGTCGGTGGCATTCGTCACATCCACATCGGCTTGCGCTGCGCCACACCAACTGCCCGCACGGCGAGCTGGTATGTCAGCCCCATAGTAAAAATAGTCGGGTCTCTCTCCAACAGGACACGCCGTCATGCTGGTATTCATGTACTCCTTTCGAATGCCCAGCAAAGAGCTTTGGGCAAAGGATGAGACCGCTGCCGCGGACGCCAGGCCGCAAAGCAGCAACGCCCGGCAGCCCCTGGCCGCCAACCCCAAATGCCTCTTGTTAGATCTGACAGCGGCTTCATGCAAATTCATCAATTGCTCGCTCCCGTGACTTGCTGGATCCGGTTCAGGGCGTCATAAACGCGCGTGATGTTTCTTTGCAGGTTGCCCGAAGGGTCTTTGACTTGCTCGCCTGTCTTGTTGCCGGCGTTGTCCAGGGTGTAGGTGATGGTGTTGCCTTTGGCGTCGGTCACACCGGTCAGGCGATGCGCGGCGTCGTAGCTGTAGCCCAGGGTGCCTCCGTCAGGCAGGGTCGCACCTGTCAGCTGGCCTGCGTTGTCATAGGTGTAAGTGGTCGTTCTGGCCGTGCCGCCCGGTGGCGTCACCGTCACGCTGCTGGTCCAGCCGCGTGGGGTGTAGGCGACGTCGGTGACCACGCCCTTGGGGTCCACGATCTGACGCACGCGTCCTGCCCTGTCGTACTGCGTGAACTGGGTGACGTGGCCTGCGGCGTTGGTGATGGACTGCAGATCACCCGCCGTATGGCCCACCGCATTGGTGCCGCCGACAACGATGGACGGACCGTTATGCGGGAAGGCCAGCGCGGGCGGCGTGAAGCTGGCCGTATAGCGGCCCACACCTTTGGTGACCCGGACGTCATCCAGATAGCCGTTGAAGTAAGCAAAATTAGCCGTATTACTCGAGCCGCCAATCCGGGGCGAGCCCGCGTATGTGATATTTGTCGAATCGGTCACGGATGACTTTTGAACACCGTCAATAAAAACTCTGAGTGTTGTCCCTGTGCGCGACACGGCAACGTGTTGCCAGGTATTTGCGGCGATCGGCCCGCCCCCGGCAATTCCCGCAATGTAGAAACGCCCCACCTCCACCGTGGTGTTGTTCAGCAGAAATATGAACTCTCCGCTGCCTCCGCCAAAAATGCTTTGGTACTGGGGGCTGGAAAGAGACAAGGGGTATATCCATGCCTCGATGGTGAAATCCCCGGTCCCAAAATTGAAGTTGTTGCCGGGACTGGCCGGCAGGGACAGATAGTCGCCAGTGCCACCAAAAGCCATAGCCGAACCGCCAAATTTGCTTTGCGCGGTGCTGATCCTGGCGCCACCCACCGCCGTGACAGTTTTGGCCGCGGGAGCGCTGTCCGCCATCACCGTGGAGTTGTTGGCGCCGTCGCCGTGCAACAGCACACTGACCGACTGGATGTCCGGATCAAAAGGGTCCGGCGGTGGAAGTGGCGCAAAACTGCCGGTGGCGTAATAGGCATAGCTGCGTGCCGTCACGCCATTCGCGTCAGTTTCCGTGGCGAGCAGGCCTTGGGGGTTGTAGGTCCAGCTGGCGCTATGGCTGGCGTTGCTGGCGGTGTCGGTCACGGTCTGGCTCAGCGTGTTGCCCGCGCTGTCATAGGTATAAGCGGTCGTCCTGCCGGCTTCGGTCACCAGCACCGGCAAGCGGTGGGTGGTGTGCCACTGCGTGCTGCTGGTTTGCGCTTCGGGCAGGCCCGCCGCCTTGGTGGTGCTCAAGGGCAGGCGCCGGCTGATGTCCCAGGTGTACATGGTGTTCACGCCCAGGAAGTCGGTTTCCTGCGTGACAAAGCCGTTGGCATCCTGCACGCGGCTGGCGGCCGAGCTGTTGCCGGCCCCGCTGGGCTTGTCGGCGCCGGTCACCGCGAGCTTGCCCTGGGCGATGCCGTAGTTGTAGCTGCGGGTCGTGCCCAAGGGGTCCGTCACGGTGGTGGCGCCGCCGGTGGAGGCTGGGTAGCTGACGCTGTACTGCTCCACGCCTTGCGCCAGCTGGGAACTGATGGCCCGGCCCTGGCTGTCGTAAGCGTAGGTGGCCAGGCGGTTGCCTTTCTCGTCGATAACACCGGTGACCAGCTGGGGAAAGCTTGCGTTCTCATAAAGATAGGTCTTGCTGACGGTGCCGCTGCCGCTAGTGGCCGGGTAGCTGACTATCGTCAGGCGCGACGTTTCCGCCGTGCCGTCGTATCCATAAAGAGTGGTCTGGCTACCGGGCGCGGTCACGCTGGTGAGCTGGCCGGTCGCGTTGTAGGTGAATTGGAGAGCTCGCCCAAACTGGTTGCTGACGCCGATCAACAGGCCTGCCGCCGGCGCGATGCTGATCGGGGTGGACGCATTGCTGTAGCTGTAGGTGGTGGTCCAGCCATTTCTTTGTGTGACGGTCAGGAGTTTTCCGGCGCTGTCGAATTGCCAGCTGCTGTCGTCGTCCAGGCGTTTGTAGAGCGGGCCTGAGGCGTTGGCGGCCAGCGTGTCAACACTGTTGTCGGGCACCCAGCTGCTGGTTGCCACCTCCCAGTGGAAGGCGCGCACACTGCCGTTTCCAAGAAAGACCCTTGCCGTGCTGCCCACGCTGCCCGCTGTGCCGTCCTGACTGAGGCGGATGGCGTGGTTGTGCGACCAGGTCCGACCCAGGCCTGCTTTGGCTGGGCCTGTCATGGCGCCCAACAGGCGGCCGCTTCTGTAGTTTCTGGTGAAGCTCAGCGCCGCGGGACCTTGGCCAGCGTAGTCTTCGTGGTCCAGGATCTTCTCGCCAGTAGCAGGGATGATGGGGTTCGGGGTTTTGAAGCCGTCGGGTGGTCGCTGACAGGAGTTGCCGTTACCTGCACTTTGGGTAGGCGGCTCGACTTCGACAGGCCTTGCCGAATCACATGCCGTAAGCTGATGAGACCAGGGGACCGGGGTTCCAACCCACCCATTTGCGTTATTGACGGAGTAATAAGTGCCGCTGACCAAACCCGTAGTTTCATTCACCGACGACAGCGAGAAGTAGTAGGTAAATCCGTCAATGTATGGACCGTTATGTTGGGCAACATATAAAGAACCGCCCACTGCGGCCGTGCTGCAGGCACTGAACCCGTACATCCAGCCTGGTTTGGCATAAGCAGATGCGCCGCTGACGCAAAAAAGAACGCAGCACACCAATCGACGGAGAGGCCACGTACGCAAAAGGTTGCCGCCGTAATCATGGAAATCCTGGACTCGGTCGCGATTGATAGCCTTGTGCGACCAAGCATGATTTACGCGCCCCTCCCCCGGCGCAAGCCCTTGAAACACTCCCATGGAATCCCTCGTTGATTTGTTCTTGTCGCTCTTATCGCGCGCGAGCACGCGGTGAGCCCGCAGTCTAGTGACGGGCATTGCACCTGTCACCCTCCACCTGCATGAGGCAGATCGTGAGTGTGCGTATGAGGCAACGAAATCTTGCGTCTTGAAAATTTCGCGCTTATCAATTTCACAGGCTTCTGGCAGAATCCCGCCGGCCCATGCCACGCCGAGGGCGATTTCAATTCAGCTTCAATTTGAATTGAGTACCTTCTCAGTAGTCGAATGCGTGAAGTTACGAAGAAATAATTTGCGCGACAGCGCGCGCGTCACGGCACGCCGGATTGGCTAAAAAATATTTTTTCGCGCGTACCGGGCTTGGCCAGAAGGCTCAATAGCCCAGCGGAAACCACACGCCACGCTGCGTCACCAAACCCATATTGGGCCGGACGTGGTTCTCGTCCAGCATGCTGACGTCAATATCCTCAATCACCGTGCAGGCCGGCAAGGATTGCTCAAATACCCGGTCCTTGAGGATCTGAACCGCATCGTCATAGCTATAGGCTGTTACGCCGCAACCGACGTTCAGTATGGAATAAGGCGGAAGGCCCTCAAAAGAAAACCAGAATCGGTGAAGCTGGGCCACGCCTATTGCGCCATCTCACGACTGCGGCGCAATCTCATAGTCCATCACATACGAATGCCTGCCATCGGCAATCTGTATGCCCAGCGTGCCGCTCAGGCCCGTGAGTTCATCGGTCCCTGAATCGGGCACCACGCTGACCGTCAGCTGGGGCGCGCCGCGGTTCATGGTGCCGCTGTGCTGCAACACGAAGCTGCCGCTTTTGCCGTGTAACGTGCCGGTCACGCGCTCGATCGCGACATAACCGGCCGAGCCTTTGACGGCCGTGCCGGCGCTCAGCATCTCGCCCTGGCTGGTGGCTTGCAGGTCGCCGCTGAAAGTCTTGTTGATGGAGAGGCGTCCCATCAGCGGGCCCGCGTCCGCATTCGCGAGCGCTTGCGGCGCGAGCTTGACCTCAAAGGTTCCGGTGGCTTGGGGCATGGCGTTGGCTTTCGGGTTGATGGCAATGCCAATAATGCCAGAGCCGCGGACGCGATGTGCAGAGACCCAGCGACGGCGATTTTTCACCCTGCTTGCGAGACGCTTGAGGTGGGCAAATTCGCACAACCCAAACTCACAAGCGCGGGAACAGCCCCGCGCGTCTGAATGCATCCCATCCTGCAGGTGTAATGCTGACAGTCCGGGAATGCCCTGAGCGCAAAACCAGTCCGCGGTTGACGCAGACGTCAAGAAATGAGGCGGCCAAGGCGCCACCAAGATGGGGCGCACTTTCGGTGATGTCAGAGCAGGGTCGTGCGAAGACACGGCACTGCGTTCGCGCGTGACTGAGATCAAGGCCAAATTCGGTGAAACCCTCTGTGCCGATGGTTGTCAGTTGAAACTCAGACTCCTTGTCCTTGCACTCAAGCCACCCTGCAGACAGAATCCCCTGCAGCAGGTCCACACCAAACCTTCCGGCAAAGTGGTCATAGCATGTGCGCGCCTGCTGGAATTGCGCTGAATTTTTCCTGGGCAGACGCGCAAGCAGTGATCGGTCTGCAGCAAGCTCTGCGGCCAGTGCTGCCATGCTCTCGATCATGCACGCCACTTCTGAATTGGCGATGCGGTATTCCCGCGCCCGCCCATTGCTTTGCACTTCGAGCAATCCGCCTTCGAGCATCAAGGCCAGATGCCGGCTCGCGGCCTGAGCTGACACATCCGCGCAGGCCGCCAATTCGCCAGCTGGGCGCTTTGAACCGTCGATCAGTGCCCAGGCCATGCTGGCGCGCACCGGGCTGGACAACAGCGAGGCAACGGCGGCGATATCAGGTAATTCTTCCATGCTTAACAGGTTTGTGAAACGAGAGCACCATGCGCGAATGGACACTGAGGTCTTCATTCACTCCAGGAGATCTTATGAACATCATCGAAATCCAGTCGACCTTGCAAACCTATTTCGACGTCATGTACGAATGCGATATGGAGAAATTTGACCAGGTCTTCCACCCGTCCTGCTCACTATTCACCGCCGGCGGCCCGGACCTGGTGGTCAAGCCCTTTGAGCAGTACCGCCGGGAGATGAGCACGAGGACTTCTCCGAAGTCCCGCTCCCAGTCCCGGGACAAGGAGCGCACCGTCAAAATCGACTTTCTTTCCGATGAAATGGCGCTCGCACAGGTCCGTGTCCAGATCCACGACAAACTGTTTGCCGATAACCTCAACCTGGTGAAGGTCGGGTTAAGGTGGATGGTGGTCGCAAAGATCTACTATCTGCTGGAGCTCGTTTCACAGCACTGAAAGCGACCGGTATTCACAGCTCAATGCAGTGGATTATTGGCTTTAGCCACCTAGATTCAAAGCAGAAAATTTATGGCACCGGGCATCGAATAATTTGATGCTCAAGCTCGCCACAATCGCCCGAAATGGCGGTTGCGCCATCAAGAGATGGCAAAAGCCTGCAGGCTCAGGGGTAAGTACGCCGTGAAACCTGGCTTGCGGAAAAGTATGCCGTTGCTAGCGCTGCCCGAATGGCTTTGCCGGCACCGTCTGCAGATAGGCATACAGCGCCTGCGCGTCGACGTCGTTGAGCGCGCGCAGCGACTCGAAGGGCATGACGCTGATGGCGGTGCCGTCAGGGCGTTTTCCGCTGCGCAGCATCGCGACAAAGGCACCGGCGTCCTTGTAGCGCGGCATGGCGCTGCCCTCGCCGGGCGTCAGGTTGGCGGCGGGCGCCCAGTCGGGCGGGGCGCCGGGGATCTTGCCGCCGGCCAGGCCCGCGCCGTGGCAGCCTATGCACATATTGGCAACGTAAGCGCCGTGGGCCGCGGTCACGCCTTCGGCAATCGGCTTGGCGGGCGGCAGCGTGTGGTCGATTTTTTGCGCGGCGTCCTTGACGACATCAAAGGCATAGAGCACGCGCACCGGCAGGGGCAGGTCCAGCACGGCGGCGGCGCCCACCTTGGGCGGCATGGCCTTGACGTAGGCGACCAGCGCGCCCAGGTCTTCGTCGGTCAGGCGGTTGTAGTCTTCGCTGGGCATGATGAAAACCGGCCGGCCGTCGGGCTTGACGCCGTGGCGCACGGTGCGCACCCAGTCTTCGGGTGTATAGCGCGCCACCACATTGCCTTCACCCGGGGTAATGTTGGGGCCGGCCAGGCGCATGCCCTTGCCGTCGTTCATGAATTCGCGGCCCGCGCCGTTGGCGCCGTGGCAGTCGGCGCAACCGCGCGAGTTGTACAGGTAGGCGCCGCGCTCCAGCGCCTGGGCCGTGGCGGCGATGGCCACGGGCTGCACGGCCACCTTGACCTGGCGCTGACTTTTGCTGTCAGCCATCTGGCTTCCAACCACGGCCGTGCCGGCCAGCAACAGCACCACGGCGCCGGCAATACCGGCGCTCCATTTAATCCATCGTTTCATCGCGTTTTTTCCGGGTCTTGTTGTGGGGTGCAGGCTGGGTCGCTTCATGGGTACGCTTGCGCTGTTCTGGGCAAAGGCGGGATTTTAGAAGTCGTCTAAGGAAATAACAGCGGAAATATTTGCCTGCAGCCGCGCTTGTTGCTGTCGCCAGGGGTGCACCAGCCTTGCGGCTGGGCGGCCCAAATAGGGCCGAATCGTGTCGAGCCGGCGGTGCCGGCCAGCCCGAATTGCTATGCTTGCCGGGTGAGCGACCCGTCCCCTTCCCCTGCCGCCAAGATTCGCCGCATTGCCCACCTCGACATGGACGCTTTTTTTGCGTCCGTCGAGCTGCTGCGCTACCCGCAGCTCAAGGGCCTGCCGGTGGTCATAGGCGGCGGCTGGCGCAAGGTCGACGAGGAGCTTCGCGCCGCGCAGGGCGAGCGCCCGCTGCGTTTTATCCCGGTGGAAAGTTTTCCGCTGCTCAAGGACTATGTAGGCCGCGGCGTGATCACCACAGCCACCTATGCGGCGCGGCAGTTCGGCGTGGGTTCGGCCATGGGCATGATGAAAGCCGCCAAGCTCTGCCCGCAGGCGATTGTGCTGCCGGTGGATTTTTCGGAAATCCGCAAATACTCCCAGCTCTTCAAGAGCACCATCACCGAGATCGCGCCGCTGATGCAGGACCGCGGCGTGGATGAGGTGTATATCGACTTCACCGAGGTACCCGGCGGCCAGCGCGAGGGCGGGCGCGTGCTGGCGCGGCTGATCCAGAAGGCGATTTTTGAGAAGACCGGCCTGACCTGCTCAGTCGGCGTGGCGCCCAACAAGCTGCTGGCCAAGATGGCCAGCGAGTTCAACAAGCCCAACGGGATTTCCATTGTTTATGAATCCGACCTGCAGGAAAAAATCTGGCCGCTGCATGTGCGCAAGATCAACGGCATAGGCCCCAAGGCCGGCGAGAAGCTCGCCAAGCTGCACGTCCACACGATTGGCGAACTCGCCGCGCAGGACCCGGGCTGGCTGGTCGACAACTTCGGCAAGGCCACGGGCGCCTGGATGCACGAAGCCGCCTGGGGCCGCGACGACAGGCCGGTCGTCACTGAAAGCGAGCCCGTCAGCATGAGCCGCGAAACCACCTTCGACCGCGACCTGCACGCGGTGCGCAACAAGGCCGAGCTGGGCGCCATCTTCACCGACCTGTGCCTGCGGCTGGGCGAAGACCTGCAGCGCAAGGGCTACGTCGCCAAGACCATAGGCATCAAGCTGCGCTACGACGACTTCAAGATCGCCACGCGCGACCAGACCGCTGACAGCTACACCGACGACGGTGCCACAATCCGGCGCCTGGCCGGCCAGTGCCTCAAGCGCGTGCCGCTGGAAAAAAAGCTGCGCCTGCTGGGCGTGCGCGCCGCCACGCTGGCCCGGGCCGGTGAGGTGCCGCTTGCCGACGAGAAAAAAGATCCGGAGCGCGCCGAACCGAACAGCACCGACCAGCTGTTCTGACGTCGCTAAGCTGGCAACTGCAACGCCTCCCATTGGCGTAGCAATTCGACCTGTCGGTGGAGTTGGCCGGTCGTCATGGCTTGGGAACCCCAAACCGGTACTCGGCCCGCGTACTCTCCGAGCAACCAGAATTGCCGCACCGCCATGAAGCGTGCGATGGCGGCAAGGTCGGCATCCGGGACCGGGCGTCTGTCCCGGTAGGCGGAGATGAAATTTTTCCACTGCATTTCCACCTTGCCGCTCACCTCACCGTCAGGCACGCGCGGGTACAGGTTCCATGGGTAGACAGCAAGCTCATACGCCAGATAGCCCGGGCCCGCCTCGTCGAAATCGAAGAATATGGCCTGGCGCTGCCCTTCAGTGTCGGTCGTGACGAAGTTGTTCTGACCATGTGCGTCGCCATGGCATAGCACGCGACTCAATTCACCCATGGCCAGGATTTCATCGTGTAACCGCAAGCCCAGCTTCTCGAATTGCGGGCGCAATTCGCCGGTCATGGTCGGCGCGCGCAGCAGTCCCTCCAGCGGCCTGAGGAGAAGGTAGTTCAGGTCAAGCACATAAGCGCTCCCCGGCCCCTGGTAGCTATCGCCTCCTTGGTGCAAGGCGGCCAATCCGTGCGCGAAGGCCTGCACGTCAGCGGCTGCTTCACCCGTGAATTCTCCATCCAGATATTCGAAGAGCATCAGCATCCGGGCGCCTTCCGGCAGCGGCACCTGTATGGCGACCTCACCGGTCGCCGTTGTCACGCAGCGGGAGACCCGGCAGCCGACGTGGGCCCAGTGCGCCAGTGCCGCGGCTTCGAACAACACGTTCGGACCACCCCGCGGCCGCTCAGCAGACAGACGCGCCACAACGCGCCGCCCGCTGGCAAACCCCAGTCGATAGACCTGATTGAAACTTCGCCGCAGGAACTCGCTCTCGACGACTGCGCCGAGTCCATAGCGGGCCTGCACAAGGGCGGCGATGCTGCTTGCCGTTGGCGTCGATTGCGCGATTTCCAGTTGCATGTTTGTCCCGCAAGAAAGAAGGGCGCGATTATGGCGCAACGGCGCGCAGGCTTGAACGGCGGCTTCCGGCCTGATGCCGCCATCCTGGCTCAAGCCGCAAGGGCCCAAAGCAGGTTGTCGCTATTTAGCCGCCGGAATTTCGTATCTCGCAAATGAGGTGGCCCCTTTCTGAACGACGCTGTGCAGCGTGAAGCCGAAGTCCTCATAGAGCTTGCGTAGCCCTTGCCGGTCCGCGACGCAGTCCAGCCGAAGATAGGCGCGCTCGAGCTGTTGGGCGCGAGCCCGGGCATACGTCAGGAGCTCAATCGAGACCCCTTTCTTTGCCCACGCTCGACGAATGGCGAGCTTGTGAATGAAGGCAGAGGTGCCCGGCAGGATCTCGGGCCAAAAATAGGTGTCCTCCAACTCGAACTTCATGACGCCAACCACCTGCTCGCCGTCACGGGCGACGTGGAAGAGCCCTGCGCTTGTGTCCTGCAGGACACGTTCGTGGCCAATATCGGCTCCTGACCAAAGTGCCCTACCACCGTCGGCGAGCCAGCGGGCGGCGTCCTGCAGGACGGAGGCAATCATGGGTGCATCTGAGGGGTGCGCTTCCTGGATGTGCATCGCGGCAAAGAGAGGTTGATGTCAATGGTGGAGTGACCGCGCTGAAGATCCCCTGTTGGCCTGCAGTCGCCGATGGGATGACAGGCATTCTGCCAGCGCTTTGGGCCTGAAGCGGGCGTAGGCTGCCCGCATGCCTCAATCCAACGAAGATATCTCAGCCCCCGTCAAGGACCCTGTCAGCGCGCCACCACCACGATTTCATCCTGGTGGTTGGCAATGTGAAACGCGTGGGCCATAGCGAAGTCGGCCTTGCCGAGCGCGCCATAAGCAAAGTGCGGCTTGAGCGGGCCCTGGTGGCGCGTGAAGCGCTCAATCGCGGCACGCAGCCGGGCCGATGCGGGATGCCAGTCGCCTTCATGGTGAAGGGCTGGCGCGCCGGGGATCGGCTCGCTGAGGCTGTGGCTCATCTGCCCGCGCCATTTAAAAAACGCAAACGCCGCCGCGCCGGCGGTGTTCTGGAAAAAAACGCTTTTGGGCTGCGGAAAGCCGTCCAGGCTCATTTCCACGCTTTGCGCCATGTGCTCCAGCACCGAGACCATGGGCCATTGGCCCGTGGTTTTGACGCCGGCCGCCTTGTCCAGGCTGTCCAGCCAGCGCAGGGCGTCATCGAGTGAGCCTACTTTGGGGAGGTCGGCCATTACAAAGTCTCCGGTTAAAGCCAGTGCGGTGGCGGCTAGGAAGTGGCGGCGGTTCATGGCCGGAATGCTAGCAGTCGAGGGGGCGGCTGCGTGTTCCCCAGGTGACTGGTTGCCGGGTCTTGCGCCGGCGGGTGCGCTCTTTCCCTCTCTTTAATCTCCTCTGTGCTCTTGCTTAGAGCGGCTGGCCGGGGGTTGCCCGGCGGCAACTCACTTTTCTTTTGCTTCGCCAAAAGCAAAGTAAGCAAAAGAAAAGGCGACCCTGGTTCCTGCGTCCCTTCGCTTCGCTACGGGCAGCCTGCGGTGCTCGGTCCAGACGGGGTCAAAAACAACTCGCCTGCGGCTCAAACAAGTTTTTGCCCTGATCCGTCTGGCCCTGTGCTCCTCGGCGCATCCACAAGGGGTGGGGACAAAAATACCAATACCGAAAACCACAAGGACACGCCATGGCGTGTCCTTGTTTGTATTTGTCTTCTTTGTCTTTCGGTATTTGGTTCCCGATTGCCCCGTCCTGGCTGGGCCGAGGAGCGCAGAGACAAGCGGATAAGGGCTGGCGTTGTCTGAGCGGAGTGAAACGCAGCGAGTTTAGCCAGACCCCGCTTGGCTCGAGCACCACAGGTTGCCCCGTAGCGAAGCGTAGGGGACCCAGACTGCGGGTCGCCTTTTCTTTGCTTACGTTCTTTTGGCGAAGCAAAAGAAAGTAAGTCGCCCGCCGGGGCGAGACCCGGCCAGCAGAACTAAGCAAAACCCACTCCGTTAGAACAAAACAGAAAAAAACCTGAATCCACCTCACCTCCCCGCCCGTATTCAACAAAACCCAACAAACCCAAGCCCCCACCATGCAAAAAGCCTTTTACCCCCTCCTCACCGGTCTGCTCATGGCCGCGGCCGCCCACGCCGATACGGGCAAATTGCTCCTGACCGGCGGTGTCAGCAGCATTGAAGGCGCGGCCGGCGGCGGGTTGACGCCCTGGGCTGTCATCGGCAGCAATGCCACGGCGGGGGAGACGGGCGGCTCGGCCTATCTGACCCATGTTGGTACGCGCGACTACGGCCTGCACATCTACGGCGCGGCGGTCGGCATCCATGATCGCTATGAGTTTTCCATCGCGCGGCAGGACTTCAACACGCGGGATACCGGCGTGGCGCTGGGCCTGCCCGGGCTGCATTTGAAGCAGACCATCGTGGGCGCCAAGCTGCGCGTGCTGGGCGATGCGGTGCTCGACAGCGACACGCTGATGCCGCAGGTGGCGGTGGGCGTGCAGTACAAGAAGCTGGGCTCGACCGGGCTGGACGGCACGCTGGCCGCGCTGGGGGCCAAACGCTCGGGCGTGGATGTGTATGTGAGCGCCACCAAACTTTTCCTGGGCCAGAGCCTGCTGCTCAACGGTACGTTGCGCGCGACCAAGGCCAACCAGAACGGACTGCTGGGCTACGGCGCGACCTTGGGCGGCAATGAAAACCGCTACAGCCTGCAGCCGGAATTTTCAGTCGCCTGGCTGCTGAGCAAGAACGTCGCCGTCGGCGCGGAATACCGCTTCATGCGCAACAAGCTCGAGAGCGCAGGCCGTGCAGCGGGCCTGGGCAACGGCTTGCGCTCGGAAGACTGGAAGGACATCTTTATTGCCTGGGCGCCCAGCAAAAACCTCTCGCTGACGCTGGCCTATGTGGACCTGGGCGTGATCGTGCCCGCCACCAGCGGCAGCCGCAAGCAGACCGGTTATTACCTCTCGGCTCAAGTGGCTTTCTAAATCCCTCCCCACCATTGAAGGACACGTCATGAACAAAACCCTGATCTGCCTGGCGCTTGCGGCCGGCAGCCTGCTGTCATCCGGCGCCGCGCTGGCGCAAACCGCCGCCCCTGGCGACCAGCTCTACAAAGCCTTTGGTGAAAAGCCCGGCCTGGTCGCGCTGATGGACGACTTCATGGTCCGCCTGCTGGCCGACCCGCGCACAGGGCCGCACTTCCAGCCGGCCAACCAGCAGCGCGTGAAGGAGCAGCTGGTGGAGCAGCTTTGCGCGCTGAGCGGCGGCCCCTGCGTCTACAAGGGCGCGGACATGAAAAGCGCGCACGCCAATCTGGACATCAAAAAATCCGACTTCCATGCGCTGGTCGAGGTGCTGCAGCAAAGCATGGACGCCAAAGGCATTCCGTTTCGCAAACAGAACGAAATGCTGGCGCTGCTGGCGCCCATGAACCGCGACATCATCACGCCGGTGGAAAGCGCGGCCAAGCCATGAACGCGCGTCTACACGCCATCAGCTTTGCTGCATTGCTGGCGCTCAGTGCGGCGGCGCAGGCCGGCACCCTGGTGGTGTCGGTGCTCGACAAGGAGGGCAAGCCGGTGCAGGACGCGGTAGTGGTGGTGACGCCGGCCAACAAAAACGCCAAACCCAAAAACCCGCTGCCGCCGCAAGCCACCATCAGCCAGGAAAAAATGCAGTTCATCCCGGCGGTGACGGTGCTGCCCGTGGGCGCGAAGCTGCAATTCGTCAACAACGACCCCTGGGACCACCATGTGCGCAGCTCACCCGCGGGCATGGGCCAGTTCAACGCGGCGAATGCCGGCTTCGAGCTGCGCCTGGAAGGCAAAACCGAGGGCAAGCCCGCCAGGTCCGGCGAGGTGACGCTGGACAAGGCCGGCGCGCTGGGCGCGACCTTGCTGGGCTGTTTTATCCACGGCTCCATGCGTGGCTACATCTATGCCAGCGAATCGCCCTGGGCCGGCAAGACCAGCGCGGAAGGCATTGCCACCTTCGAGGACCTGCCCGAGGGCACGGCCCAGGTGAAGGTCTGGCAGGCCGACCAGCTGATAGACATCGCGCCGCAGCAGGTGACGGTGGGCACGGTGCAGGCCAAAAATGTCATGCAGCTCACGGTGGTGCCGCGGCGGCGCAGGCCCTGAAGCCCCCCTTAACGCTGGCTGTCGTCCTTCTGGGAGTCCGGCTCCAGCGGCGCCAGGTCGGATGAATAAACCCGGTCGCCAATTTGCATGGCCCGGCCCTTCTCCCAGGCAGCCTCAAAGGCGGCGAGCTCTTCCGCGGTGGCGCGCTCATGGCGCCGCACCGGCGGCCGCGAATCGCCCGCGTCCTGGCCCGTGCGGAGCACGGCGGGACGGCTGGCCGAGAAGCCCTGGATCTGTTCATTGACCTGCCAGTACACGCCGCTGACCAGCAGGTTGTAGCGCGCGACGGCATTTTTGGCGATGGCCGCACCCACCTCGGCCAGCCGGGCGGGCGCGCCTTCCCGGCTGTCCAGGAAGTCGGTGGACAGGTCCACCAGCACCATGTACTGGTGGCCCCGCTTGTCATTGCGCACCACGCGGAATTTGTAGCTGGCCGACAGGATCCCGTGGGCCTGCATGGTCACCCGTATGGCTTCGTACAGCAGCTCGCGCCTGAACTCCATGCGCTCGTCAAGGTTCATCTTGACCGGGCCTGTTTCAGGCCCCGCGGCCCCGGGCTTGGGGCTTTTACTGGCGCTAAAGAGGTTCTTGAGCACGGACATGCTGCCCTCGCTTCAGGGGTTTTTGGCGGCAAAGAACACGTAGTCGGCGGTATAGCCTTCCTTGACGCGTTTGCCGGCGTCGGCCTGCGTGGCGCAGCCCCTGGCCGGTGCATTGCCGCCCTCGGTGTTCAGGCGCTGCACGCTGGTGACGGCAGCCATCTTGCCGGGCATGCCGGCGGATTTGGCCGTCAGCAAAAGCAGCGGGATGTCGGCGGGGCGTTCGCCGTCGGCCCTGGCCTTCACCGTGCCCACGGTCTTGCTGCCATCCAGGGCCGCCCAGTGCGGGCCGGCGCCATGCGTGCCGACTTTTTCGTCCTTCTGGTTAAAGAGGTCCGCTTCGGGCGCGACAAACACCCAGGCCCAGCCGCCCTTGTCGCTGGCGCGGCATTCGTAGATTTGCGAGCCCACCGCATGCCAGGTGAAGGCCGCCTGCTCGTTGTCGGCCGGCTTGAGCGTGGCGGGCGCCGGCTTGCCGGCGTAGGCCTGTGCGGCCGGGCCGCTGACGCAGGCGCTCAAGAGGCCCGCGCACAGGGCGGCGGCCACAAGGCCCGCATGGAGCCTGGGTTGGGCGACAGCAGTTGCAATCGATGTCATGGCGATCTCCTGGAAGGAGTCCTGCCCATATTGACAGGTCTCCGGGTTAAAGAAAAGAAAAATGACGGGTAAAAATGCCCCAACAACCCCACGGGCGGAAGGGGTGTGGGCCGGCGCGGCGTCCGGCCTACCGGGGACAAACGCCGGCCGGCGCAAATCGGATGCGTTTTCCCGCAAAAAATGTCCATTTCCGCTCGCGTTTGCCGCCCAGGCGGAACTCCCTATACTCAGCCGCATGAAATTGGCCGACACGGACACCCGCAGCCTGCAAACCCTGATCGCCGGCGCGGCACAAGGCGACCACGCCTGCTTTGCCGATATCTATGAACGCACCCACACGCATCTGTTTGGCGTCGCCGTTCGTATATTGGGACAAGGACAGGCGGCCGAGGATGTGCTGCAAGAGGCGTATGTGAGTATCTGGAAAAGCGCGGCCGGCTACCGAAGCGAGGTGGACGGCCAACCCATTCAACCCATGACGTGGCTGATCGCCATCGTTCGCAACAAGGCGCTGGACGCCTTCCGGGCACGCGCGCGCCGCAAGGAAAGCGAACTGCCCGAATCGGGCGAACTGGACGAGGAAGCCATTGAAAGCAGTGCCGCGCCAGCCCCCAGCGCCATGCAGCTGCTGGAGCAGGCCACCGAGGCCCTGCATATAGAAGGCTGCATGAACGCGCTCGAGGGTAGCCACCGGCAAAGCCTGGCGCTGGCCTATTACCAGGGCCTGTCGCATACCGAGGTCGCCGCGCAAATGGGCGCGCCGCTGGGTTCGGTGAAAGCCTGGATACGGCGCGGCCTGGAAAAACTCAAGGGCTGCCTGGCCGCGCAGGGGGTGGTGGCGTCATGAGATACACCAACCCCGAATTGCTCGAACACCTGGCATCGGCCTATGTGCTGGGCACGCTGGCCGGCGGTGCGCGCCGCCGCTTTGAACGCCTGCAGCGCGACCGCATCGACGTGCGTGTGCGCGTCACACAGTGGGAGGCGCGCCTGGGCCAGCTGGCCCTGTCGGTGCCGGCGCACAAGCCCTCGCCCCGGGTGTGGGCCGCGATCGCGGCGCGCACGCAGCCTGCGGGCGCGCGGCAGGCGCCGCAGGGCAAAACCTCCTGGCTGGGCTGGCTCAAGCCTGCGGGCTTTGGTGTTGGCGGCCTGGCGGCCGGTGTGGTCGCGGCCAGCGTATTTTTTATGGCCATGCCCACCCTGTTCATGTCCAGCGACCAGCTTGCCATGCGTTCGGGCGAAAAGCTGCCGCAGAGCTATGTGGGCCTGCTGACCGACGCCCAGGGCAATGGCAAGCTGCTGGTCAGCTCGCTGCGCCACGGCAAGACCATGACGGTCAAGGTCATAGGCCCCATCACAGCGCCCGCCAGCGGCAAGCTGGTGCTGTGGGCCGTGCCGGCCAACGGCCCGGCCTTCTCGCTGGGCGCGGTGCCGACCAGCGGTTCGGCGGTGTCCATACTGCCCGATACCTCGGAAAAACTGCTGTCCAAGGTCGGCAAGCTGGTGGTGACGCTGGAGGCGGACGCCAACCCGGCCAAACCCGGCGAGACCGTGGTCTTCAGCGGCAACTGCGCCAAGCTGTGGTGAGCCTCCGCGGCCAACACCCCCACCCATGGCGCGCGCGGTGACGGTTTTTGTGGCGGTCCTGCTGCTGGCCTACCTGGCCCTGTGCGCGGCGCTGTTTATCTACCAACGCTCGCTGATTTATTTCCCCCAGCCCAAATCCTGGGGCGGCCCGGCCACGACGCAGCAGCTCCAGGTCAAGGATGCGGAACTGGTGCTCACCGCGCGGCAAAGCACCGGGCCCAAGGCCATCGTCTACTTCGGCGGCAATGCCGAAGACGTTTCGGCCAACCTGCCGTCTTTCGCGCAGGCGTTTCCGGGCCATTCCATTTACCTGCTTCATTACCGCGGCTACGGCGGCAGCAGCGGAAGCCCCAGCGAGGCGGCGCTGCAAAGCGATGCCCTGGCCTTGTTCGACCACGTCGGCAAAACCCATTCGGAGATCACCGTGGTGGGCAGGAGTTTGGGTTCAGGCGTGGCCGTCTGGGTCGCCAGCCAGCGGCCGGTGTCGCGCCTGATCCTGGTGACGCCTTACAACAGCATCCAGGAACTGGCCGCGCAGCGTTTTCCCTGGTTTCCCATCTCCTGGCTGCTGGTCGACAAGTTTGAATCCTGGAAATACGCGCCCCAGGTCACGGCGCCCACGCTGCTGATTGCGGCGGGGCAGGACGAGGTCATCCCGGCGGCCAGCACCGAAAAGCTGTATGCGCAGTTCAAGAAGGGGACGGCCGCGCTCAAGGTGCTGCCTGGGACCTCGCACAACACGGTTTCGCAGCACCCGCAGTACTTGCCCTTGTTTCAATCGATGCTGTGAGCGCCGCGTCCAGCCGGCCAAGGATGCTGCACTTTTTATTTGGTCCGCGCATACTGCCATGTGGCCTTCATTGGCAACAGGCGCTTTGAGCCGGCGTTCAAGGGAGGGGACCACCTCCGTCTATCAAATGGAAGAGAAAAGGGAAAGAAAAAATGAATGTTTTGAAGATCGCTGCGTTTTCTGATGGAAGCACAGGCGGCAACCCCGCCGGCGTGATGATCACCGGCTTCTTTCCTGCCGACGCGGAAATGCAGCGGATCGCCGCGGAAGTGGGTTTTTCGGAAACGGTTTTTGCCGTCCCGGCAGGCGCCGGCTGGCGGGCGCGCTACTTCTCGCCGGAATCCGAAGTGCCTTTCTGCGGCCACGCAACGATTGCCCTGGGCGCGGCGCTGGCCCTTCAACACGGCGATGGCGTGTTTGCCCTGAGCCTGAACAAGGCCGACATCACGGTTGAAGGCAGGCGCAACGGAGACACCATTGCCGCCGCGCTGCAATCGCCGCCCACGCGCAGCCAGGCTGCGCCGGAAGCGCTGGTGCAGGCCACCCTGGAGCTGTTCGGCTACGGGCCGCCCGACCTGGACCCGCGCATTGCGCCGGCATTGGCCCATGGTGGCGCGGATCACTTGGTGTTGACCCTGAACAGCCGCGAAAAGCTGGCGGCCATGCAATACAAGCTGAACGCGGGCCGCGAACTGATGAACAAGGCGGGTTTGGTGACCATCCTCCTGGCTTACGCGGAAACGCCCCGGCTTTTTCACACGCGCAACCCCTTTGCGTCGGGCGGTGTGTACGAAGACCCGGCGACAGGCGCGGCCACCGCCGCTTTTGCGGGTTACCTGCGTGACCTGGATTGGCCGCACGGAGGCGCGATCGACATCGTGCAGGGTGAGGACATGGGTATGCGTTCGCGCTTGCATGCCCAGATTCCGCCTGCCCCGGGAGCCTCGATCAAGGTTTCCGGGACGGCGCGCATCATGCACGAGCTGGCTTAAGCCCATTACAAATAAATACGAGTTTCCCTGCATCCAATTTCCCTGTCACGTCGTTTGTATAAGGTGCTGATTTGCAGCGCATCCCATTGACCCACACTTCAAGGAGCCCGACATGAACGCTTTTTCCATCCGCAACTTCATTGCCCTGCCCGTTGTCGCCCTGGCCCTGGCCGGCGCTGCCGTCGCAGCCGATATCCAGACCACGCCGGTGCAGAACGCGCAGATCGACGACTTCGCAGCCGGCAAAAAGGCCATAGACGCCAAGAACTGGTCCGAAGCCGTGAGCAGCTTCAACAAGGTCGTGGCCAAGAACCCGAAAAACGCCGACGCCTACAACTACCTCGGTTATTCCAACCGCTGGCTGGGCAAGTACGACGAGGCTTTTGCCGCCTACGGCAAGGCCCTGGCACTGGACCCCAACCACAAGGGCGCGCTCGAATACTCGGGCATCGCCTACCTCAAGACCAACCAGAAGGCCCAGGCCGACGCCCAGTTGGCCAAGCTGCAGGCCATCTGCGCCAACTGCGAAGAAACCCGCGACCTGGCCAAGGCCGTGGCCGAGTACAAGCCGGCCGCCAAATAAGAAGAGCCCAAGAAGCACCCGAACCCCTTCCGGCGCCGCCGTGCCGCCGGGAGGTTTTGCCAGCGGTTTGACATGCGCGGCCTGAGCTGATTCGAAAGAGAAAAACCATGACCGACGCCAACCGCCTCAAATACCTGCGCATCGCGCTGCTGCTGATGGGGCTGACCTTTATCTTCGCGCTGTGGCCGCTGACCATGGTCTGGCCTTCGGGCTGGTCCTGGCATGCCGAGGGGCACTCCTACTACCTGGAGATGATCCTCGGCCTCTACGCGACGCTGGGCGTCTTCCTGCTGCTGGCGTCGCGCAACCCGCTGGCCCACCTGAGCCTGATCTGGTTTACCGTCTGGTCCAGCATCGTGCACAGCGGGATCATGGCGGTGCAGTCCTTCAGCGGCCAGCACACCATGGGCCACCTTTGGGGCGATGTGCTGGCGCTGTTTGTGGTGGCCGCCGTGCTGGCCGTATTGACACCTCGCCAAGCCTGAGACGAAAGAAATTCCATGACACACGCTTCTTCTTCATCGCGGATGCTGGCATCCACCCTCTTGTTGCTGGCCGGCCTGGCTTTTTCCGCGGGGGCCGGCGCCGCAAGCCTCTCCGTCCTGGTGCTCGACAAGGAAGGCAAACCGGCGCCCGATGCGGTTGTGGTGGTTGTGCCCTCGGCCAAAACCGGCGCGCCGCCCAAGCCCCTGCCCGAGCAGGTGACGATTTACCAGGAAAAAATGCGCTTTGTGCCGGCCGTCAGCGTGGTGGGCGTAGGCGCCAAGGCCCAGTTCGTCAACAACGATCCCTGGGAACACCATGTGCGCGCCTCGGCCGCCGGTGCGGCGCAATTTAATACGGCAGCGGGCGAAGGCTTTGAGCTGCGCCTGGACGGCAAACCCGAAGGCAAGCCGGCCAAAACCGCCGATGCCACTTTCAGCAAGGCCGGCGCCGTGCTGCTGGGCTGCCACATCCATGGCTCCATGCGCGGCCATGTGTATGTGAGCGATTCGCCCTGGGCCGTGCTGACGAATGCCGAGGGCGTGGCGCAAATCGAGCAATTGCCCGAAGGCGCGGCGCAAATCAGGGTCTGGCATGCCGACCAGCTGATAGACATCGCACCGCAAGCACATACCGTGACGGCCTCGCCGGGCAAGCTCACCTTGCAGCTCAGCGTGGTGCCGCGCCGCCGCCGGATCTGAGGGAAGCGGGCGCACACCCGCCCCCTGCCGGCCAACAGGCCGCAGCCATGACGACATATGCCTGACATGTCCGGCGGATAAAAACCCCGGACATCACTCACTCGCAAGGATACGTCTCATGCTGCATGCCAATCGCCGCGGTTTTGTCATGGGCCTCATGGCCACCGCCTCGATCACCGCCGTCAAGGCCCAAACCTCAACCCCAGCCGCCGCCCGCAGCCTGCCGCCCCTGCCCGCGGGCGAGGCGCAGGCCATCGCCACCGACCGCGGCTACTGGGCCGCCGTGCGTTCGCTCTACACCGTGACGCCCAAAACGGTGAACCTGGAAAACGGCTACTGGGGCATCATGGCCGATCCGGTGCGCAGCGAGTACCAGGCCAAGACCGACATGGTGAACCGCGAGAACTCCTACTACGCGCGTTCGCAGTTCGACGGCGATGCGGGCGAGGCCCGCAAGCTGCTGGCCGCCGCCGTGGGTGCCGCCCCCGGCGAAATCGCCTTCACGCGCGGTGCCACCGAAGCCCTGCAGCTGCTGATAGGCGGCTACAACAAGCTCAGCCCCGGCGACAGCGTGCTGTTTAGCGACCTGGACTACGACTCCATGCAGTACGCGATGAACTGGCTCAAGGACAGGCGCGGCGTAAACGTGGTGAAGTTCAACATCCCCGAACCCGCCACGCGCGAAGCCGTGCTGCAGGCCTATCGGGAAGCCCTGGCGAGCAACCCAAAAACCAGGCTGCTGCTGCTCACGCATGTGAGCCACCGCACCGGGCTGGTGATGCCGGTGGCCGAGATCGCCGCCATGGCCAAAGCCCGCGGCGTGGACGTGGTGCTGGACGCCGCGCATTCCTGGGGGCAGATCGACTTCAAGGTGGCCGACCTCGGCGTGGACTTTGTCGGCTTCAACCTGCACAAATGGATAGGCGCGCCCGTCGGCCTGGGTTTTATGTACATCGCCAAGGGGCGCCTGACCGACATAGACCGCGCGATGGCCGACGAGGACTGGCCGGCCGACGACATCCGCTCGCGGGTGCACAGCGGCACCTCCAATTTCGCGGCCTTGCTGACCCTGCCGCGGGCGTTGGCCCTGCATGCGGAAATCGGCCCCAAGGCCAAGGAGCTGCGCCTGCGCTACCTGCGCGACTACTGGGTAGCCCGCGCCCGTGAATTCAAGGGCGTGGACATCCTGACGCCGGACCAGCCCGGCATGGCCGCCGGCATCACCTCCTTCCGCCTGGCCGGCAGGAGCACGCCGGACGACTACAAGGCGCTGGTGGCGCAGCTGCGCGACAGCTATGGCGTGCTGACGGTGCGCCGCACCGGCGTGGCCAGGGGGCCTTGCATACGCGTGTCGCCGGCGCTCTACACCACCGAGGCCGACCTGGACCGACTGGTCTCGGCCTTGAAGGCCTTGGGCACCGCCTGAGCCGGCTTGCCGGGAACTGCCCCCCTTGAATTGCGAGATGCCGGTGTGCGCTCAATTCATTGAGTGGGCAATAGGAGCGCCCGGCGCGCTCGCTTTACCTGGGTTCGCGTGACACATTCCTTCGCGTGGTCGTTGATCAGCCCCACGGCTTGCATGAAGGCGTATACGGTAGTCGGCCCCACGAACTTCCAGCCCAGTTTTTTCAACTCTTTGGACAATGCATGTGATGCCGCCGAAGTCGAAATAGTTTGCGGCTCCGCAAGCTGCGTGGCCTTCGGCTCGCGGCTCCAGAAAAAAGACGCCAGCGAGCCTTCGCGATCCACCAACGCCTCGGCCATGCGGGCGTTGTGAATCACTGCCTCGATCTTCCCGCGATGACGCACGATTCCGCTGTCGGCGAGCAATCGCTTGACATCACGTTCATCAAAGCGAGCAACACGCCGGTAGTCAAAGTTCAGGAAGGCCGCTCGGAAATTCTCGCGCTTGGCGAGAATGGTGCGCCAGCTCAGGCCTGACTGGAAGCCCTCCAGGCACAGCTTCTCGAACAGGCGCAGGTCATCGGTGACCGGAAAGCCCCATTCAGTATCGTGGTAATGGAGGAACTCCGGGGCGGCGGCACACCAACGGCAACGTGGCTGTCCATCGGGCCCTGGAAAGATCGCATCCATGTCAAGCGTGACCCAGCAGGAACTGCAGACGTTCGTCGGTCCTGTTGAGGGCTATTTCCGCAATTTCGGCCTCGACCACGTTTTCCGCCACAAAGGGATCGAGCGCCACACGCGCTTGCAGCGCTTCGCGTGTGGTGTTGTGCGCTAGAACCATGCCACCTTGGTTGCCTGCGAGGCTACCCGTCGCAAGAAAGACCTCATCGTCGAACCCTTGGCCTATCCAGCGCTTGTGCTCCGCCATGTGCTGCGCCGCCTGGCCCTTGTTGCTTGAAAACCTGAGAAAAATACAGAACATGAACAACCCTCTTGAAGTGATGACTAGCGCGAACCGCTTGAGACGGCCTTTTTTGCGGTGGCACAAGACCGGACCCAGGCTGTCGTGAGGTCCACCTCATGCCGCACGAAGTCTTCGTCGTGCAGAGACTGCGCCAGCACAGCCACACCCTGGCTGCGCGCCAGGAGATGCAGAGCAAGGGCATCCGCGTCTTTGCCGCGGCCCATTTCCTGGAACTGGCCTCGCAGCCACACCCGGAAGATATCCAGGATGGCATCAGCGTCACCTTGCCCCGGATGCCCGAGCTTTGCCAGTTCCATGCATAGGGTGCCCACTGGACAACCATGGCGCATGATCTTGGACTGATTGCGTATCAGCAGGGTAACGAAGAGCTGGATGCGGTCTTGCGCGTTTTTGCCATCGGCCTCCCATTGCGCCAGCATCGCGCGCGTGCGCTTGAGCCGCTCGGTAATAACTGCCGCCAGGATTTCATCCTTGGTCTTGAAGTGATGGTAGAAGTTGCCCCGCGAAATCTTCACGGCATCCGCAATGTTCGAGAAGGATGTGTGTTCGAACCCTTGCTCATAGAACAAGGTGTCTGCAGCTTGGACGATGCTGTCGCGGGTCGGTGTGGCCATGAATAAGGCAATGAATCTGAATTTCGCGAAATTCTAGGACGGTCATCCTAATTCGTCAATTGCAGATCGGCAGAATCCCGGCGTATTCATCGCGGGCCGGATAGTCGTTCTTGATGCCGAAGTCCGGCGTTTGGACTAACTCGCCGGGGTTCGGCCGTTGACAGAAGCTTTCACGAAACTTACATTGAAGCCTCGCACGGAGGCTTTATGTTTGATCCCTCTGACCCTTCCAACCCGTCTTCAACATCGGCCCGGTCGCTGTACTGGCATCACATCACGCTGGCCCAGCTGCAGCGTGTCAAGGACTGGCGCGAGGCGCAGCGGGGGGCGCACCCCCTTGAATGCCAGATCTGGGAAGCGGTGCTGACCGCCTGGCTTATGGGCTGGACGGGCTGGCTGCCGGCTTATGCCTTTGAGGCGGCCTGGGCTTACCCGCTGTGTGTGCTGGGCCTGCTGGCGCCGCGGCTGTATGTGTATGCCAGGGCGCGCGCGCACCTTGCGCGGCGTCTCAGGTGTGACTGGCTGGAATTGGTCGTCTGAACTAGAGTGGTGGGATGAATGCTCCTACCCCACCCTCCCTGACCTGCTTCACCCTCAACACCAGCCATCACATCGCCCACCTGGTGCTCAACCGCCCCGAGGCGATGAACACCATGCATCCGCTGTTCTGGCGCGAGCTGGACGCGGCGCTCACGCATATCCACCAAAGCGGCGAGGCGCGTGTATTGGTGATCTCGAGCACCGGCAAACATTTCAGCGCGGGCATGGCGCTGGAGACCTTCGGCAGCGAGATCGCCCTGGACGACAGCAGCCCCGAAGGCCGTGCCGCCATCTTCGACCTGCTTGCCGGCATGCAAGCCACCTTCAGCAAGCTCGAGAGCCTGCGCATCCCGGTGATCGCGGCCATCCAGGGTGGCTGCATAGGCGGCGCGGTCGACATGGTGACGGCCTGCTGCCTGCGCTACGCCACGGCCGACGCGTTTTTCTGCATCCAGGAAATCAACATCGGCATGGTGGCCGACGTGGGCACCTTGCAGCGCCTGCCCAAGCTGCTGCCGCTGGCCGTCGTCAAGGAGCTGGCCTACACCGGGCGCCGCCTGCCCGCCGCCAGGGCGCTGGGCTATGGCCTGGTCAACGAGGTGTTTGAGTCCAGCGAAGCCATGCTGGCCGCCGCCATGCAGTGCGCGAACGAAATCGCCGCCAAGCCGCCGGTGGCCGTCTGGGGTACCAAGCAGGCCGTGCACTATGCGCGCGACCACTCGGTGGACGACGCGCTCAAACAGATGGGCTGGCTGCAGGGCGCGATCTGGAGCAACGCGCATGTGCGCGAATCCGTGACGGCCATGAAGGAAAAGCGCGCGGGGCAGTTCCCGGGGTTGACGCCGCTGAAAAACTTCAGCGAGTTCGGGCAGTAAACGCAAGCCGCCTATTGGCGCGCGGTGCGCACGCTGGATGGCAGCGCCTGCGGGTGGCTGGTACGGAAGGGGTTGATGTCCAGCCCGCCGCGGCGCGTGTAGCGCGCATAGACCGAGAGCTTGAGCGGTTTGCAGCGCGTCCAGATGTCCATGAAGATGCGCTCCACGCACTGCTCATGGAACTCGTTGTGGTTGCGAAAGCTCACCAGGTATTGCAGCAGGCCTTCCTGGTTGATCTGCGGGCCCGCGTAGCGTATCTGCACGCTGCCCCAGTCGGGCTGGCCGGTGACCAGGCAGTTGCTTTTGAGCAGGTTGCTGGTCAGGGTTTCCTCGACGGGCGGCTCGTCGAATTCGGCAAACAGCAGTTCGGGCGCGGGCTGGTAATGGATGCACTCCACGTCGAGGCGGTCCAGGTTCAGGCCGTCGAGTTCATGCACGGGTTCGCGGTCGAACAGCTCGGGGCCCAGGGTGGTGATGCCTACGCCGGTGCCGACCACGGCATTGAGGTCGGCGCGTATGCGTTCGCGCACCTCGCGCGCGTCGGCAAAACGCGTGTTGTTAAAGCTGTTGAGGTAGAGCTTGAAGGACTTGCTCTCGACGATGTTGGGCGACTCGCAGGGCACGGTGATGTGGGCCAGCGCCACTTGTGGCTTGCCGCGCAGGTTGAGCCAGCTCAGCTCAAACGCCGTCCACAGGTCGGCGCCGAAAAAAGGCGGCGTGCCGGTCACGCCGATTTCGGCGCGCTTGCCCTCGCGCGGGATAGGGAAGAGCAGCGAGGCGTCGTACTGGTCGATATAGGCCGAGGCCTTGCCCAGCTGGGATTGTTCAGGGGTGTTCATGTGGACTCGATTGTCTTCTAACCCGCAGTTGTGGCCCTGAAGTGGGGAATCAAGAGGGCCAATAAACGCTCCACCACCCCGGGCGGCAAATCATGGCCCATGCCCTCAATGCTTTCAAAGCGCGCGCCGGGAATGCGCCTGGCCGTGTCCTGGCCGCAGGCCATGGGCACCAGCGGGTCGGCGCGGCCGTGCAGCACCAGCGTGGGCGCCTTCACCTGGGCCAGCGCCGCGGCGCGTGTGCTGTCGGCGGCAATCGCCACCATCTGGCGCAGCACGCCTTGCGGGTGGAAGCTGCGTTGCGCCGCGGCGGTCATTTTTTCGCGCAGCTCGGCCTCGGGTGTCGGGAAGCCAGGGCTGCCTATGGCCTTGAGCAGCTTGACGGTGTGGTCCACGGCCGCCTGCACGCCCTTCCCGGCGGGCCGGCTCAACAGCACGCGGGTGACGGCCGGGCTGGCCTCAGGCAGGCCGCGCGCACCGCTGGAGCTCATGATGCTGGTCAGGCTGAGCAGGCGCGAGGGCGCCAGCACCGCCACGCGCTGCGCGACCATGCCGCCCATGCTGACGCCCACCACATGGGCCTTGGCGATGTGCAGCGCATCGAGCACGCCCACGGTGTCGGCGGCCATGTCCTGCACGCTGTAGGGTGGGCGTATGCGCCAGCCCAGGCGGAACTTGAGGCCTTCCCAGAGCAGGCTGGGCGACCCCAGGTGGTCGAAGTGCTGCGACAGGCCTATGTCGCGGTTGTCAAAGCGCAGCACCCGAAAACCCGCATCGGCAATCGCCTGCACCATGGCCGGCGGCCAGGCGATGAGCTGCATGCCCAGGCCCATGATGAGCAGCACCACGGGCCGGCCCGTGGTGTCGCCGGGGTGGGTGTCTTCGATTTCGATATCGATGCCGTTAGCTTTGATTTTCATGAGGCATTATGGTCTTCGCTCCTCAAAACGCCTCCATCACAGCGTCGCCTACGCGTCTCGATACCCGCTTTCAATCTGCGTAAATCTGCGAAATCTGTGGATAAAAAATCATCCGCAGATTTCGCAGATTTACGCAGATAAAGAAATAAAGAAACCGTGAGGCGGAGTTTTTTGTTCTGCGGATGAGGGATTGGAGTTCAAATGAATTCGCGTTCTCGGAGCCACTTGGTAGCAATCCACTTCTCGCCTGATTTCACCGGCTCACCTCCATGCAGCGTGAGGCTTGCGGGATGCGCCAGCGCATAACTGAAAAACACCGCACTGCCCTGCTGCGGCCGCACGCGCAGGCCTATGTCGGGGAACACCGTGGCGCCGCCCTCTTCGGGCTCGCGCAAATACATGATGAGGCTGGCCACGCGCTGGCCGCCGCGCCGCAGTATGGCGGCGGTGCCGGGCTCGCCGGGGTCGAAGTAGTCGTAATGCGGCTTGTACTCGGCGCCGCGCCGGTAGCGCAGCACCTGCAGGCCTTCGCCATTTTGTACCGGCCAGTTCAGCAGCCTGGCGATGCGGGCCTCGATGCGGCGAATCGCCTCGTTCTCGCCGCGCGTGTAGAACATGCCGTGGCTGGTGCGGTCGTGGTTGAGCTCTTCGCCGCCGGTGCGTATGTCCACGGTCAGCGAGCGTGCCAGGCGCGATTCGGCCGCCGCGATGAGCGCCTCGCATTCTGCGGCGCTGAGCAGGTTGTCGAACACCCAGAGTTCGGGCGCGCTGCGGTGTTCGCGCACCATCACCCATTTGTCGCCCGCGTCCACCATGGCGCCGGCGGCGTCGGCCCGGACGCTGGGCACGGCCTGCGCGGGCTGCGGCATCGCCGCTTCGCCGGCGGCCTGCAAGCCCAAAACCCGGTTGGCGGCGGCGGCATGCCAGCCGGCGTCCAGTAGCGCCTGGAAAACCTCGTGCTGCCCATGACCGGCCGCGAGCTGCTGCGCCACCCAGTCCTGCATCTCGCGCGTGATGGCCTGGGTTTGCATGGTCGTGGGCTGGGGGGTGCGGCCTCAGGCGGCCTGTTGGCGCCGGAACACCAGCCGGTCGGGTTCCGAGGCCTTGGGGTCGAAGCGGTAACCCTCGGCGTCAAAGCTCTCAAGCTTTTTGACCGTGGCGATTTTTTTCTCGATCGCATAACGCAGCATCAGGCCGCGCGCGCGTTTGGCGTTAAAGCTGATGATTTTGTACTTGCCGCCCTTGAACTCCTCGAATACGCAGCTCACCACGCGCGCCTTGAGCACCTTGCGGTCCACGGCCTTGAAGTATTCCTCGCTGGCCAGGTTGATGACCACGGGCGTGGTGTCGGCGGCGGCGCGTTCGTTGAGGTAGTCGGAGATTAACGAGCCCCAGAACTGGTAGAGGTTTTTGCCCTGGGGCGTGGCCAGCGCCGTGCCCATCTCGAGCCGGTAGGGCTGCATGCGGTCCAGCGGCCGCAGCACGCCGTAAAGGCCGCTCAGGATGCAGACATGGTCCTGCGCCCAGTCGAGTTGCGCGGCACTCAAGGTCCTGGCGGCGAGGCCGCCATACACATCGCCGTCAAAGGCCAGCGCGGCCTGTTTGGAATTCTTGGCGGTGAACCTGGGCGACCAGGCCTGGTAACGCGCCACGTTCAGGCCCGCGAGCGCGTCCGACAGCTTCATCAGGCTGCTGATCTGCTGCGGGGTCTTGGTCTTGAGCACTTCAATCAATTGCGCCGACTGGCGTGTGAACAGGGCTTGGGTGTGGGTGTCTACGTGGGGCGGCGTGTCGTAGTCCAGCGACTTGGCCGGCGAGATGAGAAACAGCATGCTTTGAGTTGTTGGAGTAAGGCCAGTAAGGCGAAACCCCCACTTTACGACAGGCGTGCTGCAACACGGGCACGCGCCGCAAAAAACCTTAAACCAAATCGCTGGCCAATGAAGCCAAGGTCTCCGCGGGAATGCTCACATGCGCCGGGTAATGCGTATGGTCGCAGCCGAGCTTGACGCCGGCGCCGGCTTTGACCGCCGCGCGCATGGCCGGGTCCAGCTCGAAGCGCACAAAGTGCACGGCCGAGGTTTTTTCGTCGTTCTCGCGGTCCATGTCTTCGTCAGCGATCGCATAGACGCGGCCATGGCCTTCGACCTCGATGAACATGCGGTCCTCCACACCGATCAGCCGGGCCAATTCACGTTTTCGCTCGCTGACGTCGGGGTACTCCAGCATCAGCGTGCCCTTCCAGTTGGTCCCGTCGGGCATCAGCGGCGCGTAGGCCTCTATCTCCTGCTCTATGCCCTCCTCTTCAAAGATTTTCTCGATGCGCAGCATCTCCTGGATCTGGTAGCGGATGCTGGTCTCGCTTTCAAACTGCAAGTTGACATGCTCGCCCAGGCGCACGCTGCGCAGCTTGCGGTGGGCGATGATGGCGGGCTTGTTCTCCTTGCGGTATTTGCTGTAGGCCTCCAGCGTCATCAGGGATTCGCGGGTGATCTTTCCGGTGGTCTTCATGGCGGCGTCCTGCTGGTCGGGGCTTATTTCAGGCCGTAGGCCGTGCGTATCAAGGTGAGCGGGTGTTTTTGCGGCGGCGCGCCCAGGCTGTTGACCTCAAAGCCCTGGGCGATATGGTGGCCGCCCAGCGGGCAGTCGCTGCTGATGACGTCGGGCGGGCCGCCATCCTTGTGGCTGGCCATGGCCTTGAACAGCGGCTTGCCGATTTTCATGGCCTGCTGGTGGTAGGGCACCTTGACGCCAAAGGTGCCGGCATGGCCGGAGCAGCGCTCGTGCGTGTGCACGCTGGTGCCAGGCACCATCTTGAGCATCTCCTCGGTTTTCTTGCCGATGTTCTGCACGCGGCCGTGGCAGGGAATCTGGTAGCTGATTTTGCCCAGCGGCGTGGGGAATTCGGTCTTGAGCAGGCCGTCGCGCCTGCGCGCCATCAGGTATTCAAACGGGTCCCACATATGCTCCTTGACGAGCTGCACCTCGGCGTCATCGGGGTACATCAGCGGCAGCTCCTGCTTGAACATCAGGGTGCAGCTGGGCACGGCGCTCAGGATGGCGTAGCCCTCTTTCGCGTATTTCACCAGCACCGGGATGTTGGCCTCCTTGCTGGCGTTGACCGAGGCCAGGTCGCCGAGCTCCAGCTTGGGCATGCCGCAGCATTTTTCCTTTTCCACCAGCACATAGGGCACTTCGTTGTGGTCCAGCACCTTGAGCAGGTCGTGGCCTATGCCGGGCTCGTTGTAGTTGATGTAGCAGGTTGAATAAATCACCACCTTGCCGGGCGTCTTGGCCCCGTCCTTGACGGCATGCGGCGGCGATTCGGGCGCGCCCGAGCGGAATTTCTTCGTCGCCAGGTCCGGCAGCCAGGCGTTTTTGTCCACGCCCAGCACTTTTTGCATCACGGCGCGCGCCGGTTTGGTCTTGTTGACCGCATTGGCCACCTGGACCACGATGGGAATGCCGGCGAACTGGCCGTGCACGTCGGTGGACGACAAAAACCTTTCACCGGCGCCGACCTCGCCCTTCTTGAACTTGATGGCCTTGGCGCGCAGCATGGTGTGGGGAAAATCGAGGTTGAACTCGTGCGGCGGCACATAAGGGCATTTGGTCATGTAGCAGAGGTCGCACATATAGCACTGGTCGACCACTTTCATGTAGTCCTTCTTGTCCACGCCGTCGACCTCGCCGGTCTTGCTTTCGTCGACCAGGTCAAACAAGGTGGGGAAGGCGCCGCACAGGCTCACGCAGCGGCGGCAGCCATGGCAGATGTCGAAGATGCGCTCCATCTCGTGCAGGGCCGCTTCTTCGTTATAGAAGTCCGGGTTTTTCCAGTCGATCGCGTGGCGCGTGGGCGCCTGGAGGTTGCCTTCTGTGGCCATGTCTTGTCTCTTCCATTGCTCCCTCGCCCCATCGGGGAGAGGGTTGGGGTGAGGGGCTTCAGCCAAGGTGAAGGCAAGGCTCAATCTATCGCCTCCCGCCCTCACCCTAACCCTCTCCCAGAGGGAGAGGGAACAAGCAGCCTTAATCGACCAGTTCGGCCAGCGCTTTTGAATAGCGGTTGGCGTGCGAACGCTCGGCCTTGGCCAGGGTCTCAAACCAGTCGGCCACTTCATCATGGCCTTCGTCGCGCGCGGTCTTGGCCATGCCGGGGTACATGTCGGTGTACTCGTGGGTTTCGCCGGCGACGGCGGATTTGAGGTTGTCGCGCGTGGCGCCGAAGGGCAGGCCGGTGGCGGGGTCGCCGCATTGCTCCAGCCATTCGAGGTGGCCGTGGGCGTGGCCGGTTTCACCTTCCGCGGTGGAGCGGAACAGCGCGGCCACATCGGGCTGGCCTTCAACGTCGGCCTTGTTCGCGAAATACAGGTAGCGGCGGTTGGCCTGCGATTCGCCGGCAAATGCGGCTTTCAGGTTCTCTTCCGTCCTGGAGCCTTTGAGAGCAGCCATGGAAATCTCCTTCGTGGGTTGATGGATGAACAAATCGCCAATGCTTCAAGCCAAGCCGCAGATGTCCAGCGCGAGGACTGAAGACCAGAACACCTTAGACCTGTTCGGCCGCTTCGTCTAATTGCCGGAGTCAATGTATGAAATTAATAAAAACTATAAATACGTAACTATTGATAACACTTATCAATTACAGATTGAGCGGCCATAGAGCTTTCGCTGTAGCGGCCGACGGGGCCATCATCGGAATTACGTTATGGTAGATTGATTACGAATAGGTAAACAGAACAAGAGGCGCAGACCCATGCCTGAGACAACGCAAATTCACGACAAGGCCCCCGCCGCGCTGGCCACCACCTTCAGCAACGGCTATGAATTCGCCCAGGGCGCGGGTTATGCCCTGCCTGAATACCCTTTTGTGGCGCCGCCGGAGCTGCGCACGGGTGAAGTCAAGCGCCACGCCGTCGCCATCGTGGGCGGCGGCATTACCGGGCTGACGCTGGCCTGCGCGCTGGCGCAGTACGGTGTGCGCGCCGTGCTGCTGGACGAGGACAACACCGTGGGCGTGAAGGGCGCGTCCTCGCGCGGCATCTGCTACGCGCAAAAAAGCCTGGAAATCTTCAAGCGCCTGGGTATTTACGAACGCATCGCGGCCAGGGGCGTGCAGTGGAGCGTGGGCCGCACCTTCGCGGGCAAGGACGAGGTCTACGCCTTCGACCTGCGCCAGCAGCAAAGCCATTCGCTGAGCCGGCAGCCGCCCTTTATCAACATCCAGCAGTTTTATGTCGAGGGTTTTCTGGTCGAGCAGCTCTACAGTCCCGCACCCGAAGACCAGCTGGTCGATATCCGCTGGAGCCACCGCGTCACCGGTTTTGAGCAGAACGCGGACTTCGCGACACTGCAACTCGAAACGCCGGCCGGCGCTTACGTCCTGGAGGCCGAACATGTGATCGACTGCAGCGGCTCGCGCAGCCCGTTTCGCGCCTGGTGCGGCGCCACGGTGACGGCGCAGCAGGGCGACGACCGCTGGTGCATTGCCGACGTGCGCTTCAAGAACCCGCCGCCGGCGGAGCGCCACACCTGGATAGAAGCGCCGTTTAATGAAGGCCGCGCCGTCTGGCAGCACCTGATGGCCGACGGCGTCTGGCGCATCGACTACCAGATGCCGCCGCAGGCCAAACCCGAGGAGGTCAGCCGCGAGGATGTGGTGCGCGCCCGCCTCAAAGCGCAGTTCAAAAGCCAGTCGGGCCAGACGCTGGGCGACAGCGACTATGAGATCGTCTGGGTCGGCCCCTATGCCTACCGCAGCGAATGCCTGGACAGCCTGCGCCACGGCCGCGTGTTTTTCGCCGGCGACGCCGCCCATGTGATGAGCCCCTTCGGCGCGCGCGGCGGCAATTCGGGCGTGCAGGATGCCGACAACCTGGCCTGGAAACTGGCCGCCGTGCTGCAGGGCCGCGCCGCGCCCGCCCTGCTGGACAGCTACCACCACGAACGCCATGAGGCGGCCACGCACAACGTGCGGGTCACCAACCGCACGGCGCGCTTTTTGCGGCCGGCCGACGGCGCCGAGCGGCTGTTCCGCAGCGCAGCGCTGGGCCTGGCGCGCGAGCATGTGTTTGCCCGCCAGCTCGTCAATACCGGCCGCATGTCCACGCCCAGTCACTACACACACTCCAGCGCCTGCGGGCCGGCCGGCGGGCGGGCGACGCAGAACGTGGGTTTTGCCTGGGCCGACGGCCGCCCCGGTGAGCTGCTGGACCTGCTGGGCTGGGCCCACGGCCGTTTGCTGCTGCTGAGCTTTGGCGATGTCTCCGCCGCCGCGCTGGCTCGCCTGGCGGCGCTGTCGGTGGAGGCCGGCCTGCGCTGCGTGCAGGTGGTGGGCCCCGGCGAAAAAGCCGCGGCCATGGAACACGTGGTCGACACGCAGGGCCACCTGCAGGCGACCTGCCATGTCTTCGGCCACGCCTGGGCGCTGCTGCGGCCCGACGGCCATGTGGCCGCCACCGGCGAGAGTGTGGACGCGTCGCTGGTCCATGCGGTGGCCGCCGCGCTGGGCGCCGGCCCCGGCGGAAAGGAAAACCCATGAAAACCGACAGCCCCCTGAGCACGCGCCTGCATTTCCAGGACGCCGACGCCTTTTACGAGTGCCTGCTGGACGCCCACCAAGGCCTGAGCCGCGAGGAATCCGAGCTGCTCAATGCCCGGCTGATCCTGCTCATGGCCAACCAGCTGGGCGACACCGCCGTGCTGCGGGCCTGCGTGGCGGCGGCCGCAAAGACCGCGGCCGCGCCGGGATAGGCCAGGCCCAGCGGCCCCGGGGCCGCCCAGTCGAATAAAATCGGGGCAGTTTCCCCCAACCCCAAGGCGGCATCCCCTCGATGCCGTTTTTCATTGCCCCCATGACCAACGCTGCCGCCCCTGCCCCTGCCGATACCGCCACTCCCGCCGCGGAGGCCGTCAAAGTCCCCACACCGGGGCTAGACAGCCTGGCCAAATCCTTCGAGCCGGCCGCCATTGAAAGCCGCTGGGGCCCCGAATGGGAGCAAAGCGGCCAGTACGAGCCCACGCTGGACGCGGCCAAGCCGTCGTTCTCCATCCAGCTGCCGCCGCCCAATGTGACGGGCACGCTGCACATGGGCCATGCCTTCAACCAGACCATCATGGATTCGCTCACGCGCTACCACCGCATGCGCGGCCACAACACCCTGTGGGTGCCGGGCACCGACCACGCCGGCATCGCCACGCAGATCGTGGTGGAGCGCAAGCTGCAGGGCGAAGGCAAAAGCCGCCACGACCTGGGCCGCAAGAACTTCGTCGCCAAGGTCTGGGAATGGAAGGAAGAGTCCGGCACCACCATCACGCGCCAGATGCGCCGCATGGGCGACTCGGTGGCCTGGAAGCACGAATACTTCACCATGGACCCGAAGATGTCCACGGTGGTCACCTCGACCTTTGTGAAGCTCTATGAGCAGGGCCTGATCTACCGCGGCAAGCGCCTGGTGAACTGGGACCCTATCCTCAAGTCCGCCGTGTCCGACCTGGAAGTCGAGAACGAAGAGCGCGACAGCTTCATGTGGCACATCGAGTACCCCTTCAGCGACGGCCCGCAAAAAGCCGCCGACGGCACGCCGCTGCGCGGCATGCATATCGCCACCACGCGGCCCGAGACCATGCTGGCCGACGGCGCGCTGGCGGTGCACCCTGATGACGAGCGCTACAAACACCTGGTCGGCAAGATGGTCGACCTGCCGCTGTGCGACCGCCAGATCCCGGTGATCACCGACGACTACGTGGACCCGGCTTTCGGCAGCGGCGTGGTGAAGATCACCGGCGCGCACGACTTCAACGACTACCAGGTGGCCCTGCGCCACGACCTTCCGCTGATCACCATCTTCACGCTGGACGCGAAAATCAACGAAAACGGTCCTAAGCAGTACCAGGGCCTGGACCGCTACGACTGCCGCAAGGCCGTGCTCAAGGACCTCGAGGAACAGGGCTTCCTCGAAAAAGCTGTGCCGCACAAAAACATGGTGCCGGTCTGCGCGCGCACCGGCGCGGTGGTCGAGCCCATGCTGACCGACCAGTGGTTCGTCGCGCTCAGCAAGGTCAGCGAGCAGGACCCGACCGGAAAATCCATCGCGCAGAAGGCGCGCGACGCCGTCAGCAGCGGCCAGGTCAAGTTTGTGCCCGAGCAGTGGGTCAACACCTACAACCAGTGGATGAACAACATCCAGGACTGGTGCATCTCGCGCCAGCTCTGGTGGGGCCACCAGATCCCGGCCTGGTACGACGAGGACGGCAAGGTTTATGTCGCCACCAGCGAGGAAGAAGCGCAGAAGCAGGCGCCCGGCAAAAAGCTCACGCGCGACGAGGATGTGCTGGACACCTGGTACTCGTCGGCTCTGGTTCCCTTCTCTTCCTTGGGCTGGCCCGAGAAGACCAAGGAGCTGGACCTCTTCCTGCCCTCCAGCGTGCTGGTCACCGGCTACGACATCATCTTCTTCTGGGTCGCCCGCATGATCATGATGACCACGCACTTCACCGGCCAGGTGCCGTTCAGGGACGTGTACATCCACGGCCTGGTGAAGGACGCCCAGGGCAAGAAGATGAGCAAGTCCGAAGGCAATGTGCTGGACCCGGTCGACCTGATAGACGGCATAGAGCTCGCGCCCCTGCTCGAAAAACGCTCGCAAGGCCTGCGCAAGCCCGAGACCGCGCCGCAGGTGCGCAAGAACACCGAAAAGGAATTTCCCGCGGGCATCCCGGGCTACGGCGCCGACGCGCTGCGCTTTACCTTCGCCTCGCTGGCCAGCCTGGGCCGCAGCATCAACTTCGACAGCAAGCGCTGCGAGGGCTACCGCAACTTCTGCAACAAGCTCTGGAACGCCACGCGCTTCACCTTGATGAACTGCGAGGGCCAGGACTGCGGCCTCGAGGAACACACCAAGGAACAATGCGCGCCCGGCGGCGAGTTCCACAACTACCTGAGCTTCTCGCAGGCCGACCGCTGGATCTCGTCGACCATGCAGCGCGTGGAAGCCGACGTGGCCAAGGGCTTTGCCGACTACCGCCTGGACAACGTGGCCGGCAGCATCTACCAGTTTGTCTGGGACGAGTTCTGCGACTGGTACCTGGAAATCGCCAAGGTGCAGATACAGACCGGCAACGACGCGCAAAAGCGCGCCACACGCCGCACGCTGATACGCCTGCTCGAAGCCATCCTGCGCCTGGCGCACCCGGTGATTCCTTTCATCACCGAAGAGCTGTGGCAAACCGTGGCGCCCATTGCCGGCAAGAGCGGCAAGTTCATAGGCACCGCGCCTTACCCGCAAAGCCAGCCCGAGAAGATCGACGAAAAGGCCGAGGCCCATGTCGCCAAACTCAAGACCCTGGTGGACGCCTGCCGCAACCTGCGCGGCGAGATGAAAGTGTCACCGGCCACGCGCCTGCCGCTGTTTGTGCTCGGCGATGCAGCCTTCATGAACAGCGTGGCGCCGGTGCTCAAGTCGCTGGCCAAGCTCAGCGAAGTGAACGTGTTTGAAGACGAAGCCAGCTGGGTCGCCGCGGCACAGTCAGCGCCCGTCGCCATCGTCGGTGAAGCGCGTCTTTGCCTCTACATGGAGGTCGACCTCGCCGCCGAAAAAATTCGCCTGCAAAAGGAAGAGACCCGCCTGGTGGGCGAGATCGCCAAGTCCGAGACCAAGCTCGCCAACGAAGCCTTCGTCAACAAAGTGCCGCCGGCCGTGCTGGAGCAGGAACGCAAACGCCTGGCCGACAACCAGGCGGCACTGGCCAAGATCCGCGAACAGCTGGCACGGCTTAAATAAGCGCGAACGCCGCCCACAAAAAAGCCCCGCTTACCGGGGCTTTTTTATCAGCTGGTGTCCCGTCATCAGCGGACGGTTTCGGGCTCTGACCATTGCGAGGGCGGAACGCTCCCCGGCATCTCCAGGTCCATGGGCGCACTCGGCAACTGGTCCATCCCGCTGTGCTGCGTGCTGATGGCTTCATGCATGCGGTGCGCCACATACCAGCTCGAGCGCAGGCGCGCCTCGCGTGTGTGCGAGCCCAGGCGCGGCGTGACGAACAGGTTCTTCAGGCCCTTGAGCGGCGAGGTGTCGCCCAGGAAGCTGGCTTCGGCGCCGTCCAGGATGCAGGCCTCTATGCGGCCGTCGCACAGCGCCGCGGCCAGCGCGGCTTCGTCAAACAGCTCGCTGCGGCTGATGCCCACCCACAGCTGGTTGCGCCTGCAGGCGGCCAGCAGTTTTTCATTCACAAAACCGCGAAAGCGCGTGGCGTAGAGCATCTGCACCGAGACCGCGTCGGCCTGGCTGACGAGTTCAGACAGGGACACCGGCTGTATGCGCAGGCGCTCCCAGATGGGCGCCGTGTGGTGCACCGCCGGGTCGTAGCCGATCAGCCGCACGCCCAGGCCGTTGAGCATGCCGGCCAGCGTGTGTGCCGTCGGGGCCAGGCCCAGGATGCCCACCGTGCTGCCATGCAGCTCGCGCCCCATCTGCGTTGTYGGGTGGCGCCGCCCCATCAGGGCCGAGACCAGGCCGCGGCGGTACAGCAGCAGCAGGCTGCTCAGCAGGTATTCGGCATTGGAGCGCACATTGGCGCTGCTGGCATGCACGACCTTGATGTCGCGCTCCTTGCAGGCCTCGAGATCGGTGTTGTCCGTGCCCACGTGCAGGCGGCCCACGGCCCTGATCTTGGGCAGGAAGTCGAGGAATTCGCGTGTCACCACGGTCTGGCGCGGGAACACAATGCCCTTGGTCTTGTAGGCGATCTTGCGCAGCGAAGTCAGGTCGTCGGCGAGCTCGGGGTGATAGCCCACGCTGTGGCGGGTTTCCAGCCAGGCCATTGCCTCGGGCACCAGCGCGTCAAGAAGTAAGATGTCCACCCAGTGAGTCCTTTTTTCCCGCAGACCGCAGATCGCGCGGTTTGACCACGTCAAGTCGAGCCTTTGTCCGACCTGAGTCATGTATCAACAACGCAACACTCTAGTCTTTTCTCCGATCAAAGTCGATGCAAAAATTTACATTACACAAAGCTGTATTCCCGGTTGCCGGCCTTGGCACCCGGTTTCTTCCGGCCACCAAGGCCCAGCCCAAGGAAATGCTCCCCGTTGTCGACAAGCCGCTGATCCAATACGCGGTGGAAGAGGCTTACGCGGCAGGCATCCGTCACATGATTTTTGTGACAGGACGCAATAAACGGGCCATAGAGGACCACTTTGATACTGCTTACGAGCTCGAAAACGAGCTGGAGGTAGCTCAGAAGCTCGCCTTGCTGGATTTGGTGCGTTCCGTCCAGCCCGAAGACATGAACTTTTCCTATGTGCGCCAGCCCCGCTCCCTGGGCCTGGGCCATGCCGTGCTGTGCGCCGAACACCTGGTCGGCCAGGAAGCTTTTGCCGTGCTGCTGGCCGACGACCTGATGGTCGGCCCCAAGGGCGGCAAGCCGGTGCTGGCCCAGATGGCCGAGCAGTTCAAAGAGCTGCAGCAATCCATCCTGGCGGTGCAGGAAGTGCCCCAGGACCAGACCCGCCGCTACGGCATCGTCGCGACCGACGGAGCCGCCAGCGCCGGCCTCATGAAAGTGAAAAAAATCGTCGAAAAACCGGCGCCCGAAGTGGCCCCCTCACGCATGGGCGTGGCCGGCCGTTACATCCTGACGCCGGCGATTTTTGAGCACATTCGCAGCCAGAAGGCCGGCGTGGGCGGTGAACTGCAGCTGACCGACGGGATCTCCAGCCTGCTGGACAAGGAAACCGTTTATGCCCTGCAGTACGAAGGCAAACGCTATGACTGCGGCAGCAAGGAAGGCTTTCTGGAAGCCACTGTCGAGCTGGCGCTGCAGCATCCCGAGGTGGGCGTGCACTTCCGCAATTACCTGGACAACCTGCAGATAGGCTGGTCGGGCCGGGAACGCCGCAAACAGGCCTGAAACCTGGGCGGCCGGCGCCCCGGCGACACCCCAATGGCGCTTTAACGCCGTTTCAAGACGTGGATGAAGTCGCTGCCGGCGACCTGCTGCTCAACCAGCTCGTTGCCGGTCTGCTTGGCAAAAGCCTGGAAATCGCGGGTCGAGCCGGCATCGGTGGACACCACCCGCAGCAACTGGCCGCTCAACATCTCCGTCAGCGCCTTTTTGGCTTTCAGGATGGGCAGCGGGCAATTCAGGCCGCGGGTGTCGAGTTCTTTGTCGATGTTCATGAAAATCCTTGGGTTGCCGCGATTTTAAGCAAAGCGTAAAGGCCCTGAACCGGGCTTTACCCCAGCCAGCGGGCTATTCGGTGCGCTTGGCCCACTCCACAAACTCAGGCTCATGGCCCCGCGTGCGCAGCCAGTCGGCCAGCGCATAGCCGGTGCCGGCGGGCCAGCATTTGAGCTTGTCCAGGTCGTACAGCCGGTAATCCACCAGCTCGGGCGACAGGCTGACCTCCCCGGTGCAAACCGCGTGGTAGGCAATGATCACCTGGTTCATGCGCTGGAAGTCGTAAACGCCTATCAGGTCCAGCGCGCTGGTTTCCAGGTTGGTTTCTTCCTTGATTTCGCGCTCTATGCCACCCTGCGGCGTCTCGCCCGCTTCCATGAAACCCGTGATCAGTGCATACATCTTGCCCGGCCAGGCCGCATTGCGCGCCAGCAGTACCTGGCCGTGGTATTCGATCACCGCGGCCAGCACCGGCGTGGGGTTGTTCCAGTGGGTGAACCCGCAGGCCGGGCAGCGCAGACGCGCCTTTTCCCCGCCGTCCTCCATCTGCGACACCATGGCCAGCGGCGTCGCGCAGTTCGGGCAAAACCGGAATTCATGGGTCATGGCAGGCGATCAGAAGGGAAAATAAAAGAAAGAAAACGCGGCCGCCGCTATTTTTTCAATAGCGACAGGGCCTCGTCAGTTGGGCGTCAAGCCGGAAACACGCCGGTGGACAGGTAACGGTCGCCGCGGTCGCAGACCACAAACACGATCACCGCGTTTTTCACGGTCTTGGCGATCTCCTGCGCCACCCAGAGGGCGCCGGCAGCCGAGATTCCGGCAAATATGCCTTCCTCGCGCGCCAGGCGCCGGCACATGTCCTCGGCGTCGGCCTGGCTGACCAGCACCAGTTCATCGACCTGGCGCGGGTCGTAAATCTTGGGCAGGTATTCCTGCGGCCATTTGCGGATGCCGGGGATGCGCGAACCCTCGCTGGGCTGGGCGCCAATCACCTTGATGGCCGGGTTTTTCTCTTTGAGGTAGCGCGAAACCCCGGTAATCGTGCCCGTCGTGCCCATGGCGCTGACAAAATGTGTCACCTTGCCTGACGTATCTGTCCATATTTCGGGGCCCGTGGTCTCGTAATGGATGCGCGGATTGTCGGCATTCGCGAACTGGTCCAGCACCCGGCCCTTGCCCTCTTTCTGCATCTGGTCGGCCAGGTCGCGCGAGTATTCGATGCCCGCGCTTTTGGGCGTCAGGATCAATTCGGCGCCAAAAGCCTTCATGGTCTGGGCCCGCTCAATGCTCAGGTCCTCCGGCATGATCAAGACCATCTTGTAGCCCTTGATCGCGGCCGCCATGGCCAGGGCAATACCCGTGTTGCCCGAAGTGGCTTCGATCAAGGTGTCGCCCGGCTTGATGTCGCCGCGCTCCTCGGCGCGCTTGATCATCGAGAGCGCCGGCCTGTCCTTGACCGAACCGGCCGGGTTGTTGCCTTCAAGCTTGCCGAGGATCACATTGCCGCGTGCGGCGTTCTCGGCGGCATAAATACGTTGCAGCGCGACCAGAGGCGTCTTGCCAATCGCGTCTTCAATGGTGGGATAGTTCATGACCACACTGTGCCATAATTTGAGGCTTCGCTCATTCCAGCCCGGGTGGTGAAATTGGTAGACGCAGGGGACTCAAAATCCCCCGCCGCAAGGCGTGCCGGTTCGATTCCGGCCCCGGGCACCACATCCCGAAAGCCGGACGGTTTCAGACCGCTCCGGCTTTTTCTTTGCAGGCAGCGCGGCAAAGACAAGCGCCCCTGCGGGCGCGGGGTCACAGCGCAGTATCCAGCCGCCAGAATTTGAAGACCAGCACGCGCCGGTCGTTCGGGCAAATCCGCGAGACCGACCTGCCCACGTGCTTGGGGTCACCCTCGGCAATCACGACACGCCCGGGTTTAGGCATGACGGCGCTGGTAATTTCGTCCTGGTCATCAAAAAAGAGGGTTTCTCCTGCCCAGGCGATGTTCCATTCCTTGCTGCAGTAGACAAGCACCGTCACGTGATGGGTCCGATGATCTTCTTCAACGATGTCCTGGTGCACCTGTCCTTCCGTGCCGAAAGTATTGGCGCTGAGCATGCATTCATACAGGCGCACCGGAAACCCCAGGTGGGCTTTGACCTGGTTCCAGCAATCGGTGACCACCTGCAGGCTCTCGTCCAGCGCCAGCAGTTTGGGTTCTACATCTTCCTCAAACGGTTTCTCGGCAAACGCCAGCGGGTAATACCAGTGCATGTCCAGTTCGTGGGACTTGAAGCGCTCCCAACGATTGAGGAAGTGCATGGGTATCCAGGAAACCGTTTCGATCAGCTGATCCCGAAATTCGGTGGAAAACAAATCGTCCACCACCCTGACATGAGGCGCCAACAACATACTTCTGCCCTGAAATAAAAAAACGCAGGGCCCGGCGACGAGGACAAAACCCCGTCACCGCCCTTCATCCATCAACGATCGATATGGTCGCCGCCGCCGCCGGAACCCAAAGGCAGGCCGACTTTATGCGGCAAACGCACACGCTGCACGGCGCTCCACTTGCTGTGGGTGCTCAGGGTATTGCCCACAGGATTGATTTCCTGTTCGCGTGACGGAACTCCCTTGGCGGTTTGAGGTTTGGGGGTCTGGGTTTTTTTCATGAAATCTCCTGTGAAGGTTAAGGAAAGGGATGCGGGAATTTTGATCCAGGATGGACGCGAGGAACCATTCCCAAAGGTTCTCGCTGGTGGCCGAAAGAAATGGGCAGTAAACCGGGGACCAGCACTTTTACCACCGAAAGCGGCGTTCGCCCCTGGTCAACAAAGCAATGCGCGGGCGTGATGTCGACCATCACGGGGCTCAGGCCGCGAGCCGCAAAGCGGTTTGCCAGCTGCCCGGCCGTCTTGAACGAAAGCGGCCTGATCGGGACTTCAGATGCACCGGATCCGGGAAAAAGAACGCGATCCGCACGCCGGAAATACCGCTTGAGCCCATACAGCTCGAAATGATGATCCGTCGTGGCGACATCTGCCGGGCCTGTGATCTGCGGCTCGTGGCCGTGGATCCAGGCATAAACCCGGGCCTCCGTCTCGTCCAGCGCGCCTTCAAGCGCTTTTTTGAAATCCGCGCTGGCAGCCGTTCCCATGGTGGTGAAATGCATGGCTTCGTGCTGGACCGCCACAAGGCAGACGTGGGCCCAGGGAGAATCCAGTTTCTGCACAGCAACCCTGCAGCCCGCCTGCTCAAGCGCGTGGATACGCTTGCGGATCTGCGGCGACACATGTGAAAAGCTGATGGCCTGGCCGGGTGCTTGTGCCAGCCAGTGCCTCATGAAGGCATCGCGCTCTATCACTTCAAGAAGGGCGCGAAACACCGCATCGTCCCTCGAAGTGCTGGCTGCGCAGCCCGATGAAGTCACTTGCGAGAAAGGCCGCCGCGGCGCTTTGGCATGCGGCGCCAGGCTCGCGCGGGAAAACACCAGTTCGGCAAGAACCCGCACGGCTTTTCCTGACTTCAGGTCAAGCCCCGCAGTCCACAGGTGGGCCACATCCGGATCGAAACGTTCATAGGGAAACTCTTCGCTCGCATACTGCCTTTCGGCATACGCCACAAACTGCCTTGGATCCAGTCCGTCCGGCAGCGCGTTCAGGCGTTCCCAGGTGAGCAGTCGAGGCTCCCGGAATCCTTCGCGCTCGACGGCTTCCGCGCAGGCTTTGCGAAATGCAAGCCAGGGGTCGGCATCCCTGCCCCAGGTGTGGGGACGGCCGTCGTCCGACGTGACCACCTTGGCGCGGGCCAGGTGAAACGGCATGGCAAAGCGGGCCGAATCACCATCCACCCACGCGAAATCCAGATCGGGCGAGCGGTCGATCATGTGGACCTGCTCAGGCGTAGGCTTGGCGCCGAAGATCGCCGAACCCAGCACCAGGTCTTCCGCCTGGAGCCGGCACATCTTGCCGACAATGGTTTCGTAGTAACCCCCTATCGTCGCGAACCCCAGGCCAAGCTGCGAGGCGCTCAAGCCGGCGTTGTGCAGGCCCGCGCCGGCCTCCATAAAAAGGTACTGCAGGGAACGGTTGCGGTAGCGCATGGCGGCCACCTGGGGGTCTGCCGCCAGAAAGACGGCGCCGGCGGCATAGGTCAACTCCCAGGGCTTCGAAAATGCCCTGGGCAACAACTGCTGCCCTTGCCCCACCGACTCCAGTGCCACTGCGCCTTCATCCGGATAGCTGACCCGGTAAACACCGGGCGCGTAGGAACCCACTTTTTTCTGCAAGGCCACAAACACCCGCACGAGCTGCATGCCGCCGGCCGAAGCAATGGTTCGCTTCGGCGTGACATAGCCGACTCTCTCGTGTTTGACGCTCACCACGCCCGCCACCGACCAGAGCAGCCCCAGCAGGGCACGCTCTGAAATGTCTTTTTCGGCGAAGGTGTAGGTCGACACGCGCTCCGCGAAAAAATCCCGCAGCGGCATCGCCGACACTTTTCGCGTGCCCGGTGGAAGCGCTTGCGCAGCCCCATCCTTGTTCCACAGAAATCTCCGGCAGATCTGGTTCGTGACGGCCGCATCCGCCGACAACCCAAAAGGGCTGCCCTGGAAGGCGTAGCGTGCCGCGTGCGCACTGGCCAGGTTGCCATCCATCAATGCACCTTGCTCCAGCAGGAATCCGATGAACTGGCTGAACTCCTGCGCATCGAAGCCGGCGGGCAGGCGCTGCAGGATCTCGCGCACCGTTCGCGTCCCATCGCAAAGCCGAAACACCTGCGCGAGCAGGGCCCTGGGCGCCCGCACTTCCACGTCCTGCATGGCATGGCGAACCACAAGCAGCGTTCCCTCCAGCCTGCAGGCCCCGGCCAGCATCGGCGACAGGCGATCAGGGTCCAGAAAGCTCGCCTTCACATCGGCGGGAGTCGTTTCATTGAGAACCCCGTTGAGCGCCAACGCAGCGGGCCTGCGGGAAGGCAAAGGGCTGGATATGGCGGCCATATCAGGATTTTTTTCCCGCACCGAAGAGGGAGAAAAAGACGAGCGGATATCCGTCCGGCGGAAGTATGGGGTTTGAGTTGATCTCCAGCCACCAGACCTTGCCGGCCTCATCGACCACGCCGTCAACCGAATACAGCACGGGCGCCTTGAAACGGCGAAGGCTCTCCTGTCCGGCCTTCACCCCCATTGCGTCAACCTGCTGCCTGACGGATGCATTGATCCGGCCCAGGTCATTGTCCGCCTCGGCGGTGGGCGATGTCGGCGCGTACTGGCGGCCGTAGCGAAAGTCGATCCAGACTTCGCGCCCCTTGGCCAAAACGTCCGTGGGCCTGACCTGCTGGAAGGCCAGCGAAGAAAGCACGTTTCCATTGCCCGCTCCGGAATCCAGCGTTTTCCCCGTGCGTGCCAGGCGCGATTCGATCAAGGCCTGCACGGTGGAGACGCCGTCGCCGATCACGGTCGGGTAGGCGTGCACATGGGCATAAAACGCCGTTGCACCCCAGAACCAGACTTTCAGGTTGGTACCCACAACAAACTGCTCGGCAAAATCAACGCCGTTTTTTTTATCTTTCGGCGGATCCTCTTTTGCCGCCGGCGCTTCCCCTGCGCTCCGGTGAGGTCCCGAGATCTGGTACCCGAACGACCCGGTCGACCGCTTCACCAGAAAGCCCTCTTTCGCGTCACTGACGGACAGCCATGTGGCCGGCGAACTGAGCTCGGCCTTTGTCAGGAAATCCTTGAACAGCAACTTGTCCTGGGACAAATCCCAGTTCAGGATGTCATAAGGCATCCATCCTATAAACCCCGTCACATCCTTGACAAGCTGTGTCGTGTAGGCCATCTGCCCCTTGTGGTTGACCAGAAACCTGGGCTTGAGCGTGTAGTAACGATTGCGCAGTTTCACCTCCAGGTTGAAGGTTCTGACATCCAGGTCAACCTGGGCATCAGAACCGTCGGCCCAGGCCTTGACGGCCCGGAAATGATTCAGCGTGACGGGGATATAGGACATTGATTGGAAAAACGGTCTAGGCTTATTGCCAGTTGGCGGCAATCACCGACGCAAGCGCGGTTGAGTAGTTTGAAGGCAGGGTGGTCTGCCCCGCCGCCGGCGGCGAGAAAGCAGCCATCGCGCTCACCAGGTTCTGCACCTGGCTGGCCAACAGTGTCTTGCTTCCATCGGTGGTCTTGAATTCCTCCACCCTGTACTGCGAACCCAGGTACCAGTTCGCCAGGATGAACTTGTCGTCCGTCCCGACAATGCTGGCCTCCAGGTCGTTGTTGACCTGGCGGAACCAGACCTGGTCGGCCGCGATCGAAGAAAGGAACTTCACGGTGTCGACGTTGCCGGCCGTGCTGTCGTTTTCGTAGATGGTGTCTACGTTCGAGCCTCTTCCGAGCAGGTACCCGTCGTTGCCGGTGCCTCCTTCGAGCGTATCGGCTCCTGCTCCGCCATCCAGCGTGTCGCTTCCTCCAAAGCCTTGCAAAAGGTCATTGCCGTCGCCGCCGGACAGTACATCATTGCCGGTGCCCGCACTGAAGTTCGAGAGTATTCCGTAAACACCGCCCCCCCCAAATCCAACAAGGTCTGCTTTCCCGTCACCATTAATGTCGGCAAGGCTGCGTGGATACTGGTTATTTGTGGTCCAGCCCTGCGCGTAAGTGAAGAGCGAGGGAAAGAATTGAGGCGTGCTGAAGGTTCCGTTGGCCAAGCCGAACGCGATGGAGGGCCCGCTGCTATCAAACCCCACAATGTCGGCCCGGCCGTCGCCATTCAGGTCGGCCAGCTCCCTCGGTGTGGTGTTTTGAGAGGTCCATCCACCTCCAACTGCGCCTGAGCCGAATGCGCTCAGGGTCTTATAAGCGGCGCCGAAAGTACCATTTGCATTGGCCAACGCTACATAAGTTCCATCGGCGGCAAATCCAACGATGTCGGCGCGGCCGTCGCCGTTGACGTCGGCCAGCTTGCGGACTGTCTGGTCGTTGTTGGTCCATCCATCTGCGTCGCTGAAGCTGTAGGTTCCGGTGAAAAAGTCCTGGAACGTGCCATTGGCATTGCCGAGGGAAACAACCACCCTGTCGCCGCCGAAACCCACAATATCGGCACGCCCGTCACCGTTGACATCAGCCAGTTCCCGCGCGTAGCGCGTCTGGGTAGTCCAACTGCCGCCATCCGAACCCGCTCCGAACCGGCTCAGCACAAACTGCGAGGGGTTAAAACCGCCACTGCCATTCGCGAGGGCAACGTAGGTGCCTGAACCGCCAAAGCCCACGATGTCGGCCTTGCCGTCGCCGTTGACATCAGCCAGCTTACGCAGGTAGGTGTCATTGTCGGACCAGCCCTGGTTGCTACCGAATTCCGAATTCACCTTTGTGGCTACGGCATAGCTACCGTTCACCTGCGCCAGACTGACGTAAACACCAACGCTTGAAAAGCCCACAATATCGGCACGCCCATCCCCATTCACATCCGCCATCGCACGCGGGTACACGTTGGCACTGCTCCAGCCGTCATTTACCGCAAAACCGCCATAAAGTAGATTCTGGGACCCAAAGGACAGTTCCATATCGTCGCCCTGCAGCACGTCGTTGCCGGCACCACCGTTCAACGTGTCGTTCCCAGCGCCGCCCTTAAGGGTGTTGTTCCCGCTGTTACCCGTCAACACATTGTTCAGGGCATTGCCCGTGCCGTTGATGGCGGCGCTGCCCGTCAGCACGAGGTCTTCCACGTTGGCGCCGAGCGTGTAGCTCATACCTGCGTTGACGGTATCGTTACCTTCATTCGCATTCTCGACAATCGTGTCCGACGCATCGGCCACATAGGTATCGTCACCAGCGCCACCGATCAGTGTGTCGGCTCCCGCGCCTCCATCCAGGGTGTTCGCGGCGGTGTTGCCCGTCAGCACATTGTTCAACGCATTGCCGGTCCCGTTAATGGCGGCCGTACCCGTCAATGTCAGGTTCTCCAGGTTGGCACCCAGCATGAAGCTGGTGGACGCGTTGACGGTATCCGTGCCTTCATTCGCATTTTCGATCAGCGTGTCCAGAGCATCCGCGATATAGATATCGTTACCGGCCCCGCCAATCAGAGTGTCGGCGCCCGCGCCCCCGTCCAGCGTATTCGCGGCGCTGTTGCCGGTCAGCACATTGTTCAAGGCATTGCCGGTGCCATTGATGGCCGCGGTTCCCGTCAGCACCAGGTTTTCCACATTGGCGCCCAGGGTGTAACCGAAGCCCGCGTTCACCGTGTCCGTGCCTTCACCGGCGGCCTCCACAACCGTATCGGAGGCATCGACAAAATAAACATCGTCACCGGCCCCGCCCGCCAAGGTATCGGCCCCGGCGCCGCCGTCCAGCGTGTTCGCGGCGGCATTGCCGGTCAGCACGTTGTTCAGGGTGTTGCCCGTGCCGTTGATGGCCGCAGTTCCCGTGAGCACCAGGTTTTCCTGGTTGACGCCCAAGGTGAACGCGACCGACGCGTTCACCGTGTCAATGCCTCCGGAATCCGACACCGTGGTTTGCGCCACCACATTGGGAACCCAGTTCGTTTGCGGCACCATGACGGACACCCAGGTCTGCACATACACCGGCTGCCCGCTTTCGTCGTAGCCGTTTTCAGTGTAGATGTAGTAACCCTGGTCCACATAGGTCGTGACGTACTGCCCTTGGTCTACATAGGTTGTGGTGGTCGTGGTTTCAACAACGCTGTCCCCGGCGGCATCGACAAAATAAACATCATCACCCGCGCCGCCATCCAGCACGTCCGAGCCTGTGCCGCCGTCCAGCAGGTCATTGCCCGCCCCTGCCTTGAGCGTGTCGTTCCCGGCCAGACCGTAAAGCCAATCCCGGCCTGCCGTGCCGGTCAGGGTCTCCGCGGAAGCGGTCCCGTTGATCACATTGACGATGTCCAGCGACAGTCCCGCATTGACGAAGGCGCCGGCACCGTCGGTCGCCCTGATCACCACGCCCAGGATGCCCGCCGCCGTATCCGGCGGTGTCCCGGACAATGTCCGCGTGGCCGCATTGAAGCTCAGCCACGAAGGCAATGCCGACCCATTGGCCAATGCCGCGCTGAAGGACAGGCTGTCGCCCACATCCACATCGCCGAAGGTGCCCGCCGGCACAACATAGCTGAAAGCCTGCAATTCGGCCAGCTGCTGGTTCTGCAGGGCAACGAGCACCGTCGGCGCGTCATTGGTGTTCACCACTGTCACGTTGAAGGTGCTGCTGGCCGCCACTCCGGCCGTGTCCGTGGCGGTCACCTTGAGCGCCAACGCACCCACATCGGCATTCAGCGGCGTGCCACTGAAGGTGCGGGTTGTTGCGTTAAACGCCAGCCATGAAGGCAGTGCCGCACCGCTGGCCAGGCTGGCGCTGTAAGCAAGGACATCGCCCGCATCCACGTCACCAAACGTGCCTGCCGGCACGGTGTAGCTAAAGGCCTGGTCTTCGTTCACCTGCTGGTTCGGCACGGCAACCAGGACCGTCGGAGCGTCATTGGTATTGGCCACCGCCACATTAAAAGCGCTGCTGACCACCGCCCCGGCCATGTCCGTGGCGGTTACCTTGAGTGCCAGGGTGCCCACATTGGCATTCAGCGGCGTCCCGCTGAAGGTGCGTGTCGTTGCGTTAAACGCCAGCCATGAAGGCAGCGCTGTGCCGTTGGCCAGGCTGGCGCTGTAAGTGAGGACATCACCCGCGTCCACATCACCAAACGTGCCCGCCGGCACGGTATAGCTGAAGGCCTGATCTTCGKTCGCTTGCTGGTTCTGCAAGGCAAGCAGGACCGTCGGCGCGTCGTTGGTATTGGCCACCGTCACGTTGAARGTGCTGCTGGCGGCAGCCCCCTGAGTGTCGGTCGCCGTCACCTTCAATGCSARCGCGCCSACRTYGGCATTCAGSGGTGTWCCGCTGAAGGTTCGGGTCGCCGCATTGAATGTCAGCCACGACGGAAGGGCAGCGCCACCCGCCAGGCTGGCGCTGTAGGTCAGGGTATCGCCCACATCCACATCGCCAAAGGTTCCCGCCGGCACAACATAGCTGAAGGCCTGGTCTTCGTTCACCTGCTGGTTCTGCAAGGCGGTGAGCAACACAGGCGCATCATTGGTGTTGGCCACCGTCACATTGAAGACGCTGCTAACTGCGGCACCCGTTGTGTCCGTTGCTGTGACCTTGAATGCCAGCGTGCCCACATCGGCATTCAGCGGTGTCCCGCTGAAGGTGCGGGTGGTCGCGTTAAACGCCAGCCAGGAAGGCAGCGCCGCACCGTTGGCCAGGCTGGCGCTGTAAGTCAGGGCATCGCCCGCGTCCACATCACCAAACGTGCCCGCCGGCACGGTGTAGCTGAAGGCCTGATCCTCGTTCGCTTGCTGGTTCTGCAAGGCAGCCAGGACCGTCGGCGCGTCGTTGGTATTGGCCACCGTCACGTTGAAGGTGCTGCTGGCGGCAGCCCCCTGAGTGTCG
>NZ_JBFUJQ010000005.1:0-353204 GCF_056401275.1 Polaromonas sp. P4_F6 | reverse complement strand
CCAGGGGCGGGGCCCGCGCAGGAACGAGCGGCCGCGCGGTGGGCGCGACCGGTTTGCGCCGCCGCCAGCGGAGACCCCTTCCGGAGCCGCCGCGCAGGGCGGTGCCGACCAGGAGCCCGACGACTCGCAGCCGCCGCTTCCGCGAAACGATTCCGCGCCTCGCGGCAACCGGCGCCGTGGCGGAAAAGGCCGCGGCCAGGGCGGCAATGCCGGTCCCGGCCCGCGCAACGGGCCGCCTCCCGGCAATGGCATGCAGGGGCAAAAACGGCGCGACGACCGTGGTGACCGCGGCGACAAGCTTCCCGGCGGCGCCCAGCCCGACCCCATGAAAACCTCGTTCGGCTATATCGGCGCGGACACCTTCACGCGGCAACGCCAGGGCCAAGGCCAGCAGCGCCGCGGCGGCTCCGGCATGGGTGGCGGCGGCAATGCCGGCGGCCAGCGCCGCGGGGGTGGAGGTGGAAACCGGGGTGGCGGCAATCGCGGCGGTGGAAACCGTGGCGGAAACCGCTGAGCACCGCAGAAGCACTTTGAATCACAGGGTTGATCTGCGGTGGAAAGCTCGCAGGTTAAAATCATGGGCTTTATTCAATTTTTGAATAATTTAAAAATCCAAAAAATCTCAGTTAAGGAACTTTCATGGCTATCGAACGCACCCTCTCCATCATCAAACCCGACGCAGTGGCCAAAAACGTGATCGGCCAGATCTACGCGCGTTTTGAAGCCGCCGGCCTGAAGGTTGTGGCCGCCCGCATGGCCCACCTGTCGCAAGGCGAAGCCGAGGCTTTCTACGCCGTGCACAAAGAGCGTCCCTTCTTCAAGGACCTGGTGTCCTTCATGATTTCCGGCCCGGTCATGATCCAGGCACTGGAAGGCGAGGGCGCCATCCTGAAGAACCGCGACCTGATGGGCGCCACCGACCCGAAGAAGGCCGCTCCCGGCACCATTCGCGCCGACTTCGCCGACAGCATTGACGCCAATGCCGTGCACGGCTCCGACGCCGCGGAAACCGCCAAGGTGGAAATCGCCTTCTTTTTCCCCGGCATGAACGTCTACTCGCGTTAAACCATGTCCGACCCCATGCTTCGCTACCCTTTGCCGGGACTGTCGCTTGCCTGGGGCGGTTCAGCCGCTTGTCTGCTGCGATGACGGCCAACCTTCTTGACTTCGATCTCGATGGTTTGGCCGCCTTCTGCGAGCGGCTCGGTGAAAAGCGCTTTCGCGCCACCCAGCTTTTTCGCTGGATCCATCAAAAAGGGGCGACCGATTTCACGCAGATGACGGACCTCGCGAAGTCCCTGCGCGAAAAGCTCACCGGTTCGGCCCATATCCAGGGACCCAAGGTGGTCTCCCGCCACGATTCCGCCGATGGCACCGTCAAATGGCTGTTTGACGTCGGCGCGGGCGACGTTATTGAAACCGTTTTCATTCCGGAAACCGACCGCGGCACCCTGTGCATTTCCTCGCAGGCGGGTTGCGCCGTGGGCTGCCGTTTCTGCTCGACGGGCCACCAGGGCTTCAGCCGCAACCTGACCACCGGGGAAATCATTTCCCAGCTGTGGTTTGCCGAACACTTCCTGCGCCAGCACCTGGGCCGCGAAGACCGCGTGATCTCCAATGTGGTCATGATGGGCATGGGCGAGCCTTTGCAAAATTACGGGCAACTGGTTCCGGCCCTCAAGGTCATGCTGGACGACCACGGCTACGGCCTGTCGCGGCGCCGCGTGACGGTGTCCACCTCCGGCGTGGTGCCCATGATCGACCGCCTTGCCGGCGATTGCCCGGTGGCCCTGGCCGTCTCGCTGCATGCGCCCGAAGACGCGCTGCGCGACAACCTCGTACCGCTGAACAAAAAATACCCCATCGCGGAGTTGCTGGAGGCCTGCACCCGCTACCAGGCCTCGGCCCCCCGGGACTTCATCACCTTCGAATACTGCATGCTGGACGGCGTAAACGACCAGCCTGCGCATGCGCGCCAGCTGGTGGCGCTGGTCCAGGCGCACGCGGCGCGCGGCCTGTCCTGCAAATTCAACCTGATTCCCTTCAATCCTTTTCCGGCCTCGGGCCTCAAGCGTTCCGACATGCCGCAGGTTGCCGCATTTGCGAAAATCCTGATGGACGCGGGCATTGTGACCACGGTACGCAAAACCCGGGGAGACGATATCGACGCGGCTTGCGGGCAACTCGCGGGCGATGTGCAGGACCGCACCGGTGTGGAGCAGCGCATGGCCGCCCAGCGGCAAGGTATGCTCGGGGGAATTAAAGTCGTTGTGGCCAAGGGGATGGGTGTATGAGTTTTTTCTCCAATGTGATCTGGTTGCCGGCGTGCGCGCTGGTCGTGATGCTGGCGGGATGCGCCAACCAGCAAGGTGCTCCCGGGGCCCCCGGGGCTTCCAGCGGCCGCAGCGACATCGTCACTGAATCGGATGAGCCCGACAGCCGCCGGCGCGCGCGGCTCAGGCTGGAGCTGGCCTCGGGCTATTTCGAGCAGGGCCAGACCAACGTGGCGCTCGATGAAATCAAACAATCGCTGCAGGCCGATCCGAGCTTCGGGGATGCCTACAACCTGCGCGGTCTGGTGTACATGCGCCTGAATGACACCCCGATGGCCGAGGACAGCTTTCGCCGCGCGCTCGCGCTGAATGCGCGCGATGCGGACGCGGCGCACAACTACGGCTGGCTGATGTGCCAGCAAGGGCGCTACAACGACGCGCTGCGCCTGTTCGGCCAGGCGGCCTCCAATCCCAACTATGGCGGCCGGGCCAAGACGCTGATGACGCAGGGGGTCTGCCAGGTTCGCGCGGGTCAGCGCGCCGAAGCCGAGCACAGCCTCATGGAGTCCTACGAGCTGGACGCGGGCAATCCCGTCACCGGCTACAACCTGGCCCATCTTTTGTATGAGCGCGGCGAACTGACCCGCGCCCAGTTCTACATTCGCCGCATCAACAACAGCGACCTGGCCAATGCCGAGAGCCTGTGGCTGGGCATCAAGACCGAGCAAAAGCTGAACAACCGCAGCGCGGTGCTGCAGCTGGGCGACCAGCTGAAAAAGCGGTTTGCGCAGTCCCGCGAAGCGGCTGCCTATGAGAAGGGCGCTTTCAATGAGTGAGCTTGACCCGGCACCCCTGGGGCCCTCGAGCAGCGAAGCGGCACCCTCCGGCTTCAGCCACAGCGGCATGCCGGCCCCCGGCGCGACGGCCGGCAGCCTGCTGCGCGAGGCCAGGGAAGCTGCAGGCATACACATTGCCGCGCTGGCGGTGTCGCTCAAGGTCCCCGTGAAAAAACTCGAGGCGCTTGAACAGGACCGCTTCGACCTCTTGCCCGATGCGGTTTTCGTGCGGGCGCTGGCCTCCAGCGTGTGCCGCACCCTCAAGCTCGACGCCGCCCCGGTGCTGGGCCTTCTGCCCCAGACCAACGCGCCCAAGCTGACCTACCAGGGGACGAGCATCAATGCCCCGTTCCGCTCGCCGGGCGAAGGCCCCGGGCCTTCGATCTGGACCCAGGTTTCCAGGCCGGCCGTCCTGGCGGGCCTGCTCCTGCTGCTGGCTGCCCTGGTCCTGATTTTCCTGCCGGCCGTCAAGCATGACGGCAGCAGCGGCAAAGCCGAAAGCGCCGACGCGACCATGCCGCCGGGCGGTGCCGATGCGGGCAAGCCCCTGCCTGTGGCCATTGCCGGCTCCGGCCTTGCCAAACCCGCCGCCCCGGCCGAAGCCTCAAACACGCCCGATGCAGCCGCCGGCACCGCGGCAACGGCGGCTTCTTTGTCCATCGCGGCGCTTCCGCCGGCGGTGGTCAACCCCGCACCGCCGGCAACCAGCGCCTCCGCACCTGCCGCCGCAGCCGTGGCACAGGCAGCTCCTGCGGCACCAGCCGCGCCGGCTCCCGCCGCCGCCGCCTCGCAGCCCATGCCTGCGGGCATCGTGACCTTCAGTGCCAAGGGCGAATCCTGGGTGGAAGTGACCGATGCCAGGGGCACGGTCGTGCTGCGCCGCACCCTGACGGCAGGCGAGGTCGCCGGCGCATCCGGCGTATTGCCTCTGGCCGCCGTGGTCGGCAAGGCCGATCTGACGCAGGTGCAGGTGCGTGGAAAGGCTTTCGACCTGAACGCCGTCGCCAGGGACAACGTTGCCCGCTTCGAGGTGAAATAGTGCCGCAGGCCAGCCTTCCCATTGAATCCGCCTTTCCCAAGGCGCGGCGCTCCCTCCAGGCGCAGGTCGCCTGGGGCTCGCGCATCGTCACCGTCGGCGGCGACGCGCCGGTGCGCGTGCAGTCCATGACCAACACCGACACGGTGGACGCCATAGGCACCGCCATCCAGGTCAAGGAGCTCGCGCTGGCGGGCTCCGAAATGGTCCGCATCACGGTCAACACGCCCGAAGCGGCCCAGGCCGTGCCCTATGTGCGCGAGCAGCTTGATCGCATGGGCATAGACGTGCCCCTGATCGGCGACTTCCACTACAACGGCCACCGGCTGCTCACCGACTACCCGGACTGCGCCCAGGCCTTGTCCAAATACCGTATCAACCCAGGCAATGTCGGCAAGGGCGACAAGCGCGACCGCCAGTTCGGCCAGATGATAGAAGTCGCCATGCGCTGGAACAAGGTCGTGCGCATAGGCGTGAACTGGGGCAGCCTGGACCAGGAACTGCTGGCCAGCCTGATGGACGAAAACAGCGCGCGCGCGGTGCCCTGGGACGCCAAGCAGGTGATGTATGAAGCCCTGATCACCTCCGCAGTGGAATCGGCCCAGCGCGCCGAGGAAATGGGCATGCCCCGCAGCCAGATCATCCTGTCCTGCAAGGTCAGCGGCGTGCAGGACCTGATCTCGGTCTACCGCGAACTGGCCAGGCGCACGGACCACGCCCTCCACCTGGGCCTGACCGAAGCCGGCATGGGCACCAAGGGCACGGTGGCCTCGGCCACGGCGTTGTCGGTTTTGCTGCAGGAAGGCGTGGGCGACACCATACGCGTTTCCCTGACCCCGCAGCCGGGCGAGGCCCGCACGCAGGAAGTGGTGATCGCCTCCGAAATCCTCCAGGCGCTGGGCCTGCGCACCTTTGTGCCCAGCGTGACGGCCTGCCCCGGATGCGGCCGCACCACCAGCACCACCTTCCAGGAACTGGCCAAGCAGATTGACGACTTCCTGCGCGCCCAGATGCCCGTCTGGCGCGAGCAATACCCCGGCGTCGAAGGGCTCAAGGTCGCCGTGATGGGCTGCATCGTCAACGGCCCGGGCGAGAGCAAGCATGCCGACATCGGCATCAGCCTGCCGGGCTCCGGCGAAGCACCGGCCGCGCCGGTGTTCATTGACGGCGAGAAAAAGCTGACCCTGCGCGGCGACAACATCGCGCAGGAGTTCCAGGTCATCGTTGAAAACTACATTGAAAAACGCTTTGGCACGCACGCCGTCGCTGAAGCTGTCTGACACTCATGGCTGAAAAAACAGTTGCCGCCGCGGCGGAGAAGCCCGCTTTGGCGAAGACGGAAAAACTCCTGGCCGTCAAAGGCATGAACGACATCCTGCCGCCTGAATCGGCGCGCTGGGAATGGTTCGAGGCCAAGGTGCGCGCACTGATGGCGCGCTATGCCTACGCCAATGTGCGCACCCCCATCGTCGAGCCCACGGCACTGTTCGTGCGCGGCCTCGGCGAGGTCACCGACATCGTCGAAAAAGAGATGTACTCCTTCGTGGACTCGATGAACGGCGACAGGCTCACGCTGCGCCCCGAGGCCACCGCCGGTATCGTGCGCGCCATGGTCGAGCACAACGCGCTGTACAACGGGCCCATGCGGGTCTGGTCCGCGGTGACGTTGTTTCGCCACGAACGGCCGCAAAAGGGGCGTTACCGCCAGTTCCACCAGATCGACGTCGAGGCCCTGGGCTTTGCCGGGCCCGATGTGGACGCCGAGCAGATCCTGATGTGCCGGGCGCTGTTGCGCGACCTGGGCATTCCCATGGAGCACGTGCGGCTTGAGCTCAACAGCCTGGGTCAGCCCGGCGAGCGCATGGCGCACCGCGCCGCGCTGATCGCGCACTTCGAGGCGCATGCCGAGGTGCTCGACGAAGACGCCAGGCGCCGTCTGCACAGCAACCCGCTGCGCATCCTGGACACCAAGAATCCCGCCATGCAGGCCGTCGTCGAAGCGGCGCCGCAGTTGATGGATTTCCTCGGCGAAGCCTCGCTCGCCCACCTGAACGCGGTGCGCGCGGTGCTCGACGCTGCCGGGCTGGCCTACCGCATCAACCCGCGCCTGGTGCGCGGCATGGACTACTACAACCTCACCGTGTTCGAGTGGATCACCGACAAGCTCGGCTCGCAAGGCACGGTTTGCGGCGGCGGGCGCTATGACGGCCTGTTCGAACAACTGGGCGGCAAGCCGACGCCGGCGGTCGGCTGGGGCATGGGCGTGGAGCGCATGCTGCTGCTGCTGGAGGCGGTCGGCGTGCTGCCGCCCGACAATGCACCCGACGCCTACGCCATCCTGCCGTCGGCACTGGCCTTGCCCGCCGCCATGGCCGCCTGCGAGGCCCTGCGCGGCGCCGGCATCAAGGTGCAGATGCACGGCGGCACGGCCGAGGGCATGGGCAGCATGAAATCCCAGTTCAAGAAGGCCGATGGCAGCGGCGCGCGTTATGCGCTGATTTTCGGCGACGACGAACTGGCCCAGGGCCGGGTCGCCGTCAAGCACCTGCGCGGCGAAAAAGACCAGGCCCTGCGGGCCCAGGTGCTCCAGCCGCTGGACGACGTGGCCGCCTGGGCCCATACCCTGCGCGGCTGAACCGGCCGGCCGCGCCCGGTGGGGCGCCTGTCACTGGCCTCTACAATCACCCCAACTCAATCCGCGCCGTCACCGGGCAGAACAAGAAGACTTTTATGGCAAAACACCTCGATTTGGAAGAACAGGAACAGCTTGACGAGCTCAAGCACTTCTGGAAACAGTACGGTGACATGATCACCTGGGCGCTGATTGTCGTGTTGGGCGCCTTCGCGGCCTGGAATGGCTACCAGTACTGGCAGCGCAACAAGGCAGCGCAGGCCGCGGTCATGTATGAAGAAGTCGAGCGCTCCGTGCAATCGGGCGACGTCGCCCGCATAGACCGCTCCCTGGCCGACATGAAAGAGCGTTTCAGCGGAACCGCCTATGCCCAGCAGGCCGGCCTGCTGGCCGCCCGGGCCTACTACGACAAGGGCAATGTCGACGCTTCGCGTGCCGCCCTGAACTGGGTTGCCGAAAAGGCCTCCGACGAGGGCTACCAGGCCATCGCGCGCTTGCGCCTGGCGGGCCTGCTGCTCGAGAAAAAGGCCTACGACGAGGCGCTCCAGCAGGTTTCGGGCAGCTTCCCCAAGGGCTTCACGGCGCTCGCCGCCGACCGCCGCGGCGACATCTTCGCCGCCCAGGGCAAAAAGGCCGAAGCCAAGGCGGAGTATGAGAAGGCCTACAAGGAGCTCGACGAGCGCGCCGAATATCGCCGTCTCGTCGAAGTCAAACTCAATGCGCTGGGCGTAGACCCTGCCGCGCAGGCCAAATCCGCAACCGCAGCATCGACTACCGAGGTGAAGAAATGATCCGTCCGTCTTTCAGGCCCCTGACCCATGCCGCGCGAGTGCCGGCCCTCGTCCTGCTGGCCGCCGCCCTGGGTGGCTGCTCGATGTTCGGCAGCGGCCCCGCCAAGCCGCAGCCCGCTGAACTCCAGCCGGTGACAGCCCTGGTGTCGGCCCGCCAGACCTGGGCCACGCGCGTCGGGCAGGTGAACTTCCCGCTGGATACCGGTGTCTCCGGCAACAGCGTGGCGGTGGCCAGCGGCGACGGCACCGTCGCCCTGATCGACGCCCAGACCGGCCGAGATGTATGGCGCCTTGCGCTCAATACGCCGCTGGCGGCGGGCGCCGGCAACGACGGCAAAGTCGTGGCCGTGGTCACCAAGGCCAATGAAATCGTCGCCCTGCAGGACGGCCGCGAACTGTGGCGCCAGAAGCTGGGCGCCCAGGCCTTCACCGCGCCTTTTGTGGCCGGCGCGCGCGTGTTTGTGCTGGCCGCGGATCGCTCGGTCAATGCCTTTGACGGGCAGACCGGGCGCAAGCTCTGGACCCAGCAGCGCCCCAATGAGCCCCTGATCCTGCGCCAGTCCGGCGTGATGCTGGCCGTCGGCGACACCCTGGTGGTGGGCCTGGCCGGCCGCCTGGCGGGCCTGAACCCTTCCACCGGCAGCATCCGCTGGGAAGCCCCGATCGCGACGCCGCGCGGCATCAATGACGTGGAGCGCCTGGTCGACCTGGTCGGGCACGTCAGCCGGCAGGGCGATGTCGTCTGCGCGCGGGCCTTCCAGGCCAGCGTCGGCTGCGTCAACGCCGCGCGCGGCAACCTGCTCTGGACCAAGCCCGCCAATGGCGTGCAGGGCCTGGACGGCGACGACCGCTTTGTGTTCGGCACCGAAGCCGACGGCAACGTGCTTGCCTGGCGCCGCACCGACGGCGAGCGCGCCTGGACCACGGACCGCCTGCGTTACCGCGGCCTGACCGCGCCGCTGGTCGTGGGGCGTTCCATCGCCATCGGCGACTTCACGGGTTACCTGCACCTGCTGTCGCGTGAAGACGGCTCCCTGCTCAACCGCCTGCCCACCGACGGCACCGCCATCGCCGCCACCCCCGTGCTGGTGGGCAATACGCTGATTGCCGTGACCCAGGGCGGCGGCGTTTACGGCTTCCAGCCCCAATAAAGGGCCTCGCGGCCCCGCCAGAAACTGATTGATGAAACCTGTCATTGCGCTAGTCGGCCGCCCCAACGTGGGCAAGTCGACGCTTTTCAACCGGCTGACCAAGACGCGGGATGCGATCGTGGCCGACTTTGCCGGCCTGACGCGGGATCGTCATTACGGTAACGGCAAGCTGGGGCCCCACGAGTACATCGTGATCGACACCGGCGGCTTCGAGCCCGACGCGGCCTCCGGCATCTACAAGGAAATGGCCAAGCAGACCCGTCAGGCGGTCGCCGAGGCCGATGTGGTGGTGTTTGTGGTCGATGCCCGCGCCGGGCTCAATGCGCAGGACCACGACATCGCCAAATACCTGCGCAAGCTGGGCAAGCCCACGGTGCTGACGGCCAACAAGGCCGAAGGCATGACCGAAGGCGTGCAGCTGTCCGAGTTCTTCGAGCTGGGCTTGGGCGAGGTGCTGCCGGTTTCCGCCTCGCACGGCCAGGGCATGCGCACGCTGGTCGACACGGCCCTGGCGCCGCTCAACCTGCCGGACCCGGAAGAAGAGCCCGAGCCGCAGGACCCCTCCGTCATCCGCCTGGCCGTGGCCGGGCGCCCCAATGTGGGGAAATCCACGCTGATCAACACCTGGCTGGGCGAGGAACGCCTGGTCGCCTTCGACCTGCCCGGCACCACCCGCGACACCATTTCAGTGCCGTTTGAGCGGGCAGGGCAGAAGTACGAGCTCATAGACACCGCCGGCCTGCGCCGCAAAGGCAAGGTTTTTGAGGCCATCGAGAAGTTTTCCGTCGTCAAAACCCTGCAGGCCATCGAAAACGCCAATGTGGTGCTGCTGCTGCTGGACGCCACCCAGGGCGTGACCGACCAGGACGCCCACATCGCCGGCTACATCCTGGAAAGCGGCCGGTCTGTGGTTGTGGCCGTCAACAAGTCGGATGCGGTGGATTCCTACCAGCGCGAGCTGCTGGAGCGTTCCATCGAAACCCGGCTCGGTTTTCTCAAATTCGCCTCCATCCACGCGATTTCAGCCATCAAGCGCCAGGGCCTGGGCCCGGTCTGGAAGTCCATCGTGCAGGCCCATGCCTCGGCCAACCGCAAGATGTCCACCCCGGTGCTGACCCGGCTGTTGCTCGAGGCGGTGCAGTTCCAGCAGCCCCAGCGCTCCGGCGTGTTCCGCCCCAAGCTGCGCTATGCCCACCAGGGCGGCATGAACCCGCCCATAATCATCATCCACGGCAACTCGCTGGAGCACGTCACCGAGTCGTACAAACGCTACCTCGAAGGGCGTTTTCGCAAGGAGTTCGACCTGGTCGGCACCCCCCTGCGCATCCAGATGAAAAGCTCGCACAACCCCTTTAAGGACAAGGAATCGGCCTAGGACTACATGACCCGGCGCGAGCGCTGTGGTAAGGTCAGGTTCTATTAACTTTTGAACACGGAAAATATCGTGAGCAATAACAAAGGCCAGCTTTTGCAGGATCCATTTCTCAACACCTTGCGTCGCGAGCATGTTCCTGTCTCCATCTACCTCGTCAACGGGATCAAATTGCAGGGCCAGATCGAGTCTTTCGATCAATACGTGGTTCTGCTTCGCAACACTGTGACCCAGATGGTCTACAAGCATGCGATTTCCACCATCGTTCCGGGCCGCGCGGTGAATTTCGCGACCAGCGAGTCTGAAGAAAGCCCCGCCAGCTGAGTTCGTCCGATGCTCCGGTGAAACCGAAACCCCTTGTGCTTCTGGTGGGGGTGGACCTCGGTTTGCCGAACTTTGATGCTGACCTGCAGGAACTGGGTTTGCTCGCGCAAACAGCGGGCCTGCAGCCGGTTGCGCGCGTCACTTGCAAGCGCAGGGCGCCCGACGCCGCGCTTTTCATCGGCAGCGGCAAGGCCGACGAAATCAAGCTGCTGGCGCTGGACACCGGCGCCACCGAGGTGCTGTTCGACCAGTCCCTGAGCCCGGCGCAGCAGCGCAACCTCGAGCGCCACCTGGACATGCCGGTCAATGACCGGACCCTGCTGATCCTGGAAATCTTCGCCCAGCGCGCGCGCAGCCACGAGGGCAAGCTGCAGGTCGAGCTGGCCCGGCTGCAATACATGTCCACACGCCTGGTGCGCCGCTGGTCTCACCTGGAGCGGCAAACCGGCGGCGCCGGCGTGCGCGGCGGCCCCGGCGAAAAGCAGATCGAGCTCGACAAACGCATGATCGGCGACGCCATCAAGCGCACCAAGGAGCGCCTGGCCAAGGTCAAAAAGCAGCGGCAAACCCAGCGCAAGCAGCGCGAGCGCCGCAATTCCTTCACCATTTCCCTGGTCGGCTACACCAACGCGGGCAAGTCCACGCTCTTCAATGCGCTGGTCAAGGCGCGCGCCTATGCCGCCGACCAGCTGTTCGCCACGCTGGACACCACCACGCGCCAGCTCTACCTGGGCGACGCCGGGCGATCCGTCTCGCTGTCGGACACCGTGGGTTTTATCCGCGACCTGCCGCACGGCCTGATAGACGCCTTCGCCGCGACCCTGCAGGAGGCCGCCGACGCCGACTTGCTGCTGCATGTGGTGGACGGCGCCAACCCCGACTACCTCGAGCAGATCGAGCAGGTGCAGCGCGTGCTTTCAGAGATAGGCGCGGCCGAAGTGCCGCAAATACTTGTCTTCAACAAGCTGGACGCCATTGAAAAGGACAACATGCCCCTGCAACTGCAGGACATGTTCGAACTCAGGGACGCGTTTGAGGGCTCCAGCCGTAGCGCTGAACGGGTGTTTGTGAGCGCCCGGACCGGCGAGGGCCTGCCGCTTCTGCGCGCCTTGCTGGCTGCCTACGCGGCCCATTCGCCGGCCGAGGAAATCCCCCTGGCCGCCGAGGACCTTGCCTGATATGGCGAATTCATTAGGCACAATGTCGGTGTAATGAAAAAAAGTGAGTTTGATCCCATGAATCTGAACCCCGTGCTGCAGACTTTGACGACCTTGCCGGGCCGGCTCAGGCAACGCGCCCAAGGCATGTTCAACCTCAATGATCCGCGCTGGGGCCGGGACGACGACAAGGCCTCGTCCGACGACAGCAAGCCGGAGGCGCCCCGGGACGACAAGCAGCCGCAGCGTCCCCCCAACCGTCCGCAAGGGCAGGGCCCCAACCAGGGCCCACCCGACCTTGACGAACTCTGGCGCGACTTCAACCGCAAACTCGGCGGGCTTTTCGGCGGCGGCAAAAACAACAACCCCAACCGCGGCGGTTTCGGCCGTGGCAATGGTGGCGGAAATAACGGGGGCTTCCAGCCCGACATGAAAAGCGCCGGCATAGGCGTCGGCCTGATCGCCAGCGTCGCCGTGCTGATCTGGCTGGGCACCGGCTTTTTTATTGTCCAGGAAGGCCAGCAGGCCGTCATCACCCAGTTCGGCAAATACCACTCCACCGTGGGCGCGGGCTTCAACTGGCGCCTGCCTTATCCCGTGCAGCGCCACGAGATCGTCGTCGTCACGCAGATCCGCTCGGTGGACGTCGGCCGCGATGTCATCATCAAGGCCACCGGCCTGCGCGACTCGGCCATGCTGACCGAGGACGAAAACATCGTCGAGATCAAATTCGCCGTGCAGTACCGCCTGAACGACGCGCGCGCCTACCTGTTTGAAAGCAAGGACCCGGCCGCCGCGGTGGTGCAAGCCGCCGAGACCGCCGTGCGCGAAGTCGTCGGCAAGATGAAGATGGATTCCGCGCTCGCCGAAGAGCGCGACCAGATCGGGCCGCGCGTGCGTACCCTGATGCAGACCATCCTGGACCGCTACAAGGTCGGCGTGGAAGTGGTCGGCATCAACCTGCAGCAAAGCGGCGTGCGCCCGCCCGAGCAGGTGCAGTCGGCTTTCGACGACGTGCTCAGGGCCGGCCAGGAGCGCGAGCGCGCCAAGAATGAGGCCCAGGCCTATGCCAACAACGTGATCCCGCGCGCGGTCGGTTCGGCCTCGCGCCTGAAGGAAGAGTCCGAAGCCTACAAGGCCAAGATCGTGGCGCAGGCCCAGGGTGATGCGCAGCGCTTTCGTTCCGTGCTGGCCGAGTACCAGAAAGCGCCCCAGGTCACGCGCGACCGCATGTACACCGATACCATGCAGCAGGTGTACTCCAACGTCACCAAGGTGCTGGTCGAGTCGCGCCAGGGCAGCAACCTGCTGTACCTGCCGCTGGACAAGATCATGCAGATGACGGCCCAGGGCGATGCCGCCGTTTCAGGCGAGACCCCGCTGATCCCCGGCTCGGCTTCGTCGTCCACGGTGCCCGCCGCGCCCACCTCCAGCCTGCCACCCATCGATGCCCGTTCACGCGATTCCGCCCGCTCGCGCGACCGTGAAACACGCTAAGGAAGACGATCGTGAATAGAGTTGGATTTATTGTTTCCTCGCTGCTGGTCGTCCTGGCTTTGCTCAGTTCCACGCTGTTCGTGGTCGACCAGCGCCAGTTCGGCGTGGTCTATGCCCTGGGGCAGATCAAGGACGTGGTCACCGAGCCCGGCCTGCACTTCAAGATGCCGCCGCCTTTCCAGAACGTCTCGTACATTGACAAGCGCCTGCTGGTGCTCGACAGCGTCGACGCCGAGCCCATGCTGACGGCCGAAAAGCAGCGTGTCGTGATCGACTGGTACGTGCGCTGGCGCATCACCCGGCCCAGCGAGTACATCCGCAATGTCGGCCTGGACGAAAAAGCCGGCGCCAACCAGCTGAGCCGCGTGGTTCGCAACGCCTTCCAGGAAGAGATCAACAAGCGCACCGTCAAGGACCTGCTCTCGCTCAAGCGCGAAGCGCTGATGGCCGACGTCAAGCGCGAAGTGCTGCAGGCCGTGCAGGGCGCCCAGCCTTGGGGCGTGGACGTGGTCGACGTGCGCATCACGCGCGTGGACTATGTGGAAGCCATCACCGATTCGGTCTACAAACGCATGGTGGCCGAGCGCCAGCGCGTGGCCAATGAACTGCGCTCCACCGGCGCGGCCGAAGGCGAAAAAATCCGCGCCGACGCCGACCGCCAGCGCGAGGTGACCATCGCCAACGCCTACCGCGACGCGCAGAAGGTCAAAGGCGAGGGCGATGCCGAAGCCGCCCGCACCTATGCCGAGTCGTTCGGCCGCGATCCGCAGTTCGCCCAGTTCTACCGCAGCCTGGATGCCTATAAGGCCAGCTTCAGCAAGAAGAGCGACGTGATGGTGCTGGACCCGTCCTCCGACTTCTTCAAGGCGATGCGCGGCCCGGGCTCAGGCAGCGCCGCACCCGCCAAAAAATAAGCCGGCGTGGACGGCAACACCTTCTGGCTGGCACTGGCCCTGATGCTGGTCATCGAGGGCTTGTTGCCTTTCATCTCTCCGGGTGGCTGGCGCCGCATGTTCGAGCAGATCCTCACCCTGGGCGACGGCCAGATCCGCTTCTTCGGGCTGTGCAGCATCGCGGCGGGCGTCGTCCTGCTGGTACTGCTGGGCTGAATTTCACATCCACAGTCCGGGCACTATTTCTCCCCGGGGGCCTTATCAGCCTCCGGCAAGCCGAAAACCGGCCTCAAGCCCGGTAAAATGCTGTTTTTAACAGCCCACGAAAATCACAATGCCCGCCTGGTCGTCATCATGGCAATTGCCCGATCAAATTGCCGATGTCCTGCCCTCCGAGGCGCGCCACATCGAAGAGCTGCGCCGCCTGTTCCTGGACACCGCCCGCAGCTACGGCTATGAACTCGTCATGCCGCCGCTGCTCGAGCACCTCGAGTCGCTGCTGACCGGCACTGGCGAGGCGCTGGACCTGCAGACCTTCAAGCTGGTCGACCAGCTCTCCGGCCGCACCCTGGGCCTGCGCGCTGACACCACGCCCCAGGTTGCCCGCATCGATGCCCATTTGCTCAACCGCAACGGCGTGGCGCGCCTGTGCTACTGCGGCCCGGTGCTGCACACCCGCGCCGACCGGCCCCACGCCACCCGCGAGCCGCTGCAGTTCGGCGCTGAAATCTACGGCCATGCCGGCCTCGAAGCCGACCTCGAAGCGCAGCAGCTGGCGCTGCAGGGCCTGAAGGCCGCCGGCGTTACCGCATTGAGCGTCGACATGGCGGACGTGCGCATTGTCAACAGCCTGCTGGCCGGTGCCACCGTCAGCACCAAGACCCTGGCCCTGATCCATACCGCGCTGGCCGCCAAGGACGCGAGCGAACTAGACAGCCTTACCGCCAGCCCCAGCGGCGGCATTTCCGCCGAAGCGCGCCAGGGCCTGAAGGCGCTGCTACAGCTCTACGGCGACGAAAAAGTCCTGGCCGAAGCCGAAAAAGCCTTGCCACCCTCGACGGGCCTGAAAGCCGCGCTGCAAAACCTGCAGTGGCTGGCCGCCCACACCCGCGGCGAAAGCGGCGAGGTCAAGGTCAGTTTCGACCTGGCCGACCTGCGYGGCTATGCCTATTACAGCGGTACGCGCTTTGCCATCTACGGGCAGGGCGCCGAGCTGGCGCGCGGCGGCCGTTATGACGAGGTCGGCGCCGTGTTCGGCCGCAACCGCCCGGCGGCCGGCTTCAGCCTGGACCTGAAGGAACTCGTCAGCGTGCTGCCGCCCCGGCCCCTGAAGGCCGCCATACGCGCGCCCTGGAGCGAGGACGCCGGCCTGCGCGCGGCCATCGCGCGCCTGCGCGCCGACGGCGAAACCGTGGCCTGCGTGCTGCCAGGCCACGAGCACGAAGTCAACGAATTCGATTGCGACCGCGAACTGGCCAACGCTGCCGGTCAATGGGTGGTCCAGCCCCTGAAGAAGGCCGCGTGAGGCCCCGTGCCCCGTCCGGCTTGATCCCAACACACCTTAACGAGAATTGAAGATGACAAACAAACAAACCGCAGACGCGGGCCGCAATGTCGTGGTCGTGGGCACCCAGTGGGGCGACGAAGGCAAGGGCAAGCTGGTCGACTGGCTGACCGAGATGTCGCAGGGCGTGGTGCGCTTCCAGGGCGGCCACAACGCCGGCCATACGCTGGTCATCAACGGCGTGAAGACGGCGCTGCACCTCATCCCCAGCGGCATCATGCGCCCGGGCGTGAAGTGCTACATCGGCAACGGCGTGGTGCTGTCGGCCGCCAAGCTGTTCGAGGAAATCGAAGGCCTGGAAAAAGCCGGCGTTGAGGTGCGCTCGCGCCTGCGTATCAGCGAGGCCTGCCCGCTGATCCTGCCTTTCCACGCCGCGCTCGACATCGCGCGCGAAGCCTACCGCGAGAAGGGCGGCACCACCAAGATCGGCACCACCGGCCGCGGCATAGGCCCCGCCTATGAAGACAAAATCGCCCGCCGCGCCCTGCGCGTGCAGGACCTCAAATACCCCGACCGTTTCGCCGCCAAGCTGCGCGAGCTGCTGGAGCTGCACAACTTCGTGCTGACCGGCTACCTGCACGCGCCGGCGGTCGACTTCGACACCGTGTACGCCGAAGCCATGCGCCATGCCGAGTTGCTCAAGCCCATGATGGCCGACGTCTCGCGCGAACTCAACGATGCGCACCGTGACGGCGCCAACCTGCTGTTTGAAGGCGCGCAGGGCACTTTGCTCGACGTCGACCACGGCACCTATCCCTATGTCACCTCCAGCAACTGCGTGGCCGGCAACGCCGCCGCCGGCGCCGGCGTGGGCCCGGGCATGCTGCACTACATCCTGGGCATCACCAAGGCCTATTGCACGCGTGTGGGCGGCGGGCCGTTCCCGACCGAACTCGACTGGGAAAAACCCGGCACCGTGGGCTATCACCTGAGCACCGTGGGCGCTGAAAAAGGCGTGACCACCGGGCGCAGCCGCCGCTGCGGCTGGTTTGACGCCGCGCTGCTCAAGCGCTCGGCCCAGGTCAACGGCCTGTCGGGCCTGTGCATCACCAAGCTCGACGTGCTCGACGGCATCGACGAACTCAAGCTGTGCACCGGCTACGAACTCGACGGCCACATCACCGACATCCTGCCCATGGGCGCCGAAGACATCGCGCGCTGCAAGCCGATTTACGAAACCCTGCCGGGCTGGAGCGAAAGCACGGTCGGCGTCACGGAGTATGACAAGCTGCCCGCGGCCGCGCAAAAATACCTGCACCGCATCGAGGAAGTGACTGGCGTGCCCATCGACATGATCTCCACCAGCCCCGACCGCGACCACACCATCCTGCTGCGCAACCCTTACGCCGCGGTTTAAGCGGATACCCGCCACAGCTTTAGCCAAACAGCCTGCCGCCCCTGAAACGGGCGCAGGCAGCGAATACATCAGGAGCGCACCCATGTTGACAGAAGACGGCAAGCATCTCTATGTGAGCTACGACGAGTACCACAACCTGATCGAAAAACTGGCCATCAAGATCCACCAGTCCGGCTGGCAGTTCGACACCATCCTGTGCCTGGCCAGGGGCGGCATGCGCCCCGGCGACATCCTCTCGCGCATCTTCGACAAGCCGCTGGCCATCATGTCCACCAGCTCCTACCGGGCTGACGCCGGCATGACGCAGGGCAACCTTGACATCGCCCGCTTCATCACCACCCCCAAGGGCGAGATCGCCGGCAAGGTGCTGCTGGTCGACGACCTGGCCGACACGGGCCACACCCTCAACGCCGTGATCCACCAGCTCAAGAACAACTACAAACCCATCACCGAGCTGCGCAGCGCCGTGATCTGGACCAAGGGCGTGTCCACCTTCGAGCCCGACTACTCGGTCGAACTGCTGCCCACCAACCCCTGGATTCACCAGCCGTTTGAAGGCTATGACTCGCTGTCACCCGCGCAGTTGATGGCGAAGTGGAAGATTTAACGGTAGCGGTTCAATCGGTATGACATCGGCCAGCGCCGTATGACGCAAAACCCGCCGGCCTTGCCGTCCGCTGACGGGCCGCAGAACTGGCGATCGCTTCAAACCGGAGCGCCAGCTGGTTTGGCAAGAGGGATCTTTTTCCTGTTAGTTGGCTTGTTTTGTGGCGGCTTCATGGCTTTTTTGGGTCGTGAAGCACGCGATTCCTGGCTGTCATTACTTGTCGTCGGCGGCGGCGCACTCATAGTGATGAGTGTCCTATGGACGACGCTGTGGATTTTCCAGCATGGCAGCTTCAACTTTGATATTAATCAAGAAGCAAAGCGCATTCGCAAGTGGAAAACCTCGCTCTTTCTCAAGAGGAGTTTCGATGAATACGCTTACGATGATTTCTGCGCGGTTCGATCGGTCCAAAAATTCGATGGCGAAGTTTATTGCGTGGTGGTCGAGCTACTTTTCAAGACAGGTAAGCCCGCCCTTGAAGTGGCACGCTTCAATGCGATCGGACGTATTGCGCCCTACCGGCAGAGAGGCGCCAACAAACTGTGGTTACTACGCAGCGAAAGTCCAAAGGGTATGGCCTTGCGTCACGAGTTGGTGGAATTAATGGACATCACAGACGCGGGCTTTTTCGACAAGGAGCAATGAGATCCTTACCGATGCTGCACGGAGGTGATGTTTTCGGCTTGCCACGTCACGCGGATCGGCAAATCCATGCGTCCTGGATGACCGAATGACCCTCAACGATGGCATTGAGCCAGACCGGGAAACTGCCGTAATATCGATGCATGAGCGATTCTTCATCCGGCATTTCCACCACCCTGATCCACCATCCTTACAAGCCGCCCGCCGGGTTTGACGCAATTCCGCCCGGGGTTTACAAGGCCTCCACCATCGCCTTTCCCACCGTCGCCGCGCTGCGCAGCCGCGACTGGAAACACAAGACCGGCTACACCTACGGCCTGCACGGCACGCCGACCACCTTCACGCTGGAAGAGCGTATCGCCACGCTCGAAGGCGGCAAGCATTGCACGCTGGTGCCCAGCGGCCTGGCGGCGGTGGTGCTGGTCGGCATGGCCCTGCTCAAGGCCGGCGACGAGCTGCTGATCCCCGACAACGCCTACGGCCCCAACAAGACCTTCGCGCAGGGCGAGCTCGCCGCCTGGGGCATTACCCACCGTTTTTACGACGCGATGAACCCGGCCGACCTGGCCGCCAAGCTGGGCCCGAAAACCCGGCTGGTGTGGCTGGAGGCGCCGGGCTCCATCACGCTGGAGTTCCCCGACATGCCGGCGCTCGTCGCGGCCGTCAAGGCGCACAGGAATGCGCACCCCGCAGGTATCGTGACCGCGCTCGACAATACCTGGGGCGCGGGTCTGGCCTTCAATGCGTTCGACCTGGGCCTGGACATCTCGGTCCAGGCTCTGACCAAATACCCCAGCGGCGGCGCCGACGTGCTGATGGGCTCCGTGGTCACGCGCGACGAGGCATTGCACCACCTGGTCCATTTTTGCCACATGCGCGTCGGCTACGGTATAGGCGGCAACGATGCCGAACTGGTGCTGCGCGGCCTCAACAGCATGGCCTTGCGCTATGCCGCCCAGGATGCCGCCACCCGCGAACTGGCCGCCTGGCTGGCTGGCCGCCCGCAAATCGCCACCATGCTGCACCCGGCCTTGCCCGGCTCGCCCGGCCATGAAACCTGGAAACGCGACTGCGCGGGCGCCGCCTGCCTGATGAGCGCGGTCTTCAAGCCCGAGTTCAGCCCCGAGCGGGTGGACCGCTTTTGTGACAGCCTGAAACTGTTCAAGCTGGGTTACAGCTGGGCCGGCCCCATGAGCCTGTGCGCGCCTTACGACATTCCGGCGTTGCGCACCACGCCCTGGCCCCACAAAGGCGGGCTGGTGCGGTTTTCGGTGGGGCTGGAGGCCGTGGCCGACCTGCAGGCCGACATCGCCCAGGCCCTGGAAAAAGCCTGAGCCAAAGCCGTATCAAAAGCCTGGCGTTGCCTGACGGCAATGCAGTACAGTAAGGGTTACCTCCTTACGAAAGCACGCAGTGGCAACTCCCAATTACTCTTACGAAAAGCGCCAGAAAGAGCTCGCGAAAAAACGCAAAAAAGAAGAAAAGCTCAAGCGCAAGGCGGAGGGCAAGCAGGATGATGCGGCCGACGACGGGAACGATGCGCCGCCCGCTGACGGCGACGCGCCGGCCGGTGTGCCACCCACTGACCCGGCGCCCTGAACTTTCAGGCTTGATACACCCCCAAAACCCGGCACACCCAGCGTGTGGCCGGGTTTTTTGTTGCCGGCCGCTGCCTTCTTATTTGGGCAACCAGCCCAGCTCCCTGGCATGCAGGCTTTGCACATACAGCCTGTCCGCCGTCTCCGTCACGGCGGTGGTTTCGGGATAGGCGCCAGCCGGGTCCTGCAGGTCGGCCACCACTTTCCCGTCTTCCGTGAATGCCACCACGTGGCCGTAGGCCTTGGGGATAGGCCACAAGGCGCGCGGCAGGCGAAGCGTGAGTTTGCGCATAAAAGGCTTGCGGGCCATGCCGTCAATCTTCGGGTTGCGCGGCTTGACGAGGCCCACCCAGACCTTGCCGTCCAGGCCGCGCATCAGGTTGTCGGGGTAGCCCGGCAGGTTGTCAAACAGCGGCTTGAGGCCGGCGCCGGGCCGGCCGATGTCCTGCTCCCGCGCATCCACCGGCAGTTTCCAGATGCGGTATCTGCCGGTTTCGGCCACAAACAGCGAGCGCTCGTCCTGGCTCAAGGCCACGCCGTTGGCAAAACTCAGGCCTTTTGCCACGACGCGTGTGGCCTGGGTCGCCGGGTCGTATTCAACCACCCGGCCCGTGGCGGATTGCTCCAGGATGTCGAGAACGCTGGCCTCGAAGGTGCCGCCCCAGTCCCGGGCGCCAAAACGGGTGGACGCATCGCTGAAATACACCTTGCCGTTACGGGCCACCACCACCGCGTTGGCATACAGGATCGGCGTGCCCGCGGCCTTGTCCGCCAGCAGCGTCACTTTTTTGTCCGGCGCAATCGACAGCAGGCCCCTGAAGGCGTCGGCTGCGATGATGTTGCCGGCCGCATCGAAGTCAAAGCCCAGCACGCGGCCGCCGGTGTTGACCACCACCTCCTGGCCGCTACCGTCGGGATTCATCCGCAGGATGGCGCCGCTGGCCACCGCGGCGTAGAGTTTTCCGTCCCGGGCCGCCACCACGTGCTCAGGGCCTTCCTCAGTCCCCAGCGGGATGGTTTTCAGTTTGGCGAGTTTGTCGTTGGCCGCGAATGGGCCGCTGTAGCCGGGTTCGGCGGGCGCTTCCCAGCTTTGCGGCGTGATGGGTACCGGCCACAGGCACAGGTAGGCGGCCAGCCCGGCCAGGGCGATGCCGGCGGCGGCAAGGATTTTTTTCATGTTGTTGTCTCCTCCTGAAGAATGGCCCTGGCCAACGCCGCCATGGTCTGCCTGGACCGGTCGGCCGCGTTGAGCGGGGTGGCTTTCGGGTACTGGCTGAAGTTGCGCTCCATGGAGCGCGCATAGCCCGGGTCGTAGTGCAGGGTGAGCAGCTCGCGCACCACCGAGGCCGCGTCGCCGGCACGCGCGCGGGCCTGCCAGTCCTGCACCGTGGCCTTGCCGCGCACCTCGGTCAAGGCGCCCAGCCGCTCGCAGAAAAATGCGGTGTCCGTGACGAAGAAGTCATAGTCCTCGAGCAGCAGCGCCACGCGCTCGTCCTCGTGCAGGCGCAGGTCCAGGCAGGGACTGGCCCGCATGGCGGTCATCAGGCCTTCGGGCACCGCCACATTGCCGACTTTTTTACTTTCGCTTTCCACATACACCGGCCTGGCCGGATCGAAGCCGCGCAGGGCGGACCAGATAGCGCTGTCAAAGGCCTTCTGGCTGGGCTGCTCAAGGCCGGGAATCGCACCCAGCACCGAGCTACGGTGCCTGGCCAGTGCCTCCAGGTCCAGCACCTGCGCACCTTCGGCCGCCAGGGCCTGCAGCAACCGGGTCTTGCCTGAGCCGGTGGGGCCGCACACCACGCGGTAGCGAAAGCGCGCCGCCAGCCGCGGCAGGTCGGCCACCAGCGCCGCCCTGAAGGCCTTGTAGCCGCCGTCGACCAGCGTGACCCGAAAGCCGATCTGCTCCAGCACCAGCGCCAGCGCGCCGCTGCGCTTGCCGCCGCGCCAGCAGTAGAGCAGGGGTTGCCATTCCCGGGGCTTGTCCAGCACCTCGCGCTGTATGTGTTCGGCGATGTTTTTCGCGACCAGGGCCGCACCCAGTTTTTTCGCCTCGAACTGGCTGATCTGCTTGTATTTTGTGCCGACGATTTTGCGTTCCTCGTCGTGCAGGCTGGGCCAGTTCAGCGCGCCGGGCAGGTGGTCCTCGGCGTATTCACCCTCGCTGCGGGCGTCGATGATGTCGCAGTACCGGCCCAGGCCGGTCAGCGCTTCCTCGGCGGAAATGCGGTCCAGGCTCACTTGAGCAGTTTCTTGAGTTCAGGCCACACATTGGCCAGCATGCGGGGCTGCGACTGCTCGTTGGGGTGGATGCGGTCGGCCTGGAAGGCGGCCACCGGGTCGGTGGCGTCGGCGACACCCTTGAGGAAAAACGGCACCAGCGCCACTTTTTCGGCCTTGGCGACCTTGGCGAACAGGCCTGAAAAATTCGCCGCATAGGCGCTGCCGTAGTTGGGCGGCACCTGCATGCCGATCAGCAGCACCCGCGCGCCGGCTTTTTTGGCGGCCTGCGTCATCGCGCTGAGGTTTTGCTCGGTCATCTCCAGCGGCAGGCCGCGCAGGGCGTCGTTGCCGCCCAGCTCTATCACCACCACGGCGGGCTTGTGCTGCGCCAGCAGGGCCGGCAGCCGGGAACGGCCGCCCGACGTCGTGTCGCCGCTGATGCTGGCGTTGACGACCCTGGCGCTTTTCTTTTCGCCGGCGAGCTGCTTTTCCAGCAGCGGCACCCAGCCGGTGCCGCGCTTGAGGCCGTATTCGGCGCTCAGGGAGTCACCGACGACCAGCAGCGTCTCGCCCTGGGCGGCGGAGGCGGGCGCCTGCGCCCAGGCGGCGGGGGCGGCCGCCAGCGCGGCCAGCAGCAGCGCTGCCAAAGGTTTTACCAGGCGCTTTGCCGTTCCAGCTGCAAGCTTGGTAAAGTCGGATTTCATATTTTCTGACAAGGCTGACATGTTTGAACCTGCGGTAAGTGGCGTGAATGGCGTGAGCGAGGCTTCCATGGTCGGCGCAACTGCAAAGCCTCAGGCCGCTTCAATTATTTCCGTGGAGCATGTTTTCAAGTCGGTCACCGACTCCACCGGCACATTGGCCATTTTGCGCGATATTGACTTCGCGCTCGCCGCGCGCGAAACCGCCGCCATTGTCGGCGCTTCGGGCTCGGGCAAAAGCACCTTGCTGTCCATCATCGCGGGGCTGGACACGCCCACCGAGGGCACGGTCAAGCTGGCCGGGCAGGACCTGTTCGCCCTCAGTGAGGACGACCGCGCCGCCTTGCGGGCCCAGAAGGTCGGTTTTGTGTTCCAGAGCTTCCAGCTCATGGGCAACCTGACCGCGCTGGAGAACGTCATGCTGCCGCTGGAGCTGTCGGGCGCCAGGAACGCGCGCGCGCAGGCCACCGAGATGCTCAGGCGCGTCGGCCTGGGTGAGCGCCTGGGCCACTACCCCAAGGTACTGTCGGGCGGTGAGCAGCAGCGCGTGGCACTGGCGCGGGCCTTTGTGGTGCAGCCGGCGGTGTTGCTGGCCGACGAGCCCACCGGCAGCCTGGACTTCGCCACCGGCGAGACCGTCATGTCGCTGATGTTCGAGCTCAACCGCGAACTCGGGACCACCCTGGTGCTGGTGACGCACGACCAGGGCATTGCCGCGCGCTGCGAGCGGCGCATCACCATAGACGCGGGACGGGTTGTTTCGGCCTGAGCCGCCTGGGCCGGGCGGGCAGGCGCCGGGCTCAACGCAGTTTTTGCGCCGCGGCCAGGAATTTCGCCCGGTCGTCGGGCTTGTCGATCTGCAGCGCCAGTGCCTTGGCCAGGCCGCCCAGCGTGGTGTGGCGCGCCGATTCCTTGCGCACCAGGGTCTTGGCCAGCGGGCCTATGTACAGGCTCAGCATGCGTTCCAGCTGGGACTGCAGCTCGACGCTGAAATACTGCACGTTGATGGAGGTCGAGGTCGCGGACGGTCCCGAAGGCGAAGACAGCCCCGAGGGCCGGCTCATGTCCTGGTGCCGCAGGCCGGACACCGGCATGGACAGCACGCGGCTGGGCACGCTGGTGCCGCCAGTGGCGCTGGTAACACCGGTGCGCGGGCCCGAGGCGCCCAGCGGCGTTGAATGCACGGGCGCGCTGGCATTGCGCGGCCGCGCAAAGGCTTCGCGCGCCGTGGCGTCGGGAATGGAGACGGCCAGCAGGTCGCGCAGGCCCTGGGCGCTCACCGTGCGCGGCACGGACTTCTTGACCAGCACCCGGGCCAGCGGGCCGATCAGCTTGGCCAGCTCGGTTTCAATGTCGTGCACGACTTCGGGCGTCAGCGAGGCCAGCGCGGCGAAGGAGGCCGTGTGCTCGAACTCCAGGTTGCGCGCCGCGGGCGTCGCCGGGACGGCATTCGGGTCCAGCACCGCGTAGATCTCGTGCGAGCGCAGGTGCTTGTCCATGTGCGGGCCGAGGTAGTCGAAATGGCCGGCCGCGCTGTCGGTGATACGCGAGATCACGTCGTAATAGGCGCGCGAGACCACCACCTGGTTGGGCCTGGCGAAGTCCATGATGCGCTGCGCCACATTGATGCCGTCGCCCACCACGTTGACCCGGTTGTTGATGTCGAACACCATGCGGATGGGGCCCAGGTGCAGGCCCACGCGCAGCGACAGCTTGCGGCCGTACTTCTGCGCCAGCAGGTCGCGCAGCAGCAGTGCCGACTGCAGTGCCTCCTCGGGATCGCCCAGGAAGCAGATGGCCGCGCCGTCGCCGGTGTCTATCATGATGCGCGACGACTCCTTCACGCCGCCTATGGCCTTGGTGATCAGTTCGTTGAACAGCGACTTGACCACCACCTGCTGGTCCACCGAATAGGTGGAGTAGGACACCAGGTCCAGGAACATGATGGTGCCCAGCACGTTCTTGCGCAGGTTCTCGGCGCTGTTGAGCGGGATGGACTGCGAATTGGCGGCGTAGGCGAGCAGGGCGTTGTCGGGCGGCGCGGTGACCGTTCTGGCTTCGGCGGGTGCCGGCGCGGGCACGGGCGCGGCAGGGGGTGTGGCGGGCACCAGCACGCTGGCCGCGCGCAGGGTTTGTGTCTTCACGAAGTCCGAGCTCAGCAGCGCCTGGCGCAGCGCCGCGATATCCTGCGGCCGTTGGGTTTCGTTGGGCGTCATCGCCCAGTCGATGGCGCGCAGCAGCGGCGCGCCGAAGACCACCGCGCTGGCGGTGTCGGCGGCCTTGGGCATGCTGTCCTCGCGCACGCGCGAAGCCGACTCCATGGGCTTTTGCCCGGTCGTCATCCAGTACATCACCGCGCCCAGCGAATAGACGTCCGTCCACGGCCCCTGGTGGCCCTTGCTGTGGTATTGCTCGAAGGGCGCGAAACCCGGGCTCACGATGTTGGTCATGTCCTGGTTGCCGGTCAGGCGCCTGGCCGCGCCGAAATCCAGCAGCACCGGCGTGCCGTCGGCACGGATGTAGATGTTGTCCGGCTTGATGTCGCGGTGCAGGAAGTTCACCTTGTGCACCGCCTCCAGGCCGTCCATCAGCGGGTAGACGATCTTCAGCAGGCCTTGCTGGTCCAGCGCGGGCTGTTTGGCCAGCCAGCGCTTGAGCGGGTCGCCCGACTCGTACTCCATGACGATGTAGGCGGTGCCGTTTTCCTTGAAGTAGCGCAGCACCCGCACGATGTTGGGATGGCGAAACGAGGCCAGCGCGCGGGCTTCATCCAGGAAGCGTTCCAGGCCCCACTGGAACTGGCCCCGGTTTTCGCCGGAGCGGACATGGACCGACAGGTCGGCCGAGCGCACGGCCAGGTCACCCGGAAAATACTCCTTGATGGCCACCGGCAGCTGCAGATTGATGTCCTGCGCCAGGTAGGTGATGCCGAAACCGCCGCCGCCCAGCATTTTTTCAATGCGGTATTCAAAGACGGTCTGCCCCGGCGCCAGGGCGGCCACATCCCCGCTTCCCGGGGCGTCGGGCCGCACGGGCAGGGTTCGGGTCTTGTCTTCGGGCTCGGTCATGCGTCCGGCGTCGTGGTGGGCGGGCAATCTCTCGGTCAGTCGCCGCGGTCAATCATCTGCATGGCTTTTTCCAGGCTGCGGCGCATGCGGTTGAAGGAGCTGCCCAGCACCGCCACCTCGTCCTTGCCGCCATCGGCGAATTCGGGCACCTCGAAGTCGCCGGTGCTGACCTTGTCGGCCGCCTGCGACATGCGGCGGATCGGCCGCACGATGAGCCAGCTCAGCATCAGGTTGAGGACCACGAAGACCACCACGAACACCGCGGCCAGCGAGGCCATGAAGGTCTTGAAGGTGCGCTCGGCATTGCGGATGGGAATCTCCATGGGCACCGTCACCACTTGCGCGCCTATGATTTCGTTGTGTTTCCAGCCGAAGCCGTTGGCCTCGCCGTAGATCTTGACCATGCTGGCCGGCGCGGCGGCCGGCACGCTGTGGCACTGCAGGCAGGCCGCGTTGGTGATCTGTATGGGCTTGGCGATGTAGAGCAGCCGGCCCGTGGCCGCGGCGCGCTCCGAGATCAGCTCTTTCGAGTCGGCGTTCTGGCGGAACTGCTGGACGATGTCGGCTTCCCAGTCGGTGGCACGGTCGCGCGGGTTGGTCGGGTTCAGCGTCGCTTCCTTGTAGCCGTAGTCGCGGTACTTCTTCTGGATGTGGCCCAGGGTTTCGGTGGCGGCGTAGGCCGGCACGGTCTGCGGCAGGAAGACTTCCTCGAGCTGCTTGTCCAGGTGCGGCTTGATCTGCTCGACCGTGTAGGCGCGCACCGAGAGGGCGGTGTCCATCATGAGCCGCGCATTGCGCAGGACTTCCTCGCGGGCGTTTTCCTGCAGCAGCTGGCGCGATATGAACCCGGCGGCGCCGAAGCCCGCCAGGAACACCACGATCAACACCAGATTAAATTTAAGCCTCAATCCCATAGTGCCCCCAACTGTGCGTGTTATTGCGGAAAACGTCCTGCCCCTGCAGGATCAACAAATTGTTACTATTTTAGACTTACCCAGCCCGCATTGTGACCGCCGGTCGGCCCCTGCGCACCGGTAGTAATGCCTAAGAAGCTATTAACGCTCTAAACAGGGCTCCGTGACGACCGTCAACAGCTTGCAGGGCTGCAGTGATAATCCCCTGCATGTCATCTACCCCCAAAGTCCTTTTTGGCTTCCATGCTGTCGGCGTGCGCATCAAAACCGCGCCCAAGTCCGTTCTGGAGGTGTTTTTCGACGCTTCGCGCCGCGATGCGCGCATGCGCCAGTTCATGGACCGGGCCCGCGAGGCCGGCATACGCCTGATCGAATCCGACGGCCTGCGCCTGGCCAAGATGTGCGGCAGCCACGGCCACCAGGGGGTGGTGGCCCGGGTCGATGCCCTGGCCCAGGTCAAGTCGCTCGATGAACTGCTCGAGCAGCTCGAGGAGGCCGGTGTTGCCCAGCCGCTGCTGCTGGTGCTGGATGGCGTCACCGACCCGCACAACCTGGGCGCCTGCCTGCGCGTGGCCGATGGCGCCGGCGCCCATGCCGTGATCGCTCCCAAGGACCACGCGGCCGGCATCAACGCCACCGTCGCCAAGGTGGCCAGTGGGGCGGCCGAGACCATGCCTTATTTCATGGTCACCAACCTGGCCCGCACCCTGGGCGAGCTCAAGGAACGCAACATCTGGTGCATAGGCACCAGCGACGACGCCGAAAAAACCATTTACGACGTGGACCTCAAGGGCCCGGTCGCCCTGGTGCTGGGCGCTGAAGGCGAGGGCATGCGCCAGCTCACGCGCAAGACCTGCGACGAACTGGTCAGCATCCCCATGCGCGGCGCGGTGGAAAGCCTCAATGTGTCCGTGGCCAGCGGCGTCTGCCTCTACGAAGCCTTGCGCCAGCGGCGCTGAAGCTCGCCCGCCTCAGACCAGCCCGTACCAGCCCAGCAGCGCGCCCGCGCCCAGCAGCCACAGCAAGTGGATGCGGGTGCGCCAGACGATGAGGGCCGAGGCGGCCGTCAGCAGCCATACCGGCCAGTCCTTCAGCGAGCTGCCGTTGGCGCCGGCCAGGATCCAGCTGGTGGCGATCAGCAGGGCCACCACGATGGGGCCCATGCCCTGCTTGAAGGCGCGCACCGCCCGCAGCTCGCGGTTGCGGTGGCCCCACTGCGCGGCCGTGTAGGTCAGCGTGGTGCTCGGAATCAGGATGCCCAGCAGCGCCAGGAACACGCCCAGCAGCCCGCTGAGCATGCCGCCGGCGTTCAGGCCCACGTTCCAGCCCATCAGGGCGATGAACAGCACGTTGGGCCCGGGTGCCGACTGCGCAATCGCGATGGAGGCGTTGAACTGGGCGTCGGTCAGCCAGTGCTGCTTGTCGACCAGGAAACGGTGCATGTCGGGCGCGGTGCTGATGGCGCCGCCCACCGACAGCAGCGACAGCGAGAGGTAATGCAGGAACAGGTCAAACCATTCGCGCGCGCCAAAGGCCAGGTGCAGTGTTTGCAGCGACTCGTTCATGGCGCGAGCTTTCGGTAGGCCAGCACGCAGGCCGCCAGGCCCAGGCTCAGCAGCACATAAGCCAGCGGGATGCGCAGCAGCGCGATGGACACAAAACACAGCAGGCCCAGGCCTATGCACAGCCGCAGGCCCAGCACGTTTTTCTGGAGCGCGCCGAAAAGCTTGAGGCCGGTCGCGCCTATCAGCCCGGCCGCCACGGCGGCCATGCCGCGCAGCGCGCCCGCCACGCCGGGGTGGCCGGCAAACTGGGCATACAGCACCGCCAGCAGCAGCACCAGCACCAGCGGCACCGTCAACATGCCGGCCAGCGCCGCCAGCGCGCCCTTGAGGCCGAAATAGCGCCCGCCCACCATCAAGGACAGGTTCACCACATTGGGGCCCGGCATGATTTGCGCCACTGCCCAGTCTTCGATGAACTCTTCACGCGTCATCCAGCGTTTTTTCTCGACCAGCTCGCGCTGCACGACGGCGAGGACGCCGCCGAAACCCTGCAGGGCTAGCAAGGTGAATGAAACAAAAAGGTCGGTGAGGGATTTGGGTTGCGGATGCTCTGGCGCGGGCAGGGGGCTCATGCGCCGATTATCGCCGCGCATAACGCAATCCCAGGTGAGCGCGCAAGAAGCCGACGCGCTTCATCTGCTATTCAAACAATAGCCCGCTCTTCGTGGTTCACGAGGCCCCGGGCGTAAAACCTCCGGAACTTTTAAGGCTGTAGCCTTAAAGCTTTAGCGCCCAGGTCTCGCCCACCAGCTCGTGGCCAAAGCCCTGGTAGGGCTCGCTCTTGACCAGCTTGAAGCCGCGCTTGGCATAAATCGCGCGCGCCGCCGCGAGGCAGCTGTTGGTCCAGAGCACCATTTTTTTGTAGCCCTTGGCGCGCGCGAAGGCGATGCATTCGTCCGACAGCCGCCCGCCCAGGCCCAGGCCGCGCGCGCCCGGCGTGAGGATCAGCATGCGCAACTGCGCCACCGTGGCCGACTTGCGCACCACAAACACCGCGCCTACCCGCTCGCCGTCGAGTTCGGCGATCCAGCACTTCTCCCAGTCGGGCTGGTGATTCTTGAGGTACTTGCCCGCGATGTCGGCCACCAGCGCCTCGAACTCGCTGTTCCAGCCGTATTCGCGCGCATAGATTTCGCCATGCTGCTGCACCACCCAGCCCATGTCGCCGGGCCGCGGGTCGCGCAGCACCACGGTGCGCGTCGCCGCGGCCTCGCCCGGGCCGGCCAGCAGGCGCTGCACCGTGCCCATCGCGCTCACCACCTTGTGCTGGTCCTCAGGCGCCAGCGGGGCCAGCAGGGCGGCCGCCTCGTCGCGCGACTGCTGCTGCAGCGGCGCGAACACCTTGTGCCCGGCCTCTGTCAGCTTGAGCAGGCTTTGCCGCGCGTCGGCCGGCGAGGGCACGCGCGCCAGCCAGCCTTGGCTTTCAAAGCGCCGCAGTATGCGGCTCAAATAGCCCGCGTCCAGCGACAAATCCCGCCCCAGCTCGGTCGCGGTCGGCTGGTCGCGGTGGGCCAGCTCGTAGAGCACCCGCACCTCGGTCAGCGAGAACTCGCTGCCCAGGTAAGGATCCAGCACGCCGATGCGCTGGGTGTAGAAGCGGTTAAAGCCGCGTATCGCCTTGATGTGCGCCATGGCGGCAGCCGGTGCGGTCGCGGTGACGGCAGTGGGGAGGGTGGGGGAGCTTGATATAGCCATGGTAGCTATCGTCAAGCAATTAATTGACAAAGTCAAGTAATTGGATTCCCCCCAAATGCCCTCGATCCCGAAAACCCGGCTTCAGATCACCCTGCGCGGCGCGGCCGTGGCCGCATCGCCGCTGTTGGGCGTGCCCGTCGGCTCTATCAACAGCAGCTGTGCCTCCTGTGCCGCGCGCGGCCGGTGCCGCACGCCGCGCGGCACCACGTAAAGCTGGCCGGGCTTGAGGATCACGGTGGGGCTGCCCTCGATGTCGATGTGCAGTTCCCCCTTGAGCACCAGAAAGAAGTCATCGCTGTCGGGGTGTGAATGCCAGCTGTACTCGCCCTGCACCTTGACCACCATCACGTCGTGGCCGTTGAACTCGCTCACGGTGCGCGGCTGCCAGTGGCCCTCAAAACTCGCGAGCTTGGCCTGCAGGTCTATGGCGTCTGTTTTCACGGAAAACTCCTCTTGGGTTGTGTTGGAAGAAAGGAGTCTGCTTGTCCGGGCCTGCCGCGTCTTGTACGATTGTTTCATGCACCATGCCCAGCAACCCACTGCCCAGGACTGGGCGCGCTTTCGTCCCGGCGCGCTGGCCGGCGTGACGCAGATGAAGGCCCACTTCACTGAACACACGTTTGAGCGCCACAGCCACGAAACCTATTCCATAGGCGTCACCGCCTCCGGCGTGCAGACCTTCCACTGCGGCGGCACGCTGCACGCCAGCCTGCGCGGCGACGTCATCCTCTTCAACCCCGACGAGCCGCACGACGGCCAGCGCGGCACCCAGGAGGGCTTTGGCTACAGCATGCTGTATGTGGCGCCGCAGGTGGTCGATGAATGCCGCGACAAGGAGGCCGGCCTCGACATGGCCGCCTACTTTTGCCAGCCCGTGGTGCGCGACGCGGCCATGGGCCGCGCGTTGGCGCAAGCCATAGGCGCGGCCGGCCAGGCCCAGGAGTCGCTGCGCGCCGAGGAACTTACGCGCGACGTGCTGGTGCGGCTGCTGCAGCGTTACGGCGAGCGGCGCAGCGCGGGTGAGGGCGGCAAGGCCGCCGGCGCGGCCCGCATGGCCCGCATCCGTGACTACCTGCGCAGCCACTATGACCAGGACATTACGGTGGACGCCCTGGCGCGCGAGGCCGGCCTGTCGCGCGTGCACCTGACCCGCGCCTTCGCCCGGCAGTTCGGCGTGCCGCCGCATATCTACCTCAACGCCGTGCGCCTGGAACGCGCCCAGTCCGCCATGCTGGCCGGGCGCGGCCTGGCCGAGGTGGCCGCCGCCTGCGGCTTCGCCGACCAGAGCCATTTCAGCCGGCGCTTCAAGGGCAGTGTGGGTCTGGCGCCTGGGGCCTGGTTGCGGCAGATGCGGCATGGATAGGTTTCCATATGCCAGCGCATATAAGCGACGAAAGCAGGACCATCGTTAAAGTCAGCTACTCATGACGCCAAGGAAACGCCTTTTCATCGCATTTGTCAGCTGGATGCTGCTCGGTCTGGTTGTCCTCTCTTATAAGGGGCCGTATGCTTGGAGTAAGGCGTTCTTCAAATTGTGGTCCCTGTACTCGCTCGCCGCTGGAATCTGGGTCCTCATGCCTCTGCTGAAAATACTCAATGCAGCGATGGAAAAGGAAAAAGCGCGCGGATCAACCCATTCGGATGAAGGCTAGCCCTCAAGGCCTGGAGACGAGGCTCGTCGAGTTCATCTTGAGGGCTTGGAGCGAAAGAATGTGCAAAAAAATCGCTGATCTTGACCCATGATTGACGCCTTCGCTGTCCTCTGCTGCTTTATCGGCGGCCTGTTCCTCTTTGGCGCCTGGAAGCTGCTGATTTCCAGGCATGAGCCGGACATCCAGACCCAGCCCGTGAGCTGGACGGACATCCTTCTGGAGTTGCTCACGGACGGCGGCTGGATAGAGTTCACCGCGGTGGATCGCTTTACCGCGGTCCTTGTGCTGTTTCTGATTGGTATGTTTTTTCTCTGGAGCGGGCTGTATATCGGGCTGGCATGGGGCGATGTGGTTGTGGTGTGATGCCGAAACGCACCAGGTCCGAAGCCGCCTGTTCTGGTGTCTTTGGCCGAAAGCTGTCCATGGCGGCGATGGCCGAGGCCGGATAAAACGATGGCGACAAACTCTACCCCTTTGCCCATGACAGACATCACCGTTGAATACCGCCACAACTACCCGCTGGACCCGCTTGACGTCGTGCGCGTCTTCGACCAGTCCGGCCTCAAGCGCCCGACGGGCGACCTGCCCCGAATTGCGCGCATGTTTTCCGTGCCCTGCCTGGTGCTGTCAGCCTGGGTGGGCGATGAGCTGGTGGGCCTGAGCCGCTCGCTGACCGACTATGCTTATTGCTGCTACCTCTCGGACCTCGCCGTCGACAAAAAGTACCAGGGCGCCGGCATAGGCAAGGAGCTCGTCCGGCGCACGCAAGCCATCATTGGCGACCAGGTGTCGCTGATACTGCTGTCCGCGCCCGACGCCATGTCTTACTACCCGGCGCTGGGCTTTGAGCCGGCCGGTAGCGCGTTTCTGATCCGGCGAAAGCACTAAGCCCGGGCACCGCGGCCAGCCCGCAAGCGCTTGCGGGCTTTGGAACGCGGCGTTCTCCTACAGAATGTTACTTTTGGCTTGGCTATATTAAAGTGGCGAGCCCCTCCGGGGCCGCACTCACTCCTCTGGATTTACCAGTTCAAGGCCCGGGCCACCCGGGTTTCTTTTTGCCCGAGCCCTTTGTGATGCCGTATTTGTACGCAGCCAGTTCAAGCTTCACGCCGCGCATCTGCGAGCCATTGGCCGGAGCGGGAGATCGGGCGCCGTGAGCCTTCATACCGTCCTGCCCGTGGATTCCGTCAGCATCGAACGCTTTCGCCTGCTGGTCGATTCCGTGGTGGACTACGGGATCTTCATGCTGGATCCGGACGGGCACGTGGTGTCATGGAATGCCGGTGCAACCCGCATCAAGGGCTATACCGCCGAAGAGGTGCTGGGGCGGCATTTCTCCATGTTTTATACGGACGAGGCGCGGGCTACCGGCTGGCCCCAGCAGGAACTGGCCTTCGCCAAAAAGAGGGGCCGCTTCGAGGACGAGGGCTGGAGGGTGCGCAAGGACGGCTCGCGCTTCTGGGCCAATGTGGTCATCACCGCGCTGACCGACCCGGACGGGACCCATGCGGGATTCGCCAAGGTGACCCGCGACCTCAGCGAAAGGCGTAGGCAGGAGCAGGCCCTGCGCGAAAGCGAAGAGCGGCTGCGCTTGATGGTGGAGGGCGTGCAGGACTATGCGATCTTCATGCTGGACCCCGAGGGCATCATCCAGAGCTGGAACACCGGCGCGCAGATCCTCAAGGGCTATACCGCCGCCGAAGCCATAGGCCGGCACTTCCGCATGTTTTACCGGCCCGAGGAACTGGCGCTGGGCATGCCCGAGAACGAGCTGAGGGCGGCGCTGGAAAAAGGCCGCGCCGAAGAGGAGGGCTGGCGCGTGCGCAAGGACGGCAGCCGGTTCTGGGCCAATGTGGTCATCACGGCCATCCGCGATGCCGAAGGGCAGTTGCGCGGCTTCGCCAAGATCACCCGCGACATGTCCGAGCGCCGGCGGCTCGAGGAGCTGGAGCGCTCCAGCCGGCGCATGAATGAATTCCTGGCCATGCTCGCGCATGAGCTGCGCAACCCGCTGGCACCCATACGGAACGCCGTCACCGTGCTGCAGCTTGAGCCCGCGCCCAGCCCGGTCGTCAAAAACAGCCGCGAGATGATAGACCGCCAGCTCACCCATATGACACGGCTTGTCGACGACCTGCTGGACGTCGGGCGCCTGAGCACGGGCAAGATACATCTCAAGAAAGAAAACGTGCTCTACAACCAGGTCCTGAGCCGGGCCGCGGAGGCCATGCGTCCCATGATGGACGCCAGGCACCACACTTTCTCCCTGGAGCTGCCGCAGGACGACGTCTATGTGGACGCCGACAGCATACGGCTGACCCAGGTGATCCAGAACCTTTTGACCAACGCGGCCAAGTACACGCCGTCGGGCGGGCGTATCACACTGCGCTGCTGGACGGAAGGCGCCCAGGTATGGACCGAGGTGTCAGACACCGGGCTGGGCCTCACGAAGACCGCGATCCAGGAGATTTTTGAGTTGTTTTCCCAGGGCGATATGCAATCGGCCGCCAAGGAAAGCGGGCTGGGCATAGGCTTGACGCTGGCCAAGTCGCTGGTGGAAATGCATGGCGGCGTGCTCAGCGCCGAGAGCGAGGGCCCCGACAGGGGAAGCCGCTTCAAGTTCTCAATTCCCGGGGCCAGCGCAGGCAGGCCGGTGACGGCCGATGAGCCCGCCAAAAAATTCCTGGTTGTTGACGACAACCGGGATGCGGCCGACAGCCTCGCGGAAGTGCTCCGGTTGCTGGGGCATTCGGCCAAGGTTGCTTACAACGGGCCCGACGCGCTGGAGATCGCAAAAACCTACAGGGCGGACGCCGCGCTGGTCGATATCGGCATGCCGGGCATGAATGGCTTTGAAGTCGCCAGCGAGCTGCGCGGTTTGCCTTACGGCCCGGGCATACTCATTGCGGCCATCACGGGTTACGGCCATGAGGACGACAAGAGCCGGACCCTGGCCGGCGGCTTTGACTGCCACCTGGTCAAGCCTGTCGATTTCCCGGCCCTGGAAGACCTGATCCAGCGCCTGGACTGAGCCGGCAAGGCGCCTAGCGGGGCAGGGGCGCGTCCGCCAGCAGCCTGCCCATGGCCTGCTCGAATGCGGCGTCTTCCCTGCATTGCTCGATTTCCGCGGCCGTTGGCGCGGGGCCTGTGCCTTGCTGGTGCGCGGCCATCTTCGCCGCCAGGCTGTTGTGGCGTTGCTCACGCGCGGCACTGTCGGCGTGCCGGGTTTTCTCGAGGGCGGCATCCCCGGGAAGGGGCAAACGGGTGGGCAGAACGGCGGGCATGTGTTTCCTTGGGTGTTGACTGAATACTGACAGGTCAGGCGCCCGCGCGCCATGTCATTTTGCACAGCTTCGCTGGGTAGTTTCCCGAGGGCCGACGCCGGGCTGGTGAATGCGCAATAAGTCACGGCCCGCCCCGCGTGCAGTACCTCCATCCGCGTACCCCATTTGTGCAACATCCAGGCCGGCCATGCATCACTACCATGCACCGCACAGTTCATCCGGCCGCGCATCCACAGTGGTCCGTCAAAGGATGCCTGCCTCGAAGCTTCATGGCTCCCATGAGGTCTTTATCGCGTGCCTTCAAAGGAGGAAACCAGATGTCCGGATTCAGAACGTTCAACCATACCCACCAACCCATGTGGGTCACCATCTACACCGTGGGTCGCGGTTTCAAGGAAGATTGGGGCAATGTCGATGCGGGAACATTCCGCGACTGGAACAGCGGAACCTACCTTCACGGGTCGTATTACCAGATCCGCGGGCAGTGGCCCACGACGGGTTCCAAATTCGACACGGACACCACGACGATCTTGGGCCCATCCGATCCCTACGAACGGGTTCTGCTTGGAGGCGACTCCGGTGTTTACTGGTCCAAACCCCTGGTCCGCACCGACAACTTTCTCGATGTGCCCGTATGGATCACGATCTACGACGGCCCGGGGCAGGCAAAAACGGATTACGGTGACGTCGAGAAAGGCGCGACGCGCGATTGGTCTTCGGGTGTGCAGGGTGAGTATTCCAGCCACTCGATCCTGACCGTGCTCGCGGAATGGACGCCCATTGCCGCGCCCCTGGACAGGACGCTCCAGGCGGTATCCCCGACGAAGCAGGAGTCCCTCAAGACCAGCCGGATGTTTGGCTTGAAGGCAAACGGTGTCGCCCACCTGCGCCTGGAGATGAAGGATGGACAAGTGACCTGGACGAATGTGGATGGGGAATAAACCTTTGGTGGTAGCTCCCGTGGCCGTGTGGGATTAAGCCATCGGCGGCCCGGGTCTGTTTTTGCGCCGGAAAACAGGAACTAATTTCGGTGAAAAATTCCCTTTATTCCCGAGGCTGTTGACGCGCCCTGGCCATAAAGCATCATCCTGCCATCGCTGACTCACCACCATGCAGGACTCAGATCACAAGCCATGGGCACGTTTACTTCCCAGCCGGAACTTCCTGAAAAAGTAGCGCTCGCTTTTGTCGATGCCACGGCGGCGCGGTGGTCGATCCCGCAGGTTGAGCTCTATGAAAAAGAGGCCCTGGTGATGGTGACGGTTGAAACGCTGCCATCAGACGGAAAAGACGTTGATGTGGCCGTCAAACAAGCCGTTGCCCGGGCGCTCAACAAACTGATTCCCCCCGACTCCGACCACAAGCTGGGGCTTTGGATGGTGGTCTTTTGTTGCGAGGGCCATGTGTATGACACGATTCATCCGAGTGAATTTAATGATTGAGTGCAAATGGCACGAGGATGCAATTCGCGGGGCGCACACCTAGAATCGCTGGCATGACTGATCGAAGCTCAGGGTGTGAGCGCAAATTCATGACATGCCCAAAAGTTCAACGGTGCGAGGTCCAATGCGATCACCCCTCATTGCGGTAGCCGTGGCGATTAGCGCGTGCGCCACGGCATTGGCCACCAGCTCTGTGTCATTCGAAGCGCAAGGCTATCTCCTGGACATCGTCGTGGGCGGCGACAGCCGGCCATCCGTGGCCACCCTCAGTCTTGCGATGCCCGGCAGTACCCAAAGCGTGGTGATTCCCATGCCGCACATAAAAGTCGAGGCCTTCGATACGCAACAAAAGGTCTTGTTGCTCCGGTTCACCAACCCTGGGGACTCGACGCTTCCAAAGGACTTTTTTCTGAGTGTCAGAAATGATGCCGGCGTGCTGACAATCGGCGGCAAGTCAATTTCAGGCCGTTTCTCCTGGGGAGTGTAATTGCTCATGGCCCACACAGTTGCATCTGATATTTTTTGATGTGTGTATGCTCGGTCCTTGGCTTGTTGTTTGGCCCGTGTTTTCGCAACGTCGATACTGAGGGCACCGTCCCATTACCTGATACCTCTGAGCGGTCAATACCTTGATCGAGGGCGCGTCGCCGATGACACTCCCTCTCCGCATTAAGAGACAACAGGTGCACCGACTAGTCCACAAGGTCAAAAATATCCGACGGAGCAACTGCTCGGCGGCGTTTCTCCTCTGCGTTGAACCAAGGTTGCGGCCGTAGTTCCATAAGTGATCCCTGTTCAGAGGGAACATCCTTTTCGTGTCAAGCCATCTTTCAACAGCTACCGTGACAGCCTAGCTCTTTTTTGGGCCAAGTCCGGCGCCCTTAGCTGGCATGACGCAAACAAAGCGATTGGTACCAAAGGGTGCAGCCAGGTCGGATCGCTGTTTGCGGGATTGAAGCAAGCGAAATCAGCTATTTAGCGGCACTAGTCTATTTAGGGGAGGCGACTAGAAGTCCTCCTGCCTAGAATTGCTTGTTGAGTTCGGTTGAGCTGCTATGTCGATACACCTCCGAGCGTTCTTATCGCTTGAATCAGCAACTAACGTGCTCGTTTGAGAAGCGCGAGCCTGTCACTGCAGGAGGCATGACCCGTCGCCCAGGGACTTCTGCCTTTGTTGACCCTCTTTCACTCTAGATGTCTTCAACGCTAAAGGAGAGTCGCGTGCATAGAGCCTTATCAATACTGCTTTTGGTCAGCTTGGGGATTGGTATGGCGTATGCGCAGCCAAATGGAAAGCTGAACTTGGGATTAAATGTGCCGGATGATTTTTTATCATTGGCTGATTTACGAGGTCAGCTAAATGGAGAAATTCCGATTCTGGAAAAAGGAATTAAGGACCTCGAAGAGCGGATTCCGAAGACCCAGGCTGATGAAGAAGAACTAACTCGACTTAGGGTGGAAGCTTCAAAAAAGAAACCAGAGTCGGAAGTCAAGGATGCAAAAAGAGACCGTTCTATCTTCGCCATACTTTCTGGGCAATTAAGGGAAGAAAGCAAAATACTTTCATTAGAAAGGTCGCTAAAAGAATCGGGTGGGAGTGTGCAATTGGTCAAGATGCTTAGCGACAAGCGAAACGAGTTAGCTTCGAAGCGGGAGCTTGCGAAAGCAGTGCAGAAGAAGTTGCTTACCCTCATAGGACCTGAGCAACAATATAAACGTGATCTAAGCATCGCGTTCACGGTACTCATTGGGCTTGTTATTGCGTTATTTTTTATTGTTGTTATTAAGGATCACGAGGTAAGGCGAAAAATATTCTCCGGTCAAGTTGGAATTCAGTTTCTTACTCTGTTTTCGCTTGTGATCGCAATTATTTTGTTCGGCATGACGGGTGTGTTGGAGGGCAAAGAATTGGCGGCTTTGTTGGGCGGCATATCTGGCTACATCCTGGGTAAGGTTGCTTAAGTGTTTTGCCAAGTCAAACTTAATGTGTCGTTTGACCGGAAAACTTCCTACGGTTGCTGGTAATTTTCACTCTTAATTCCTCTGAAATGACTGCAACAAAACTACACGAATATCAGAAGGAAGCGCTGGTCCCCCTGGAGAAAATCCTGCGAAAAGCTGTAGCCGATGCTGAGCCGGAGGCGGCTATTGAGGCCGCAAGTCGTATTCAGGAGTTATTCCAGGATGATCGACGACACCACCGCCTTCTCCGCGCAAAGCTATGGGCGTACGAAGCCTGTGTAGATGCTAATCGGCTGGCATATGCAGAGGCTGGCTTAATTGGTGTTCGCCGCTTCGCGGGCCGAACGACAAGGCTCCATCTGGAAGCAAGTGGATTGCTCGCTGTGACGATGTTGCGACAGAAGAAAATTTCGGAGTCGAAGAAATTAATCCGCGAGGTTATACAAAACATTAATAACATCACCTCTGATCGGACGCGGCACCAATTTCAGAAGCGATTCATTCAACGAGTGGAAGAGGAGTGCATCCTTGCGGAGTTGATTGGAAGTGGTGACGGGCTTCTCGATGTGGTCGAGATTGAAGCAAAGGCCGTTCTTCTTCTTGATCGAAACACGGACGATGAAATACTTAAGTTGATCGGTAATAGTGTCCCAACTGCTGGCATCAGACTGCTTGGCGACGTTCGGAATTTCTCTCTGCAGCAACTCCCCGCACCTGATCGGCTGTTGCTCCCCCCTCCTGAAAAGGCGGAAGAGCCAAAACATATCGGTCGTACGGCGTTTGCAGTTCTGAAGCGAATAGCTTGGAAGACGTTTTGCAAAACAAACAGCCCCGTCTATAAATTATGGTCAAGGCGTTTGCCCAAAGTCTTCAATGACGGCTACTTTGCTGCGGCGGCTGTTACTGCATTGAGTGACTTTCGCATCGGGATACCGCTACTTGCCAGTGGATTAGTCGCACTCGCCATGAAGTACACGGCAGAAGAGTTCTGCGAGCTTGCTAAGCCAAAAGGCATGATGATTTCTCCGGATGACAAAGGCATTTAATGGAGCCATGGAGTGAGCGTCATCAGCCATCTTGCCTTACTTCAAACTTTATGCCTGCAATTGAAGGAGTCACACTGATGATCGCCACAGCTTTACCGTGGACAGAAATCTTAAAGACCGCATCCCTCGCGGTCTCGCTTGCTCGGGATCTCTTGAAGCATCAATCGGCGAAGCCGAGAGAGATCGTAGATCCGAATTCAGACGTCAAATCTCAATTGCTGGTGCTAACAAAGAAGTTGGAGGCAATCGAGGCAGCGAGTACGGAGCAAGCCAAGGTGGTTAGCATGCTGGCGGAGCAGGTACAGAGTCTGGCGAGGCGAGCAGCGATTGGGTATTGGATTGGTATTGCTGGTTTGGCGCTTGCGGCAGTTGCCGTCGCCGCTCTATTGGTGAGATGAGCTTCCTGTTCCTTGCTGGGCGACAACAGATCAATCAAACCCAACGTATATGGGTGTCCGCATCGGTAGTCCCGCCCTAGACCGACATCCCCCCAGACACCTCAATCACCGCCCCATTGACATAACTGGCTTCATCGCTCGCGAGGAAAGCGTAGACATTGGCAATCTCCTCTGGCCGGCCCAGGCGCTTGAGCGGTACATGGGCTTCCATTTCCCTGAGGACTTTTTCGGGAATGGTGTCCAGGATGTGTGTGGCGACAAAACCCGGCGCGACGGCATTGACGCGCACGCCTTTGGGGCCGAGTTCGCGGCTCCAGGTTTTGGTGAAACCGATCACGCCGAACTTGCTGGCGGCATAGTTGGTCTGGCCGAAGTTGCCGTAGATGCCGACGACGGAGCTGGCATTGAGGATCACGCCGCTGCCCTGGGCCACCATGGTGTCGGCCACGGCCTGCGCGCAGTGAAAAACGCCGCGCAGGTTCACGTCGATCACTTTGTCGAATTGTTCCAGCGTCATTTTCTGCAGGCGCGCGTCCTGGGTGATGCCGGCGTTGTTGACCAGCACGTCGATACGGCCGAACTGGTCTTTGACCTTGCCGACCACCGCGTCGACCATGGCGCGCTGGGTCACGTCCATCACAAATCCAACGGCCTGGGCGCCCAGGGCCTGGCACTGTCTGACGGCGTCATCGACGCCGGCCTGCTTGACGTCGCAGACGATGACGGTGGCGCCTTCTGCCGCGAACTTGAGGGCGGTGGCCAGGCCTATGCCCTGGGCGGCGCCGGTGATGAGGCTGATCTTGTTCTGGAGTCTTGGCATGAAATGGTCGGGTGAGGTGAATAAAAAGGGGCGGGTGCCGTTCAATACACCGGCTGGTGTTTGCGGATTGCATCCTTGACTGTATCGGCCAGCGCAAAGCCGGGCCCGAACTTGGCGGCCAGTTCGCCACAGCGCGCGATGAAAACGTCAATACCCATGCCATAGATGAACTGCATCGCGCCACCCGTCCAGGCCGGGAAGCCTATGCCGAAGATGGAGCCTATGTTGGCGTCGTGCACGGTGGTGAGCACGCCTTCGCTGAGGCAGCGGGCAGTTTCCACGGCCTGGCGGTAGAGCAGGCGGTCCTTGAGTTCCTGGATGTCCCAGGCCATGCCGGGTTTCTCGAACAGGGACTTGAGTTCGGGCCACAGCTGTTTTTTTGCGCCAGGCTCACCGGGGTAGTCGTAAAAACCCCCGCCGGCGGCGCGGCCCGGGCGCTTGAGTTCCTTCACCATGCGTTCCACCAGCAGCTCCCCTGGCGTGGCGGTATAGCGCTTGCCTTCGGCCGTGAAGTCGGTGCGGGTCTGGTCCAGTACATGCACGCTTAGCGAGAGCGCGGTTTCATCGAGCACGGCCAGCGGGCCCACGGGCATGCCGGCCTGGATGCCGGCGTTCTCGATGGCGGCGGCGGGTATGCCCTCGCCCAGCATGGCCGCGCCTTCCATCACAAAGGTGCCGAAGGTGCGGCTGGTGTAAAAGCCGCGCGAGTCGTTGACGACGATGGGGATTTTGCCCAGGGCCTGCACATAGTCGAAGGCGCGGGCCACGGTCTCGTCGTCGGTCTCTTTGCCGCGGATGATCTCGACCAGCTTCATCTTGTCGACCGGGCTGAAGAAGTGGATGCCTATGAATTTTTCGGGCCGGTCGCTGGCCGTGGCCAGGCTGGAAATCGGCAGGGTAGAGGTGTTGGAGGCAAAAAAGCCGCCGGGTGCGAGCAGGGGCTCGGCCTCCTGCGTGACCTTGGCCTTGAGGTCGCGCCGCTCGAACACGGCTTCGATGATGAGTTCGCAGCCGGCCAGGTCGGCGGCCTGGTCGGTCGCGGTGATGCGCGCGAGCAGGGCGTTTTGTTCGGCGGCCGTCATGCGGCCTTTTTCGACGCGGGCCGCGGTGATCTTGCTGCTGTAGGCCTTGCCGGCCTCAGCCTTCTCCTGGCTGACGTCCTTGAGCACGGTGCTGATGCCCCGGCTGGCCTGGGCATAGGCGATGCCCGCGCCCATCATGCCGGCGCCCAGGATGCCGACCTTGTTGGGCCTGAATTTCGGCATGCGGGGCGGGCGCGACTGCCCGCTCTTGATGGCGTTCATGTTGAAGAAAAAGGTGTTGATCATGGCCTTGGCGTTGCTGCCGGTCATGAGCCTGGCGAGGTAGCGGCTCTCGATGCGCAATGCGGTTTCCAGGTCCACCTGCGTGCCTTCGACCATGCAGGCCAGGATGGCTTCAGGCGCGGGATAGAGGCCGCGCGTCTGCTTTTTGAGCGTGGCCGGTGCGACGCTGAGGGCCGCGGCGATCTTGGGGTTGGTGGGTGTGCCGCCGGGGATCTTGTAGTCTTTCGCTTCCCAGGGGTGTTGGGCTTTCGGGCTAGTGGCCAGCCAGGCCAGGGCCTTGGCGCGCAGCTCGCCCGCATCGGCCACGAGTTCATGCACCAGGCCCAGCTCCAGCGCCTGGCGCGGGTTAAAAGTCTTGCCTTCGACCAGGTAGGGCTGGGCGCCCATCAGGCCCAGGTGGCGCGTCATCTTGGTCACGCCGCTGGCGCCGGGCAGCAGGCCCAGGGTCACCTCGGGCAGGCCGAACTGGGTTTTGGGGTCGTCCACCGCCACGCGGTAATGGCCGACCAGCGCCACTTCCCAGCCGCCGCCCAGCGCCGTGCCGTTGAGGCAGCTGGCCACGGGAATGCCCAGGGTTTCGAGCGTGCGGAAGTTTTTCTTGACGCGTTCGACTTCCGCATAGGCCTGGGGTGCGTCGGCCGGCGTGAGCCGCATGACCGCCTTGAGGTCGGCGCCGGCAAAAAAAGTGGATTTGGCCGACGCCAGGATGATGCCCTTGAGCGATGCCTTGTCTTTCAGCACCTGGGCGGTGACTTCGCCGAGGTCTTCCTGCCACTGCAGGCACATGGTGTTGACGGGGGAGTTGGGCTCGTCAAAGGTGATGGTGGCAATGCCGTCGCTGACTTCGTAGTGGATGGTGTTCATAGCAGGCGCAGGGAAAGGTGGGTCTTCGCGGGAAACACCGCGGAACCGGCTTTGCCGGGCCGCTGGTGTTGCCCCCTTGAGGGGGAGGCGGCTGCGCAGCAGACGCTTCGGGGGGGAGTCATATTTTTTCCACAATGGTGGCAATGCCCATGCCGCCGCCCACGCACAGCGTGGCCAGGCCGTAGCGCAGCTTGCGCCTGTGCAGCTCGTCGACCAGGGTGCCCAGGATCATTGCGCCGGTGGCACCCAGCGGGTGGCCCATGGCGATAGCGCCGCCGTTCACATTGACCTTGTCATGCGGCACCTTCATCTCTTTCATGAAACGCATCACCACGGCGGCAAAAGCCTCGTTGACCTCGAACAAATCGATCTGGTCCACAGAGAGGCCGGCCTTGGCCAGGGCCTTGCGCGTGGCCGGCATGGGGCCGGTCAGCATGATGGTCGGGTCGGCGCCGCTGAGCGCGGCAGCGACGATACGGGCGCGCGGCTTGAGCCCGTGGGTTTTGCCGGCAGCTTCGGAGCCGACCAGCACGGCGGCCGCGCCGTCGACGATGCCGGAGGAGTTGCCGGCATGGTGCACATGCTGTATGCGTGCGACCTGCGGGTAGCGCTGCAGCGCCACGGCGTCAAAACCCATGTCGCCCAGCTGGTCGAAGGCCGGCTTGAGCGAGGCCAGTCCTTCGATCGTGGTCTGCGGCTTGATGAATTCGTCCTCGCCCAGGATGGTCTGGCCCAGGAAGTCCTTGACCGGCACGATGGAGCCGGCGAAGTAGCCGGCGGCGCGGGCCTTGGCGGCGCGTTGCTGGCTTTCGAGCGCGAAGGCGTCCACGTCGGCGCGGCTAAAGCCTTCGAGCGTGGCGATCAGGTCGGCGCCTATGCCTTGCGGCACAAACAGCGTGGCGCTGTTGGTTTCGGGGTCTTGCGCCCAGGCACCGCCGTCGGCGCCAATCGGTACGCGGCTCATGCTTTCAACGCCGCCGGCCACCACCAGTTCTTCCCAGCCGGAGCGCACTTTCTGCGCGGCCAGGTTGACGGCCTCCAGGCCCGAGGCGCAAAAGCGGTTGATTTGCACACCCGATGCGCGGAAGTCCCAGCCGGCCTTGAGCGCGGCCACCTTGGCGATGACGGCGCCTTGTTCGCCCACGGGCGAGACCACGCCCATGACCACGTCGTCGACGGCGGCGGTGTCAAAGCCGTTGCGTCGCTGCAGGTCGGCCAGCACGCCGGCCAGCAGGTTGACGGGCTTGACCTCATGCAGGCTGCCGTCTTTTTTGCCTTTGCCGCGCGGCGTGCGGATGGCGTCGTAGATAAAGGCTTCGGTGCTCATGGGGTTTTCCTCAGAGGAGGGCAGGGATGATTCGGAGGCGGGCAGGGAGGCTCATGCAGTATATTCATTTCACAAAGCAGACGCTTTGTATAAATACTCCAGGTTTTCCCCACAGGTGACACCATGATCGAACGCAGCCTTTTCAGCTCCGACCACGAAGCCTTTCGCGACGCCTTCCGCCGCTTTATGGACAAGGAAATCGCGCCCTTCCACGAGCAGTGGGAAGAGCAGGGTTATGTGGACCGCAAGGTCTGGAACAAGGCCGGCGAAAACGGTTTTTTGTGCATGACCATGCCCGAGGAATACGGCGGCGCCGGCGCAGACAAGCTGTATTCGGTGGTCCAGATGGAGGAGCTGGGCCGCGGCGGCTTTACCGGCATAGGCTACAGCCTGCACAGCGAGATCGTCGCGCCTTACATCCTTCACTACGGCACGGAAGCCCAGAAAAAGAAATACCTGCCCAAACTGGCCAACGGTGAGATGGTGGGCGCCATCGCGATGAGCGAACCCGCGGCCGGCTCGGACCTGCAGGGCGTGAAGACCACGGCGCTCAAGCAGCCCGACGGCAGCTATCTGCTCAACGGCAGCAAGACCTTTATCACCAACGGCTGGCATGCCGACCTGGTCATCGTGGTGGCCAAGACCGATCCGGCCGCCGGCGCCAAGGGCACCAGCCTGATGCTGGTGGAGCGCGGCATGCCGGGCTTTGAAACCGGCAAGCGCCTCAAGAAGCTGGGCATGAAGGCGCAGGATACTTCCGAGCTGTTCTTCACCGACGTCAAGGTGCCGGCCGAAAACCTGCTGGGCGGCCAGGCGCATGAGAACCGCGGCTTTATCTGCCTGATGGAGCAGCTGCCCTGGGAGCGTATGCAGATCGCCATCACGGCCGTGGCCTCGGCCCAGGCCGCGATCGACTGGACGCTGGCCTATGTGAAGGAACGCAAGGTCTTCGGCCAGCCGGTGGCCAGCTACCAGAACACGCGCTACACCCTGGCCGAGCTGCAGACCGAGGTGCAGGTGGCGCGCGTGTTTGTCGACAAATGCGCGGAACTGGTGGCGCAGGACAAGTTGGACACCGCGACCGCCAGCATGGCCAAGTACTGGTGCACCGACCTGCAGTGCAAGGTTATGGACGAATGTGTGCAGCTCTTCGGCGGCTACGGTTATATGTGGGAATACCCGATCACGCGCGCCTATGCCGATGCGCGCGTGCAGCGCATTTACGGTGGTACCAATGAAATCATGAAGGAAGTGATTTCAAGGGCCATGGGCCTGGGTGCGAAATAGGCGTTCGCGCGCAAGTCCCTGGTTCGAGCAGCACGGAAAAGCAAAAGCCGGCAGGCGCCGGCTTTTGCGAAGGCTGAGGCGCGGACTTTAGTTGACGCGGCGCTCGATGACGATTTCCTCGACTTCCACACGGCGGTTGGGTGCCAGGCAGGCAATCAGGTCCTTGAGCCTGCGGTCATTACAGGTCACGACCGGGTTGCTTTCCCCTTTGCCGACGGCGGTCAGGCGGCCGGTGTTGACCCCTTTGCTGCCCAGGTAGCTCTTCACCGCGTCCGCGCGGCGCTGCGACAGTTTGAGGTTGTAGGCGTCCGAGCCGATGCGGTCGGTATAGCCGGTCACGGTGATGTTGCCGTTGAAATTGCCGCCCGTCAGGGTTTGCGCGATCTGGTCGAGCTTGGGTTGCGGGCTCGCCAGTTCGGCGCTGTCAAAGGCGAACAATTCGGTGGCCGACAGCGTCACCTTTTCAAACCGTGCTGGCGCCGGCGGAGGGGGAGGCGGCGGCGCGGTGACCGTGGGCTCGGGTGCGGGCGGTGGGGTGTACTGCGCGACCACGGGGCGCGCCGGCTTGTCGAAGTAATAACTCAGGCCGACGTTCACGGTGTTGGTGTTGGCGTGGTCAAAGCCGAAGGTATTGCCGCGAAGGTAGGTGCGGGTCCGCCTCAGGTCTGCCTGCATGAACCACTGGTCGGACAGCCCCAGCTGGAAGCCCAGGCCAAGGTTGAGGTAGGGCGATGTCTTGCTGGTATTGGGCAATTTGTCCCGCTCGGYGCCAATGCCGGCCAGCAGGAAGGGCCTGAAATTGCTGCTGCGGTTGAACATGTACAGCCCGTCCACGCCCAGCGTGTCCTGCTCAAAGCGCCGGCCGTTGTTGTTGGCGCGGGCGATGCTGCCGCCTATCTGCATGTCCCAGGAGGGAGACACGGCCTTGCCGAAACGCAGGCCGAGGCCGCTGAGGTTCTTGTTGCCGTTGAACCGCGAGTCCGGGTCTACCACGGTGACCTGCGGCATGATGTACCAGGACGGGTTGGGGATGTCGTAGGCCGAACTGGTTTGCGCCATCAGGGCGCCGGGGCTGAGGCAGGCCAGCAGGGACGCTGCGGCAAGGGGCGCGAGATGATTGAGCTTCATGGTCTCTCCGGGAATGGCGGTGTTTAAGGGCGGTTGTGACGCCCGGCGCTGTTTGCCCGGGCGTGCTGCAACACTACGCTTGGGAATTTCCGCGCATGTGAGACATGAGGACGAGATGTCATGCGAACGCGCCTACGTCGCATGGCGCATGACCGGTCCGGAAGAAACCGTGAAGAAGGTGATTTCGCGCTATGCGTCGGCTGGGAAGCCGCACCCGCGCCAGCGCCCTACAGGTGCCGTGTTTCGGCGGGTTTGTTCCACCAGGCGTTGTTGCGCCCATCGGCGTAATTGACCGGTGCGGCTATGAGTTCGGCCGGCTCGGCGTTGTCCAGGGCCGCCAGGTTGATGGACACATAGTCGCCGCCTATCTGCTCGATGTAACCCCGGCCAAAAGGGCGCACGCCGCAGTGCTTGCAAAACAGGTGGTGGCCGCTTTTGGTGCCGAACTGGTAGTCGCTCAGTTCGCTCTCGCCGGCGAGGAGCCGGAAGGCGTCTGGCTTGATGATGGCGCCCCAGTTGCGGGTTTTGGTGCAGATGGAGCAATTACAGCGGCCCGTGCCCTTGCTGAGGTCGATGTCGGCTTCAAAGCGGACGGCGCCGCAGTGGCAGCTTCCGGTATAGGTTTTCAGCATGGGGGCGTTCCTTTCAGGCGGGCAGGTGGATGTTGGTGGTGACGGGATGAATATGACAGAATGTTGTCATGTCTGGAAGTATAGTAAAACGACAGCATGCTGTCAAATTGGGGGCCGCCGACGGGGAAATCGAACGCACGCCGGCCGCCAACACCCTGAGCTGGCTGGTGGTGCAGGTCATGCAGCTCAACGGCCTGTTGACGGCGGCGGGTGACGCGCTGGCGGCGCCTGCCGGGCAGACCTCGGCGCGCTGGCAGGTGCTGGCCGCGGTGGAGGACGCGACGCTGTCGGTGGCGCAGATTGCCCGCGCCATGAACTTGACGCGGCAAAGCGTGCAGCGCGTGGCGGATTTGCTGGTGGAGGAGGGGCTTACGGCCTATCAGGACAACCCGGCCCATGCGCGCGCCAAGCTGCTGCGGCTCACGCCCAAGGGCCGCAAGGCGCTGGGCACCATACAGTCGGGCCAAAAAAAATGGGCCAATGCCCTGGCCTCGGGTATGGATGAAAGCCAGCTGCGTGCCGCGAGCGCCGTGCTGGGCCAGTTGCAACAGGCTTTGAAGGCGCAGGAAACCTTGCCGGAGTCCCCTCAGGAATAGCCGGGGACGGCCATGGCTGCGCTTAAGACGGGTCCTTGCTGCGCGTGCGGCTGACAGCGCTGAAGATGCCTATGCCCAGGAAGATCAGCGCGCCTATGCCGATATAAAGATGCGGCACGCCGGCTTCCACGGCGCCCCAGATGACGCCGGCCAGGAAGATCACAAAACCGAGCATGTAAAGCGCAAAAGACATTTTTTTCTCCACAAAATGTTGTGCACCCACTGTGCGCGCCCAGGGGGTAGCACCCTATCGGGGAGAAGCGCTGATGCGTGTCAGCGCAGGCCTACCGCTCGTGAACGGGCTCGCCGGAAGTGTGCGGCGCCTGGTAAAGCGGCTGGCCCCGCCCCGGGCGGCCATTGCCCACAATGCGGCCGGAGGGATGCATGGGGCGCAGGTACTGGTGCAGCACCAGGGCGGCGGCCCCTACCGCTGAAGCGAGCAGGCCGTAGCGCGCGACACGCACCGTGGGAGCGCTGACGCCGGCGTCGGTGGCGTAGTTTTGCAGCGTTTCCTGGGCAACCTTGACCATGTCGGGAAAGCGCAGGCATGAGGAGCCGCCCACCACCAGCACGCTGGGGTCAAAGGTGGTCCACAGGTTCTGCAGCAGCACGCCCAGGTAGCCCCCCGACCGGCGGGCATCCGCCAGCTGGCCCAGGGCGCCTGAACCGATGAAGGCCTCCGCGCAGCCGCGCCGCCCGCAGGAGCAGGCGGGCCCATCGAGCTCCAGGACGCTGTGGCCGATCTCGCCGGCCATGCCCCGCATGCCGGTGAACAGCCTGTCGTTGAGCACGATGCCCGCGCCCACGCCCACGTCGCAGCTCACAAAAATCAGTGAATCCTTGCCGTCATTTTCGGAAAACTCGTACTCGCTCAGCGCGGCGGTGTCGGCTTCGTTTTGCACATGCACCGGCACCGGCGGCAGGCCGGCCTGCGTCAGCGCCTGGGTGATCTGCGGCAGGAAGTCCACGTTGCGCCAGCCCAGGTTGGGAGCAAAACGCAGCACGCCGGTGGTTTCGTCAAACGCGCCGGGCAGGCCTATGCCCACACCCGAGAGTTGCGCGCCGCGCGAGACCAGCTGCGCCTGGGCCATGACCACGAGGCCGGCGACCTGGCAGCAGACGTCTTCGGGCCGGGTGCTGCGCAAAGGCTCTTGCGTCGACCACAGCACCTTCCCCAGCAGGGACACGCTGGCCACACGCACGGTGTCGACCGCCACTTCCACGCCGATCAGGCCGCGCGACTGGCCGTCGATCTGCAGGGGCGTGGAGGGCCGTCCCACACCATTGGCGGCGGCCATGCTGATCTCACTGAGCCAGCCTTCATCAATCAGTTCGCGCACCAGCAGGCTGACGGTCGACTTGGTCAAGCCGCTGTGGTTGGCCAGTTGCGCGCGCGAGCGGCTAGGCTGGTTGCGCAGCAGGCGCATCAACACGCTGCGATTGATACGCTTGACGAGTTGCTGGTCGCCTGTGGTTTTCATGGACGATGGCATGGTATCAGGCGCTACGGTGCGGGGCCTGTTCGCGCCCTGGCGGCGGCTTGCCGGCGATGATCATGCCGAGGATCTGGTCCTCGTCCAGGTCGGCCGTGCGGTAGGTGCCGACCAGGCGGCCGTTCTTCATCACCGAGACGCGGTCGCTGAGCGAAAACACATCGTGCATGTCGTGCGTGATCAGGAAAATGCCCACACCTTCGGCCTTGAGCTGGAGCACCAGGTTGGCCACCATGGCGGACTCTTCCGGGCCCAGGGCGGCGCAGGGCTCGTCCATGATCAGGATGCGGGCATTGAAATAGATGGCGCGCGAGATGGCCACCACCTGGCGCTGCCCGCCCGACAAGCGCCGCACCGGGGTGTGGATGTTGGTGAAGTTTTTATTCAGGCGGCCAAACACCTTGCGCGCCTGTGCCTCCATGAAGTAGTCGTCCAGCGTGTTCCAGGCCGTCATTTTTTCGCGGCCCAGGAAGAGGTTGGCCACGGCGTCCAGGTTGTCGGCCAGGGCCAGCGTCTGGTAGATGGTTTCTATGCCCTCCCGCTGCGCATCAGCCGGGGTCCGCAGGTTCACTTTCTGTCCCATCACGTGGATTTCGCCCGAATCGATGGGGAAGGCACCGGCCAGCATTTTCATCAGGGTCGATTTCCCCGCGCCGTTGTGGCCCAGCACGGCGACCACTTCGCCCGCATACAGGTTCAGGTTCACGCCGTCGACGGCGTGAACGCCGCCAAAGGCCTTGCGGATGTCCTTGAACTGGACCAGGGGTTCATTGGTGGGTTGCATGGTTGGCGTGGTTTGCATGTCAGCTTTCCTGCGCCCACTTGCGGTAGAGCACGTCGAACACCACCGCCACAATCAGCACCTGCCCGATGATGACCATGCGTTTCCCGATGGAAACATCCAGCAGCAGCATGCCGCTGTCCAGCGACTGCATGATGAGCGCGCCCAGCACCGAGCCGATGATGGTGCCGCTGCCGCCGGCCAGCGCGGTGCCGCCTATCACGGCGGCGGCAATCACGAACAGCTCCATGCCGGTGCCCAGCGAGTTGGTGCCGGCGTTCAGGCGGGCCACCGAGACGATGGCCGCGATGGTGATGAGCACGCCGAGCAGCGCGAACAGCATGAGCGTGACCCGCTTGACCGGTATGCCGACCAGCACCGCGGCGTCGGGGTTGCCGCCCATGGCGTAGACGTAGCGGCCAAAACGGGTGCGCCGGGCGATGAAGGACATCAGCACCGCCACGGCGGCCCAGATGAGCACCGGTATCGGGATACCTTGGGGTGCGTCCTTGTTGGTGACTTGGTAGCTGTTCATGGCCGCGGCAAACGCGGCCAGCAGGGCCACGGGCGCGGCCACCAGCAGAACGTCCACCCACACGGGCTGCTGGGGCATCCCGTGGCGTGCCGAGGCACGGCGGCCCAGGACCCTGCGGACCACCAGCACCAGGCTGACGCAGGCGGTGAGGACCCAGGTGGCGGTCACCCCGATGCCGCCGTCATAGCCGCCGCCCAGCTGCAAAAAAAACTCGTCGCTGACCGGCTGGGTCTTGCCGTCGGCCACCAGGAAGGCCGCGCCGCGCAAGGACATCAAACCGCCCAGCGTGACCACAAAAGACGGCACGCCCAGCATGGCCGTCAGCCACCCCTGGTACACCGACACCACGAGCGCCGCGGCCAGCCCGGCGAGCGACGCCGCCGGCCAGGACCATCCCAGGGTGTATTGAAGGTAGGCGATGAGCACGCCGACAAAACCGATCACCGAGCCGACCGACAGGTCGATGTGCCGCGCCACGATGATCAGCACCATGACGGTGGACACGATGCCCACCACCGCGGTCTGCTGGGCGATGTTGTAAAGGTTTTCAGGCGACAGGAAAATGCCGCCCGACAGGGCCTGGAACACGCCCGCCAGGGCGGCGAGCACGCAGCCCATGAAGACCAGCCGCCAGTCGACGGCGGTGTCGCGCGGGATTCGAAAGGGCAGTTGCATGGTTTTTGGGGTGCGGCGCTCCCGGGCAACCTACAGGCCGGTTGCCTTGCCCGCTTGCGCGGAACGGGGAGCGGGTGCCTGGAAGGCCTGTATTACTTGCAGCCGGCGACGTTGCCGGTGACGCCCTTGCAGAGCTCGTCTTTTTTGATCCAGCCGGCCTTGAGCACCACGTCGAGGTTGTCGCGGGTGATGGGCACGGGTTTCAGGAACTGGGCCTGCAGGGCGATCTTTTTCTCGCCGCCGTTCCAGGAGCTTGCGCCCTCGACCGGTTTGCCGGCACCGAGATTGACCGCCGCGCTGGCCGCCTGCTTGCCGAGGTCGCGGGCATCCTTCCAGACCGACACGGTCTGGGTGCCCATGGCCACGCGGTTCAGGGCGGCAAAGTCACCGTCCTGGCCCGATACCGGCACACCTTTGAGCCCCTTGGCGCTCAGCGCCGCCACCACGCCGCCGGCGGTGCCGTCATTGGAGGCGACCACCGCATCGACCTTGCCGCCGGTCTTGGTCAGGATCTGCTCCATGTTTTTCTGCGCGACTTCGGGCTTCCAGCCCTCGGTGTATTCCTCGCCCACGATCTTGATGTCGCCTTTCTTGACGGCGGCATCAATGACTTCCTGCTGGCCTTCGCGCAGGAAATTGGCGTTCGGGTCGGTGGGGGAGCCCTTGATCATCACGTAGTTGCCCTTGGGCTTGGCCTTGAACACGGCACGGGCCTGCATGCGGCCGACTTCCTTGTTGTCGAAGGTGATGTAGAACACGCCGGGCGCCTCGATCAGGCGGTCGTAGGCGATGACGGGCACTTTCTGTTTGGTGGCCTTGTTCACGGCGGGCAGGATGGCGTCCTTGTCCATGGCCAGCACGATCAGGACCTTGGCGCCCTTGGCCATCAGCCCGTCAATGTCCGCCAGCTGTTTTTCGGGGGAGCCCGCGGCATCCGCGCTGATGTACTTGGCGCCCAGCTTTTCAAGCTGCGTCTTGATGGCGGCCTCATCGGTTTTCCAGCGTTCCTCCTGGAAGTTGGACCAACTGACGCCTACCGTCACCTGCGCAAATGCGCCGGCGGCGGCCAGGCTGAGTGCGATGGCAGTCAGGGAAGCTTTGAATTTCATTGAGTGTCTCCGATAGTTTTTGCCCGGTCAGGCATGTGTTTTTGAGCTCAGATAAATCCCGGTGGCCGTTCCACTGCCTGCGCAGCACTTTGGAATTAGTTTGAACGACGTACTAATTATGTGAAGCAGAAAAATTCCCCGTCTAGGGACAAACCCCTGGCATGCGCAGGCTGCGCGGGATTTTGGAAAGCTTTTGTAGTAGGACCGGGTCCTGAACCGGCAAGCACCGGCCGGCCGGACCGGGTTTCTGCCGGAAAGCCTGCGCTTTAAGGGACGGCGACCGGCTCCGCCACGCCGAGCTTGATGGCCCAGCTGGAGAGCGCGGGCAGTATGGACGGGTAGAGCGCCACGCCGTCCTGCTTTTGCTTTGCTGCGAGCGCGATGCCTTTTTCGCCGGGCGTGCGCACGGCCGTGCCCGCATGCGCGGGGCGTGAGGCGCGGCAGGCCTCGGCGACGTGGCCGGTCTGGCGTTCGAAGGCCTGCAGGCCGGCGAAAGCGCGCGGGTCCAGGATCTGCAGGAACACCGTGGCACCCCAGCCTTCCTTGGGGTCGGCGCGGCCGTGGCCGGCCAGGCCGCCGGTCAGGGCCTCGACCAGCAGCGTGAGGCCGTAGCCTTTGTGGCCGGAGTCCATGCCGCCCAGCGGCAGTATGGTGCCCTTGGGTTCCTCGAACAGCACCGAGGGGTTGTCGCTGGCCGCGCCATGGCCGTCCATGACCCAGGCGGCGGGCAGGCGTTTGCCTTCCTTGTGCAGCCGGTTGGTCATGCCGTTGGTGGTGGCCGAGGTGGAGACGTCCATCAGCACCGGCACGCCGCCCGTGGGAATGCCCGCCGAGACCGGATTCGGCGTGAACACCGCGTCCAGCCCGCCGAAGGGCGCGACGCTGGCGGTGTTGGGGTCGGAGCAGGTGAGCAGCATCAAGAGGCCCTGATCGGTGGCGCGCTTGAGGTAGGCGGCCAGGCAGGCGATGTGGTGGCTGCGGCGTATCACCACGGTGCAGCTGCCCTGGCTGGCGGCGCGTTCGGCGGCCAGCGCCATGGCTTGGAGCACCAGCCAGGGACCGGGCAGGCGGCGGCCGTCCCAGGTCAGGGCGGCGGGGTGGTCGGCCAGCACGGTGGGCGCGCCCCGCTTTTCCATGGAGCCTGATTCGAGATCGCCCAGGTAGCCGGGCAGCAGGGCCAGGCCGTGGGTGTTGTGGCCCATGAGGTCGCCTTCGACGAGGATGTCGGCCACGGCCGTGGCCTTGGCCGGCTCCAGCCCGGCGGCGGTCAGCAGGGCTTGCGCGTAGTGGATCAGGTCGTCGTAGCGGTAGTGCATGGTGTTCCCGGTGGGCGGTCGCTGGCCGGGCAAGGTCGCCGCGGGCTTTCCGGCATTCTAGGGAAGAACGGTGTAACGATGCACAGGCCGATGCGCTGATACCGGCGCGCCAATGCAGTTCGCCCTGAGGCTGCCGAAAAGCTCGGCAAACTCAGGGCGAACGGTGGGGGCGTCATCCAGGCCATGCAATGCACGGCCAGGGCTGTGCGCTTAACCGAGCTTGATGCTGCTCGGGTCGGCGGTCAGGTAACCGACGGCGGCGCCGTAGCGGTCCTTGTAGTTCGCGCGCACCAGCGGGTCCAGCGTGGCCTGCACCTTGCCGTGCAGCGCCGGAATCCAGTCGCCGGCGTGCTGGAAGTTGCTCATGATGTAGGTCCAGCCATTGAGGTCGTCCACCACATGCAGGCCGGTGGCCTCAGCGCCCGAGGGCATGGACATCAGGCGCGAGAGCTGCTTGGTGTCGACGTTGTAGGCCCAGATGAAGTTGTTGACGTGGGTGCTGCTGTCTTCACCGATGAAGAGGGTGCGCATTTTTTCCGAGAACTTCAGGTTGTCGGGGTTGGACACCATGTTGGGATTGGCCTTGTTGCCCAGCGCGTCGCCGGCAATGTCTTCGCCGACCAGCAGGGCCTTGGTGTGCACCGGCATCCATTCGCTGTTGATGGCGTTGCCGGCCGAGTCCTTCTGGCCGCCGTCCAGCTTGTGCATCATCACGCCGCCGGCGATCAGCGCCTTGTCGAGCGCGATACCGCTGGCCGCGTTCCAGCCCTTGCCGGTCTTGACCATGGAGTCCTGCATGTTCTGCAGCGCCGAGTAGGCGATCTTGTCCTTGATGTTGACGGTGGTGCCTTCCATCTTGGAAAAGCCCATGCTGCCGCCCATGAGGTAGGCATAGCGGTGGGTTTCCAGGAAGGCGGCGGCTTTTTCCATGCCGGGCTTGACCTTGATCCAGTTGGCGTTGCCGTTGTAGAAGACCTTGGTGAAGCTGGCGTCGGACGGGTCGGTTTTGTGCACCGTCATGATGTCGGACGGCTTGAGCGTGTCGGCCATTTTTTCGATTTCCGCGCTGGTGGCGTGGCCCAGCTTGATCCAGGAAATCTTCGCGCCTTCAGCGGCCGGGTCGACCGAGAAGCCGCTGCCCAGCTTGCCGACGTAGAGCGTGCCGGACGAGAGGTCTTTCTCGCGGTCGGCCACAAAGACGAAGAGGCCGCTGTTGGTGGCGTCGTCGCCCATCAGCACGGTGCGCATGTCGGGCATGACCTGGACCAGCTCGTGCGAGATGCGGCCCAGGTTGTAGTGCTTCTTCACCGTGCCGGTGCCGTCGGGGTGCACGGTGACTTCGGGCAGGTGGCCGTAGTGGTAGGGGTTGGCCTTGGTTTCGTCGCCGTAGACGTTCTTGCTGAACTTCTTGAACTGCGAGCTTTCGGCGGCGAAAGGCGCGTCGGGCTCGTACTCTTCGCTGGAGAGATGGGTGTTCCAGGGCGAGAGGCTGGCGCCGCAGGTGATCCACAGGCCGTGCGCTTTGGACATGTCGACGTTGTGGTACTTCACGAGGCTGAGCTTGCCGGTGGCTTGGTCCTGGTCCAGCGTGAGCACGGCGATGGGCGAGGGAAGGTTGCCGTAGGCGTCGGCACCGGCCAGGTCGCGCGTGGTGTATTCAAACTGCACGACGGCGAACACCGCCTTGCCCTTGACGCCAGGCACGTTGGCGTTCGGCAGGCCCAGCAGCGAGGTCCCGTCGGGCGAGTCGGAGAACATCTGGCGTTCCTTGCCGGGCACCGAGCGGTCGATGATGGGCTGGTTGTTGATGTCCACATAGCCGCCAGCCAAAATCGTGCCGCCCTTGCCGTCCGGCACCCTGTCGCCGGTCACGAAGAAGGGCTGGTAGGCCAGCCGGTAGCTTTGGGTGCTGTTGTCCTTGAGCCGGACCTGCAGGCTGGAGCCCACGGTGGTGGTGGCCATGGCGGCCGTGTCGGCCAGCGAAGGCGCGGCCATGGAGCTGAAGCTGGAAGACAGGTAATTGCCCGCTCCAGCCGGGCCGCTGCCGGTGGCGCAGCCCGACAGCAGGGTGCTGGAGGCCAGTGCCCCCAGCGGCAGCATGGGCGCGGTCGCCAGGAACTTCAGGGCGGTGCGGCGTGAGGGAAGGGAAGGGGTGGCCAGGTCGGACATTGTTGTGTGTTCCAGTTTCAGGTGGGGAATGATGCGAAGCGGCGGTGTGCCCGCGCCGAAGCGCAGGGCAGGGCCGCTGCGCTGCCGGAATCTTAGGAAGCTTGTGTGACAGTTTCTTGAAACGGGCTGCCACAGAAGATGGCGGGCAGCGGGGACGGCGGGGGATTAACCACGCACCGGGTACTTGAATATCCCGGGGTGAGCCGCAAGCTGGCTGGCGACGGGCCAAAATCGGCCTGCCCAGAACAGCAACTCCCAAGGCCTTCCCATGACCACCCAACTCAAGATCGATTTTGTGTCCGACGTTTCCTGCCCCTGGTGCGTCATAGGCCTGAAGTCCCTGGACCAGGCGCTGGAGCGCGTGCGCGGCGACATCCAGGCCGAGCTGCATTTCCAGCCCTTTGAGCTCAATCCCAAAATGGCGCCTGAGGGCCAGGAGATCACCGAGCACATCACCGAGAAATACGGCATCACACCCGCCCAGGCCCAGGCCAACCGCGAGAACATACGCGCACGCGGTGCCCAGGTCGGCTTCAAGTTCAGCATGGCCGACGAGCCCGGCGGCGGGCGCAGCCGCATCTACAACACCTTCGACGCGCACCGCCTGCTGCACTGGGCCGAGCTTGAAGGCGCGGACAAGCAGAAGGCGCTCAAGGAACTGCTGTTCAAGCGCTATTTCACCGACGGCCAGAGCCCGGCCTCACACGAGGTACTGGCCAAGGCCGCTGCCGAAGCGGGTCTGGATGAAACCCGCGCGCGCGAGGTGCTGGCTTCCGATGAATACGCGCGCGAGGTGCGCGAACGCGAACAGTTCTACCTGACGCAAGGCATCCATTCGGTGCCGGCCGTCATCATCAACGACCGCCACCTGATTTCCGGCGGCCAGCCTGTGGAAGTGTTCGAGCAGGCCTTGAGGCAGATCGCCGCGGCCGGCTAGGGGCGCGGCACAGCCGCGTGGCCGCCTACCTGGCTAGCGAGCGCCGCATTCCCTTTAACGAGGACGGGATCTTCCGCCGCTACCCGGAACTCGATGCCTGAGTCCCTGCCGTTTTGTGCGCGGCGCTCTCCTACATGCCTGTCTGTGCTTGCCTGACCGCCGGGTCTTGCAGCGCACGCGACCATGGTTGCCAGTGTCCGGCCACACAGCAAGCACAAGCACAGTGGCCCGGATCTCTTTCAAACCTGCGTTCGACACAAAGGAGACACACCATGGCCAAAGAGCATGATCCCAACCTTGATCCCATCAGCAAAGAGCCCGGCGCGCACCCGGTGGGCACCGGCATAGGCGCGGCCATGGGCGGCATCGCCGGGGGCGCGGCCGCTGGCGCGGTGGCCGGCCCTGCGGGAGCCATTGTCGGCGGCGTGGCCGGTGCGATCGCCGGCGGCATGGGCGGCAAGGAAGCCGCCGAGGCCCTGGACCCGACGGCCGAAGAGGCTTTCTGGCGCGACAGGCACACGCTGGAGCCCTATTACGAAAGCGGCCGTCCTTTCGACGACTACGCGCCCGCCTACCGGCTGGGCGTGGAAGGCCGGCGCGATTACCCGGGCTCGTTCGAGGAAACCGAAATGCGCCTGGCGGACCGCTGGGATACCTACCGGGGACGCTCGACCCTGGATTGGGCTAAAGCGCGGCACGCCAGCCGCGCGGCCTGGAACCGCGCGCACGAGCGGCTCGGTGCCTTTGAAACTGCAGCCACCGCCGGCGTGGCGGACGACGAAGAAATCATCGACACGCTCAACGACCTGCTGGAATCCTGCCGCGACGGCGAATACGGTTTCCGCGAATGCGCCGAGCATTCGCGCGCAGAAGACATCAAGGTCTTGCTGCACCGCCATTCCGGTGAATGCCGCGCCGCGGCCCTGGAGCTGCAGACCCTGATACGCCAGCTGGGCGGCAAGCCTGACGAGGGCGGCTCCGTCAGCGGCGCGCTGCACCGCGGCTGGGTTTCCGTGCGCGCGACGCTGAGCGCCTACAGCGACCAGGCCATGCTCAATGAGTGCGAGCGCGGTGAGGACGCCGCCGTGGCGCGCTACCGCAAGGCCCTGAAACAAAACCTGCCGCTGGCCATCAAGAGCGTGGTGGAGCGCCAGGCCCAGGGCGCGCAGCGCAACCATGACCAGGTCAAGGCCTTGCGCGATGCGCTGAAGGCCTCGAAGTAAGGCCACGGTTCCAGAAAAGATATTTAGCGTTTCTTGCCGACACTCGAGGTTCGGCAAACCGGGGGCGGCGCAGGCTGCCCCTTTTTTTTCGCCTGGATTGCGGCTAGTTCTTGAGGCGGCTGGCGCAGTCCACTTGCGCATCGAGCTGCATGCCGCCGCGCGAGTAGTCGACATCGGTGACCTTGCAGCCCGAGTGCTGCTCTATGGCCTGCAGCAGGGCGGCGCGCCCGGCGGGTGTTGTGGAGATGGGGCCGGCAGTGGGCGAGCTGGCTATCCAGGTGCCGGCGGTCAGCGCGCTCACCAGGTATGTCCGCCCTTCGACGGTGACGCGCTGCGCGGCGGGGTCTGCCCGCATGCCGGCGCAGGCCACCAGGCCTGCACCGCACAGCAGGGCCCAGCTTGCGATGGGTGCAGCATGCCGGAAAGCCTTCATACGGACGCGCGCGTGCCGCGCAGCACTACCGGCGGTGCCGCCGGCAAGGCCTGTGCTGATGTATTCGCGGCTTTGGGTTCAGGCACTTTGGGAGGGGCTTTGGGCGACTTGGCGTCGGGGCAAGCCGACAAAAGCAGCAAGCCGGCCAGTGTGAAGGGCAAGAGGGGCTTCATGGTGTCTCCAGGCGCATGCTGTTGCGCTGCCTGAAATGATAGGCCGCGGGCCCGCGCAAGGCCAGTGCCGCAAGGCAAGTCGCGGCGGCCACCTACAGGCGGCGGCGCGGATGCGCGCCTGCCACGCCCATGCGTTGCAGTGCTTCGCTGAGGCTGCGCGCGGGCTGCGCTGCCGTGCACTGCTGCTGGGTGGGTGACGGCCTGGCTTTGGGTGTGGCGGCATGCTGCCTGGCCCGTTCCGCCGCCAGCCGGCGGCCTTCGGTCTGAAGGTAAAGCGTCAGGTCCATTTCATCGGGCTGGTTCATGGCTGCCTCGCAAGTCCCGTCCTGGGGACGCAAAAAAGCGGAGGCGCATGGCCTCCGCTGGCTGTCTTCCTGGCTGCATGGCGCGCACGGCGCCATCAGTTGTTGCTGCGGCCCGATTGCCGGCTGCCCGAATCTTCGGGCTGCATGTTTTCATCGCGCTCCGACTGCTTTTGCGGATTGTCCCGGGCGCTGCCGTGCTGGTCCGGCTGCCCAGGCTGGCGCTGGTTGCCCTGGCCCTGGTTCAGCTGCGCATCACTGGCCTGGTTGACGTTCTGCCGGTCCTGCTGGCCGGGCTGCTTGCGCTGGCCTTGCTGCTGCTGTTTGTCCTGGGCTTGGGGGCTGTTTCTTTTCTGATCATTCTGCTTGGAAGGCATACAGGTTCTCCTTGAAAGATGGCTGTGTTGAATGCGAAATGACGGCATGAAACCGCCACGAAGCCAATGTAAAACCGCATCCGCATTCGCCATGTCGGGCCGCGGGCCCTGCGTGTGTAGGAGGCGGATGACAGCCGGCTGGACCTTCATTTGGCCCGCGCTGCCGGCTTGAAACCGAGCTGCTTCATCGCGGCCGACAGTCCGTTGCGCGAGGCCTCGTAGGCGTCCCAGGGCTGGTTGCCGACGGCCAGGCGGGCGCCCAGCGTCTGCGCCGTCCAGTGCGCGCCACCGGTCAGCGATTCCAGTTCGTCCCAGGCCACCGGCACCGACACGCCCAGGCCGGGCCGCGCGCGCAGCGACCAGGCCGACACGGTGGTCGCGCCGAAGCCATTGCGCAGGTAGTCCGGGAAAACCTTGCCGACCCGGTTTTTGGGGCCGCTCTTGGCGGCAAAGCGCTGGGGGATCACGGCGGCCAGGTGCAACACCAGCGCATGCGAGAAGTCCTTGACCGTGTCGAAGTCGTATTGCCGCTTGAGCGGCACCACCACGTGCAGGCCCTTGCCGCCGCTGGTCTTGAGGAAGCTGGAGAGCTTGAGTTCGTCGAGGATGGCGCGCACCAGCTGCGCGGCCTCCTGCACCTGCGGCCAGGCCACGCCTTCGCCCGGGTCCAGGTCCAAGGTCATGCGGTCCGGCTTGTGGATGGCGCGCGTGGTGGCGTTCCAGGTATGGAATTCGAGCACATTGAGCTGCGTGGCGGCCAGCAGGGCTGCGGCGGAGGGGACCTCCAGCAGCGGCCCGTGGCCGGGATCGAGCGCCGGATCCAGCAGCTTGATGCCGGGGATGGCGGTGGCCTCGGCATGCTTCTGGAAGAACAGCTCGCCGCCTATGCCCGAAGGCGCGCGCACCAGTGCGGTCGGCCGTGCCTTGAGGTGGGGCAGCATCAGCGCCGCGACCTGCGCGTAGTGCTCGACCACGTTTTGTTTGGTAAAGCCGGTGCTGCTGTCGACCACGCGGTCGGCGTGGGTGATGCGCAGGGACTTCAGCGCGGCCGGAGTGTTTTTTCTCGCAGGATTCACGGCGGCGCCTTTCTGGCCGCTTTTCAGGGCGGCGGGTTTTTCACGCACGATGCGGCTGGCGGGCTTGTCGCTGCGCAGGCCCTGGAACACCGGGTGGCGGATGTGGCCGCCGTGCGTCCATTCGCCAAAAGCGATTTCGGCCAGCAGCTGCGGCTTGACGAAGTGGCCCTTGACGCCGGCCGGCAGCTTCGCGAAGGGGCTGCGCTCCGTGTGGATTTTCTCCAGCCGCGCCTTGAGGTCCTTGAGCACCTTGTCGTTAAAGCCGGTGCCGACGTTGCCGGCGTACTTCAGTGCGCCGTCTTCGTCATGCACGCCCAGCATCAGCGCGCCCAGGCCGGTGCGCGAGCCCTTGGGGGCGGTGTAGCCGCCTATCACGAACTCCTGGCGCAGCTGGGTCTTGAGCTTGATCCAGTCCGGCGAGCGGCGCGAGACGTAGGCCGAATCCACGCGCTTGCCGATCACGCCTTCCAGGCCGACGCGCCGCGCCGATTCAAGCAGGTCTTGCGGCGTTTCCTCGAACGTGTCGCTAAAGCGTATGGTCTCTTGCGGATGGCGGGTGGCCAGCGCGCACAGCAGTTCGCGGCGCTGCGACAGCGGCAGCCGGCGCAGGTCCAGCCCATCGAAGTAGGGCAGGTCGAACACGTAATACACAATGCGCGCCGTGCTCGCATGGTAAAAGGCGTTTTGCAGCGCGCCGAAGTCGGGCAGGCCGCGCTCGTTCATCACCACAATCTCGCCGTCCACCCAGCCCGAGGGAATCTGCATCGCGGCCACGGCCTCGGCCAGCCTGGGCAGTTTGTGTGTCCAGTCATTGCCGTTGCGTGTCATGAGGCGAACCGAGTCCCCGTCTATGCGGGCCAGCAGGCGGTAGCCGTCGTACTTGATTTCATAGGCCCAGCCTTGCGGGTCGGTGGGCGGGGCCGCCACCAGCGTGGCCAGTTGCGGGGTCAGAATTTCGGGCAGCTTCGCCTTGACAGCGCCTTCCGGAATATCGCCGGCGGTGCGCGCGGCGGCTTTCTTCGCCGCGGCCTTGGCCGGCGCCTTGCCGGGTTTTTCCGCGGCATCGCGCGGCAGGGGGCGGCCCGAGAGCACGCTGTTGGGCAGCGCCTGGAGCACGTCGTACTCTTTTTCCGGGCGGGCGTGCTCATCCTGTTCCTTGATCAGCAGCCAGGGCTCGTGGCTTTCGTCGCCGCGGCCGTGCATGCGCACCAGGGTCCAGCCGCCCTTGAGCTTTTCACCATGAAGTTCGAACTTGAGCTTGCCGGCCTTGAGGCTTTTTGTGGGGTCGCCGTGCGGCGTCCAGAGGCCCCGGTCCCAGACGATCACGTCGCCTGCGCCGTATTGCCTGGCCGGAATGCTGCCCTCAAACCCCGCGTAGGAAATCGGGTGGTCCTCGACACGCACACCCATGCGCTTGACGGCCGGGTCCAGGCTGGGGCCCTTGGGCACGGCCCAGCTTTTGAGCGCGCCCTGCAACTCCAGGCGAAAGTCGTAATGCAGGTTGCGTGCGTCGTGTTTCTGGATCACAAAGCGCAGGGACTTGTCCGAGCGCGTGCCGCCCTGGGCGGGCTCCGGCGTGCGCGAGAAGTCGCGCTTGGCGCGGTAGCTTTTGAGGGAATCGCGGTCGTCCATGGCCTGGGCTGCGCGTGGGGCCGCCTAGGCAGCGCGCCGCCTTGCGGGGGCGTGTGCCCGGGTTTTGGCCGCGGGTTTTTTGCGTGCGGGCGCTCTGGCGGCGGCCTTGGCCTTGGGCGCATCGCCGCCGCCCTTGCGCAGGCTGCGCTGCAGCAACTCGGTCAGGTCAATGATCTTGGCGCCGGAACGGGCTTCGGGCTCCCCGGATTCTTCCGGCTGCACCACGCTCTCCAGCTTGCCTTCCTGGGCCTTGCGCTTGACCAGCGCCATGATGTCGTCCTTGAAGGAATCGGTGAACTGCTTCGGGTCCCATTTGCCGGTCATGTCGTCCACCAGCTGCTTGGCCATGGCCAGCTCCTTGTCGGACAGGCCCGCGGCCTTGGCGCCCACGGGCGGCAGGTTCAGCTCTTCCAGCGAGCGGATGTCGGCGCCCCAGCGCAGCAGGTTCAGCACCAGCGCCGGGCCCGACGGCACCAGCACGGCCAAGTGCTGCTTGGTCTGGATGATGACGCGGGCAATGCCCACGCGCTGTGTTTTCAGCAGGGTGTCGCGCAGCAGGGCATAGACTTTTTGTCCCTTGTTGATGGGCGCGACGTAGTAGGGCCGCTCCAGGTAGACAAAGGGAATCTCGGTGTTGGGCACAAAACTTTCGATCTCTATGGTCTGGGTGGTCTTGGGGTAGGCCGCGGCGATTTCTTCCTCGGACAGCACCACGTACTGGCCGTCCTCGTACTCCACGCCCTTGACGATGTTCTCCTTGCTGATCTCCTTGCCGGTGCGCTTGTTGATGCGCTTGTAGCCCACCGGGTCCATGCTGCGCTTGTCCAGCCAGTCGAAGTCGATGCCGCTTTCGGAGGTGGCCGAATGCAGCGCAACGGGAATGTGGACCAGGCCGAAGGCGATGGCGCCTTTCCAGAGAATGCGAGATGCCATGGTGTGTTTGTCTTTCTTGCGAGTGCGCTATCACGGCAGTTTCTGGTTCACACGCAGGCAGGCGTGTCGGCGTGCGCTGGGTGGTGGGCGTCGTCCGGAACCGACTGTTCGCATGGGGTTTGTCCTACGGGTGCGGGCGCGGTGCGACACGCACAATCGGCTGCAACTTTTCAAGGAGCCGACCCATGCTTTCACGCCGTACCGCCACCCGACTGTCCCTGGCCGCCCTGGCGGTGGTCGCAGCCACCATCACCGGCTGCGGTGTGATGAACAAGCAATCCAGCCTGGTCGCTTTCACCACGCAGCTTCGCGGCGCCAATGAAGTGCCCGCCAATGCCAGCCCCGGCAGCGGCTCGGTCGATGCGGTGTTCGACCCCAGCACCAACCTGCTTCGCTGGAAGGTCAACTACACCCGTCTCACCGGGCCCGCAACGGCAGGTCACTTTCACGGCCCCGCCGCCATTGGCACCAACGCCGGCGTGGCTCTGGGATGGGCCAGCCCCCTGAAGAGTCCCATGGATGGCAGCGCAACGCTGACAGCCGCCCAGGCCGCCGACCTGATGGCAGGCCGGTGGTACGCCAATATCCATACGGCGGCCTATCCCGCCGGCGAAGTGCGCGGCCAGATGACGATGGTGCGCAACTAAGACTCTGTTCGGGCTCCCGGGCCCGTTGTAAAGGCCTCCGGCAAATGGTTGCGGGCGCAACCGGATTGATTTATAGTTGCGGACGCAACAATAAACAAACCGGGACAAGCACATCGTGACCAAGCCTCTTTCTTCGGATTCCCCTGGGTGGCCGCGCCGTGTGCCGGTGCTGATTGCCGGCGGCGGCCCGGTGGGCATGACGCTGGCGGCGCTGCTGGCGCGCCACGGCGTCGCCAGCCTGGTGGTGGAGGCCGACGACAGCTATTGCGCCGGCAGCCGCGCCATCTGCATGTCGCGCCGCTCGCAGGAAATCTTCGGCTGGATAGGCGCCGACAAGCCCTTGGTGGACAAGGGCCTGTCCTGGGTGGGCGGGCGCAGCTACTTTCGCGACCAGGAAGTGCTGCACTTCCAGATGCCCAGCGAACCCACGCAGCGCTACGCGCCCATGGTCAACATCCAGCAGTTCTACGCCGAGGAGTTCGCCCACAAGGCGGCGCTGGCGCAGGGCGGCCTGGTGGACGTGCGCTGGTCCAGCAAGGTGAAAGCCGTGCGACCCGAGGCCTCCGGCGCGCAGGTGGACATCGAAGCGCCGGACGGCGCGCGCACGGTGCAGGCCGACTGGGTGGTGGCTTGCGACGGCGGCCGCAGCACGGTGCGCGAGCAACTGGGGCTGCAGCTCGAAGGCACGCAATACGAAGGCAAATATGTGATCGTCGACGTGGTGCAGAAAACCCGCCGCGCGGTCGAGCGCCTGGCCTGGTTCGACCCGCCGTCCAACCCCGGCTCCACCATCCTGATGCACCGCCAGCCCGACGACGTCTGGCGCATCGACTACCAGATCCGCGACGACGAGGACCCGCTGGAGGCGGTGAAGCCTGAAAACGTGCTGCCGCGCGTGCAAAGCCACCTGTCCATGATCGGTGAGGACCAACCCTGGGAGCCGCTGTGGATTTCGATTTACAACGCCAAGTGCCTGACCTTGCCCAGCTACCGCCGCGGCCGTGTGCTGTTTGCCGGTGACGCGGGCCACCTGGTGCCCATCTTCGGCGTGCGCGGGCTCAACTCCGGCCTGGACGATGCCGGCAACCTGGCCTGGAAACTTGCGTTGGTGCAGCAAGGCCATGCGGCCGATTCGCTGCTGGACAGCTATTCGAGCGAGCGCGTGCAGGCCACGCGGGAGAACATCGTCTACGGCGCCAAGAGCACCGAGTTCATGGCGCCGCCCAACCACGGCTTCCAGCTGCTGCGCGAAGCGGCGCTGCGCCTGGCCACCGAGGACGCGGCCGTGGCCTCGCTGCTGAACCCGCGCCAGTCGATGCCGGTGGAGTATGTGGGCTCGCCGCTGAATCTGGCCGCGCAGGAAAGCGCTTTTTCCAGCGGGGCGTGTGCCGGTATGCCCGCACCGGAAGCCAAGCTGCGGGGCGCCGGGGGTGCGGTACATCTCACGTCCTGCTTTGGCTCTGGCTTCGTGCTGCTGTATTTCAGCGCGAAGGGCGAGTTGCCGGGCGATATCGCCGCCCTCGCGACCGACGGCCAGGACGGCCCGGCTTCCGTCAAGCTGATATGCATCACCGGCCAGGGCGAACCTGGTGCCAACACCTTGCTTGACGACCTCAACCAGGCCCGTGAACGCTACGGCGCAGGCAGCGGCTCGGCCTTCCTGGTGCGGCCCGACGGCTACCTCATGGGCCGCTGGAAATCCGCTTTGGCGGCCGACATTGCTGCTGCTCTGAAGCCCTTCCAGCAACAGCTTGCCGCCGGCGCGGCCCACGCGTCATGACGATTCCGGAGACAGCCATGAACCCCTCACAGACCCAAATCGCCGAGCTGGACCAGGCCTACACCGCGCTCGCGGAAGCGACCGCCCGCGTGGGCGAGGCGAGGGCGCCGCTGTTCCTGGCAACGCTGGCGCTTGCCTTGTTGAGCCGCCAGGCCGACGTCGCCGACGCCCTGTTGCTGATCGCCCAGGCCGAGCGCCTGGCCGCCACCTGATTTTCGACCCCCGCCTTTTTCCATAACGTATTAATTCCCTGGAGACACAATGCCCCGCCTTCCCGCATCCCTTCACCGTTGGCTCGCCGTCCTGGCATTCGCCGCCACGGCCGCTTCCGCGCAGACGTATCCCACGCGCCCCGTCGAATGGGTCGTGCCTTACCCCGCGGGCGGCGGCTCCGACGTGGTGGCGCGCGCGCTGACCGAGGCCATGGGCCAGGCCCTGGGCCAGCCGCTCATCATCAACAACAAGCCGGGCGCCGCCACCAACATAGGCGCCGAGTACGTGGCCCATGCCAAGCCTGACGGCTACACCGTGCTGACCGGCGACACTGCCACGCTGGCGGCCAACCCGGCGCTGTACACCAAGCTTAGCTACAGCGCTGAAAAAGACCTGGCGCCCATAGGCCTGCTGGCGCGCTTCCCGATGATCCTCGTCGTCAACCCGGCCGTGCCGGCCAAAAACCTGGCCGAGTTCACGGCCTGGGCAAAAACCCAGAAGGGCGGCGTGAGCTACGCCACGCCAGGTGCCGGCAGCCCGCACCATCTGGCCACTGAGCTGTTCCGCGGCAAGACCGGCATCAACATGGTCCATGTGCCTTACCGCGGCGCCGCGCCTGCCGTGCAGGACGTGGCGGGCGGCCAGGTGCCCTTCATGTTTGTCGATACCGCCAGCGGCATGGCTTTTATCAACGCCGGACGGCTGCGCGCCATCGGCATCGCCAGCCCGCAACGCGTGAAGAATTTCGAATCCATTCCCACGCTGGACGAGCAGGGCCTCAAGGGCTTTGAGGCCTATGCCTGGCAAGGCCTGGCCGCGCCGGCCGGCACGCCCGATGCCGTGGTCGCCAAACTCAACAAGGCCCTGGTGGACGCGCTGAATTCCACGCCCGTCAAGGCACGCTTCCAGGTATTGGGCCTGGAGCCCACGCCCAGCACGCCGGCGCAGATGGCCAGCTATTCCAAGGCCGAGCGCGAAAAATGGGCGCAGGTGATACACGCCAGCGGCATCAAACTGGACTGAGTGCGCTGAGAATGGAGTTTTAAGCCAAGAAGGTGGAACGCCGATGATCAAGCTCGACAGAACCCTGACCTACCGCCTGCATTTGCTGCACAAGCTGACCGACCTGGAAAGCCAGCGTGCCTATGTGGCCGGGGCCGGGCTGTCGATGAGCGACGGGCGCTGCCTCACGGCGGTCGGCACCTTCGCGCCGCTGTCGGTCAACGACCTCGCACAAAAGGCCAACCTCAACAAAGGCCAGGCCAGCCGGGCCGCGCAGTCGCTGGTGGAGCAGGGCCTGGTCGTCAAGACCGCCAGCCCGACCGACGGCCGCGGTGTGGTGCTGACCATGACACCCAAAGGCAAGGCCGCCTGGCAGCGCGCCATGAACGTGGTGGGCCGGCGCAACCAGGATATTTTTGGCGTGCTGAGCGCGGCTGAGCGCGAGCAGCTCAGCGATTTTTTCGACCGCCTGATCGCCAAGGCCAGGGCCGACGGCGGCGCGGTTGAAGATGCCGATGAATGAGATGGGAATTTTGGAGAAACTGCGATGAACACGAACACCTCTTTGCGCTACCAGTCCGGCTTTGGCAATGAATTCGCCAGCGAAGCCGTCGCCGGCGCCTTGCCTGAAGGTCGCAACAGCCCGCAGCGCGCACCGCACGACCTGTACACCGAGTTGATTTCGGGCACGGCCTTCACCGCGCCGCGTGCCGAGAACCGCCGCACCTGGCTGTACCGCCGCCAGCCCTCGGTGGTGGTGGGGGGTTACCAGCCCTATGCGCAGCCGCAGTGGACCACGGGCACGGCGGGCGGCGTGGCCGTGCCGCCCGATCCCCTGCGCTGGAACCCGTTTCCGATTCCCGCCGAGCCGCTGGATTTTGTCGACGGCCTGCGCACCGTGGCGGCCAACGGTGATGCCGAGGCCCAGACCGGCATGGCGGCACACATGTACGTCGCCAACCGATCCATGGCGCGGCGCGCGCTGGTCAATGCCGACGGCGAAATGCTGCTGGTGCCGCAGCAGGGCCGCTTGCTGCTGACCACCGAGCTGGGCATCCTGGACGTGAAACCCGGTGAAATCGCCGTGCTGCCGCGCGGCATGGCCTTCAGCGTGGCCTTGCCCGACGGCGCTTCGCGCGGCTATATCTGCGAGAACTACGGCGCGCACTTTCGCCTGCCCGAGCTGGGCCCCATAGGCTCCAACGGCCTGGCCAATGCGCGTGATTTTCTTGCGCCCGTGGCGGCCTTCGATGCCGACGATGAGGCAGAGAAAAGCTACGAAATCATCAAGAAATTCGGCGGCCGTTTGTGGTCGGCCACGCAGCCGCGCAGCCCTTTTAACGTGGTGGCCTGGCACGGCAACCTGGTGCCCTGCAAGTACGACACGGCGCACTTCATGACCATAGGCTCCATCAGCTACGACCATCCGGACCCGTCCATCTTCACCGTGCTGACCTCGCCCTCGGACACGCCGGGTACGGCCAACTGCGACTTTGTGATCTTCCCGCCGCGCTGGCTGGTGGCCGAGGACACCTTCCGCCCGCCCTGGTACCACCGCAACCTCATGAGCGAGTTCATGGGCCTGCTCTACGGCCAGTACGACGCCAAGCCCGAAGGCTTCAAGCCCGGCGGCGCCTCGCTGCACAACTGCATGGTGCCGCACGGCCCCGACACCGAGGCCTTTGAAAAAGCCAGTGCGGCCGATTTGAAGCCGCACAAGCTGGACAACACCCTGGCCTTTATGTTCGAAAGCCGCTACCGCTTTATCCCCACGGCCTATGCCATGCAGGGCGGCGCGCTCGACACCGCTTATGCCGGCTGCTGGGCCGGGCTTAAAGACCAGTTCAAGGGCTGATGCCGCACCTCTATTTTCAAAAGCCCATCATGACCTCACTCCTGAACGCCACCCATGACCCCCAACTGCGCAGCTGGGTAGCCTCCGCCAACGAGGCGAGCGACTTTCCCATCCAGAACCTGCCCTTTGGCACTTACAGCCTCACGCCGCAGGGCGAGCGCCGCATAGGCGTGGCCATCGGCGACCAGGTGCTGGACCTGCGCGCAACCGGGCTGACGGACACCAGTGACATGAATGCGCTGATGGCGCAAAGCCCGCAGGCTTTGACTGCGCTGCGTGCCGCGATCTCGCAAGGCCTGGCCGAGGGCAGTGCGAAGCAGGGCGAGTGGGCGGGCTTCTTGCGCCGCCAGGACGCGGTCACGCTGCACCTGCCTTGCCGCATCGGCGACTACACCGACTTCTACACCGGCATCCACCATGCGACCACCGTCGGCAAGCTGTTCCGCCCTGATGCGCCGCTGCTGCCCAATTACAAATGGGTGCCCATCGGTTACCACGGCCGCGCATCGTCGATAGGCGTGAGCGGCCAGCAATTCCCGCGGCCGCTGGGCCAGACCAAGGGACCCAACGAGGAGGTGCCGCTCTTGCGGCCCAGCCACCGGCTCGACTATGAGCTGGAGCTTGGCGTGTTCGTGGGGCAGGGCAATGCCCAGGGCGAGCCGGTGGCCATGGAGCAGGCCGAGGCCCATGTTTTTGGCCTGGTGCTGCTCAATGACTGGTCTGCGCGCGACGTGCAGGCCTGGGAATACCAGCCGCTGGGCCCTTTCCTGTCCAAAAATTTCGCGAGCACCATCTCGCCCTGGATCGTCACCCTGGAGGCACTCGCGCCGTTTCGTGCGGCCTTCACGCGCCCCGAGGGCGACCCGCAGCCTTTGCCTTACCTGGATTCGCCGGGCAACCGCCAGCAGGGCGGCCTCGATGTGCAGCTCGAAGTCTGGCTGCAGACCCAGGCCATGCGCGACGCCGGCCTGGGTCCCGAGCGCCTGTCGCAATCCAACTACCGCGACGCGTACTGGACGGTCGCGCAAATGCTCACGCACCACACCGTCAACGGCTGCAACCTGCAGCCCGGCGATATGCTGGGCACGGGTACGCTCTCGGGTCCACAGCCCGAGCAGGCCGGCTCGCTGCTGGAGCTCAGCGCCGGCGGCAAGAAGGCCTTGACGCTGGCCAATGGCCAGACGCGCACCTTCCTGGAGGACGGCGATGCCATCATCCTGCGTGCCTGGTGTGAGCGTGAAGGCTACCAACGCATAGGTTTTGGCGAATGCCGCGGGCAGGTGCTGCCGGCGCGCGCTTAAGTTCAAGGCGCTGATGCTTCGTTCGTGAGCGAAGCATGGGGCGGGTGTTTGAGGCAAAAATGCTTGCCATGAACCCCGAACCGACTCCTGACAACATCCTCGCGGCATCCGCCCACCGCAATCCCTATCCCTATTACGCGGCGCTGGCCGCCGGCCCTGCGCTGGTGTTGGATACGCCGCGCAAACTCTGGATCGCGAGCAGCGTGGCCGGTGTCAAGGCGGTCCTGGGCAACCCGGCCTGCCGCGTGCGTCCTGTTTCTGAGCCCGTACCCGCGGCCATTGTCGGCTCGGCGGCCGGCGAGGTCTTTGGCCACCTGGTGCGCATGAATGAGGGCCCGCGGCACGACGCGCCCAAGCTCGCGCTGCAGCGCTTCCTGGCGGCGGTGGATCTCGATCATGTACAGGCAAGAACGCAAGCGCTGGCCTTGCACACCGCCGGGGAGGGCGTATTGCGTGGCGCAGCCTTGTCGCGCTGGGCTTTTGAGGTGCCCGTGATGGCGGTGGCAGACCTGCTGGGCTTTGGTGAGGCCGAACTGCCACAGGTGGCACGCTGGATGGCCGATTTTGTGGCTTGCCTGTCGCCGCTCAGCACGCCGGCCCAGCTCGCGGCGGCCGGCGATGCCGCCTCGGCCTTGCTCGCGCGCTTTTCAGAACTCGTACAAGGATCGACCGCACACCCCGGCAGTGCCTTGGCGCGCCTGCAACAGGAGGCGGCGCAGGCCGGTTGGCATGACGCACAGGCGCTGCTGTGCAATGCGGTGGGCCTGCTGTCGCAAACCTATGAGGCCACGGCCGGCCTGATCGGCAACAGCATCACGGCCCTGGCCACGCAGCCTGGTTTGCTGGATGCCATGGCCGGCGAACCCGCAAAGCTGCTGCAGATGGTCCACGAAGTCAGCCGTTATGACCCCTCCATCCACAACACGCGCCGTTTTGTGGACCAGCCCACCGAGGTCGCGGGCGTTTCGCTGCAGGCCGGCGATGTGGTGCTGGTGCTGCTGGCCGCCGCGGGCCGCGACCCCGCATGCAACACCAGACCGGACGAGTTTTTGCTGGAGCGCCCGGACCGCGAGGTGCCCGGTTTTGGCCATGGTGCCCACCAGTGCCCGGGCCAGGTGCTGGCTTGCACTGTCGCCGCGGCGGCTGTCCGGGCTTTGCTGGTCTCGGGGCGGCTCAAGGACGTCGCTTCGTTCCGCTGGGACTACCGCCCCTCCATGAATGCCCGCATTCCGGTTTTTACCGCTTGATGCGAGCATCGCAGCAACTCATACAGCAACAAGAGGGCCCCCATGATCGCGATTATTTTTGAAGTCCAGCCCGCCCAGGGCCAGAAGCAGACCTACCTTGACATCGCCGCGGCGCTCAGACCCCAGCTCGAAAAAATCGACGGCTTTATCTCCATCGAGCGTTTTGAAAGCCTGAGCACACCGGGCAAGCTGCTGTCGCTGTCCTTTTTTCGCGATGAGGCGGCCGTGCTGGAATGGCGCAAGCTGGAAAGCCACAGGCAGGCGCAAAGCCGCGGGCGCGGCGGCGTGTTTGAGAACTACCGGCTGCGCGTGGCCCATGTGCTGCGCGATTACGGCCTGAACGAGCGCGACGAGGCGCCGGCCGACAGCCGGCAGGTGCACGGCTGATCCAGTGCCGTGGGACCGCAGGTGGGCCAATCGCCCCGATAAACCACACTGAACAGACGTAACAAGGCCTTTGTAGGGCTTAAATGCCGATTAGAGGGGCAAAACTCAGGGTAAACCTTAGAATAGAGGGTTACCCAAAGCCCCCATGAACGCCCCCGTCGACGTCTCCTTCTTCACGCGCGCCGCCAAGCCGCTGACCAGCTACCGCAAGTACTGGGCGGCCCGCTTCGGCACGGCCAAGTTTCTGCCCACCAGCCGGGCCGAGATGGACGCGCTCGGCTGGGACAGCTGCGACATCATCATCGTCACGGGCGATGCCTATGTGGACCACCCGAGTTTCGGCATGGCCGTCATAGGCCGCATGCTCGAAGCGCAGGGCTTTCGCGTCGGCATCATCGCCCAGCCCGAGTGGCACAGCGCCGACCCTTTCCGCGCGCTGGGCAAGCCCAACCTGTTTTTCGGCGTGACCGCCGGCAACATGGACTCGATGATCAACCGCTACACGGCGGACCACAAGATACGCAGCGACGACGCCTACACACCCGGCGACGTGGGCGGCAAGCGCCCCGACCGCGCGGCCCTGGTGTATTCGCAGCGCTGCCGCGAGGCCTTCAAGGACGTGCCCATCATCCTGGGCGGCATAGAAGGCTCGCTGCGCCGCATCGCGCATTACGACTACTGGTCCGACAAGGTGCGCCGCAGCGTGGTGGTCGACGCCAAATGCGACTTGCTGCTTTACGGCAATGCCGAGCGCGCCATCGTCGAAATCGCCCACCGCCTGGCCGCCCGCGAGCCGGTCGCCAGCATCACCGACGTGCGCGGCACGGCCTTCATACGCCGCAGCGGCGACGAAAGCGCCCAGGGCTGGTTCGAGATCGACTCCACCAGCGTGGACACGCCGGGCCGGGTCGAGGCCCACGTCAACCCCTATTTGATGATTTCCGACCAGGCGCGCGAGCAGGGCGCCAGCTGCGCGCGCGAAGACGAAGCGGCCGAAGTGGCAGCCAAGGCCGAAACAGCCAGCTCCGCGGCCAACCCGGCCATCAAGCCGCTGACCTTTGTGGCCAACCCCAACCTCCCGTCCACCGTGCACACCGCGCAGGGCAAGATCAAGGTCCCGCCGCGCGACCGCTCGGTGATACGCCTGCCGTCCTACGAACAGGTCAAGAGCGACCCGGTGCTGTATGCCCACGCCAACCGTGTGCTGCACCTGGAAACCAACCCCGGCAACGCCCGCGCGCTGGTGCAGGCCCACGGCGAAGGCGCCACCGCGCGCGACGTCTGGATCACGCCGCCGCCCATCCCGCTGACCACGGCCGAGATGGACTATGTGTTCGACCTGCCTTACGCCCGCTCGCCGCACCCGCGCTACGCCGACGAGAGCGGCGGCCACGACGGCGCGACCAAGATCCCCGCGTGGGAGATGATCCGCTTTTCAGTCAACATCATGCGCGGCTGCTTCGGCGGCTGTACCTTCTGCTCGATCACCGAGCACGAAGGCCGCATCATCCAGAGCCGCTCCGAGGACTCGGTGATCCGCGAGATCGAGGCGATACGCGACACCGTCAAGGGTTTTACCGGCGCGATCTCCGACCTGGGCGGGCCCACCGCCAATATGTACCGCATAGGCTGCAAGTCGCCCGAGATCGAGGCCGCCTGCCGCAAGCCGTCCTGCGTGTACCCGGGCATCTGCCCCAACCTCAACACCAACCACAACCCGCTGATCAAGATGTACCGCCGCGCGCGGGCCTTGAAGGGCGTGAAAAAAATCCTCATCAGCTCCGGCCTGCGCTACGACCTGGCCGTGCAAAGCCCTGAGTACGTCAAGGAGCTGGTCACGCACCACGTGGGCGGCTACCTCAAGATCGCGCCCGAGCACACCGAGCAGGGGCCGCTGACCAAGATGATGAAACCCGGCATCGGCAGCTATGACAAGTTCAAGCAGATGTTCGAGAAGTACAGCCTCGAAGCCGGCAAGAAGCAGTTCCTGATTCCCTACTTCATCGCGGCCCATCCGGGCACCAGCGACGAAGACATGATGAACCTGGCGATCTGGCTCAAGAAGAACGGCTTTCGGGCCGACCAGGTGCAGACCTTCTACCCCAGCCCCATGGCCACGGCCACGGCCATGTACCACACCAACAAAAACCCGCTGCGCAAGATCACGCGCGACAGCGAGACGGTGGACATCGTGCGCGGTGAACGCCGCCGCCGGCTGCACAAGGCCTTTTTGCGCTACCACGATCCCAACAACTGGCCGGTGCTGCGCGAGGCGCTCAAGGCCATGGGCCGGGCCGACCTGATCGGCAACGGCAAGCACCACCTGATCCCGACCTTCCAGCCCCTGACCGACGGCAGCTATACCAGCGCGCGGCGCAAGAATTCGACGCCGCTGGCGGGCAAGAGCGCCGGCCCCGGAGTCGCCTTGAAGAGCACCACCCCGGTCAAGGGCCGCATGCTGACCCAGCACACCGGGCTTCCGCCCCGGGTGACCGGTTCAGCCAAACCCCGCAAGACCGGGCGTTAGAAAACAAACGCGGCACATCCCATCCTCCTAGAATGCCTGATGAGAATAAAAGGGCTATCCGGGAGGGGATCCATGCAGGCAGGCTCCACAAAGCGGTTCATCGCGGCAGGATTGCTGTGCGTGGCCGGCATGGGCGTGCTCGCCCAGACCCAGCAAACATACCAGGCGCAGGTGCAGGCGGGGYGCGTGCTGTCCGCTGATGAGCAGCAGGTTCTGCTGCTGGTCAATGAATCCGCAGCCTTGCTCGACCAGGGCCGCACCGAACCCGCGGCCGCCACCGCCCGGCGGGCGCTGGAACTGGCCAAAACAACCCGCATGCGCGACGTCGAGGCGCTGGCCTTGCACAACCTCGCGCGGCTGGAGTTCAAGGGTGGCCAGCACGAACTCGGGCTGCGCCTTTTGCGCCGTACGCTGTTGCTGTACGAGATTGAAGGTAATCTGGGCGGGCAGGGAACAATCCGCCTGGAGATGGCCGAGATGCTCAACCAGTCGGGCCAGGTCGAGGCTTCAAGGGCTCAGGCCGATATTGCCGGCAAATTGTCGGCCGCCGCCGGCGACCGCCTGGGTGTGCTCAACGCCACCAGCTTTGCCGTACGGACCCATGGCGGCGATTCCGCGACCAAGGAGGCCCAGGTCGAAAGCCTGCTGTCGCAATCGCAGGCCCAGGGGGCGCCCCTGGCCGAGGCCACCGCATTGCGCCAGCAGGGCCGCCGGGCGATGGAGGAGGGCCGGCTGCAGGAGGCGCGGCAGTTTTTCGATCGCGCCCTTGCCCGCTCCCTGACCGCCTTGAACCCGGAAGCGGAATCCTATTCGCTGCTGGCGCTCGGTGAAATTTCCGCCGCGCAGTACAAGCTGCCTGAAGCACAGGCCTTTTACCAGCGCGCCCTGACCGCGGCGCGTAAAAGCAAGGACTCCGGCGCCGTGGGCAATGCCTTGCTCAAATCCGCGCTGCTGCAGGGGCTGATGGACAACGCGGCGCTGATGCGCGAGCAGGCGACGCAGGCGCAGGCCGCTTTCAAGGCCGATGGGCAGCTCGTGGGCCAGGGCCTGGCCAGCGAAGCGCTGGGCGATGCCGAGTGGATGGATGGCCGCAGGCCGCAGGCCGAAGCCTTCTACCGCGAAGCCATCAGGGCCGGCGAAACGACCAAACAGCCGGTGAACGAGGCCAGCGCGCGCCTGCGCCTGGCTTCGCTGCTGCGTCCCAATGCTTTCCAGGCGGCGAAGGCCGAGGCCGAGCGTGCCATCGAACTCTACCGGGCGGCCGGCACGAAGTCGGGCATCGCCCAGGGCGTGTTCGAGCTGGGGCGCATTTACGGCGCGGCCAACGATGTCGGTAAAGGCCTGGAGATGGTCCAGCACAGCCGTGATTTGTTTGCGCAGATCAATCGCCAGGACAAGACGGCCATGGCCGACCTGATGATGGCGGGCGGCCAGCGTTACGCCGGCAAGCTGCCCGAAGCGCTGGCCGCCGTGCGGCGCGCCATTGACGGCTTCGGCAAGGCCGGCATGCTTGCGGATCAGGCCAAGGCGGAGCAGGAGCACGCGGACATACTGGCAAGAATGGGCGATACGCAAGGCGCGGAAGCGGCATTGCAGCGCGCGTTGCTGCTGGCCCGGCAGGGCGACAGGCCCAAGCTTGCCGAGGCCGTCCAGCGGGCGCTGGACGCAATGAAGAAAGGGGGCTGACATGGCGACACCCTTTGACGACACCCGGCCGGATACGCAGCCCGCAGCCCTCGATGCGGCGGCCGCCCCCAGGCATGCATGGGCCTGGGCCACCTTGCTGGTTCTGCTGGCGATGCTGGGCTTGACCGCCACGGCGCTCTACAGCTCCGGCACCTGGTTTGCTCTCGGCAATGACGCCCTGCTGAAATGGGGCGGCAACTCCGCCACGACCACCCTGGACAGCGGTAACGCATGGCGGCTTGTCGCGTCCAAACTGCAACTGGGGTCCATGATCGGCGTGGCGGCCTTTATTCCCTTTTTCTGGGTGGTCTCGAGGGCCTTCGAGCGCACCTATGGCGCCCTGAGCCTGTTGCTGTCGTTCGTGCTGGTGTCGGCGCTGTGCAGCGTGGCGACGCTTTATGTCCGCGACTTCGCGACGGTGAGTGTGGGCGCCGGCGGGCCGGCCCTGGGCCTGGGCTTGTGCCTGCTCATTGCCATGGGGCGGGGCCTGGAGGGTGCGCCGCGCAGGCGCGACTTTTCCGTCTTCAAGGCCCTGGCTTTGTTACCGCTGCTGGGCCTCCTGGGCTTTGCCGTCGCCAAGGGCTCCGCGGATTTCGGTTCACTGCTGTGTGGGCTGTGCTGCGGCGCCGTCATGGGCGTGCTGCTCCGGCCGACGGCCGCCAAGGCGAGTGCGGGGCGCGGCAGCCGGCTTGCGGCTGTTGCGGCATCCGTGGTTGCGGCCGCCGCCATTGCCGCCGGGACGCTTTATGCGCCCAGGCCGCCGTACTACTGGTCGGAGATGGTGGCTTTGCAGCAGGCCGCGCGTGAATACGAGTCGCAGATCAACCCGCTCAACGCGCGCTTCGAAACATTCATGAACAAGGCCCTTGACGGGGATATCCCGCCCAAGGAGTTGGTGCCCGAGATGGCGGCGGAGCTGATTCCCGCCTGGCGGGCGATTGAGCAGCGCTGGAGCGCGTTCACGATCAACCCGGCGATGCCGGACGCCGCGATACTGGCCTCGATGAAGCAGTATCCGCAGAGTCGCCGCGCCTTCCTGGAGGCCACGTTCAGGGGCTGGACCACCGGCGATGAAACCGCTTTTATTGAAGCGGCAAAACACAAGGCGATGCTTGAGCAGGCCCGTTTGGCGCTGATAGGCGCGCCGGGCGCCAGGGCGGAGCCAAAGCCGGCAAAGCCTTGATAGCCGGCTTGCGCCGTGCCCCGGGACCGTACCTGGTTGCGGCGGGAGAGGCCCTCAGCCCGGCGCTTTCCCGGGAAACAATTCTTCCGGCAGCTCTTTCTGGCAAGATGGCCTGGCATCCCCTTCGATCCAGAACCCGGAGAGACCCATGCTCATTGCACGCAGAGCCCTTGTGGCTTTCACCATGGCGGCCGTCACGGCCTGCGCCTGGCTGGCGCCGCTGGACGCGCCGGCCATGCGGCAGGTTGATGCCGGCCTCAAGCGCGCGCTGGTCAGCTTTGCCACGGCGCGGTTGCTCAATGCGGTGATATCGGTCGCGCAGGGCACCGAGGCCTCGGTGCAGCCTTTTGGCGTCGGCGTGACCTTCACGCCCGGGCAGATCCTGGACCCGGTGAACGACCTGGTGGAGCAGTTCTCGCACCTGATGCTGGCGGCCAGTGTGGCCTTCGGCATCCAGAAGGCGTTGATCAGCATAGGCAGTTACTGGCCGGTGTCACTGGCCTTGAGCGCCGCGGCACTCGCCTGGTGGTGGCTGCATTTGCGCAGGGCGCGGGTGCCGCCCTGGCTGTCCAGGCTGTTGGTGATTTTGCTGATGCTGCGTTTTGCCGTGCCGGTGGTGACGCTGGGCAGCGACCTGTTGTGGCAAAAATTCCTGGCGGCCGATTACGCGGCCAGCCAGCAATTGATAGACAGCGCGACAGGGCAGGCCGGGCAGCTCAACCCCACTGTTGCCGCACCCGACAATCGCGGCCTGGTCGAGAGCATGAAAGACTGGCTGGCGAAAAACGGCGACGTGGGCAAACATGTCGAGAACCTCAAACGCGCGGCCGAGCAGGCCACCGAGCACATCATCAAACTCATCGTGATCTTTGTGCTGCAGACGCTGGTGATTCCTTTGCTGCTGCTTTGGGCCTTGTATGCCATCGTCCGGCAGGTGTTTGAGCGGCCTGCGCGGGCCGGCCTGGTTTACGGCGGCGCCTCCGCTTCGTCTTCGCTATGATGCAAGCCATGCATCTCCAGCTTTCTCCCCCCTCCGTCACCCTGTGATGCAGCCGGCTTGATGCCGGGCTGCGCCCTTGGGCCGAGCTTACTCCGCTTGGAGCGGCGCGCGGCTTTGAGTTGACGCGCCTGCCTGCTTTTTTGTTGCGGCGATCCCGCTTGCAGCAGGCGCACGGACGGAGAAATTTTTCATGAAAACCCAAACATCGGCCACCCTGGCCTGGGGCGGTGTCCTGCTTGCGGGCGTCTTGTGGGGCGTGGGCGCCCTGGTCGCCCAGTCTGTGATGGCCGGGGGCATGGCGCCCTATAGCCTGTCTCTGGCGCGATTCGCGCTGGGCTTGCCGCTCTTGTGGTGGTGGCACTGGCGGCAGCTGCCGGCCGCGCCGCGCACTGCGCAGTGGCGGCACCTTCCCCGGCGCGGCAAAGCCCTGGTCATGGGCACCGGCCTGGCCATGGCGCTCAACGTCACGAGCTGGTTTATCGCCATGGGCCACATAGGCGCGGCCCTGCCCACGGTGATCTCTATTTGTTGCGCACCCGTCATCGTCGCGCTGCTGTCGGTGCTGCGCGGTTATGAACGCGCGAGCGGCCGGTTGCTGCTGGCGCTGGGCCTGGCCTTGGCCGGCGTGGGCCTGATCGCCATGCCCGGCGAAGGCTTGAGCCTGCCGCAGCATTACATGGCCGGCCTGGCCTGGTCGCTGGCCTCGGCCGGGCTGTATTCGCTGGTGGTGCTGGGCAATGCGCGCATGCCCGCGCAGTTGGCGGCCGTCACCGCCTCGGCCTGGAGCATGAGCGCGGCCGCGCTGCTGATGCTGGGCCTGGCCGTTGCGCAGGGCATCACCTGGCCGCAGCACACGACGGCCTGGCTGCAGGTGGGCTACACCGGCATCTTCACCACCTCGATCGCCTACCTGGCTTTTGCCTGGGGGGCACGGCGTCTGTCGCCGACCGCGACGGTTGTCGGCACGCTGGTCGAGCCGCTGGTGGCCGCCGTCGCCGCAGCCTGGCTGTTTGCCGAGCCGCTGAGTGCGCAGCAGGGTGTTGGCGCCTTGCTGCTGGGGGCAGCGATGGTGGTGCTGGCGCGCCGCGGTGCTTAAGCTGCCAGCGTGTGCAGGGGGATGTCTTTCTCCACGGCCAACGCGTCCAGCTCCTTGCGCGTCCTGGTCTTGAGCCAGGCCTCGATCACCGCATGCGTGGCCGGCGCGAACATGGCTTTCATGCCGGAGGCCTGCACGCCCGCGGCGGTGCACAGGCTGGCCGCGAAATGCGGCTCCAGCGCCGCGAGCGCCACGCGGCCGTCCTTGCAGGCATAGAGGCGGTAGCCCGCATGGCCGCCGCCCACGGCCGCGCCGGGCTGCGTGAGGCCCCAGCTGCGCGGCAGGGCCAGGTAGCCGGCGGCGGCGGAGAGGGCGACCTCGAGGTAAGCGCCCTTGCCCTTGGTGCGCTGGTGCAACACGGCCTGCAGCACGGCTTCACTGGCCATCAGCGAGCCGCCCATGTCGGCGTACAGCGTGGCGGGCAGGTCCAGGCCGGTGATCAAATCGTTTTCGGCCAGGTAGGTGAGGTCGTGGCCGGGCTCTTCGGCGCGCTCGCCAGCGCTGCCGACGATGGCGACCTGGCTCAGCTGCGGGTGCTGCTTGTGCAAGGCCTTCCAGCCCAGGCCCAGCTTGGCCAGCGCCGAGGGCCTGAAGGAGGTGAGCAGCACATCGGTTTTTGCGAGTTCGCGGTGCAGCAAGGCCTGGCCGCGCTCGGTTTTGAGGTCGGCCGTGGCGGTGTGCACGCCGGCGTGCAGCGCGGCATAGGCGGCCGGGTTGTAGAGCTTCATCGGGTCGCCCGAGGGCGGGGGCGGCTCCAGCTTGGCGCAGCGCGCGCCCATCTGCCTGCAGCGCATCAGCGCCGCCGGGCCGGGCAGGTTGAGCGCCAGGCTCAGCACGCGCACGCCTTTGAGCGGCTGTAGCGGGACAGGCGAGGAAGGCGGGGAGGGGGTTTTGCGGGCGGCGGGCGGTTTGGAGCTGGGCATGGTGTGGGGGCAATTTACCCCAAAGCCTTGCGGCCGGTGACCCGGGTTGTCGCCTAAGTGTTGAAATGAGTCTAAATTATTTCTGTTTTAAAGATATTAATTATTGTTTTACAGAAATTATTCTGCGACACTGAGGCCCTCTTCACAAGACAAGAGGTGCTCCCTTGAAACACACAGCAACTCCTTTGGCCCCTTCCGGGCCTGATGTGCAGGGCATCAGCAGCGTGCTGGCCTGGGCTTGTGCCTTGCTCGCGGTGGCATTGCCGCTGGCGGTGGCCTACCACCTGCTCAGCACGCCGGTGGAAAGCCTGCTGATGCGCGCGGGCCTGCCGCTGCAGGCCGCGCAGGCCGCGGCCATGGATGTCACCCTGGGGCAAAAATGCCTGGCCGTGCTGCTGGGCGTGCTGCCGGTGTGCTGCGCCTCTTATGGCCTGGTGTGCGCCATGCGCTGCTTCTCGGGTTTTTCGCAGGCGGAATATTTCAGCCTGCGCACCGTCAAATACCTGCGCGGTTTTGCCGCCGGCATTTTTGCGTCGGTGGTCACCGGTGTACTGTCGTCCACGCTTGTCACCCTGGTGCTGACCTCGGCGGTGCCGGCCGGCCCGCGTGCGCTGTCGCTGAGCCTGGGCAGCAACGAGTTGCTGACCCTGCTGTTCGCCGGCATGGTGTGGCAGATCGCCGCCGTGATGGCCAGGGCGGTGGCGTTGGCTGAAGAGAACGCGCAGTTCGTTTAACTCTTCTTCGTTTTTCTTCTTCCGCGCGTGCCCATCGTCGTCAAACTCGATGTGATGCTGTCCGAGCGCAAAGCCAAGTCCAAGGACCTGGCCGCCTACGTCGGCATCACCGAAGCCAACCTGTCCCTGCTCAAACAGGGCAAGGTCAAGGGTGTGCGTTTTGACACGCTGATGCGCATTTGCGAGTTTCTCGATTGCCAACCGGGAGACCTGCTGGTTTCCCGGCCGGACGATGCCGCTTGATTTGCTTGTTCAGGAACATCCATGAAACGCCTTGCCATCGCCGCGGCCCTGGCCGCTTTGCTCAGTGCCTGCGCCGATATCAATTGGGAGCAGACCGCGAAGGAGTCCCTCAAGTCCGCTTGCCGGGGCGCGAGCAACTGCAGCATTCCCTGCGACCGCAACAACCCAGCCACCTTCAACGACCCGCAGTGCATCGCGGGCGGCAGGCGTTCGTCGCCATAATGGCCGTCATGAAATCCAGGCAAAAACCCTTCGCAGCGGAGCGGACCGCATGAGCGCCAGCGCCGACTTCGTCAGCCATGTGCGCGAACTGCTGGCGCCGTTGGGAGACATCCGCGATGGAAAGTTTTTTGGCGGCCACGCGATGAAGCATGGTGGAAAGCAGTTCGCCATGGTCATGGGCAACACCCTGTACTTCCGGGTGGATGACAGTTCGAGGCCGGCGTATGAGAAGAAGGGCTCCAAGCCCTTTAGCTACTCCACCAAAAACGGTGTGGTGCAGGTGCGCAAGTACTACGCCGCGCCCGCCGAGCTGCTCGATGACCCGGCGCAGTTGCTGGCATGGGCCCGGCAGGCGATCAGCGCGGCGCGTGCGGCCTGACAAAGTCCACGCCGGGCTGGCTGAACTTAAAGCGGCAGCCCCACGTAGTTCTCTGCCAGCGAGGTGGCGGCCGCCGGCGAATGGATCAGGTAGTCGAGCTCGGCCTCCTGCAGCTTGTGGCCGAACTCGCCGCCGTCGGGGAACTGGTGCATCAGCGAGGTGAACCACCAGGAAAAGCGCACGGCCTTCCAGACGCGATGCAAGCAAGTTTCTGAATAGTTGTTGATACCCGCTTCGTCGCCGGCATAAAAATCGGCGAATGCGCGGGCCAGGTAGCGCACGTCGCTGGCCGCCAGGTTCAGGCCCTTAGCGCCCGTGGGCGGCACGATGTGGGCCGCGTCGCCGGCCAGGAAAAGCCGGCCGAAGCGCATGGGCTCGGCCACAAAGCTGCGCAGCGGCGCGATGCTTTTTTCAATCGAGGGGCCGGTCACCAGGCTTTCGGCGAGTTCGGGCGCCAGGCGGCGGCGCAGCTCGTCCCAGAAGGCGTCGTCGCTCCAGCGCTCGGCCTTGTCGTCCAGGGCGCACTGCACGTAGTAGCGGCTGCGCGTGTGGCTGCGCATGCTGCACAGCGCGAAGCCGCGCGCGTGGTTGCTGTAGACCAGCTCCTCGGCCACGGGCGGGGTCTCCGACAGCACGCCCAGCCAGCCGAAGGGGTAGACGCGTTCGAAGGTCTTGAGTGCACTGGCCGGCACGCTGGCGCGGCTCACGCCGTGAAAGCCGTCGCAGCCTGCGATGAAGTCGCATTCGACCTCGTGTGCCACACCGTGCTGCACATAACGCACCTTGGGCCGCGTCCCGTCGAAGTCATGCAGGCTGACGTTTTCGGCCTCGTAGGCGGTGGCCAGGCCGGCGGCGGCGCGGGCATTCATGAGGTCGCGCGTCACCTCGGTCTGGCCGTAGACCATGACACTTTTGCCGCCCGTGAGCTTTTGCAGGTCTATGCGGTGGTGCGAGCCGCCAAAGCTCAGCGAGATGCCGCCATGCACCAGGCCCTCGGCATGCATGCGGCTGCCCACGCCGGCTTCGTCCAGCAGGTCGGTCGTGCCTTGTTCGAGCACGCCCGCGCGTATGCGGCCCAGCACATAGTCCTGGCTGCGCTGCTCGATCACGATGGCGCTGATGCCGGCTTTATAAAGCAGTTGGCCGAGCAAATGCCCGGCGGGGCCACCGCCCACGATGGCTACCTGTACACGCATGTCCTGTCTCCGATGAATCCGTCAGCCTTGAGGGTAGGCCGGCGCGTGCGGAACCGCCAGCGGCGCAAAACGCCTTTGCACGATGTGCGGCCTGTTTGTGCGATGATCGCGCAATGGTCACTTCCCGAGCCGCTGCAAAACCCGGCGCTTTTCCGATCGCCAAGCCCGACCTGATCGAGGGCATGGCCAAAGGCATGGCCGTGCTCGAGAGCTTCGACACCCAGCGCCAGCGCCTCAATGCCACGCTGGCGGCCGAGCGCGCCGGCATCACGCGCGCCGCGGCGCGCCGCCACCTGCTCACGCTCACGCACCTGGGCTACCTGGAAACCGATGGAAGCTACTTCTGGCTGGCCCCCAAGGTGCTGCGCTTTTCGGGCAGCTACCTTGCGACGGCGCGCCTGCCGCGCGCCATCCAGCCCACGCTGAACCGGCTGGCCGCGCAGGCCCAGGAGTCGTTTTCGGTCGCGGTGCTGGACGGTGACGAGATCGTCATCATCGGGCGCAGCGGTTTTGAATGGAAAGCCTCCGGTGACCCCAAGGCGGCGCCGGCGCGGGTGCTGGCCTACGGCCTGCACCTGGGCGCGCGCCTGCCCGCGCATGCCACGTCCACCGGCCGGGTCCTGCTGGCCGCCAAATCCAAAAGCGAGTTCAGCGCCTGGCTCAAGGCAAAAACCGAGCACGGCAGCCTGGCGCGGCTGACCTTGCACACGACCACAGACCCGCGCAAGCTCAAGGCCCTGGTCGAGCAGGTGCGGCTGGACGACTACTGCCTGGCCAGCGAGGAGCATGAGCTGGGCGTGCACGCGCTGGCCGTGCCGCTGCGCGACATGCAGGGACGCACCGTGGCCGCGCTCAATGTGGTGTCCTCGCCGCAACGTCTGCGGCCTGAGGTGATGCGGCGCGAACTGCTGCCCTTGCTGCTGGATGCGGCGAGGGAATTGCGCTTGCTGCTTTAGATCGTCAACAGGTTCTTAGCTTTTTGGCCGCGAAGGGCGCGCGGCCAACGCAACGCCGCCCAGAATGGCCGCGCAGCAGGCCGCGAGCGCCCAGCCCAGCGGCTCTCCAAGAAAGACGACGCCGCCCAGCGCGGTGATGGCCGGCACTGAAAGTTGTACCGAGGCCGCCGTAGTGGCGGGAAGCCGCTTCACCGCCGCATACCAGATGATGTAGCCCATACCGGAGGTGATCGCACCAGAGGTCACCGCATACGCCGCCCCGCGCATGTCCCAGATCAGTTGCGGGAACATCAACCCGGCTAACAACAGTGCCAGTGGTGTGGCGCGCAGGAAGTTTCCCGCGGTGGCCCGCGTCGCATCACCGGCGCGTTTTCCGCGCAGCGAATACACCGCCCATGCAATGCCTGCCAGCAGCATCAGCAAGGCCGATAGCAAGCTTGGTGCGGCGGCGCCGGGCAGCAACAGCGCGATAAGGCCCGCCACGGCAATTGCCAGGCCAACGCTTTGCCTGGCGCCCAGCCGTTCGCCGCGCGCCAGCCCGGTGCCCAGCATCGTGAGTTGCACCGAGCCGAACAGCAGCAGCGCGCCCGTGGCTGCCGGCAGGCTGACGTAGGCCAGAGAAAATGCGGCAGCGTACACGAACAGCGCACCGGCCGATGGCCAGTTGCCGGTCGCCGTAACGCCGCGCCACGAAATGAAAAGCCAGAGTACCAGCGCACCCGAGGCGATGCGAAGCGCCGTAAAGCTGGCCGCGTCGATCGGCGTGCTGCGCAGTGCAAGGCGGCACAGGAGTGAGTTGCCCGCAAAGGCGAGCATGGCCAGCACGGTGAGGCCCAGCGCTGAGGTGGTCGGTGATACCTTCATGCCGCGCTCCCTGACGAACTGTAGGTTCAGGCCGGCGCCGCGTTGCGCTCGCGCAGCTGTGCCTTGAGCTTGCCGACTTTGCCGACCAGCAGCGGCCACCGGGGCCAGATGGAAGAGCGCCTGGGAATTCGGTTGTTGGCCAAAGTTTCAGTCATACCGTAGATGACTTCCGATTCATACGCCCAGGTATTGCGCCAGCAGCTCAGGCTTGGCATGCAGCTCGGCCGAGCTACCCTCAAACACGACCTGGCCCTTGACCAGGATCACGTTGCGGTCGGTGATCTGGGTGACGTGCTTCCAGTTCTTGTCGACGATCACGCTGCTGATGCCGGTCTCGCGGATCAGGCCGCAGATGCGCCAGATGTCGCGCGCGATCAGCGGCGCCAGGCCTTCGGTGGCTTCGTCCAGGATCAGCACGTCCGGGTTGGTCATAAGCGCACGGCCTATGGTCAGCATCTGCTGCTCGCCGCCCGAGAGCTGCTGGCCGCCATGGCCCAGGCGTTCCTTCAGGCGCGGAAAGGTCTCGAGCACGCGTTCGTAAGTCCAGTCGCGCTGGCCTTGGGTGCCGGGGCGTGCCGCCATCTTGAGGTTCTCGACCACGCTGAGGTTGCCGAAAATGCCGCGGCCCTCGGGCACATAGGCGATGCCCAGGCGGGCGATTTCATAGGGCGGGGCGCCCGTCATGGGCCGGCCGTTGATCGCGACCGTGCCTGAGCGCGGCTTGACCAGGCCCATGATGCTTTTGAGCAAGGTGCTCTTGCCCATGCCGTTGCGGCCCATGAGGCCAATCGTCTCGCCGCGCGCGACGTGGAAGTCAATGCCGCGCAGCACATGGCTGGCGCCGTAGTAGGTGTTGATGTCCTGGGCGCCGATCAGGATGTCTATCTGTTTTTCAACCATGCTCATAAATTCTCCAGGCGAGGCCGCAGCGCCGGGCCGCCCCAAGCAAGGCCAGCCCCCTCGGGGGGCAGCGCACTACACGAAGTGAGAAGCGTGAGGGCCATATTCTCAGTGTTCCTCGCCAAGGTAGGCCGCCTGCACGCCGGCATCGGCGCGGATTTGCGCCGGTGTGCCGCTGGCGATCACCTGGCCGTTGACCATCACGGTGAGCTTGTCGGCCAGGGTGAAGACCGCGTCCATGTCGTGCTCGACCAGCAGGATGCCGTGGTTTTTCTTGATGGCCAGCAGCAGGGCGACCATGCGTTCGGCCTCGGCCACGCCCATGCCGGCCAGCGGTTCGTCCAGCAACAGCACCTGCGGCTCTGTGGCCAGGGTCATGGCGATCTCAAGCTGGCGCTGCTCACCGTGGCTGATGGTGCCGGCGATGCTGTGCTTGCGGTTTTGCAGGCCGGCCAGTTCCAGCGCTTGTTCCGCGCGGGCATTGACCGCCGCGAAGCCGGTGGCGCGCTGCAGCCAGCGCGCGGCATTCGGCGCACGCGACTGCGAGGCCAGCCTGACGTTTTCCCATACGCTGAAGGGCAAAAAGATATTCGTCTTCTGGTAGCTGCGGCCCAGGCCCTTGCCCGAGATTTTTTCGGGCGTCCAGCCGGTCACGTCCTGGCTGCCCAGGGTGACGCTGCCCGAGGTGGGCGGCAGGTCGCCCGAGAGCAGGTTCGTCAAGGTGGACTTGCCCGCGCCGTTGGGGCCTATGACCGCGTGGATGTGGTTGCGCCAGAGGCTGATGGAAACGTCATTGACCGCAGCCAGCCCACCGAAGCGTTTTGTCAAATTCTTTGCAGAGAGTAGGGCCCCCACGCTTTTCACTTCGTGTAATGCGCTGCCCCCCGAGGGGGCGTGCGCGCCTTGGGGCGGCCCGGCGTCGCGCAAGACTTCACTCATGGCCGGCCTCCGCTTTGTTTTTGCGCTGGGTGAATTTTTCGACCAGGCCCAGGATGCCGCGCGGCGCGAAGACCACCAGCAGCACGATGAACAGGCCCATCCAGAGTTGCCAGTGCTTGCCGAGGTTCACGCTTCCGATGGTCGGGAGATCCTTGAACACATGCAGCAGGTATTCAAACGCGAAGGCGCCGACGATGGCACCGGCGAAATTGCCCATGCCGCCCAGGATGACCATCATGATGGCGTGCGCGCTCATGTGAAAACCCATGAGCTCGGGGTTGATGTAGCCGGTCTGCGTGCCCCACAGGTAGCCGGCCAGGCCCGCGAGCGCGCCGGCCAGCGTGAAGGCCGAGAGCTTGTAGCCGAAGGTGCCGAAGCCCATGGCGCGCATGCGGTGCTCGTTGACGCGTATGCCGGCCAGCGTGCGGCCGAAGGGGCTCCAGAGCAGGCGGCGTAAAAAGGCGTACACCAGCAGCATGGCGCCCAGCGTGAAGTAGTAGAGCGTGAGTTTGCTGTCCAGGTCGAAGGGCGTCCAGCCGAAGACGGCCGCGCTGGGCTTGAAGTTGATGTAGAGCCCGTCGGAGCCGCCCAGGGCCTTGTTGTCGAAGAAGAGGTAGAACACCATCTGCGCAAAAGCCATGGTGACCATGATGAAATAGATGCCGTGCGTGCGCACCACAAAAAAGCCGATGATGAGCGCGGCCAGGCCCGAGGCCAGCACGGCCACCGGCAGCGTCCACCACAGGCTCACGGGTGCGCCCGCGGGCGTCAGAAAGGCCAGCGCGTAGCCGGCCAGGCCGAAGTAGGCCGCATGGCCCAGCGACACCAGGCCGCTCACGCCCTGCAGCAAATCAAGGCTCATCGCGAAGATGGCCATGATCATCATGCGCGTGACCATCTGGGTGTAGAAGTCGGTGCCGACAAAAGGGAAGGCGGCCAGCGCGACCAGCCCCAGGCCCAGCGCTACCTGCACGCCGCGTGGCAGGATTTCGAGGTTTGCTTTTGCTGAGCTCATTGTTTAAACAGTCCTTCTGGCTTCCACAAAAGGACAGCAGCCATCAACATATAAACCAGCATGCCCGCCATCGAAGGCAGCAGCACCTTGCCAAAGGTATCGACCAGGCCCACCAGCAACGCGGAAATCAGCGCACCGCGCACCGAGCCTATGCCGCCTATTACCACCACCACAAAGCACATGATGAGCACCTGGGAGCCCATATTGGGATAGACGCTGGCGACCGGCGCGGCGATCATGCCCGCCACCGCGGCCAAACCCACGCCCAGCGCGAAGACCACGGCATGGATTAGCTTGATGTTGATGCCCAGCGATTCGGCCATGTCGCGGTTGAAGGCGCCGGCGCGTATCTTCATGCCCAGCCGGGTCTTGGAGATCATGAAATAAAGGCCCAGGGCCAGCGCGATGCAGACACCCGACATGAACAGCCGGTAGACGGGATAGGAGAGGTTCTCGGTGAGCGGGATCGAGGCGCTCAGCACATCGGGAATCGTGACGCCGTGCACGTCGTCGCCCCAGAGGATGGAGCGCACTTCCTCAAAGATGTAGATCAGGCCGAAAGTCAGCAGCACCTGGTCCAGGTGGTCGCGCTTGTAGAAGTGGCGAAACAGCAGCCATTCCAGCGCCAGGCCGAAGGCGACCGAGAGCACCGCGCCCATCACGATGGCCAGCGTGAGGCTGCCCGTCAGCGTGCTGAGTGACCAGGCCAGGTAGGCGCCCAGCATGTAAAAACTGCCGTGGGCCAGGTTGACCACGCCCATGATGCCGAAGATCAGCGTGAGGCCGGCGGCCAGCATGAACAGCAGCAGGCCGTACTGGACGCTGTTGAGCAGCTGGATAAGGAAGTTGGCTAAATCCATAAATCAGGTTTATGTGTGGCGACGTGTGAACAACAAGAGGCTGCCCATCAGGGTGAAGAGGCCGCCCGACACCCGGTTGAACCAGCGCACGGCACGGCTGGAGCGCAGCAGCGGCGCGATGCGCGAGACGCCCAGCGCGCAGCAAGTCAGCACCGTGAACTCAAAGGCCATAAAGGTCAGCGCCAGGATGGCGAACTGCGGCACAAAGGGCGCGGCCGGGTTCAGGAACTGCGGGAAGAAGGCCGCGAAGAACAGCACGGCCTTGGGGTTGCTGGCGCCGACCAGGAAGCCGCGCAGGAAAAACGAGCGGCGCTGCGAGGGGCTGTTGTCTTTGGCCGTGCCGTCAAACACGGCCGCCTCACTACGGAAGGTCTTGATGCCCAGCCAGATCAGGTAGGCCGCGCCAATGAGCTTGGCTACCGTGAAGGCGGTTTCGGACGCCGCCAGCAGCGCGCCCAGGCCCATGGCCGACAGCAGCATGACGCACAGCACCGCGGCCACGCTTCCGGCCACGGACGTCATGGCTTTGCGCGGGCCATGGTTGAGTGCATTGGTCATGCACATCAGCATGGTCGGGCCGGGCGTGAGGATCAGCAGCGCGACGGCTGCTACGTAGAGGAGGTAGGTGGTGAGCGTCATGGTGGAGAAGATAGCATCGTGGCAAGCCTGTAAGCACGCGCGATACCAGTTTTACCCAAGAATGAGGTGTTACGGCCCACGTGACTTCATACCAGCATGAGCCGCGGGACTGGCTTTGCCAGACCGCAGGCGGGCGGCCCCCTCGGGGGGCAGGGAGCTACACGCAGTGAGCGACCGTGGGGGCCATGTTTTAACCCATCTTGCAGCCGGCGCCGGAGTCTGCGAGCGCCTTGGCGGCAACACCAATCACCTTGTTTTCCTTGTTCTCGACCACGCGCAGGTACATGTCCTGCACCGGGTTGTGCGAGGGGCTCATGGTCCACTTGCCGCGCGGGCTGTCGATGACGGCGCCTTCCAGGGCCTTGTAGAGGGCCGGCTTGGCGCTCAGGTCGCCCTTGACGGCATTGGCGCCCTGGATCAGCAGCAGGCCGGTGTCGTAGCCCTGGACGGCGTAGACGTCGGGCTGCATCTTGAATGTCTTGGCGTAGCTCAGGCGGAACTGGCCGTTGCGCTGGGTCGGCAGCGAGTCGCTGTAGTGCATGGTCGTGATGATGCCGTTGGCCGCGGGGCCGGCGGCGTCGAGCACGCCTTCGGTCAGGAAGCCGGAGCCGTACAGCGGGATTTTTTCCTTCAGGCCCGCGGCGGCGTAGTCCTTGATGAATTTGGCGGCGCCGCCGCCGGCGAAGAAGCAGGCCACGGCATCGGGCTTGAGCGCGGCGATCTCGGTCAGCAAGGCCTGGAACTCAACCTGCGGGAAGGGCAGGCCCAGTTCCTTGACGATGGTGCCGCCCGCGGCGGTGTAGCTTTCCTTGAAGCCTTCAAAAGCCTCGTCGCCGGCCGCGTATTTCCAGGTGATCCAGACGGCCTTCTTGTGGCCGCGGTCCACCATGGCCTTGCCCAGGGCGCGCGTGGGCTGGGAATTGGTGAAGGAGGTGCGGAACACATTGGGCGCGCACAGGCTGCGTGTGGCGGCGTGCACGCCGGCATTGGGGATCAGGCTCAGCACGCCACTGTCGCGCGCGACCTTCTGGATGCCCATCTGCACACCCGAGTGCACCGTGCCGACCAGCACGTCGACCTTGTCGCGCTGCACCAGCTTGTTGGCGTTTTCAATGCCCTTGGAGGGCTCGGACTCGTCGTCCACCTTGAAGTATTCGATCTCGCGGCCGCCCAGCTTGCCGCCTTGTTCGTTGATGGCCATGCGAAAACCGTTTTCAATGGCCACGCCGAGCTGCGCGAAGGTACCGGTATAGGGCAGCATGAAGCCGACACGCACCTTGCCGGACTGCGCGCGCACGATTTCGGGGAGCAAAAGGCCGGTGGAGGCCGCCCCTATCATGGCGGCGCTGCGGGTCAATACAAGTCGGCGTGAAGTCATGGAATAGCTCCTGGTTGAGGCTGAAAACTGTTAGACGAATGGTAAGCGTGCGTTGTGTGGCCGGCCCTAGTGTAAAACCCGAGATTGAGGATTAAATTGTTTACATCTAAAGCAATGACTGTGCCTGATTTGGGCCGGTTTGCACTTTTTTGCGCTGCCCTGTTGCCGCACGCCGGGCTCTTTTTGCGCGCGGCGGCTCAGCGCGGCTGGCGCAGCTTGAAGCGCTGGATCTTGCCGGTGGCCGTCTTGGGCAGTTCGCTGACGAACTCTATCCAGCGCGGGTATTTGTAGGGCGCGAGCTGCTGCTTCACATGGGCCTTGAGCTCGTCCATGGTGGCGCTCTGGCCGGCCTTGAACACCACATAAGCCTTGGGTTTGACGAGCTCGTCGGCATCAGCCACGCCGATGACCGCCACTTCCAGCACGGCGGGGTGCGTCATCAGGCAAGCCTCGACCTCGAAGGGCGAGACATAGATGCCGCCGACCTTGAGCATGTCGTCGCTGCGCCCGCCATAGGTGTAAAAACCGTCGGCGTCGCGGGTGTACTTGTCGCCGCTCTTGGTCCATTCGCCGGCGAAGGTGGCCTTGGTCTTGGCGCGGTTGTTCCAGTACATGATGGCGGCGCTGGGGCCGCTGATCTGCAGCTCGCCGATCTCGCCGTCGGCGCATTCGCGGCCGTCGTCACCCATGATGCGCAGGGCGTAGCCCGGGACCGCCTGGCCGGTGGTGCCGTAGCGCACCTCGCCGGGCCGGTTGGACAAAAAGATGTGCAGCATCTCGGTGGAGCCTATGCCGTCCAGGATTTCGCAGCCGTACTGCGCCGTCCATTTTTTACCGATCTCGGCGGGCAGGGCCTCGCCCGCGCTGGTGCACACGCGCAGGCTTAGTTCGGACTTCGCCGGCTTGGCCGGGTCGGCCAGCAGGGCGGCATACAGTGTGGGCACGCCGTAGAAAATCGTCGGCCGGTATTTTTTGAGCAGGGCAAAAACATCGGCCGGCGCCGGGCGCGCCGGCAGCAGCACAGTGGTGGCGCCCACGCTCATGGGGAAGGTCAGCGCATTGCCCAGGCCGTAGGCAAAAAACAGCTTGGCGGCGGAATACACCACGTCGGACTCGCGTATGCCCAGCACACCGCGGCCGTAGAGCTCGGCCGTCTGGATCAAATGGCTGTGCAGGTGCACCGTGCCCTTGGGGGTGCCGGTGGAGCCGCTGGAATACAGCCAGAAACAGGCGTCGTCGGCGCAGGTGGTGGTGACGGTGGGCGTGGCCGGCGCCGCGCGCAGCAGGCCGGCCAGGCTGGCGTGCGGCGCGCAGTCGTCAACGCCGGCAACGACCACTGTTTTCAGCGTGTCGATTTTTCCGAGCAGCGGCTCGAAGGCCGGCAGCAGGGCGTGCGAGACGATCAGGCCCCGGGCGCGCGAGTCGCGCAGCATGAACTCGAAGTCCTGCGTGGTCAGCAAGGTGTTGGCCGCGATGGGCAGCACGCCCGCGAGTATGCAGCCGAGGAAGGCGACCGGCCACTGCGGCGTGTCCAGCATGGCCAGCAGCACGCGGCTTTCGGGCGCGAAGCCCTGGGCGCGCAGGGCATTGGCGAAACGGTGGGATTGCTCGGCAAGCTCGCCGTAGCTCAGCTGCTCGCCGCTCAGCGCGTCCACAAAAGCCACTTTGCCCGGGCGCGTGGCGTTGCGCGCCAGCAGGTCGTGCGCCGCGTTGTAGTCGCGCGGGATGCTCACCCGGGGCGGGCTTGCCGAATGGTCTGCGCTGCTTGTTTGCATGCTTGTCTCCAGATTGCTGTTATTTTGGTAGCTGCTTGCGCACGCTGATCAAGCGCTACGGGATCTTCTTTTGTATGTCAGGCGGTGGCGGGGCTGGCCCCCAATGTCTGCAGGGCGCCGGTGAGCCACTGGCGGCACCACTCGGTGCCCTCGGTTTCCGGCATGGTGCCGCTGCTTGCGTCATGGCACCAGATCTCGCCTATGCGCTGCGCGCCCAGGTCCTGCAGGCGCTCGTCGAACTTTTTGCCGCCGAAGCAAAAGGTCTGCATATAAGTACGGTCGCCCAGCGCAATCACGCCGTAGCGCACATGGCCGAGGAATTGCGGGTTGCTGCCCAGTGATTCATAGAGGGCGCGCGCATTGTCGGGCACGTCGCCCGAGCCATAGGTGGAGCTGCAGATGAGATAAAGTGCATCTTCGGCCTTGGCCGCATCGAAGACGCTGATGTCAAGCTTGTCCATCAGCTCGACCTCGATTTCGCTGACCAGGTCGGCGCAGTCCATCTGGATCGCTTGCGCCACATAGTCGGCGGTGCTGGTCATGGTGCCTACAAGGATTTTGAGTTTCATCAAGGATCTCCGGATAAAGATGCAATAAACTGCTTGACATCAATTTAACCTGAAGTATACTGCAATTCATTCAAATCGCAACCACCCAAGCCCCTTCCTAGGGTTTTCACAGGTGTTTTTGAGACAGGTGCTTCTTGGAAATCATGTCTGAACAGGAATCGAAAGCCACGCTCAGCGAACTGGGTGCCCGCGTTCGCGCCTGGCGTGCCCGCCGCGGCATGACGCGCAAGCAGCTGGCTTCGGATTCGGGCCTGAGCGAGCGCTTTCTGGCCGACGTGGAAAGCGGCAAGGGCAATGTCTCCATCAATTCGCTCGAAGCGGCGGCCCGCGCGCTCAACATCTCCATTCTGGAGCTACTGCAGGACGCCCCGCGCCCGGCGCTGGCCCGTGTGCAGGGCCTGTTGACGCGGCTCGATGATGCCCAGCTGGACCAGGCCTACAGCCTGCTGGGCGGCACCTTTGGCCTCAGCGATTCGCTGGGCCGCGAACAGCGCGTGGCGCTGATAGGCTTGCGCGGCGCCGGAAAATCCACGCTGGGCAGCCAGCTGGCGGCCGAGCGCGGCGTGCCTTTCATAGAGCTGGACCGCGAAATCGAACGCGAGGCCGGCACCAGCATGAACGAAATCCTGCTGCTGCACGGGCAGGCCGGCTATCGGCGTTATGAGCGGCGCGCACTGTTCCGCATCGCCGAGAACCACCCGGAAGGCGTGGTCATGACCACGGGCGGCAGCATCGTCAGTGAGCGCGAAACCTTCGACCTGCTGCAAAGCCGGTTTTATTGTGTCTGGCTCAAGGCCAGCCCCGAGGAACATATGGCCCGCGTGGTGGCCCAGGGCGACATGCGGCCTTTTGACACGACCCGCGGCGCGACCGACGAGGCGATGGAAGACATACGCCGCATCCTCTCGAGCCGCGAAGCCCTCTATGCCCGCGCCGACGCCGTGGTTGATACCGCCGCGCGCACACTGAAACAAAGCCTCAAAGACCTGGAACGCGCCGTTCCCAAAACACCCGTGCGCGACCAGCAGTAAAGCAGAAACAGACCTAACCGGAGACAAACCCATGAACGCCATGACAGAGCCGCTTTTATTCAAACAGGTCATTGCCGGCCAGGAGCGCGAGCTCGTGAGCTTTTCCACCCACCCGGGCAAATACCAGCATTGGACGCTGAGCGTGGAGGGCGACGTTGCACGCCTGAAGCTCGACATCAATGAAGACGGCGGCATCAAGCCCGGCTACAAGCTCAAGCTCAACAGCTACGACCTGGGCGTGGACATCGAGCTGCACGACGCCATCAACCGCGTGCGCTTCGAGCACCCGGCCGTCAAGGTGCTGGTGTTCGAGTCGGGCAAGGAAAAGATCTGGTGCTCGGGCGCCAATATTTACATGCTGGGCCTCTCGACGCACGGCTGGAAGGTCAACTTCTGCAAGTTCACCAACGAAACCCGCAACGGCCTGGAAGACTCTTCGCGCCATGACGGCTTGAAGGCGGTTGCCGCGGTGACCGGCGCCTGCGCCGGCGGCGGCTACGAGCTGGCCCTGGCCTGCGACCGCATCATCATGGTGGACGACCGCTCCTCCACCGTGAGCCTGCCCGAAGTGCCTTTGCTGGGCGTGCTGCCCGGCACCGGCGGCCTGACCCGCGTGACCGACAAGCGCAAGGTGCGCCGCGACCTGGCCGACATTTTCTGCACGACCTCCGAGGGCGTGCGCGCCGACCGCGCCAAGGACTGGAAGCTGATAGACGCCCATGCCAAGCCGCAGCAGTTCGGAGAGCTGCTGGCCGCTGAAATCCAGGCGCTGCGCGCGCAGTCCACACGGGCCGGCGCCAAGGGCATAGAACTGACGCCGCTCAAGGCCTTGATCGACGACAGCGGCTACCACTACAGCGTGGTCGACGCGCAGGTGGACCGCGAAAAGCGCATCGCCACGCTGACTGTGAAAGCGCCCGCAAGCCCCATTGAATCCACACCTGAAGCGATTGAAGCGGCCGGCGCCAGCTGGTACCCGCTCAAGCTGCAGCGCGAACTTGACGACGCCATCCTGAACCTGCGCACCAATGAACTCGAAGTCGGCACCTGGGTCATCAAGACCACGGGCGATGCCGGCCAGGTCATCCGCATGGATGAAGTGCTGGCCAAACTCAAAGACCACTGGCTGGTGAAAGAAACCACGGGCGCGCTGCGCCGCACGCTGGCCCGGCTGGACGTCACCAGCCGTTCGCTGATCGCGCTGGCCGATGCGGGGTCGTGTTTTGCCGGCACCTTTTATGAGTTGGCCCTGGCCTGCGACCGCATCTACATGCTGGATTTGCCCGACGCACCCGACAGCGCACCGGCGCTGCAACTGAGCCCGGCCAACTTTGGCTGGTTCCCGGCCGTCAACGGCCTGACGCGCTTGCAGACGCGCTTTTGTGAAGATGAGGCCACGATTTCCCAGTTGCAAAAACTCGGCGACAGCCCGCTGCGCGCCGACCAGGCGCTGGCGCTGGGCCTGGTGACCCTGACGCCCGACGACATCGACTGGGAAGACGAGATCCGCATCATGCTGGAAGAGCGTGCTTCGCTCTCGCCCGACGCCATGACCGGCATGGAAGCCTCGCTGCGCTTCCCGGGCAAGGAGACCATGGAGACGCGCGTCTTCGGCCGCCTCTCAGCCTGGCAGAACTGGATCTTCATTCGGCCGAATGCGGTGGGTGAGGACGGCGCTCTAAAACTTTTCGGAACCGGCAAAAAAGCCAAGTTCGACTGGAAACGGATTTAAGGAAACACCATGAGCACCATAGACCTCCAAGCCCTGATCCCCAACAACGTCCACCTGGGCGAAAACCGCCAGCTCCAGCGTGCGCTGGAGCACTGGCAGCCGGCTTTCCTGAACTGGTGGGATGAGATGGGCCCCAGCGACTTCAAGGCCAAGGAAGTTTATTTGCGCACCGCCGTGGGCGTGGACGCTTCGGGCTGGGCCAGCTACGGCTACACGCCTATGCCTGACTACCGCTGGGGCATTTTCCTGGCCGACAAGGAGGAGGGCCGCAAGATCGGCTTTGGCGACCACATGGGCGAGGAGGTCTGGCAGGACGTGCCCGGTGAATACCGCTCCACCTTCCGCCGCCTCATCGTGACCCAGGGCGACACCGAGCCGGCCTCGGTCGAGCAGCAGCGCCTGCTGGGCCATACCGCGCCTTCGCTCTACGACCTGCGCAACCTGTTCCAGGTCAATGTGGAAGAGGGTCGGCACCTCTGGGCCATGGTGTACCTGCTGCATGCGCATTTCGGCCGCGACGGCCGCGAAGAGGCCGAGGAGCTGTTGATGCGCCACAGCGGTGACGCTGACAAGCCGCGCATCCTGGGCACCTTTAACGAGCCCATGGACAACTGGCTGAGCTTTTTCATGTTCACCTACTTCACCGATCGCGACGGCAAGTTCCAGCTCAAGTCATTCGCGGAATCCGCCTTCGACCCGCTGGCCCGCACCACGCGCTTCATGCTGACCGAGGAAGCCCACCACATGTTTGTCGGCGAGACCGGCGTGGGCCGCGTCATCAAGCGCACGCTGGAGGTGATGAAGGAGCTGGACACCGATGACGTGGCCACGCTGCGCAAGGCCGGCGTGATCGACCTGCCCACCATCCAGAAGTTCATGAATTTCTGGTTCACTTCGTCGCTGGACCTGTTCGGCTCGGAAGCCTCGTCGAACGCCGCCAACTACTTCAGCAACGGCATCAAGGGCCGTCCCGACGAAGCCAAGTTCGCCGACCACCTGGAGCTGGAAACCGAGATGAGCATCGTGGTGCCTGACGGGCAGGGCGGCCTCAAGAACGAGACCATCTCGACCCGCAACGGCATGAATGAAATCACGCGCCTTGAATACGTCAAGGATTGCAATGTCGGCGTGACGCGCTGGAACATGGGCATCAAGCGTGCCGGCGTGGACTTTGAGCTGACCTTGCCTTCGACGCGCTTTCGCCGCGAGGTCGGTGCCTGGGCCGGCAATTTCACCGACCCGCAGGGCAAGCCGATCAGCGCCGCCGACTTTGAGGCCGGGAAGGACCAGTGGCTGCCCACGGCGGCCGACACGGCGTTTGTCAAAAGCCTGATGAACCGTGTCACGGAGCCCGGCAAGATGGCCGCGTGGATTGCACCGCCGGATCGCGGCATCAATGCCAACCCGCTGGAGTACGAGTACGTGAAGTTGTGAGCGGCTGGCTCAGGCCGGTTCAGGGTGGAGCTTCATGGGCGCGAAGCCTGCCCGCCGCCGATTGCCTGCCGCCTGCTGCCGCTTGCAGGATGCCGGCTCTTCCGAGCCCGAATGCCGGCATGTTGACGTAGACGTTTTCGTAGCTGCCCGCCGAGGCCGCATAGGTTTCGTGCCAGATGCCCACCGAGCCATCTGTACCCACCGCTTTGTTGAACGCTTGCCAGGCCGGCAGGTGCTGGGCCTGGCGGTCCTTTGCGTAGGCCAGGAGCTGCTCCATCGAGCGCCAGTACTGCACCAGGATGATGGTCCTGGAAAACCACATCTCCGCATGCAGCAAACCCAGTTCAGGCTGTTGGCGCAACTCCTTGATCATGCGCGGCATGGCCCCTGCGACAGGGAGCCACTTGTGCAGCTTCAGCGGCTGGTTGATGCGCATGCCGATGAGGAACACCACAAAGTCGCCTTCGACGGTGGCGGTGAGTCGTTCACGACGGATCATGGTTTCCTTGGTTGAATATCAAAGGCCTCAAAGGCCGTTTTCCCCTTCAGGCAATGCTTGCGCCTCTTTCCTGGAGCAATCCACGCAGCAGCGAGCGGTGGCAGCGCGCCTCGTTCTCGCAATAGCAGCCCATCGAAAAATTCGCCTGGTGTGACAGTGCCGCCAGCAAGTCCAGGTTGCGGCTGGCGTCGGGCTCGTTCATCTCGGCGCGGTATTTTTTACTGAAGGCCGCCCAGTCCTTGTCGGATTCGACCGACTGGCCGAGCTTCATGGTCTCCACGCTCGGGGCGAGGTTGGGGTACCACACGTCATACCAGTTGCCTGAGGCGAACTCGGTTTTGGGCACACCTCTGGGCGGCCGGCGCACGGTGCCTATGCGCAGGCCTTCATCTGAGCTGCGTGGCGAACCGAGCTTCACGATTTTCAGTGTCATGCGATGTAAGACGGATGCGTTGTCAAAAAGCGTTTCATCGTTTTTGGGGTCATCTTCCCGCTGGAAGTTTCGCCAGTGCCTCTACCGCATTGGGGAGTTGCTGGGCTGCCGCTTTTTCAAGCCAATAGCGGGCCAGCTTTAAATCCTGGCGGTAATCCTCATTGCCCACCATATAAGCGTGGCCAAGGGAATACTGGGCTGCGCTAAAGCCAGCTGCAGCTGACGCCTCCAACTCCTTCATCGCCACTGGTCGTTTCAGGTACGAATACTGTACGACACCGTCGCCTTTTGCACGACCCACAAGAGTCAGGATTGCAAGCTCATAACTGGCATAAGCGTTGCCGGCGTTGGACGCCTTTAGAAGCAGCCTGAATCCTTCCATCGAATCTTCTGGCGTACCTATCCCTCGAACTGTGAAGCTACCCAACACGGCAACTGCGCGAACCAGACCTTGCTCTGCCGATTTGGTGAACCATGCAACTGCCTGCGCATCGTCCTTCTGGACGCCAATGCCATTAAGGTATGAATTACCAATCAGGTATTGCGCTACTTTGTCGCCTGCTTGTGCAGCTTTCAAAATTTCCGCCCGTCGCTCAGCCAACCGGGCTTTCTTGGAGAGGTCGGCCCCGGTGAGGATAGAGAGATCGCTGGCCGTCAGACCCCAATCCTGTGGTGTATTGGCTGTTGATGCGGAGGGCGGGGCGGCGGATGCGCTTGAAGCTGCCGGCTTTCCTTCAAGCTGAACCAGCATGGACAAGGCGGTCTTGTAAGAGGGCCCTGTAGTTCCGTATTTATTCAAATACGCTTCCAGAACCTCTTTGGCCTTGTCGGTTTTCCCCTGCCCGGACAGTGCGCTGGCATATGTGACAGCAAAGTCCTCGGGTAATGAAGTCTTCAGTGCTTGCGCCTGGGCCAGCTTGGCGCCCGCATCGTCGTATGCCTTGGCCTCCAATGCCGCTTTGGCGAGAAGGATCAAACGATCGGCTTCAACCTTTGGAGGCAGGGCGAGTGCGGCGTGAGCCCACAGAGAAAACACAACGGATATCAGGAACGATTTCATTAGACTCCCTCGAAAAGTTAATCCCTTTGATTATGGGTGTGTCTAAATGTACAAAGGCCCTTGAGCCCGGTCAACAAGCGCAGAAGGTGCCAAATACCCGGATTCAGGGGGGAGTCGGAGAATCGTCTTTGCCGGCGTTGGACATCTCCCGCATCTGTCGCGCAATGTCCTCATCGGATGGCGGTGCACTGCCGGCGGTTTCGGTCCGGGGGGCGTCCAGCCCGTGCACCAGCCCGGGAAACGCGAACACCGCCGTTGTGAGCGCGACCTGGACCAGCAGCATGGGCCACAGCGCACCCAGCAGGCGCCGGCTTGAAATGGCCGGCAGGCCCGAGCGGGAGCGGGCCATCAGCACCGCATACCCCATGGGCGGAATCAGGAAACTCAGCTGCAGCACCAGGAGCAGCAGCACAGCCGCCTGCTGGGCGTCGCCCAGGCGCGCGATGAGCGCGGGCGCAACGATGGGCACGATGACAAAAATCATCTCGAAGGCATCCAGCACCCAGGCGCACAGGGCCACCAGCAACAGCACCAGCGCCGCCGTCACGCCCGGCGGCAGTGTGGAGCCCAGCAGCAGGCCGTTAAGCCAGCGGTCGGTGCCGAAGATGCGAAACACCAGGCTGAAGGTGGTGGCACCGACCAGCAGCGCGAACAGCGCGCCGCTGAGCTTGAGCGTGTCGGCCAGCACCAGCCGCCAGCCGGAGGCCGGCAGCGAACGGCCCATGAGGGTCGTGGCGACCAGCAGCATCGCGCCGGTGGCCGCCGCCTCCACCGCGTAAAGCTTTCCGGTAAAGACGCCGGCCAGCAGCACAAGGATGGTGCCGCCCGCGGCCAGGGCGATGGCCGTCTGCGACCGGCTGGCGGGGGCTTGCGGCGGTGTTTCCTTGAGCTTGCGTGCCTGGCGCCAGGCCACCAGGGCCCAGAGCGCCAGCACGCACAGGGCGGGCAGCAGCGCGGCATGCATCACGTCCTGGGTGTTGATGATGCGCTGGCCGGCCTGCAGGTAACCGGGCAGCCGGCTGGCTTCCAGGTGCGCCAGCATCATGGCGTCGCCCAGCAGCAGCAACACCAGCGAAGGCGGCACCACCACGCCTATGGTGGCGGCCACGCTGATGATGGAGACGGCCCGGGCGGTGTCCAGGTGCGCCATGCGCGGCGCCACCAGGCGCGAAAGCAGGGCCGAACTGGAGGCGACCGAGCCGTTCATGGGGGCGATGAGGGCGCCCACGCCCAGGGCCGAGAGCGCATGCGCGCCGGCCAGCGGGCGGAACAGCCGTAACAGCGAGGAGAACAGAGCATCGGCCACCGTCAGGCGCTGCAGCAAAATGCCCATAAAGACGTACAGCGGCATGGCCTGCAGCAAATCGTTTTCCAGCAGGCCCAGCGTACGCACCGGCAGGGCCTGCAGGATCTGCAGGTCGAAGGTGCCCGTAGCCAGGCCCATCGCGGCGAACAGGCTGGACACGCCTATCAGCAAGGCCCAGACCGGCAGGCCGGTGGCGAGAATCAGCGTGCCCAGCGCCAGCAGCATCCACACGCCCGCCAGGGGACCGGTGAGGCTCATGGCGAGCCCGGCGCGCGGCCGTGCGGCAGCAGTTCCAGCAGGCCTTCGGCCAGCACCAGCAGAAGCATCAGCGCCATGGCGAGCTTGATCACAAAATAACCCGGCGTGAGCGTTTCGCCAAAGCGCTCCAAAGAAGCCACCGAAGCCGCCACCAGCGGCCAGCCGGCCCAGAGCATGAACAGCGCCCAGGGCGTGACGCAGGCCAGCAATGCCCAGGCATGCCCGCGCGGGCGGGGTGCGCCGCTCGGATGCGGCTGCAGGGAGGCCAGATGGGAATGGCTTCTGGAGGCCGCGGTCACGGCCACCGCCACATACAGCGCGAACAGCACCTGCGCCGCGTCATTGGCCTGGCGCGAGTAGGCTTGCACGAGTTCACGCAGCGGCCATTGGGCCAGCAGCAGCGCCGCCAGCGGCAGCACCAGCAGACCGAACACCGCGGTCATGCGGGTCAGGCCTTTGTCCACCCCGGACACGGCCCTGGCGATGGCCTCCATCCTCATGCGGCTTCAGGCTTGCCGCGGCAAGCCTTTGCGTCGGGCCGGTGCGGACCAGGCTGGGCAGCGCGGCGAAGTTTCATGGTGCGATCCAGTGAATGGAAAAAATGAGGACGGCCGCGGGAAAGTGTAGCGGGTTCGGGCTATAATATTTGACTAGTCGGAGTGTGGCGCAGTCTGGTAGCGCACCTGGTTTGGGACCAGGGGGTCCAAGGTTCGAATCCTTGTACTCCGACCATCATTTCCCCGTAAAAAGCCCACGCCAGTGGGCTTTTTCATGTCCGCCTGGTTCGCCTCAACGGCCCAAGTTCTGGGCCCTGAGGGGTGCCGTCCTCAGGATTTGAGCGGCCCGAAGTTGGACGTGCGCCAATATTCGCGCACCTGTTCCAGCTTTTCCTGGAAATCCCGGAAATGCAGCGGCTTGCGCACATAGCTGTTAAGGCCGCCCTGGATTTCTTTCACGATCGGGGAGTATTTGGGCTCGGAGGTCAAAATGACGACGGGCACAAAGAAGGTGCGGGGGTCGCCGCGCATGCGCTGCATGACTTGCGCGCCGCTGAGCCCGGGCAAATTCAGGTCCAGCATGACCAGCTCGGGCGGCTGGTCGGACGGCCGGCCGCTGTAAGCACCTTCGCAGAAAAGGTAGTCCAGGGCTTCCTTGCCGTCGCGGGCGACGATGACTTCATGGTCGGCGCCGTTTTCCTGCAGCGTCACCAACGTCAACTCGACGTGAGCGGGGTTATCCTCCACCAGCAGCATGGTTGGTCTGGGCATGTTTGCTCGCCTCCTTGGTTTTGACGGCCTTCGGGCTCGCGGCCGTAACCCCGAATATATACCTCCGGCCTTGGCCGGCGGTATCAGCGAAGTTCCCAGGTGCCGGGTGAGGGGCGCGCGGCTGGCGCCATGTCTGGCCTGCCCGGAGGGGATCGAACCCCCGACCCTCAGCTTAGAAGGCTGATGCTCTATCCAACTGAGCTACGGGCAGTCTGTGTGTGCAAGCCGGGGCAAGGCCGCGCAGGGGCGGCCGCCGTTTCCAGCTCGTCGCGAATCATACCTTCAATCGCCGGCCGCCGGCCCGGCCGGCGGGCCCCGATTCAGCGCTTTTCGTACTGGGTTTTGCCGAACAGCACTTCCCGCGCCTTGTCGTCGGTGATGGGCTTGCGCAGCTCGGCCAGCACCTTGACGCCGCGCTGCACGGCGGGGCGTTCGCTGACCAGGTCGAACCATTTTTTGAGGTACGGGTAGTCGGCCCAGTCTATGCCGTGGTTCTCCCAGTTGCGCAGCCAGGGAAAGATGGCGACGTCGGCAATGCTGTATTCGTCGCAGGCGATGAAGGTGTGGGTGGACAGCTGCTTGTCCATCACACCGTAAAGGCGCCTGGTTTCATTGGTATAGCGCTTGATCGCGTAGTCAATTTTTTCGGGCGCATACTGGCGGAAATGGTGGGTCTGGCCGATCATGGGTCCGACACCGCCCATCTGGAACATGAGCCACTGCAGCACCTGGAACTTCAGGCGGTCGGTTTTCGGCAGCAGCTTGCCGGTCTTGGCGGCCAGGTAGAGCAGGATGGCGCCGGATTCGAAGACGGAGATGGGTTTGCCGTCGGGACCGACCGGGTCGACCAGGGCCGGGATCTTGTTGTTCGGGCTGATGGCCAGGAATTCGGGCTTGAACTGGTCGCCGGTGCCGATGTTGACCGGAATGGCTTGCCAGTCGCGGCCCAGGCGCAGGCCGCATTCTTCCAGCATGATGTGGACTTTATGGCCGTTGGGTGTGGGCCATGAGTAAACATTGATCATCGGGGTGTCCTTGACTACTATGATGGTCGCTGCACTTTAAGAGAAAAGCGAAAACCATGTTCGAGCGGCTGAAGAAAGTCTTTGTTGCGGGTAAGGCGGATGCCGGCGATGCGGCCACGTCGGATGAAGCCGTGTCCGAATGGGCCGGGACCCGCGGTTTTTCTTTCACCGGCATGGGGCAGGGCAAGGGTTTTTCGCTCAAGGGCAATGTGGGCGGCAAGCCCTGGAAGATGGAGCGCGGTCGCCCATCGCGCGATTACATCCGCGGCGAAGAACTGCGCGCCCGCGGCGAGATCAAGGTCAATGACGACGTCACCGTCCTGGTCATGAACCGGGTCCTGAAGGACGCGCTGGAAAAAAAGGCCTACCAGGCCTATACCGACACCCTGCAGACCACCGCCGATCCCAGCATGCCGGAAGAGGTGCGCTGGCTGGCCATGTACCCTGAAGTGGGCTGGGAAAGCCTGCCCAAGCCCTTCTGGGAACGCTATGCGGTGATGGCCGACCACCGCTCCAATGCGATGGCCTGGCTGGACCCGCAGCTGGTCGAGTTGATGATGTCCTGGCCTGAGCCGGCACCCGACCCGCAGGTGCCTTTTATCCTGATGGTGCTGCGCGGCAAGGCTTATCTGCGCATGCAGTACACCCCAGCCGATATGCCCACGCTGGAGCATGCGGCCCTGGTTTTCACCACGGCCTGCGAGTCGGCGATCGCCGGCCTCACCAACGACCTTACCTTGTGAGGGGTATCCGCCTCAGCTGCCGCGCGTGATCGGCATTTCGACTTCGCCGGGCATCAAAAGATGCTTGGCCAGTTCCAGCTTGGCCAGCGAGGCGCGGTGCACCTCGTCCGGGCCGTCGGCCAGGCGCAGGGTGCGCTGGCTGGCGTAGGCGTAAGCCAGCGGGAAGTCGTCCGACACGCCGCCGCCGCCGTGGGCCTGTATGGCCCAGTCGATGATCTGGCAGGCCATATTGGGCGCCACCACCTTGATCATCGCGATCTCGGCCTTGGCGACCTTGTTGCCCACGGTGTCCATCATGTAGGCGGCCTTGAGCGTCAGCAGGCGGGCCTGCTCAATCATGCAGCGCGCCTCGGCGATGCGTTCGTGCCAGACGGACTGGCTGGCGATCGGCTTGCCGAAGGCGACGCGGCTGTTCAAGCGCTTGCACATCAGCTCCAGCGCGCGCTCGGCGATGCCTATGCTGCGCATGCAGTGGTGTATGCGCCCGGGGCCGAGGCGGCCCTGGGCGATTTCAAAACCGCGGCCTTCGCCCAGCAGCAGGTTGGCGGCGGGCACGCGCACATTCGTCAGGCGCACCTCCATATGGCCGTGCGGTGCGTCGTCGTAGCCGAAGACCGAGAGCGGGCGGATCACCGTGATGCCGGGCGCGTTGGCCGGCACCAGGATCATCGATTGCTGCTCGTGGCGGCCAGCGTCGGGGTTGGTCTTGCCCATGACGATGTAGACGGCGCAGCGCGGGTCGCCCGCGCCGGAGGACCACCACTTGAGGCCGTTGAGCACATAGTGGTCGCCGTCGCGCTCAATGCGGCACTGGATGTTGGTCGCGTCGGAGGAGGCGACCTCGGGCTCGGTCATCAGGAAAGCCGAGCGGATCTCGCCCTTGAGCAGCGGGTCCAGCCACTGGTCCTTGTTGGCCTCGGAGCCGTAGCGGGCGATGGTTTCCATGTTGCCGGTGTCGGGCGCCGAGCAGTTGAAGACCTCGGCCGCGAAAGGCACGCGGCCCATGATTTCGCACAGCGGCGCGTACTCGAGGTTGGACAAGCCTTCAGGCGCGCGCGGCGAGTGCGGCAAAAACAGGTTCCACAGGCCGGCCGCGCGGGCCTTGGGCTTGAGTTCTTCGACCAGCTTTGTCGGCACCCAGGCATTGCCCTTGGCGCGGTTCTCGGCGATCTCGCGGAAGAAGCGCGCCTCGTTCGGGTAGATGTGCTCGTCCATGAACTTGAGCAGGCGCGCCCGCAGTTCCTGTACCTTGGGGGTGTAGTTGAAGTCCATGAAATCTCCAGAAAGGGGTGTGGGGCGGTGTTGTTGTAAAGGGGAGGGCTGAGGCTGTTGTCAGCCCTGGCTCTTGAGAGCAAAGCCCCAGGCCATCTTGGCCAGCAGCGGCGCGCCGGCGGCCGAACTGACGGCCTGGGCGCTGGAGGCGGTCCCGGTTTCGACCCGCTTGGCGATGCCTTGCAGGATGGCCGCGATGCGAAACAGGTTGTAGGCCATGTAGAAGTTCCAGTCGGCCTTGAGTGCTTCGGGCGTGGCCAGGCCGGTGCGCTCGCAGTAGCGGCGTATGTACTCGGATTCGGTGGGGATGCCCAGGCTTTCGACGTCCAGCCCGCCTATGCCGCGGAAGGCCCCGGGCGGGATGTGCCAGGCCATGCAGTGGTAGCTGAAGTCGGCCAGCGGATGGCCCAGGGTGGACAGCTCCCAGTCGAGCACGGCCAGCACGCGCGGCTCGGTGGCGTGGAACAGCAGGTTGTCGAGCCGGAAGTCGCCGTGCACGATGGACACCAGGCTTTCATCGCGCGCACTGGCCGGGATGTTGGCCGGCAGCCATTGCATCAGGCTGTCCATCTCGGCGATGGGCTGGGTGATGGAGGCTGCGTACTGCTTGCTCCAGCGGCCTATCTGGCGCTCGAAGTAGTTGCCGGGCTTGCCGTAGTCGGCCAGGCCCCGCTCGGCGAACTTCACCTTGTGCAGCGCGGCGACCACACGGTTCATCTCGTCGTAGATCTCGCCGCGCTGGGTTTTGTCCATGCCGGGCAGGGACTGGTCCCAGAGCACACGGCCTTCGACGAACTCCATCACGTAGAAGGCGCGGCCAATCACGGACTCGTCTTCGCAGAGGCAATACATCTTCGGCACCGGCACATCGGTGCCCTGCAGGCCTTGCATGACCTTGAATTCGCGCTCCACCGCATGGGCCGAAGGCAGCAACTTGGCCACCGGCCCGGGTTTGGCGCGCATCACGTAAGACGCGCCGGGCGTGAGCAGCTTGTAAGTCGGGTTGGACTGGCCGCCCTTGAAGATTTCCGCCGTCAGCGGGCCCTTGAAGCCGGGCAGGTGGCTGCTGAGGTAAGCGGTGAGCGCGTCGAGGTCAAACGCATGGGCGCCGGACACGGCCCGGGTGCCGACAAAGTGGTCGAAGTTGCTCGTGCTCAAAGGGCTTGCCCCTGTGTGTTTATTTTTCGATTTCGGCTTCGGAAATGCGCATCAAGGCTTGCCGGTTGCGTACCACCAGGCCGCCCGGCTCTATGCGTATGGCTTCCTCGCGCTCCATGGCCTTGAGTTCCTGGTTCACGCGCTGGCGCGAGGCGCCCAGCAACTGGGCCAGTTCCTCCTGCGCCAGCTGCAGGCCTATGCGCACTTCGCCGCCATCCGCCAGGCTGGGCACGCCGTAGCTGCGCACCAGGTGCAGCAGCTGCTTGGCCAGGCGCGCGCGCAGGGGCAGGGTGTTGAGGTCTTCCACCAGGCCGAAGAGCTGGCGTATGCGGCGCGCATGCAGGCGCAACAGGGCTTCGTAGAGCTCGACGTGCTGGCTCAAGATCTTGCGCAGGTCGGCGCGCGAGACGCACAGCAGCGTGGTCTCGCCATGGGCATAGGAGTCGTGGGTGCGCCGCTCGCCGTCGAAGATCGCCACGTCGCCGACCCAGAGGCCGGGCTCCACATAGGTCAGGGTCACCTGCTTGCCCGAAATCGAGGTCGAGCTCACGCGGATGGCACCGCGCGCGCAGGAGATCCATTCTTCCGGCACATCGCCGCGGGCGCTGATGAGTTCGCCGTCTTTGTAGCGTTTGACGTAGGCGCATCGGAATATGTCGTGCCTCAGGGATGGGGACAGGGATGAAAACCAGCGGCCGTTGTTGATGGCCTCTCGTTCCTCTATCGTAAGAATGGGATCGTCCATGGTCTGTCTTTTGAGTGACTAACAAGACGTCCATTGTCGCTTGAGGGACCCGTCCGGCGCCAGCGGGCTGTCGCATGGGTGTCGCCCGGCGGGGCGCAGGGCAATGGTGGGCTGGGCGGCCTGTGACTGGCCTGCCCGCAAAGGGCCTGCCTAGCGGTAGTGCGGCGTGCGCTTGTTCAGGAAGGCGTCTATGCCTTCGCCGGCATTGGCATCGTGCAGGTTGCGCACGAAGTGGTCCTGCTCGCGGGCTAGCTGCTGGTTCAGCGTGTTGCCGGCCGCTTCGTTGATGAGTTCCTTGATGCTGGCCAGCGCGTTGGGCGCGCGCGCATTGAGGCTTTCGGCCAGTTCCCGGGCCTGGGCCAGGGCTTCGCCGGGGGCCGTGACCCGGTTCACCAGGCCGAAGTCATGCAACCGGCGCGCCCCTATGCGTTCGCCATTCATGAGCAGTTCGCTGGCCAGCGCGCGCGGCAGGGCGCGCGCCAGCGCCCAGCTGCCGCCGCCGTCGGGCGACAGCGCCACGGTGCTGTAGGACATCACAAACACGGCGTTGTCGGCCGCCACCACAAAATCGCAGGCCAGCACCAGCGAAAAACCGGCGCCGGCGGCCGCGCCCTCCACGGCGGCGATCACCGGCTTGGGGTAGGTGCGAATCGAGTCAATCCAGTTGTGCAGGCCTTCTATGCTCTGCGCCTGCACCTCGGGCGCCTCGCGGCGGTTGGCTTCCAGCCGCTGCAGGTTGCCGCCCGCGCAAAACATGGGGCCTTCGCCCGTGATCACCACGCTGCGGATGTCGGGGTTGTTCTCGGCGGCGTTCAGGGCTTCAATGCCGGCGGCATAAATGTCGGGCCCCAGGGCGTTCCTGAACTCCGGGTTGCTGATCGTCAGGATAAGGGTCTGGCCCTCGCTGGTACTCTTGATTGCGCCTGCCATGTCAGTTCTTTCGAGGTATTGGGCTGGCCACGAAGGCCGTAATTTGCAGGGCTGCCACCAGTGGGGGCCGCGGAACTGGCTTCGCCAGGCCGCAGGCGCCGCCCCCTGGAGGGGGGAAGGTGCTACACGAAGTGAGCATCCGAAGGGGGTGATTGATTCCCATCCGACGGGGGTGTTTCATTCTTCCTGATGCATGAGGCTAAGCCCAATAGCGCCGCGGCGGCGCAGCCAGGGGGAGGGGCGGTAGCGCTGGTCGCCGTAAACGGTTTGCATATTGAACAGCACTTCCAGCACATTGGTGGGGCCGTAGCGGTCGCCCATGGCCAGCGGGCCCATGGGGTAACCGAGCCCGAGCGTCACGGCGGTTTCCAGGTCTTTCGGGCTGCAGATGCCCTGCTGGCAGATATCGCTGGCGATGTTGACGATGGTGGCCACCACGCGCTGGGTGACGAAGCCGCCGCTGTCGCGGATCACGCTGACCGCCTTGCCGTCGCGGGCGAAGAGGGCGTGGGCGGCGTCGCGCATGTCGCTGCGTGTGGCCGGGTTGGTGGCCAGCACGCGGCGCTTGGTGGCGGCGTCGTCGATCAGCATGTCGATGCCGACGGTGCGGGCAGGGTCCAGGCGTTCGACCACGGCGACCGTGGTGATGTCAAAACCCAGTGGGGCGACCAGCGTCAGGGCCTGCGGCGAGGCGGAGGCGCCGGTTTCGATTTTGGCGCCCAGGTTCTTGAGCAGCTGCAGCAGTTCCGCGCGGCGCGAGGCGCGGGGCGAGACCCAGACCGGCGGGAATTCGGTGACCTGGGGAGGCGCGGGTTCGGCGGGCACCTGCATGGCGCCGTCCGAGTAGCGGTAAAAGCCTTCACCGGTTTTGCGGCCCAGCATGCCGCCGGCCAGGCGCTGCGCGGTGATCACGCTGGGGCGGTAGCGCGCCTCTTCGTAGTACTGGTGGTAAATCGACTCCATCACCGGATGGGAGACGTCGAGCGCGGTCAGGTCCATGAGCTCAAAGGGGCCCAGCTTGAAGCCGGCCTGGTCGCGCAGGATGCGGTCTATGGTGGCGAAATCGGCGACGCCTTCGCTGACGATGCGCAGCGCCTCGGTGCCGTAGCCCCGGCCCGCGTGGTTGACGATGAAGCCGGGCGTGTCCTGCGCCTGCACGGGCGTATGGCCCATTTGCCGGGCATATTGGCTCAGGCCCTCGCACACGCCGGGGCTGGTCTTCAGGCCCGCGATCACCTCGACTACTTTCATCAGCGGAACGGGGTTGAAGAAGTGAAAACCGGCCAGGCGTTCGGGGTGCTTGAGCGCCGCCGCGATGGCGGTCACGGACAGCGAAGAGGTGTTGCTGGCCAGTACCGTTTGCGCGGGCACCAGGGCCTCCAGTTCGGCGAACAGCGCGCGCTTGACATCCAGGCGCTCGACGATGGCCTCGACGACAAGGTCGCAGCCCGCGAGATCGGCCAGGGTGCCGGCGAGCACCAGGCGGTCCTTGTGCGCGGCGGCCGTTGCGGCTTCGAGGCGGCCTTTTTCAACCAGCTTGTCCCATTGGGCGCAGATGGCTTCGCGCGCTTTTTCGGCGGCGCCCGCTTGCGCGTCCATCAGCCTGACGGTGCTGCCGGCCTGCGCGGCGATCTGGGCAATGCCGCGTCCCATCGCGCCAGTGCCAACTATTCCCACATTTGCAAAATTTACTTTCATGGCCGAATTATGGCTGAGCGTCTTTGGCGAAGGCGCGTGGCAAAATTTGCCCACCCCATGAAATCCGCCGAGAAGTCTCTGAAATGCCTGCTTGGCGCTTTGTTGATGGTGCTTGCCGCCAGCACGCTGGCCGCATCCCTGGGTCGCGTGCGCGGTGCGGCCATTGTGGGCGGCCCGCTCGACGTCACGCTGAGCGCGCAACTGGACGGCACCGAAAACCCATCCTCCGTCTGCCTCTCCGCCGAGGTGTTTTTCGGCGACAGCCAGATTTCCCCCGACAAGGTACGCGCCTCGATCTCGCCGGGCGCCGGTGTCGGCGAAGTCCTGGTCCGCATACGCACGACTGTCGTTCTCGATGAGCCGGTCGTGACGCTGTATGCGCGCGAAGGCTGCCTGCAGAAAAATTCGCGCAAATACGTGTTGCTGGCCGAGATGCTGGGCGACAACAGCGTGCCGGTACCCTCGACCCTTGCGCAAGCGCCGGCTGTTGCGGCGGCGGGTACGGCGGCACCATCCCAAGCCGGGACATCGAAGGCCAAGCCGCAAACCCGCACCAGCACCGCGATGGCCTCTTCTTTGGCCATGCCACCGGCCCGCACGGCTGGCAGACAGACACCAAAACAGGCGCCACCCCCAGCGCCGGTGCGCAAACCGGGGCCACGCCTGCAACTAGCCCCCATCGACCTGGCCGCTGAACGCGACCCCGTGCTTCGCGCATCGCCCGAGTTGCTGACCCTGCCTTCCGCCGATGCCCAGCAACGGGCCTCCGCGGCCGCGCTGTGGCAGGCGCTTAACGCCCAGCCGCAAGACATGGCGCGTGACAGCCAGCGGCTCAAGTCCCTGGAATCCGACGTGGCCGCGATGCTGGCGCAAAGCCGCAAAACGGAATTGGCCGTGACGGACCTGCGCGGCCAGCTGGAGCAGGCGCGCCAGGAGCGCTACAGCAACTGGCTGGTGTATGCCCTGGGCGCCGTTCTGCTGCTCGCGTTGCTGGCGGCCGGCTTTTTCTGGAGGCGCGATCGCCAGCACGCGTTGCGCATGAGTCATTGGTGGGACAAGGAAGCCGGCCAGGGCAAGCCCAGCGGTTTTGCGGATGAGACGGGGCCGGCTTCCCGGTCTGCCGGCCTTGCGCCTGCGCCTATGCCGGCGGTGGACCTGGATCTGGACGCGCTTCAATTTGAAAGCACGCGCAAGCTGCCCGCAGCCAGGCCGGCTGCGCCGGTGGACCGTCCCGAATTCCTGCCCAGCCTGGGCGGCCTGAGCGGCATGCCCCGCATCGTCAATGCCGAAGAGCTGTTTGATGTCCAGCAGCAGGCCGATTTTTTCGTCTCGCTGGGCCATCCCGACAAGGCGGTGGATGTGCTGCGCCTGCACATCATGGACAACGTGGAAACCAGCGCGCTGGTCTATCTGGACCTGTTCGACCTCTACCACAGCCTGGGCCGCAAGGACGACTACGACGCGCTGCGCAAGGACTTCCACCGCATGTTCAATGCCCAGGTGCCCGCCTTCGACGACTATGCGATGGACACGCACGGCCTGGAGTATTACGTGGCGGCCCTCTCGCGCATCGAGTCGCTGTGGCCCACACCCAAGGTGCTGGATGTGCTGGAAGAGTCGATCTTTCGCAAACCGGATTCGCGCAGCGAGGTGTTCAGCCTTGCAGCCTACCGTGAGCTGCTGCTGCTTCACTCCATCGCCAAGAAGATTGTTACCCGGCCCGCCGAGTCCGGGGAGGGCGGCGCCGGTGCACCGGTACCCGGGATGCCCAGCCTGACTGCCGCCCTGCCGCAGGCGAGCAGCTTTGGCCCGACCAACATCCTGCCGCTGTCCGCCCGCTTGCAGGAGGCGCCGCCGCCGCTTCCGGTTGCGCTTCCGGTCGCCGGGGCTGGCGCTTTTTCCACGGAAATTGCGCCAAGCCTGGACCTGACGCGGCCGCCCGTTTCATCGAGGCTGGGGCTGGACATCGACCTGAGTCAGGAGGAGGCCGGCGACGTCCTTGCGCCGTTGCCTGCCATCGCCATGGTGGATATGGCGCCCGAAGCCGGCGATTTCAGCAACCTCATCGAGTTCGACCTCGACGCGCCGCCCTCCAGGCCGGGCCCCAAAGCCTAGTTCGGCCCCGCCTCAGTGGAAATACACCGCCTCAGCGCCGCACTTGCAGGGCGCCGGGATTGACGATGTTGGTGGGCGTGCCCTTGATGAAATTGACGACGTTGTCGAAAGCCGCGCCGAAGTACATCTCATAGCTGTCTTGCTCCACATAGCCGATGTGCGGCGTGCAGATGCAGTTTTCGAGGCGAAGCAGGGCGTGGCCCTGCAGGATGGGCTCGGATTCAAACACGTCGATGGCCGCCAGGCCGGGGCGGCCGCGGTTGAGCGAGGCAATCAGCGCCTCGGGCTCTATCAGCTCGGCGCGCGAGGTGTTGACCAGCACGGAGGTGGTCTTCATGCGCGACAGGTCTTCCAGCGTGACGATGCCGCGGGTTTCATCGTGCAGGCGCAGGTGCAGGCTCAGCACATCGCTTTGCTCAAAAAACTCGGCTTTGCTGCCGGCGACTTCGTAGCCGTCGGCCTGGGCCCGTTCGCGCGAGGCCTCGCGGCCCCAGATGATGACCCGCATGCCGAAAGCCCGGCCGTAGCCGGCGACGATTTGCCCGATCTTTCCGTAGCTCCACACGCCCAGGGTCTTGCCCTTGAGGACGGAGCCTATGCCGAAATTCGGCGGCATGGAGGCCGACTTGAGGCCGGCCTGTTGCCAGGCGCCATGCTTGAGGTGGGCCACGTAGTGCGGGATGCGGCGCATGGCCGCCATGACCAGAGCCCAGGTCAGCTCGGCCGGTGCCGTGGGTGAACCGGTGCCTTCGGCCACCGCGATGCCGCGCTCGGTGCAGGCCGCGACGTCGATATGGCCTCCGACGCGGCCGGTCTGCACGATCAGCTTGAGTTTGGGCAGTTTTTCAATGACCTGCCGGCTGAGCTGGGTCCGTTCCCGGATGAGGACGATGACGTCGGCATCCTTGAGCCGGACAGACAGCTGGCCTATGCCTTTGACAGTGTTGGTATAGACCTTGGCGGGGTAGGCCTCCAATTTGGCAGCGCAGTTCAGTTTTCGCACTGCGTCCTGGTAGTCGTCGAGGATCACAATATTCATGCCGATATTGTGCCTGCAAGATTTTTCTTGCTTGCGGGAAGGGCTACCCGAACGTACTCATTTTGTATCGCCAGGAAACCTGTTGCGGTATTTCAGTCTGGCGGCCGCGCGCCGCGCAGGCTCATGGGCCTTTGCCGCAGGGGGCGAGTGTGGGCCGGGCTTGCTGTTTACTGCAGCGCGGCTTCGCGCTGGGCCATGCGCTCAAGCTCCGCGCAGACGTCGGCCATGCGGCCCGAGATGACCATGCGGCCGGCGCAGGCCGGGCCGACATTGGCGTCGAATTCGCGCACGACGCGCAGGCGGCTGGGCGCAGGGCGTTTAGGCATGGCCTTGCCGGGGGTGGTTTCGCGCAGGGCCGTGGCGGCACCCGAAGAAAACGGCAATGCCAGCTGGCCGTTTGCGCGCTGGGCACGTGCAGAGGCGCCATACCGGCCGGACCTGGTTGCGGGCACAAACCAGGCTGCCAGCGCCTGCGCGGGGGCCAGCAGGATGGACAGAAGGGGTGAATGTGAAAAACTGACGATTCCCATGATGAACTCCTGTATGAGAGAGGTTTACACAGGCAGGATTTCGGACCGGCGACAGGCCGGCAGGGCCGCCGCACCAGGGTGTTGGCCAGAAAGCCAAACGCCCGCCACCTGGTGCATGGCCGGACTGGATGGCTTACATCAGCATGGTGTTGCGTATCAAACCGACGGCCAGGCCTTCGAGTTCAAACGGTTCACCGGGCTCGACCACGATGGTCTTGAAGTCGGGGTTTTCGGGCAAGAGCTCGATCAGGTTCTTGTTGCGGCGAAAGCGCTTGACGGTGACTTCATCACCGAGGCGGGCCACGACGATCTGGCCGTTCTTGGCTTCCTTGGCTTGTTTGACGGCCAGCAGGTCGCCGTCCATGATGCCGACGTCGCGCATGCTCATGCCGCGAACCTTGAGCAGGTAATCGGGCTGGCGCTGGAACAGGCCGCTTTCAAAATAATAGGTTTGCTCGATATGTTCCTGCGCGAGAATCGGGCTGCCAGCAGCAACCCGCCCTACCAGAGGTAGGGCGAGTTGGGCCAGGCTTTGCAACGGCAGGGAAAACTGTTTGGTGCGCGATTCGTTGATGGAGCGCAGGGTGTCGCCGCGCAGGCGTATGCCGCGGGAGGTGCCGCTGACGAGTTCAATGACGCCTTTGCGGGCCAATGCCTGCAGGTGTTCTTCGGCGGCATTGGCGGACTTGAAACCCAGTTCGTTGGCGATTTCGGCGCGGGTGGGCGGTGCGCCGGTGCGTGCGATGGCGCTCTGGATCAGTTCCAGGATTTGTTGCTGGCGCGCCGTGAGCTTGGGACCTTCGGAGGGAAAATGCGGGAAATCGGCGAGGATGCTCATGGCGGGACTCCTTGGTTCTTCGGTCAGGTCAAGATGCAGGGGCTGTAACCCGTTTAGCTGTATCGACCTGTTTTAATATCCAGTACCTGTATTTTCATCCAGTTTTTAAAAGATTGCAAGATCACTTTCCATGCATCCTCAAAATATTGTGATTCTGGGCACCGGTGGCACGATTGCCGGCCGGGCCGCCAGCGTGTCGGACAACATCGGCTACACCGCCGCCCAGGTGGGCGTTGAAGAACTGCTGGCCGCGATCCCGGCCCTGGCGCAGGCCGGTTCAGTGCTCACCGAGCAGGTGGCGCAGGTTGACAGCAAGGACATGACCTTCGCTGTGTGGGCCAAGCTGGCCGCGCGCGTCAGCCATTACCTGGTGCAGCCCGATGTCCAGGGCATCGTCATCACGCACGGCACCGATACGCTCGAAGAGACCGCTTTTTTCCTGCAGGCGCTGCTGGCGCCGGCCAAGCCCGTGGTGTTGACCTGCGCGATGCGCCCGGCCACGGCGCTGGTGCCCGATGGGCCGCAAAACCTGCTCGACGCCGTGGTCGTGGCGCGCCATGCGGGCGCGCAGGGTGTGGTTGCGGTGTGCGCCGGGGTGATCCACGGCGCGGCGGATGTGCAGAAGGTGCATACCTATAGGCTTGATCCCTTCAGTTCGGGCGATGCCGGCCCGATAGGCTATGTGGAAGAGGGCCAATTGAGGCTGCTGCGCAACTGGCCGCAAGCCCAGGCAGCGCGCGCGCAAGCCGCCGCCAAAAGCATTGCCGGCCTGGGCGGCGCCGTGCCCCGTGTTGAAATCATCATGAACCATGCCGGCGCCGGTGGCGCCATCGTGCAGGCTTTGCAGGCGCAGGGCGTGCAAGGCCTGGTGGTGGCGGGAACCGGCAACGGCAGCCTGCACCATGAGCTGCAGGCCGCCTTGCTCAAGGCCCAGGCCGACGGCGTCAAGGTGATTCGCGCCAGCCGCTGCGCCGCAGGGCGGGTGCTGCCGACCCCGGCCGACGCGATTCCGGATTCGGACGGCCTGAGCCCGGTCAAGGCCCGCGTAAGCCTGATCCTGCAGTTGCTGGCCTGAATCTCTCCGGGACCGGCAGCGCAGGCGCGCCGGCCCCGAACTTCCATTCCTTTTTTTGACCTCGCGGACACCCCATGCAAACCCCGTACGAACTCGGCAACCAGAACCAGACCACCACCTGGGAGGCCTGCATCCGGTTTTATGAGGCGCTGGCCCGGCGCTGCCCGACCGTGTTGCAGTTCTCGCAGATTGGCACTTCCGATGCCGGCGTGCCCATCCACGCCGGCATCGTCAGCGCCGACGGCGTGTTTGACCGCGAGAAGATCCGGCAGGCGGGGCGTGCCGTCTTCTTCAACAACAATGGCATACACCCCGGCGAGCCCGAAGGCATAGACGCCTGCATGGCGCTGGTGCGCGACCTGTGCCTGGAGCCCGAACGCCTGGCCGCGCTGGGCAGCGCGGTCTACCTCTTCATCCCGGTCTACAACGTCGACGGCAGCTGCAACCGCGGCGATGCCAGCCGGGTCAACCAGGACGGGCCCGAGTCCTTCGGCTTTCGCGGCAACAGCCTGCACCTGGACCTGAACCGTGACTTCATCAAGTGCGACAGCCTCAACGCGCAGCTGTTCAACCGCTTCTTCACGGCCTGGGACCCGGACGTGATGGTCGACACGCACACCTCCAACGGCGCGGACTACAGCTACACCATGACGCTGATCCATACCCAGGCCGACAAGCTGGGCGGCGGCCTGGGCGCTTTCCTGCGGGACCGCATGCTGCCGGTGATTTACCGCGGCATGGAAGAGCGCGGCTGGCCGACCTGCCCCTATGTGAACCCGGTGCAGGTGAGCCCGGACCAGGGGATTGCCGATTTTCTCGAGGTGCCGCGCTTTTCGACCGGCTACGCGGCGCTGAACCACACCATCGGTTTTATGCCGGAGACCCATATGCTCAAGCCGTTCAGGGACCGCTATGAGTCCATGCGGGCGCTGCTGGACGTGACCTTGGCGTTCACGGTGGCCAACGCGCCGCAAATCCAGGCGCTGCGGCGGCAAGCCCGGCAGGCGTCCGGCAGCAAGACCCACTGGCCTGTGCGCTGGAAGCTCGATGAAACCCGCCGCTCTCGCCTGCGCTTCAAAGGCTATGCCGCGGTGCACTCGCCCAGCCTGCTGGGCAACTACCAGCGCCTGGCCTACGACAAGGACCAGCCCTGGGAGCGCGAGATCGATTACTTCACCCACTTTGCCGAGGAGGCCGTGGTGCGCGCGCCGCGGGCCTACGTGATTCCGCAGGCCTGGCGCGCGGTGGTCGAGCGCCTGGGCTGGAACGGCGTGCGCATGGAGCGTATCGCCGCCGCCCGCACGGTGCAGGCCCAGGTCAGCCGCATTCAGGCCGTGCAAAGCCGGCCGGGCGCCTATGAGGGCCATATGTTCCATGATGAGATCACGCTGGAAACCAGCCAGCAGGCCGTGGAATTGCAGGCCGGCGACTGGTGGCTGCCGCTGGACCAGGACAAGGCGCGTTATGCCGTCGAAACCCTGGAGCCGCAGGCGCATGACAGCTTTTTCCGCTGGGGATTTTTCAACAGCATCCTCGAAAAGAAGGAGCACTTCTCGGACTATGTTTTCGAAGACATGGCGCTGCAGCTGCTCAAGGATGAGCCCGAACTGCGCGCGCGCTTCGAGCAGTGGAAGGCCGCCAACCCGCAGCTGCTGTCCGACCCCAAGCAGGTGCTGGGCTTTATTTTCGAGAACTGCGCGCGTTATGCCGAGCCGCAATGGCGGCGCTACCCGGTGCTGTCGATTTTTTAAAGCGCCATGAAAAAAGCCGTCGCAAGGACGGCTTTTTTGTGGGTCCGCAAGCTGCTTAAGCGGACAGGGCCTCGAAAGCCCGCGCCGTGATCTGGTCGACCGTGCCCATGCCGCTGATGGCGCGGTATTTGGGCGCCGCATCGGGCGCGACCTTGGCCCAGCTCGAGTAGTAGTCCACCAGCGGGCGGGTCTGGGCGCTGTAGACCTCCAGCCGCTTGCGCACGGTTTCTTCCTTGTCGTCTTCGCGCTGGATCAGCGGTTCGCCGGTCACGTCGTCCTTGCCCTCGACCTTGGGCGGGTTGAACTTGACGTGGTAGGTGCGGCCCGAGGCGGGATGCGAGCGGCGTCCGCTCATGCGCTCGATGATGGCCTCGAAGGGCACGTCGATCTCCAGCACGTAGTCGAGCCTCACGCCGGCCGACTTCATCGCGTCGGCCTGCGGGATGGTGCGCGGAAAACCATCGAACAAAAAGCCCTTGGCGCAATCGGCCTGGGCGATGCGTTCCTTGACCAGGTTGATGATCAGGTCGTCGCTGACCAGCGCACCGGCATCCATGATTTTTTTGGCTTCGATGCCCAGGGGCGTGCCGGCCTTGACGGCCGCGCGCAGCATGTCGCCGGTGGAAATCTGGGGGATGCCGTACTTCTGGCAAATGAAGGTCGCTTGCGTCCCCTTGCCCGCGCCAGGCGCGCCCAACAATATCAGTCTCATGGATGTCCTCGGATTTTATGAATTCGTGAAGTCAGCCCCAGGCCGGCGCGCCGGTCACCCGCTGGGGTGGCTTGGCAGGTGTGAAGGGCTGCCAGCACGTCCTGCAGGCCTTCCACTTGCGTTTTTCCCAAGGATAGCACGCACCCCTGACAGCAACTTACAGGGCGGGGCTTTGCCGGCAGGGCGCGGGCTCAGGAAAACAGCTTGCGGGCGCGGTCCAGGTCTTCGGCCGTGTCCACGCCCGGGCCCGGCGCGTCGTCGGTGATGTGCACCGCGATACGGTGGCCGTGCCACAGGGCGCGCAGCTGCTCCAGCTGCTCCAGCTGCTCCAGCGGCGCCTGGGGAAGGCGGGGAAACTCGCGCAGAAAGCCCACGCGGTAACCGTAAATGCCGACGTGGCGCAGCGGCTTGGGCAGCTTGCTGCCGGCTTCCCACCAGGCTTTGCCGGCGAAGTCGCGGCCAGCGGGGATGGGTGAGCGGCTGAAGTAAAGCGCGGTGTGGCGGGCGTCCAGCACCACCTTGACCACGTTGGGGTTCTGCAGGTCCGTCAGTTGGTCAATGGAGTGCGCGGCGGTGCTCATGGCACAGTCGGGCCGCTCGCCCAGCAGGCGCGCCACGGCGTTGATCAGCGCCGGGTCTATCAGCGGCTCGTCCCCCTGAACGTTGACCACGATGTCCCCGTCCGCCAGGCCCAGCACGCCGCAGGCTTCGGCCAGCCGGTCGCTGCCGCTGGGGTGGTCGGCGCGTGTCAGCACGGCCGTGACACCGAAGGCCGCGCATTTTTCAACGATCTCGTCGCTGTCGGTCGCCACCACGGTGCGCAAGGCCGCGCTTTGCATGGCACGCTGGGCCACGCGCACAACCATGGGGGCTCCGCCTATGTCGGCCAGAGGCTTGTTGGGCAGGCGGGTGGAGGCCAGCCGGGCCGGAATCAGGACGGTGAAGCTCACAGGCCCAGCTCTTCGTCTGTCAGGGTGCGCGCTTCATTCTCGAGCAGCACCGGCAGGCCGTCGCGCACGGGATAAGCCAGCCGGGCACTGCGGGAGACAAGCTCCTGTTTTTCCCGGTCATAGTCGAGCGGGCCTTTGGTCACGGGGCAGACCAGCAGTTCAAGCAATTTGGTGTCCATGCTTCGATGGTAATGGAGAAAGCCGGGGTGCCAGCAGCGCGTCAAAGGCGGCGAAGAAGGCTGGTTCAGGCGAAAACACCAGCGGCACGGCCAGCAGGTCAAGCCCGGCGGCAGCGGGCAGGGCAAACAGCTTGATGGCGTCTTTTTCGGTGCACAGCACCGTGCGCCCCTGCAGGCCGGCCAGGTCGGCTTCGCTGAAGACATGGTGGTCGGGCAGCGTGATGCTTGCCTCCAGCGTCAAGCCGGCGTCTGCCAGCATCCCGAAAAATGCCTGCGGGTTGGCGATGCCCGCCAACGCGGTGACCGGCCGGCCGCGCAAGCCGTCCAGCGCCACCTGCCCCCCGCCAGCCGACCAGGCGTCGCTGGCCAGCCGCCGGCTGGATTGGAAGCCGTCGAAGGCGGGGCGCTGTCCGGTGTGCAGCACCAGGTCCAGGCCTTGCCGCTTGCGCTCGGGCCAGGGTTCGCGCAGCGGACCGGCCGGCAGCAGCCAGCCATTGCCCGTGCCGCGGTCGTCAAAAGCGGCGATCTCGATGTCGCGCTGCAGGGCGTAATGCTGCAGGCCGTCATCGCAGATCACCACGGCGGTTTCGGGGTGGGCGGCAAGCAAGGCCCGCAGGGCTTGCGTGCGTTGCCTGGCGACAAAAACCGGCGCGCCGGTGAGCCGATGGATCAGGGCCGGCTCGTCGCCGGTTTGCGCGGGCGACGCGGCGGGCGTGACTTCCATGCAATCGGAAGCTGTGCGCCCATAGCCGCGCGAAATCACACCCACCGCCACCCGCTGCGCCTGCAAGTGCCTGACCAGGGCAATCACCAGCGGGGTTTTGCCCGCGCCGCCGGCAATCACATTGCCGACCACCACGACGGGAACCCTGAAGCGCTCGGAGCGCAGGATGCCGCGGCGGTACAGCGCACGGCGCAGGCGCACCAGCAGGCCGTAGCACTGCGCCAGCGGCCAGAGCAGGCATGCCAGCATTCCACGGCTGAGCCAGGCGTTTTGCAGAAGTTGTTTCACGGCCGTTTCGCGGGGAAGGGCGGCTGTCGGGGCCGGAAAAGCCGGGGCTTATTTCGCCCCGGCCATCGCGGCGCTCTGGGTGGCAAAGGTGATTTGCGTCAGGCCCTGGCGGCGCGCCGCCTCCATGACGGTGATGACCGCCTGGTGCGTGGCGCTGGCATCGGCGCTGATGATGATGACGCTTTCCTTGCCGGCCTTGGCCGCCTCGGTCAGCGCGGCGCCCAGCGCCTCTAGGCCCCGGCCTTCGACCAGGGTCTTGTTGACCATGTAGCGGCCGTCGCTGCTCACGGCGACGATGACTTCCTTGGGATAGTCGCGCTGCTGCTCGGCGTCGGCCACCGGCAGCTTGACCTGCAGCTCGGTGAACTTGCTGTAGGTGGTGGACAGCATCAGGAAGATCAGCACCACGAGCAGCACGTCGATGAAGGGGATCAGGTTGATCTCCGGCTCGTCATGGGGATGCGGGCGGAAGTTCATTTGCGCAGGGTGTTGAGGTGGCGCACGAAGCGTTCGGCGGCCAGTTCCATGGTCAGCAGGTAGCCATCCACGCGGGCCCGGAAGTAGCGCCAGAAGATCAGCGCCGGAATCGCCACCATCAGGCCGAAAGCCGTGTTGTAGAGGGCGATCGAAATACCCTGCGCGAGCTGCGCCGGGTTGCCGCCGCCGGCACCACTGACACCGCCGCCGCCCTGGGAGCCGAAGATTTCAATCATGCCGATGACCGTGCCCAGCAGGCCCAGCAGCGGGGCGGCGGAGGCGATGGTGGCCAGTGCCGCCAGGTAGCGCTCCAGCTTGTGCGCCGCCTGGCGCCCGGCGCCTTCCAGGATGGAGCGCAGGTCGTCCTCGCTGACGCGCGGGTTGGTGTTCAGCGCGCGAAAGCCGCTGGCCAGCACTTCGCCGAGCACCGAGTTCTGTTCGAGCTGCGCCACGACGTCGGGCGAAGGGATGGAAGCGCGGGAAACGGTGATGGCTTCGTCAAGCAGTTTGGGAGGGGCGACCTTACGGATTTTGAGGCTGGTGAAACGCTCGATAACCAGGGCAAGAGCCAAGACGGAACAGGCAACCAAGGGCCAGATCGGCCAGCCTGCGGCTTGTATGATCGAAAACAATGCACATCTCCAAGCAGATAATTTGTGGTGGATTATGGCTTACAGATACTGCAGTGCCGCATGACCCACGGCACATCGCCCATGAATGTTTTCAAGATGCTGTTTTTGTCGGACATAGCCCACAGAACTTGTGGATAACTTTGTGAGCAAGTAAGGGCGATGCGCCCGCCAAGCCGCGCCAAATCGCGGATATGACAGAACGATGAAAATTTGAGCAGAATTAAGTTATTCAAAATCAATGAGTTACACGAATTTATCGCGTCGTCCGCAGGAAACGGGGTCTTGCACCCACGCAGGACGGCGCTCTGTGGAGTACTACCCCCGGCAAATCAAGGGGTTTAGCCATGTTTGAGCCGGCCGCGCGTTCCGAGAGGCCTTTTCCGGCGGGACGCGAGGCCGGTGTGCGTATCTGGCCCGTGGGCTCCTTGCTGCGTGCGATCGCCGACAGCCTGGAAGCGCGCTTCAACCCGGTCGCCGTGCAGGGCGAAATCAGCGGCTTTTCGCGCGCCGCCAGCGGGCACTGCTACTTTTCCCTCAAGGATGAACAAGGCCAGATCCGCTGCGCCATGTTTCGCCGCGCGGCCGGCTTGCTCGATTTCGCCCCGCGCGACGGCCAGCTGGTGGAGCTGCGAGGCCGCCTGGGCGTGTACGAGCCGCGCGGTGAACTGCAGCTGGTGGTGGAATCCATGCGGCAGGCCGGGCAGGGCAACCTGTTCGAGCAATTCCTGCAGCTCAAGGCCAAACTGGAGGCCGAGGGCCTTTTTGACCCGGGCCGCAAACGCCCCTTGCCCCTGCTGCCGCGCGCGATAGGCCTGGTCACCTCGCTGGGCGCCGCGGCCCTGCACGACGTGGCGACCGCGCTGCAGCGGCGCGTGCCGCACATTCCCGTGGTGATCTACCCGGCCAGCGTGCAGGGCGGGCAGGCTGCAGGCGAATTGCGCGAGGCCTTGCACAAGGCCTACCAGCGGCGCGGCCAGGACCGGGTGGACGTGCTGCTGCTGGTGCGCGGCGGCGGCGCGATGGAAGACCTGTGGGCCTTCAACGACGAACAACTCGCGCGGGCCATCGTGGCTTCGCCGGTGCCGGTCATCAGCGGCGTGGGCCATGAAACTGATTTCACGATTGCCGATTTTTGCGCCGATGTGCGGGCACCGACGCCCACTGCCGCGGCCGAGCTGTGCGCGCAGCCGCAAAGCACCTGGCTCAGCGCGCTGACCCTGGCCGGCTCGCGCCTGCAAAATGGCGTGGACCGGCAGCTGCAGTCGCACAACCAGCGGCTGGACTGGGCCGCGTCCCGGGTCAGCCGGCCTTCCCACCTGGTGACGCGCCAGCATGCGCGGCTGGCCGGCCTGGGGCAGGGCCTGAACCATGCCATGCGCTCGGTCCTGCAGCATGAGCGGCTCAGGCTGCAGTCCCTGGCGAGCGACTTTCCGCGCGAGGTGCAGGGGAGCCTGCTGCGCGGCCGCCAGCGCCTGGAGCGCGCGCAGCTGCGGCTCGAGTTGCTGGACCCCAAGCTGGTCCTCAAGCGAGGCTACGCCTGGCTGGCCGACCTGCAGGGGCAACCGATCACCAGCCCGGAGAATACGCATGCAGGCCAGCCCGTGCGCGCTACCCTTGCCGGCGGCGAGGTCGATTTGACCGTCACGGCACGCCGGCTGATTTAGTTTTTACAATGGCCCGGACAGTGTTCGCAACAGCGTTCACAATCGTTCAACAACAGTTTATTCATCACCACGAGGAAAATCATGGAACACAAGCTCCCACCACTCCCTTACCCGATCGACGCATTGGCGCCGCATTACAGCCAGGAAGCCTTTGAGTACCACCATGGCAAACACCACAACGCCTATGTGGTGAACCTCAACAACCTGCAAAAAGGCACCGAATTCGAGTCCATGACGCTCGAAGAGATCGTCAAGAAATCCAGCGGCGGCGTCTACAACAACGCGGCCCAGATCTGGAACCACACCTTTTTCTGGAGCTGCATGAAGCCCGCCGGCGGCGGTGAACCCGGCGGCGCGCTGGCCGCGGCCATCAACGCCAAGTTCGGCTCTTACGCCGCTTTCAAGGAAGCCTTCGTGAAATCCGCCGTGGGCAATTTCGGTTCCGGCTGGACCTGGCTGGTCAAGAAAGCCGACGGCACCGTGGATATCGTCAACACCGGCCCGGCCGGCACCCCGCTGACCACCGCGGACAAGGCCCTGCTGACGGTGGACGTCTGGGAACACGCCTACTACATCGACTACCGCAACCTGCGCCCCAAATTCGTGGAAACCTTCCTGTCCAACCTGGTCAACTGGAGCTTCGCGGAAGCCAACTTCGCCTGATTGGGGGGCGGCGCATCCAGCGCCCGCAAAAAAAAGCCGGCTGGAAGCCGGCTTTTTTGTTTTGGGCGAACGGAAAAATCAGCGCCTGGCCTCAAAAAAGGGACCGCCCAGCTTGCTGCCGGCCTTGATGCCTTTTTTGGCGAACCAGCCCTTGTTCATTTCCAGCACATAGCGCACCGGCTGGGCCGAGCAGTGGGCATCCGTGGTCTGCGGCTTCATGTCGGCCAGGTTCACGATGGTGCCGTCATCGGCCACAAAGGCCGCCGTCAGGGGCAGCACGGTGTTTTTCATCCAGAAGCACTGCTGGCTGGGTTGCTCGAACACGAAGATCATGCCTTCCTGCTGCGGCATCTCCTTGCGGAACATCAGGCCAATTTGCCGCTGTTCGGGCGTGAGGGCCACCTGTGCATCAATCAGGTGCATGCCGGCCGACAGCTTGACGCGCTGCAGGTTCATCTGCGGGCCGTCCTGGGACCAGGCGCACAGAGGGGAGAGCAGGGCGGCCAGGGCAAAAGCGCCGGCCAGGGCCCGAAATGCCTTGCCCAAAGAGAAGGCGCCAGGGGTTGAAAACATAGAATCACCACGCATGAAGTTGACCTGCCAGCATAAACGACGCGCATAAAAAATGCCCGCACGCGGCGGGCATTTTGACCGAAGTCACCAGGAATTTACTTCTTGGCTTCAGCTTTCTTGGCGGCAGCGGCTTCAGCCTTTGCCTTCTTGGCGGCAGCTGCTTCGGCTTTCTTGGCGGCAGCGGCTTCAGCCTTTGCCTTCTTTTCAGCAGCGGCTTTTTCTTTCTTGGCGGCCTTGGCGGCAGCTTTTTCTTCCTTGGTCATCTTGGCTGGCTTGGCAGCGGCTGCGGGAGCAGCGGCGGCGGCAGGTGCTGCTGCGGGAGCGGCTGCAGCGGCAGGTGCGGGAGCAGCTGCAGGCTTGGCAGCGGGAGCTTGTGCATAGGCACCAACGGCGAAGAGGCCAGCGATCAGAGCAGCGAGGATTTTGTTCATTTGGAATTTCCTTGAAAACGTTATTGGAAAAAATACCCCGAACTTCTCGGAGGCCCTTCCGTAACGGAGCCCCTTCACCGGCCGTTGACACAAGCCCCCAAATTCTTTTCCCCCCTGGATTTACGGCTAGAATTTAGGGGTTTTTACCTAACCTGCTACACGGCGTACCTATCCTCGCCACAGCGCCTACCGGAGACTTTCCTACATGTACCAGCACATCAAAGTGCCTTCCCAAGGCAAAAAAATCACTGTCAACGCCGACAACTCCCTGAATGTGCCTGACGAACCCGTCATTCCGTTCATCGAGGGCGACGGCACCGGCGCCGACATCACGCCGGTCATGTTGAAAGTGGTCGATGCTGCTGTTGCCAAGGCTTACGGCGGCAAGAAGAAGATCCACTGGATGGAGGTCTATGCCGGCGAAAAGTCCACCAAGGTCTACGGCCCCGACGTGTGGCTGCCTGAGGAAACCCTGCATGCCGTGCGCGACTACGTTGTCTCGATCAAGGGCCCGCTGACGACGCCCGTGGGCGGCGGCATCCGCAGCCTGAACGTCGCGCTGCGCCAGGAACTCGACCTCTACGTCTGCCTGCGCCCCATCCAGTACTTCGCGGGCGTTCCTTCCCCGGTCAAAGAGCCGCAGAAGACCAACATGGTCATCTTTCGTGAGAACTCGGAAGACATCTACGCCGGCATCGAGTTCGAATCCGGCAGCGACAAGGCCAAAAAACTCATCAAGTTCCTGCAGGACGAGATGGGCGTCAAGAAGATCCGCTTCCCGAACACCTCCGGCATCGGTATCAAGCCGGTTTCCAGCGAAGGCACCGAGCGCCTGGTGCGCAAGGCCATCCAGTACGCCATCGACAACGACAAGCCCAGCGTGACCATCGTGCACAAGGGCAACATCATGAAATTCACCGAAGGCGGCTTCCGTGACTGGGCTTACGCCCTGGCCAAGAAGGAATTCGGCGCGGTGGAAATCGACGGCGGCCCATGGATGAAGTTCAAGAACCCGAAAACCGGCAAGGAAATCACAGTCAAGGACAGCATCGCCGACGCCTTCCTCCAGCAGATCCTGCTGCGCCCCGCTGAATACAGCGTGATCGCCACCCTGAACCTGAACGGCGACTACGTCTCCGACGCGCTGGCGGCCCAGGTCGGCGGCATCGGCATCGCCCCCGGCGCCAACCTGAGCGACACCGTCGCGATGTTTGAAGCCACCCACGGCACGGCGCCCAAGTACGCCGGCAAGGACTACGTCAACCCAGGCTCCGAAATCCTCTCGGCCGAGATGATGCTGCGCCACATGGGCTGGACCCAGGCCGCCGACCTGATCATCAGCTCGATGGAAAAATCCATCGAGTCCAAGAAGGTCACCTATGACTTCGCGCGCCTCATGGAAGGCGCGACCCAGGTCAGCTGCTCCGGTTTTGGCCAGGTCATGATCGACCACATGTAAAGCGGGCCCAGCCCTCTATTTTGAAGCCGCCCGGGAGCAATCCCGAGGCGGTTTTTTCATGTCCGCGAAATAAGCAAAAAATCACGCTTGAATGTCGCGTTCCCGCCACCAATTTCCCTATCAGGCGCACTGGGCTATATCGGTGGCTAGAATGAATTCCATGGCAACCAAGTCTCCCAAATCCCCCAGTACCCCGGCGCAACCCCAGGTACCCGCCGTCAGGCCGGACAACGGCGCCGGAGGGGATTCGGTCGTGCTGGAGCGCCGGCCGCAAAAAACCAAGCCGCCGCAGATGTACCAGGTGGTGCTGCTCAACGACGACTACACCCCCATGGAGTTCGTGGTGGTGGTGATCCAGGAGTTTTTCAACAAGGACCGGGAAACCGCCACGCAGATCATGCTGAAGATCCACCTGGACGGCAAAGGCGTCTGCGGGGTCTTCTCCAAGGATGTGGCCGCCACCAAGGTCGACCAGGTCACCGAGGCCGCCCGCAAGAACGGCCATCCGCTGCAGTGCGTCAGCGAGCCCATTGAATAATCGCGAATCCGGCCAATATTTGAACTATCAGTCAGTTAAGTTAACCCAAGCAAGCCGAAAGGAAGATCAATGATTGCCCAGGAATTAGAAGTCAGCTTGCATATGGCGTTTGTCGAGGCGCGCCAGCAGCGCCACGAGTTCATCACCGTCGAGCACCTCCTGCTTGCCTTGCTGGACAACCCCAGTGCCGCGGAAGTGCTGCGCGCATGCTCCGCCAATGTGGATGATCTGCGCAAGTCGCTTGCCAACTTCATCAAGGACAACACCCCGCAGGTCGCCGGGACCGACGACGTCGACACGCAGCCCACGCTGGGCTTCCAGCGCGTGATCCAGCGCGCCATCATGCACGTGCAGTCCACCGGCAATGGCAAGAAGGAAGTCACCGGCGCCAACGTGCTGGTCGCCATCTTCGGCGAAAAAGACTCGCACGCCGTTTATTACCTCCACCAGCAGGGCGTCACCCGCCTGGACGTGGTCAATTTCATCGCCCACGGCATCAAGAAGAGCGACCCACCCGAGCCCGCCAAGGCCGGCGAGAGCGCAGCCGAGAACGAAGAGGGCGGTGAGAAGAATGAAAAAGCCTCTCCGCTCGAGCAGTTCACCGTCAACCTGAACCAGCTCGCCAAGGACGGCAAGATCGACCCGCTGATCGGCCGCCAGTACGAGGTCGAGCGCGTCATCCAGATCCTCTGCCGCCGCCGCAAGAACAACCCGCTGCTGGTCGGTGAGGCCGGCGTGGGCAAGACCGCCATCGCCGAGGGCCTGGCCTGGCGCATCACGCAGAAAGACGTGCCCGAGATCCTGGCCGAAGCCAATGTCTACTCGCTGGACATGGGCGCCTTGCTCGCGGGCACCAAATACCGCGGCGACTTCGAGCAGCGCCTGAAGGGCGTGCTCAAGGCGCTGAAGGACAAGCCCAACGGCATCCTTTTCATCGACGAAATCCACACCCTGATCGGTGCCGGCGCGGCCTCGGGCGGAACGCTGGACGCGTCCAACCTGCTCAAGCCCGCGCTCAGCTCGGGCCAGCTCAAGTGCATAGGTGCGACCACCTTCACCGAATACCGCGGCATCTTCGAAAAAGACGCGGCCCTGTCGCGCCGCTTCCAGAAGGTCGACGTGGTCGAGCCCACCGTGCAGGAAACCGTCGACATCCTCAAGGGCCTGAAGTCGCGCTTTGAAGAGCATCACAGCGTCAAGTACGCCGTGGCCGCCCTGCAGGCCGCGGCCGAGCTCAGCGCCAAGTACATCAACGACCGCCACCTGCCCGACAAGGCGATTGACGTCATCGATGAAGCCGGCGCCGCCCAGCGCATCCTGCCCGCGTCCAAGCGCAAGAAGATCATCAGCAAGGCCGAGGTCGAGGAGATCGTGGCCAAGATCGCGCGCATCCCGCCCGCCAACGTGTCCAACGACGACCGCGGCAAGCTCAAGACGCTGGAGCGCGACCTCAAAAGCGTGGTCTTTGGCCAGGACAAGGCACTCGACGTGCTCGCGTCCGCCGTCAAGATGGCGCGCTCGGGCCTGGGTAAGGACGACAAGCCGATTGGTTCCTTCCTGTTCTCCGGCCCCACGGGCGTCGGCAAGACGGAAGCCGCCAAGCAGCTGGCCTACATCATGGGCATTGAACTGATCCGCTTCGACATGTCCGAGTACATGGAGCGCCATGCCGTGAGCCGCCTGATAGGCGCGCCCCCGGGTTATGTCGGTTTCGACCAGGGCGGCCTGCTGACCGAGGCCATCACCAAGAAGCCGCATGCCGTGCTGCTGCTCGACGAAATCGAGAAGGCGCACCCGGACATCTTCAACGTGCTGCTGCAGGTCATGGACCACGGTACGCTGACGGACAACAACGGGCGCAAGGCCGATTTCCGCAATGTCATCATCGTCATGACCACCAATGCCGGTGCCGAGACGATGAACAAGGCGACCATTGGCTTTACCAACCCGCGCGAGTCCGGCGACGAGATGGCCGACATCAAGCGCCTGTTCACGCCCGAGTTCCGCAATCGCCTGGACGCCACGGTCAGCTTCAAGGCGCTCGATGAAGCCGTCATCCTGCGCGTGGTCGACAAGTTCCTGCTGCAGCTCGAGACCCAGCTGGCCGAGAAGAAGGTCGAAGTCACCTTCACCGACACGCTGCGCAAGTACCTCGGCAAGAAGGGCTTTGATCCGCTGATGGGTGCACGCCCCATGCAGCGCCTGATCCAGGACACGATTCGCCGCGCCCTGGCCGACGAGCTGCTGTTCGGTCGCCTGATAGACGGCGGGCGCCTGACCGTCGACATGAAGGTGACGGCCGACGAAAAAGGCGTGGAAACTGGCGAAGTCGAGCTCGACATCCAGCCCCTGCCCAAGAAAGAGGGCAAGGCCAAGCCTGAAGCTGAGGCGGCGGAAACCAACTGAAGCAAACCCGGGCGCTGAATTCCCGGCACCCATCCAAAAGGCCGGTAGCATCACGCTATCGGCCTTTTTCATGTCCGCCAGCGCCGCCAACCCTTTCAGCCCCCCGCCTTGACGCTCCCCGAACTCAGCTCCGAATGGAAAACCGGCCTCTCCCTGGCCTGGAGCCTCTACATCGCGGTGCTGTCCATCTGGATCGTGATGCAAAAGCGCGCCCCGGTGTCCACCATGAGCTGGATACTGTCGCTGGCCCTGCTGCCTTTCGTGGGCTTTGTCATTTATTACTTCCTCGGGCCCCAGCGCCTGAAAAAACAGCGCCTCAAGCGCCTGCGCAGCCGCGCCGGCGAGCGCGCGGGCGCGGACCTGGCCCTGCTGCGCGAGGCGGCTGAAAAGGCGCCCGCGTCCCTGCGGCAGATGGCGGCGCTGGGCACCGCCGCCTGCGGCCTGCCGGTGTCCAGCGCGACCTCGGTCCAGCTGCTCTCGGGCGGCGTGCGCACCTTTGACAGCATCTTCAAGGCCGTGCGCGGCGCGCGCGACCACATCCACCTCGAGTACTACATCTTCGAGCCCGACCAGATCGGCACCCTGCTGCGCGACCTGCTGGTGGAAAAAGCCGGCGAGGGCGTCACCGTGCGCCTGCTGGTCGACGCGCTGGGCTCCAAGCGCCTGGGCAGCAAGTTCCTGGCGCCGCTGCTGGCCGCCGGCGGCCAGGTCGCGTTTTTCCACGACACCCGCATAGGACGGCGGCTGCGCCCGGTGACCAACTACCGCACCCACCGCAAGATCGTGGTCTGCGACGGCAGCATAGGCTTTACCGGCGGCGTCAACATCACCGACGAAGAAGACCGGCGCGCCCGCCGCGACGCCTACCACGACGTGCACCTGCGCATAGAAGGCAGCGCCGTGCGCTGGCTGCAGACCACCTTCCTCGAAGACTGGGCCTACACCACCGGCGAGCCGCTCAAAGGCGGGCAGCGCGACCTGCCGCAACTGTTGCCGCAGCTGCAGCCAGATGCCGAAGCCGGCGACATCCCGGTGCAGATCGTCACCAGCGGGCCCGACACCACGCTGGAGCCCATACACCGCATGCAGGTCGCGGCCATCAACGCCTCCACCCAGCGCGCCTGGCTGACCACGCCGTACTTCGTGCCCGGCGAGCCGGCCCTGATGGCGCTCACCAGCGCCGCGCTGCGCGGTGTCGACGTGCGCCTGCTGCTGCCGCGCCGCAGCGACAGCTTTATCGTCAGCGCCGCCGCGCGCTCCTATTACGACGAATTGATCGCCGCCGGCGTCCAGGTCTGGGAATACAAGGCCCGCATGCTGCACTCCAAGACCCTGGTGGTCGACGACAACTGCGCCATGGCCGGCACCGCCAACTTCGACAACCGGAGCTTTCGCCTGAACTTCGAGGTCATGGCGGTGGTCTACGGCCCGGCGCTGGCCGGCCCCTTGGCCGAGCAGTTTGAGACCGACCTGCGCAGCGCCGTCGCCGTGCGCGCCCACAGGCCGCAGCGCTTCCTGATGCGGCTGGCCGACGCCACGGCGCGGCTGTTCTCCCCCTTGCTTTAAACCCTTTCCGAGACGCTCCATGGCCTCCCACACCTTTCTCTGGCACGACTACGAGACCTTCGGCATCAACCCCCGGCGCGACCGGCCCGCGCAGTTCGCCGGTATACGCACCGACGCCGAGCTCAATGAAATCGGCGAGCCGCTGATGCTGTACTGCAAGCCCGCCAGCGACTACCTGCCGGACCCGGAGTCCTGCCTGCTCACCGGCATCACGCCCCAGCTGTGCCTGGAGCGCGGCGTGGCAGAGCATGAATTCGCCGCCCGCATCGAGGCCATGCTGGCCCAGCCCGGCACCATAGGCGTGGGTTACAACACCATACGTTTTGACGATGAAGTCACGCGCCACCTGTTCTGGCGCAACCTGATAGACCCTTATGCGCGCGAGTGGCAGAACGACTGCGGCCGCTGGGACCTGCTGGACGTGGTGCGCATGGCCTACGCCCTGCGGCCCGAAGGCATCACCTGGCCGCGCAAGCCCGATGAGCGTTTTCCGGACGACCCCAAGGTGACCCGCCCCAGCTTCAAGCTCGAAGACCTGGCGCGCGCCAACGGCCTGATGCACGATGCCGCGCATGACGCGCTGTCCGATGTGCGCGCCACCATTGCGCTGGCGCGGCTGATACGCCAGGCCCAGCCCAAGCTTTTTGACTTTGCCCTGAGCCTGCACAAAAAGGACAGGGTCGCCGCCGAACTCGGCCTGCCCACCAGCCCGCAGACGGCCCAGCCCTTTTTGCACATCTCCGGCATGTTCCCGCCCGAGCGCGGCTGCCTGGCCGTGATGTGGCCGCTGGCCACCCATCCCACCAACAAGAACGAGCTGCTGGCCTGGGACTTGTCGCAAGACCCCGGCGAACTGCCGCTGCTGGACGTCGCCACGCTGCGCCAGCGCCTGTTCAGCCGCTCCGCCGACCTGCCCGAAGGCGTGCAACGCCTGCCCATCAAGTCGGTCCACCTCAACAAGTCGCCCATGGTGGTGCGCAAGCTCGCCACCCTGACGCCCGAAATGGCGGCCCAGTGGGGCGTGGACATCCCCGCAGCCCTGCGCAACGCCGAAAAAGCCGCGGCCTTGCCCGACATGAGCGCCATCTGGCCCGAAGTCTTCCAGCGCCCCAAGGAGGCCGCGCCAGACGTGGATGAAGACCTCTACGGGGGTTTTGTCGGCAATGCCGACCGTCGCCGCCTGAACCAGCTGCGCGCGCTGTCGCCCGCCGAGCTGGCCCACAGCCGTACCGGCTTTGACGACGACCGGCTCGAGGAAATGCTGTTCCGCTACCGCGCCCGCAATTTTCCCGAAACCCTGTCGCCCGAGGATGCCGAACGCTGGGAAGCGCACCGGGTTGCCTGGTTGCTTGAAGGCGAGGGCGGGGCGCGCAATGTGGATGCGTTGTTTGCGCGCATCGACGTGCTCTCGGAGACCGCCGATGAACGCGGCGAGGCCATCCTTGGTTCCTTGTACGACTACGCCGAGGCGATAGCGCCGGAGCTCTGAGCGCAGCTTTCAGGCTGCGGCGCGCTCGGCTGGGTGCTCGGCATAAGCTTTGCCGAAGCGGTTGGCCAGAAAATCCTCCAACGCGATCTCCTCCTGCCGCACAAAACCTTGCGCCGGCAGCTTCCCGGTTGCCAGCAAATCCAGCACCGCGCAGATACCAGACGCCGTGGTCACCTGGATCGCGCTGCGCAGCACGCCGTCTACCACCTGGCTATAGACCTTGTGCGCATAGGTTTCCTGCATCAGCCGGCCTTCGCGCTGGCCGCTCACCGTGACAAACACGATGACCACGTCCTGCAGCGTCACGGGCAGGGCGTTTTCCAGCAGGTCCTTGAGCACGTGGCGGCGCTCGCGCAGGCGCAGGTCGTTGAGCAGCACCTTCATGATGGCCGCGTGGCCCGGGTAGCGTATGGTCTTGTAGTTGAGGTGGGTGACCTTGCCCTGCAGCGTTTCGCACAGCGTGCCCAGGCCGCCCGAGGTGTTGAAGGCCTCGTAGGTCACGCCGTCCAGCGAGAACTCCTCATGCTCGGCCAGCGGCGGCACCTGGCGCAGCACGCCTTCAACAATCGCCTCGCAGGGCTCGCAATACTCGTTGATGACGCCGTCGGTGCTCCAGGTCAGGTTGTAATTGAGCGCGTTCGACGGGAACTGCGGCAGCGCACCGACCCGCATGCGCACGCTGTGCAGGCTGTCAAAACGCCGGCACAGGTCGGCTGCGACGATGGAGACAAAACCCGGCGCCAGGCCGCACTGCGGGATCAATGCTGTGCGCGCGCCGGCGGCGGCCAGCTCCTTCACGCGCCGGGTGCTGGCCACGTCTTCTGTCAGGTCCAGGTAGTGCACGCCTTGGGCCACGGCGGCCTCGGCGATTTGTGTGGTCAGGTGGAAGGGCGCCGCGCTGAGCACCGCATAGTGCCCGGCCAGCGCGGTGCGCAGGGCTGCCGGGTTGCTGATGTCCAGCGCCAGCCGCTGCACGCGCGGGCCGGTCTTGATGCCCGCCAGCGCCGCCGGCGAGGCATCGGCCACCGTCACCGAATAGTCCCGGGTGGCGCCCAGCAGCGCGGCAATCGCCGAGCCGATTTTTCCGGCGCCTGCGACCATGATCTTCTTCATAAGGCTCTCCTTGGGGAATGTGCCCCGGTGCGAGGCATGGTCCATTGTGGAAGCCCAGGCAGGCAGTTACCAGTATCAATTTAGACAAAATAACGCCATACTTTAGATAAATACGCTACCTAAATACGTGATTTAACTATTCTGGATGGACGCCATGCAACTCGACGCCATAGACCAGACCCTGCTTGCCGAACTGCGCGACAACGCGCGCTGCCCCATGGCCTTGCTTGCGCGCAAGGTCGGCTTGTCGCGCACGGCGGTGCAGGCCCGCATCACGCGGCTTGAGCGCGACAAGGTCATCACCGGCTACGGCGCGCGCACCGGTGAGGCCTATGAGCAGTCGCAGGTGTCGGCCCATGTGATGCTCACCGTAGGCCCCAAGCTCACGGGCACGGTGGAGGCGGCGCTGCGCAAGATTCCCGAGGTGCGCTCCCTGCTGTCCATCAGCGGCACCTACGACATGATCGCCATCGTGCAGGCCGGCTCCATCGAAAGGCTGGACGCATTGATAGACGGCATAGGCCTGCTCGACGGGGTGGAGCGCACGCATACCTCGGTGGTGCTGTCCACGCGTATCCAGCGCTAGCGCCGAGGAGGGCGCGACCGCCTGGTCATGCCGACTTACAGCTGCTGGAGGTATCGCGCCAGCGCCGGGTTGAACTGTTGGGGCGCTTCAAGTGGCGGCAGGTGTGCCGTGCCTGGGATCACCAAGCCCTGGGCCGCGGGTATGCGCCGTGCAAGCAATTCGGACCTCTCCTGCAAGTTCGGCAGGTCAAGATCGYCCCACAGCACCAGCGTAGGCGCCTGGATCGCCTCCAGGCGTTCCCACGCCGCGGGCTCCTCGGACGCCGCACCCGGGCTGGCGGCACGCAAGGCGGTGCCGTTCATCGAAAGAAAAAGCCGGCGAGCCTCGCCGCTGACCCGATTTGGCGGGCTTAAGGGACCGTCCAGCCAAAGACGTGCCTGGAGTTCGTTCTTGGCATCGAGGTCGCCCCGCGCCGCGGCGTCGCTGATCGCATCCATCAAGGCCCTGACCGGATCGCCATATCGTGCCGCTGGCGCGCCACTGACGCCGGGCGCAACAAGAACCAGGCCGCCGACCCGGTCCGGCCGGGCCAATGCCGCGTCGATGGCAACACGGCCTCCTAAAGAACAGCCGACCAACACCGCCCGGTCATAGCCCAAGGCATCCATCACCGCCCACAGGTCGGCCACATTGGAATGCGGCCTTGCGTGCAAGGTGCGCGATGCCCCGAAGCTCCGGCGGTCATAGCTGGCGACCGGGTGTGTTGTGGCCAGCAAGTCCCACTGGCTTTGCCACATGCGGCTGTCCGCGACGTTGGCGTGCAGGAAAAGCACCGGCATGCTGGTGGCGCCATGGTTTGCCTCGTGCGCCACGGCCAGCATGGCGCCTTGGACTTCAACCGAAGTCATGGTCTTCATGGCCAGGGGTTTTGGTGAAGGGAGCCCTACCACCAGCCGTTTTGCCCGAGCACCATCTTCTTGTAGTAATCGATCTTCGCGCGCACAGCGAAAATGGCCGCGACCCCATAACCCAGGGAGCTGCCGAAGCGGCCCAGGCCAGCCCATTCCAGCAGCATCCCGAGGATCACCACAAGCACCAGGCACACCACAAACAGGGTGATGGCTTTTTTCCACATGCCCTTGGCCAGGTAGTAGAAAGGGCCGAACAGGAAAGGCAGCAGGCCGAAGCCGATCTTCATGCGCTCGCCGAAGCTCAGGGCCTTGAACTGCGGCAGCTTCACGCCACCGGCTTTCTCGATGATCCGGAACCGGGTCTTCCAGGTGTCGGAAACAGGCAAGCTGTCGATGTCCGAGGCAGCAAGCGGTTCAGCCACATCGCCGACGGGTGCTTGCGGCGGCGCAAAAGGGTTGGGTTGCGTGGGCTGGTTCAAAAAATTCCTCCCGGTAGTGGCTGGCATGGCCGCAGGCGCTGCCGGCTGTGGTCCGGTCTGGGCGTCGCTGTGTGCTTTATATCAGCATTGAACCTGGGCGCTCGTGTCCCGCCACGGCGCATGCTTGCCCATCACACCCGCATACAGCGCACCCGCCTCAAAGCCCGCCAGCCAGGCCTGCAGCCTGGGCCAGGCTTGCGCGGCGAACCAAGCGGCATCGGTATGGGCGAACTGGCGCACAAAGGGCAGCAGGGCCATGTCGGCCAGGCTGGCGCGCGCGCCGAACAGCCATCCGCTGCCCAGCATGCCGTCCAGTTTCGCCAGCCAGGCCGCGCCTTCCGTCCTGTGCAGCAGCGCAAACGCCTGCGCGTCACCGGCCGATTCATCGGGATAACGGTTGGGGTATTTGTAGCGGTCCAGGTGGCGCTTGAACTCGCCGTCGTTGCCTGCGACCAGCGCGAGCATCTCGTCCATGGAGGCATGCGGCGGCGCAAGCCAGCTTTGCGGGTCATGGCGCCGCAGCGCCCACAGCATCACGTCCAGGCTTTGGTCTATCACCGTGCCATCCGGCAGCACCAGCACGGGCACCGTGCCCTTGGGCGAGGCGGCCAGCAGCTCGGCCGGCTTGTCGCGCAGCACGACTTCGCGCAATTCGTAGGGCTCGCCGCTCACGGCCAGCGCCAGGCGCGCGCGCATCGCATAGGGGCAGCGGCGAAAGGAATACAGGACGGGCAGGGCGCTGGTCATGACCGCAGTCAGGCGCCGGGCTGGCGCGCGCCTATGTGCGCGGCCTGACGTTTTTCGGCCAGCTCGACCTGGCGCTGGCGCTCGCGGTAGCCGGCTTTTTGTTCGTCGCTGGTCTTGCTGTGGCAGTGCGGGCAGCTCACGCCGAGTTCATACAGCGGCGAGCGGCGGTCTTCTTCGCTGAGCGGGTCGCGGCAGGAGCGGCACAGCGTGAAGCCGCCGGGCTTGAGCCCGTGGCCCACCGAGACGCGCTCGTCAAACACAAAACACTCGCCTTGCCAGCTGCTTTGCGCCTCGGGCACGGTCTCCAGGTATTTGAGGATGCCGCCTTCGAGGTGGTAGACCTCCTCAAAACCCTTGGAGCGCAGCAGCGCGGTGGATTTTTCGCAGCGTATGCCGCCGGTGCAAAACATCGCCACCTTGGGCTTCCTGCCGTCGCGCTCGGCGAGCTTGCCGCCCTCGGCCATCTCGCGCTCCACCCAGCCGGGCAGCTCCGAAAAACTGGCGGTGTGCGGGTTGATCGCGCCCTCGAAGCTGCCTATGGAGACTTCATAGTCATTGCGCGTGTCGACCAGCACCACGCCGGGCTCATGGATCAGCTGGTTCCAGTCCTGCGGCTTGACGTATTCGCCGGCCATCAGCGCCGGGTGGACCTCGGGCACGCCCATGGTCACGATCTCGCGCTTGAGCCGCACCTTCATGCGGTAGAAGGGCATCTGTTCGGCCCAGGCCTCCTTGTGCTCCAGCTTCGCCAGGCGCGGGTCGGCGCGCAGATACGCCAGCACCGCATGAACCCCCTCAGGCAATCCCGCAATCGTGCCGTTAATGCCTTCAGCGGCCAGCAGCAGCGTGCCCTTGACGCCATGCGCCTCGCAATGCGCGAGCAGCGGCGCCTGCAGTGCGGCGAAGTCCGGCAGTTCAACAAATTGGTAAAGGGCGGCGGTCAGGAAACGGGACATGAAGAAAAAGGCGGGTAAACAGGTCAGAGTGCCCCAAAAAGGCATTTTCAGCGGCGTAAGCCAAGTCTCCAATGGTAACGGGGAGGGCTTTCGCACCCTGACAGCTGGATTTTGTGACGAAAGGCACTTTATTTAAGCCAGGCGGCATCGCTTTACGCCCCTGACCGATAGACATTTTGCTGCAATGCAGCAAAATAACCGTGTACTTATAAATCGCACGCCGGCCCGGACCATACCGCCGTCCTCCATGACTCCTCAACTCCACCGCCCTTCATGTCAAAAAGCCTGAGCAGCCTCTGGTTGAAAAGCATGCGCCGCGTCAGCAAAGTCCAGCAGGCGGAGGGATTGCGCCTGTTCAAAAGCCTGTTGCCCAAGGCCGTGCCGGCCAGCAGGCCGCGCAAGCCCCAGCTCAAACTGGTCAAGCCTGCCGCGGCCCAGCCCACCCGGAAAGCGCGCCGGCCTACGGCGGCGCAGGCGCGCGCGGCCGCCGGCCTGCCCGGCACCTGGCGCAAGGCCTGGTTTACCTTGCCGGGGGACGGCCTCTACACCGATGCGCGGCGCATGATGTACTGGCTTTACCTGCCCGCCGCCGCGGCCGGGGCGTCTGACGCTCCCGTGGCGCCGCGCCCGCTGGTGGTCATGCTGCATGGTTGCCGGCAGACGGCGGCCGACTTCGCGGCGGGCAGCCGCATGAATGCGCTGGCCGAACGCAAGGGCTTTGCGGTGCTTTATCCGCAACAATCGGCTGCGGCCGATGCCCATCGTTGCTGGCACTGGTACAGGCAGGCCACACAACGGGGAGAGGGCGACGTCGAGGTGATTGCCGCGATGATTGCCCAGGTGCAGAACAAGCACGGGCTGGACGCCTCGCGCACCTATGTGGCGGGCCTGTCGGCCGGCGCCGCGCTGGCTGCCATCGTGGCCTTGCGCCACCCGCAGCTGATCGCGGCCGTGGGTATGCACTCGGCGCCGGTCTTCGGCACCACACATTCACCCTTCAGCGCCTACCGCGCCATGCAGCACGGCTCGGGCTCGTCCTACGGCGCGGCCGCGCGTTTCTTTGTCAGCCAGCAGCCGGAATTCCCGGGCATGCCGGCCCTGCTGATCCACGGCGACCACGACAGCGTGGTGCGGCGGGTCAATGCCGACCAGCTGGCCGCGCAGTTTGAAATCATCAACGGCCCGGTCCTTGCCGAGGGCGTGTCGCGCGAGGGACCTGTGGTGCGCCGCCATCCCGAGCGCCGCGGCGGCCGGCGGCCGCGCCATGCCTACCAGACTTCCACCTGGTACGCGGGCCGCAAGCCGCAGCTCGTCAAGTGTGATGTCGACATGCTGGGCCACGCCTGGAGCGGCGGCGATGCGAGTCTCGAATTCAACGAACCGCATGGGCCCGATGCCTCGCTGCTGATGTGGACCTTCTTCAGTTACCACCGCCGCGCGCCGGTATTGCCTCAGCCTAAGGACGAGGCAACAGGCCCATCATGAAGCCGTCGACGGCCTCGGTGTAGGCGCCGGGCAGGCCCAGCGTACTGTTGACCTGCTCATGCGTGAGGTCCTGCGGCAGCACGCTCGCGCGCACGCCCTTGGCCGCAACCTTGGCGGCAAAATCGCGCGACTGGGCGCAGGAACCGTCGGCCCGCTGCGTCGAGCACACCAGCAGCATGGGCGTGGCGTCCGCTGCCAGCACGCTGCTGGGTGACACGCTGCGCCAGTAAGCCGGGTCGGCGCCGAAAACCTTGTCGTAAAAACCCATGTGGCGCGCCCGCATGATGCGCTCCAGGTCCAGCGCCGCGCTGTCGAGCGCGACCGTGCCCAGCCAGGGATGGGCGCCGGCCTCGCGCGCCAGCGCCGGCGAGGCTGCCAGCAACGCCACCAGGTGCGCGCCGGCCGAATGCCCCATCAGGATGAATTTCGCCGGGTCGCCGCCCCAGGAGGCCGCCAGACCTTGCGCCTTGGCCAGTGCCGTGGCCACGTCGCGCGCCTGCAGCAGGGGATCGGCCTGCGGCATCAGGCGGTAGCCCACCGAAACAAAGACATAACCCTTCTGTTTGACCCAGTAGGCCACCTTGTTCTCCACCACCTTGGGCATGGCCTTGTTGCCCACCATCCAGGCGCCGCCGTGCACCATCACGATGACGGGCGCCTTCGCGATGCTGCCCGTGGCTGGGGGCGGCAGGTAGACGTCCATGCGCTGGCGCTCGTCCTGGCCGTAGGGCAGGTCGGCGATGCGGCGCACGCCCTCGGGCAGCGCCGGAGCGGCCAGGCTCAAGGTGGCGGACAAAAGCAGCGTCGCGACAAGGCCGGCGCGCTGCGCCCGGGTGGCAAGAAGCGTCATGAAAAATCTCCAGTCAATCAGCGTCCGGTGGGACGGGAAGAATGCAAAACCCTGCATGCGGCTCAGCCGGCCGGCTTGCGCGAGCCTTTTTTCGACACCACAAAGGTCTCGATGTCGGCCAGCGAAATGGCGCCGCTGTGGCGGGTGTCGATGGCATCAAAGTTTTTGTACACCTTGGGCATTTTGGCCTGCGCTTCTTCGCGTGTCAGCTTGCCGTCCTTGTTGGTGTCGGCCGCGTCAAAGCGCTTTTGCAGTTCGGTGCGGGCTTTTTCCAGGCGGCCGGTGTTGGGCGACTGAGCCTGAGTTTGGGCCTGGGCCGCGGCGCCCAGTGCCAGCAGGCCCATGATTGAAAGAGCGCGGAGGTTGAAGGTGGGGGTCATGAAAGTGCTCCAGATAAAGGTTGGAAGGTTTGGAAGAATCCGCTTTGGTGGAAGGCGAGCCTCGTTCAGCGCGAGGGGCAGCTCATGGCCGTGCCCGTCGCGTCGTAGCAGGTCGTGCTGCGTGTGACGCCGCTGGCCTGGTTGTAGGAAGCCGTGCTTTGCACGCTGTTGCCGGTGGCGGCGCTGGTGGCCGTGGTGTTGCGGCTGGCGTTCACGCTGCCGTCGGCGGTCTTGCTGCTGCTGCCGCTGCTTTCCACGCTGCCTTTGGCGCCGGTGGCGGCAAAGCTGCCACTGCGCTCGGCCGAGCCGTCCGCGCTGCGGCTGGCCTGGCCGGTACGCACGGCGGTGGCGCCGTTGGGGCCTGTGGTGGAGGCGCTGCCCGCGGTGCTGGCATTGCCTTGCCCGTCGGTGCTGGTGCTGCGGTTGCGCACCCGTGTGCCGCCGTTCGGGCCCTGGCGGTTGACAGCCGTGGTGGCCGTGACGCCGCCGTCGGCATTGGCTCGCACCACGCGGCGGGCGGACGCTTCGGCATGGGTAGCGGAAAAACCTGCGGCCAGCAGGGCACAGGTCAGGGCGGTGGCGGAAAGCGTGCTTTTCATGGCGAACTCCTGGAAGTTTGAACTGGGGTTTGAGGGCTTTCGGCGCCGCGCAAACCTGTATTGCAGCGCCGTGACGCCACTGTGGCCGCCAGATGTGAACCACGCATGGCGGCAATCGGCCTCTTGATGACAAGGCATGAACAAACCCCGGCTTTGTCATCGTTTGTCATGATTTGCCGGACGGCCGGCCTCGCGCGGGCCGCTACCATGGGGGCATCTTTCTTGCGTCGGGATGATTTCGTATGCTTGTTTCCAAGGCGTTTTTGCAGACAGGTCCGTCACCATGAGCGAGCCGCTGGCCCGGGTCCTGGTGGTCGACGATGAGGCCGACCTGCGCAGCCTGCTGCAGCGCTACCTGGGCGACCAGGGCTATGCCGTGCGCACGCTGGAAGACGCCAAAACCCTGGACACCCTGCTGGCGCGTGAGCGTTTCGACGTGCTGGTGCTCGATGTGATGATGCCGGGCGAAGACGGCCTGGCGGTGTGCCGGCGCCTGCGCGCCCAGGGCGAAACCATTCCCATCGTCATGCTCACCGCCCGCGGCGACCCGGTGGACCGCATCGTCGGGCTGGAAATGGGCGCCGACGACTACCTCCCCAAGCCTTTCAACCCGCGCGAACTGCTGGCCCGCATCCAGGCGCTGGTGCGCCGCCAGCGCATGCTGGGCGCGCACAGCGGTCCGCTGCCCGGCCGGGGCACGGTGCGCTTCGGCGACTTCACCCTGGCGCTCGATGCGCGCCGGCTGGACAAAAACGGTGAGGACGTGCCGCTTACCACCGGCGAGTTCAGCCTGTTGCAGGCGCTGGCCCTGCACCCCAATCGTCCGCTGGGCCGCGACAGGCTGATCGAGCTGGCCTACGGCCGCGACCACGAAGCCACCGACCGCAGCATTGACGTGCAGGTCATGCGCCTGCGCAAACTGATCGAAGCCGACCCGTCGCAGCCGGTGCACATCCAGACGGTGTGGGGCGTGGGTTATGTGTTTGTGCCCGAAGGCGGCGCGGCCAGACACGGCAAGGCGGGCAAGCCATGAGGCTCTTTGTATGACGCTGTTTCCGCGCAGCCTGTTCGGGCGCAACGTGCTGCTCATCGTGGTGCTCGTTGTGGTGGGCCAGCTGGCCAGCGCGCTGCTGGTGCGCCAGCTGATCGTCAAGCCGCGGCTGGCGCAGCTATCGGTGGCGGTGGCGCGCAACGTCGGCGCCATCCGCGCCGGTCTGGCCGCCATGCCGCCGGCCCAGCGCGAGGCTTTTGTGGCGCAATTCAACCACCGTGCCATGCAGGGCATTGCGGAGGACGAGGAGGGCGGCGGCCGCGGCCAGCGCCCGCTCCTGAGCCGGCTCGAGCGGCGTTTCGTCAATGAGGCTTCCCGTGGCATTGCGCTGGAAGGCGAGGGCTCCGAAATCATCTGGCGCCGCGAAGCCGGCGGCAGCCTGGCGGTGCGGCTGCGCCTTGACGGCGCTGACCATTGGGTGACCTTGCCCGGCGTGCTGCCGGCGCGCGAATTCACCGGCGCATGGATCGCGGCCTCGCTCACCAGCGCCTTGCTGGCTTTGCTGGGCGCGCTGCTGATCCACCGCCACCTGAACCGGCCCCTGCGCCGCGTAGTGGCTTCGGCGCACACGCTGGCCGGCGGCGGCAGCCCCCAGCCGCTGCCCGAAGACGGCCCCACGGAAATCGCCGACCTGAGCCGCAGCTTCAACCAGATGGTGCGCAGCCTGGCGCAGGCCGACGACGAGCGCGCGCTGATGCTGGCAGGGGTGTCGCACGACCTGCGCACGCCGCTGACCAAGCTGCGCCTGGGCATAGAGATCCTGCGTGACAAGGCCGACGAAGAACTCATGGCCCGCATGACACGCGGCGTGGAAGAAATGGACGCCATCATCGGCCAGTTCCTGGACTTTGCCCGCAGCACCGAAAGCGAAGCACCGGCATCCGTGGCGCTGGATGCGCTCGCGGCCGAGGTGGCAGCCGCCTCGGCCGGCCAGGGCATGCCGGTGGCGCTGGAGGCCGGCAACGCGCCGCCCGTACCCCTGCGCCCGCGCGCGATGCGCCGCGTGCTCACCAACCTCGTCGAAAACGCCTGGCGCCACGGCCTGCCGCCAGTTGCGATTGCCACCGGCAGCTCGGGCGATTCGGTCTGGATAGAGGTGACGGATCACGGCGCCGGCATAGCCGCCGCGCAGGCCGAGGCCTTGAAACAGCCTTTTCGCCGCGCTGAAAGCACACGCACCGGCCCACCCGGCGCCGGGCTGGGCCTGGCCATCGTGGACCGCATCGTGCGCGCGCATGGCGGCAGGTTTGAACTGCTGCCGGCCGCCGGCGGCGGCCTGTGCGCCCGGATCAGCCTGCCGCGGGCCTGAGGCCGCGCTTGCCAACGATAAAAACAAAAAAGGCCGGCACGCAGGCGCCGGCCTTGGGATCACCCTGCCTTCAGGGTGTTTTCAAAAATGCGCTCAGAGGAAGTGGTAGCGCAGGCCGAAGTTGACCTGGTTCACCGCGCTGCTGCCGGTAGAGGACGTGCCCACGCGGTTGTAGCGTACCAGCTCCGCCGTGGCATCCACATTCGGCGAGATGGCATAGGCCACGCCGGCGCCCAGCGCCAGCGAGGTGTTGGAGCCCGTGGTCGACACATTGGCGGTGGCGCCGGTGCTGGATGCCGTGTCGAGCGAGGTGTGCCACTGCTCGACACCTGCGCGTCCGTAGACCGACCATTGGTTGTCCAGCGGCGCGATGCCCAGCACATGCAGGCCAAAGCCGTGCGCCTTCCAGGTGCCCGAGGCGCTGTCCGCCGCCGGCGAGGCGATAGCCGACTGCAGGTCCGTCGAGCCTATGCGGTCATAGCTGGCCTCAAAGGCCAGGTTGGGGTTGAGGCGGTAGCCCAGGCGCAGGCCGCCCGAGGTGCCCGGCGTGCCGGTCGAGGTGCTGCTGCCCAGCCCCTGGTTGGCCAGGGCGCCGTCAACGCTGCCGCCCAGGCCGGGCGCGCGGCTGGCGGCGATATTGCCGCCGATGTAAACATCCTGTGAGCCCGCTGCCAGCGGCGCCGCCTGTGCCGGTTGCGCCAGCGCGGCGCCCAGGGACAGTGCAGCGGTGGACAGCCACAACAATTTGGATGAATAGGTGAACTTCATGTTTTCTCCGGAAAAAGCCGGCGCATGGCACCGGCAACTTCTGATCTGCCTGGGCGGGCAACGTGTGCTTTTTGTTGCCCAGGCCGCGCAGGACCCTGCGCACCGCCATTGAGCGATGGCTGGGTATAGCGGCGGTCTAGCACCGGTAAACCAACGGTAAAAAAATTGTGACTTTACGCAGTGCTGCACACCGCACCGGGCCTGTTCCGTCAGCGACGGGTCAGGCCTGGCGGTGGCCCTCAAGCGAAATGCACAAGGTTGAGAATTGGCAGCGGGCCGCCCGGGAACTGCGCCAGCCGTGCACCCACGGCCAGCGCGCCCAGGTCTATGCCCGAGAAGCCGAGCCGGGCGATCAGCGCGGCCACGGTGGCTTTGGCGGCCGCGTCGTCGCCTGAATAAAACATCACGCGCTTGCCGCCCCGGTCGGCCGGGTCGGCGGCCAGCAGCGCTGCGGCCAGGTGGTTAAAAGCCTTCACCACGCGCGCGCCCGGCACCAGGTCCGCCACTATTTCGCTCGACAGCCGGCCGTTCAGTTCGGCGGGCTTGAACAGCGGCGCCTCGATAGGGTTGTTGGTGTCGATGACGATGCGGCCGCCGAAATCGGGCAGGCCGGCCAATGCGGCCGGCAGGCGGCCCCAGTTGACGGCGACGAACACGATGTCTTTGGCGGCCGCTGCTTCATGCGTGCCGGCCGTGATGCCGGGAAGTTCGCGCACCAGGTCCTTGAGCGAGTCCGGGCCGCGGCTGTTGGATAGCGTGGCGGGGATGCCATGGCGGGCCAAGAGGGTGGCGATGGCCGAGCCGATGGCGCCGGAACCGATGATGCCGATGCTGGGGGTGTTGACGGGGGTAGACATGAATTCACTCCTTGGGTTGTTGATGGAGTGAATGATGGGATTTCGATTGCCTTTTGATAAGACGGTAATGATTTGAATTATCTTCAAGCATTACTTTAAGATGAGGCCATGGAAACCCTGGCCAACCTCGAATCCTTTGTGCGCAGCGCCGAAAGCAGCAGCTTCTCGGAGGCGGCGCGGCGCCTGGCTTTGACCCCTGCGGCCGTAAGTCGCAATGTCGCGATGCTGGAGCGCAACCTCGGCGTGCGCCTGTTCCAGCGCTCCACGCGCAAGCTGACCTTGACCGAGGCCGGCGAGCGCTTCCTGGCCTCCATCGCCGGCAACCTCGACGCGCTGCAGTCCGCCATCGCGGCGCTTGCCGACGACGGCGGCGCGCCCGCCGGCACGCTCAAGGTCAGCATGTCGCCGACCTTTGGCGTCGAACACATACTGCCGCTGCTGCCGGCCTTTCTGGATCGCTACCCGATGGTGCGCCCCGACTGGTATTTCGAAAACCGCCCGGTCGACCTGATCGCCGAGGGCTATGACGCCGCCATAGGCGGCGGCTTCGAGCTGGCGCCCGGCGTGGTGTCGCGCCCCCTGGCGCCTATCCACCTGGTCGCCGTGGCCTCACCCGCCTATATGGCCGGCCGCCCGCCGCCCACCGATCCCGCGGGCCTGGCCGGGCTCAGCGGTATCGTCATGCGCTCCAGCGCCACGGGCCGGCTTCGCCAGTGGGTGATGCGCGACGCGGCCGGCGCCGAAATGCCGGCCGTCCAGGCCGAGTCGGTGCGGGTGAACGACCCGACCGCCATGCGCACCGCGGCGCTGCTGGGCCTGGGCGTGACCTTGCTCGCCGTGCCCGACGTGCTGCCGCAGCTGGAACGCGGCGAACTCGTCAGGCTGCTCCCGCGCTGGTATGTGGATGCGGGTGCCATCTCGATTTATTACGCCACGCGCAGCCAGATGCCCGCCAAGACCCGCGTCTTCATCGATTTTGTGGCCGAAGCCTTCGAACGCCATCAGCTGGCCCGGCGCTTTGCCGGCAGCCTGGGTTAGGTTTGCCTCCCACCGCCAGCAGACAGGGCGGACTTGAAACACAATCGCTGTCTTCACATCTCCCTCGCATCAGAAGGCAGTCATGACCCAATCCCTCAAAGTCGCCGTGATGGGCGCAGGCGCCGTCGGTTGTTATTTCGGCGGCATGCTCGCGCGCGCCGGGCATGAGGTCGTGCTGGTCGCGCGGCCCCAGCATGTGGCGGCGATTGAACGCGACGGCCTGCGCATGGAAACCCGCATGTTCGACGAGCATGTGCGCCTGGCCGCCAGCAGCGACCCGGCCGCCGTCAAAGGTGCCGACCTGGTGCTGTTCTGCGTCAAGTCCACCGACACCGAATCGGCCGGCGCCTTGATACGCCCGCATCTCGCCGCCAACACCCTGGTGCTGTGCCTGCAAAACGGCGTGGACAATGCCGACCGCCTGCGCGCGGTGCTGCCCGAAACTGCCGTGGCCGCCGCCGTGGTTTATGTCGCCACCGAAATGGCCGGCCCCGGCCACCTCAAGCACCATGGCCGTGGCGACCTGGTGATCGAGCCTTCGGCCTTGAGCGATACCGTGGCGCAAGTCCTGGTTGCCGCCGGGGTGCCCACCGAGATCTCGGCCAATGTGCGCGGCGCGCTGTGGGCCAAGCTTATTCTCAATTGCGCCTACAACGCCGTGTCGGCCATTGCCCAGCTGCCTTACGGCAAGACGGTGCAGGGCGTGGGCGTGATCGACGTCATGCGCGACGTGGTCGCCGAATGCCTGGCGGTCGCCAAGGCCGAAGGCGTGCAGGTGGCGGGCGACGTGCATGCCGCCGTCGACAAGCTGGCCGGCAGCATGCCCAACCAGTACGCCTCCACCGCGCAAGACCTGGCGCGCGGCAAGCCCACCGAGATCGACTACCTCAACGGCCTGATCGTCAAGCGCGGCGAGGCGCTGGGTGTGGCCGTGCCCGCGAACCGGGTGTTGTGGGCCATGGTCAAGCTGCTAGAAGGAAAAGCCGCAGCGGCTTGAGCAGCGATCTGGCCGATATGGCGGGTGGAGCCTTCCAGCAGCCGGCGGGCCCCCATCCCTAGCTTCCCTCAACGGGGGAAGGAGCAAGAGGCAGAAGGCAGGAGTGAGGGGGCAGGGCGCAGGCGTCACAAACCGGCAGCGTCAATCGTCATAGAGGCAGGTGGTACTCAATTTCGAGCCACTCAACCTCCACCCTCACTCTGGACCAGAAAGCACACCCATGAAAATCGTCGTCATCGGAGGCTCAGGCCTCATCGGATCCAAACTCGTCAACATCCTTCGCCAGCGCGGCCACGAGGCCATCGCGGCATCGCCGGCGTCCGGCGTCAACACCCTCACAGGCCAGGGGCTGGCCGAGGTCCTCGCGGGCGCCCATGTGGTGGTCGATGTGGCCAATTCGCCTTCATTTGAAGACAAGGCCGTGCTGGAATTTTTCCAGACCTCGGGCCGCAACCTGCTGGCGGCCGAAGCGGCTGCCGGTGTTTTGCACCACATCGCACTCTCCGTCGTCGGCACCGACAAACTGGTGGAAAGCGGTTATTTCCGCGGCAAGATCGCCCAGGAAAAACTGATCCGGGCCGCCAGCGTGCCCTACACCATCGTCCACTCCACCCAGTTCATGGAATTCCTGGGCGGCATCGCCCAGTCGGGCACCGAGGGGCAGACGGTGCGGCTGTCGCCGGCCTTTGTGCAACCCATTGCGTCGGACGACGTGGCCGTCGCGATGGCCGACTTCACGCTGGGCGCGCCGGCCAACGGCACGGTCGAGATCGCCGGCCCGGAAAAGGTTCGCCTTTCGGACCTCGTCCAGCGTTTCCTCACGGCAAGCAATGACCCGCGCAAGGTTGTCGCCGATCCGCAGGCACGCTACTTTGGCGCCGCGCTCAAGGACGACACCCTGGTGCCGGCCGGCAAGGCGCGTTTGGGTGGCATCCGGTTTGAAGAGTGGTTCAGCAAGTCGCAGGCTCGCACCTGAACAGCGAGAGGGCAGGGCGCCGGTGTCACAAACCGGCGCCGCCAATCGTCATAGAGGCAGGTGCACCTCAATCCCGAGCCACCTCCGCAACCCTATGAAGAAGCCATCATGAACAAGACCTGTGTTTCCCTGTTTCTCGCCAGCGCCGCCTTGCTTGCCCAACCCGCCATGGCCGCCGGCCCCGAGGGCGTGACCGTCAAGCCGGTCATGGCCAAGGACCTGTCCGATCTTCCCGGCAAGGAAGGCCTGATGATTACGGTGGACTACGCCCCCGGCGCCGCCGACCCGGTGCATCGCCATCACGCGCATGCCTTTGTCTATGTGCTCGAGGGCGCCATCGTGATGCAGGTCAAGGGCGGCAAGGAGGTCACCTTGACAGCCGGCCAGAGCTTTTATGAAGGCCCCAAGGACATTCATACCGTGGGCCGCAACGCCAGCGCCACCCAGCCCGCGAAGTTCCTGGTGCTGCTGCTCAAGAAGAAAAAAGCCGAGGTGCTGGAGCTGGTGAAGTAGGCACCAAAATGTTGAGCCGCCACGGCCCGGCGCACGCATTTGGGGCAATGAACCCTGCTTGCCGGCGCATGCGGGGGCAAAACAGCCGGTTTCAGGCCACATTCCCAACGGCACAGTAGTTGCTTTGAGTGATCCGCCCGGCTAATGACGGCCGGGCAAGGCGCGGCCTATACCTATGTAGGGGCCGTTGCCCGGCGGATCAATGGATAACGACGTCCACTTCCAGCCTCCCATTTTTGGGGGCGCCTGGGGGTGGATTTTTTTTGGCCTTTTCTTTTTTAAGGCCGATAACCCAAAAACTCGAGGAACGTATGGCTTATCTAGTGCCTTCGGAATTTGTGACCAAGATGGTGGACGCGGGGGAGTCCAAGATATTCATGTCCACCCGCGACACCGTTATCCGGGCCTATATGGCCGGCGCCATCCTGGCCCTGGCGGCCTGGTTCGCCGTCACCATCAATGTGCAGACCGGCCAGCCCCTGCTGGGCGCCGTGCTGTTCCCGGTAGGTTTTGTCATGCTCTACCTGTTCGGCTTTGATTTGCTGACCGGCGTCTTCGTGCTGTGCCCGCTGGCGCTGATCGACAAGCGCCCGGGCGTCACCCTCAAGGGCGTGCTGCGCAACTGGGGCCTGGTCTTTACCGGCAACTTCCTGGGGGCGTTCACGGTGGCCGTGATGATGGCCATCTACGTCACCAATGGCTTCTCGACGGAGCCCAGCGCGGTTGGCAAGGCCATAGGCGTGGTGGGCGAGAACCGCACGCTGGGCTACCAGAAGTACGGCGCCAACGGCATGCTCACGCTCTTTGTGCGCGGCATGCTGTGCAACTGGATGGTGTCGGCCGGCGTGGTCGGCGCGATGATCTCCACCCAGGTCAGCGGCAAGGTGATCGCCATGTGGATGCCCATCATGCTGTTTTTCTACATGGTGTTCGAGCACTCCATCGTGAACATGTTTTTGTTCCCCTCGGGCTTGCTGCTGGGCGCGCACTTCACCATCATGGACTACCTGCTCTGGAACGAAATCCCCACGGTGCTGGGCAACCTGGTGGGCGGCCTGGCCTTTACCGGCTTGACGCTGTACGCCACGCACGTTAAAACCGGACCGGCTCGTAACTTCAAATAATCCGCTTCCACAACAAAAGCCCTCGCGCAGGCAAGTTGCGCGAGGGCTTTGTCGCCACCCCCTATGTCCTCTGAACTGAAGATCTCGGCAGGCCAGTATTCGGACAAGGGCCGCAAGGAAACCAACCAGGATTTCCACGGCATCTACGTGCCGCAGGAGCCGCAGCTCAGCGCCAAGGGCATCGCCATCGCGCTGGCCGACGGCATCAGCAGCAGCGCCGTCAGCGACGTCGCCAGCCAGTACGCCGTCACCGGTTTCCTGGAAGACTATTACTGCACCTCGGAAGCCTGGTCGGTCAAGACATCGGCCGAGCGCATCCTGAGCGCCACCAATTCCTGGCTGCATGCGCAGACGCAAAAAAGCCCTTACCGCTACGACAAGGACAAGGGCTATGTGTGCACCCTGAGCGCCATGGTCATCAAGTCGGCCACCGCGCATATTTTTCATGTGGGCGACTCGCGTATTTACCGCCTGCGCGGCAAGTCGCTGGAGCAGTTGACCCACGACCACCGCGTGTGGATTGCCCAGGGCCAGAGCTATTTGGGCCGCGCGCTGGGCTTCAAGCCCCAGCTGGAAATCGACTACCAGACCCAGCAGGTGGAGCAGGGCGACATCTTTTTGCTGGCCACCGACGGCGTGTACGAACACGTGACCGAGCACGACATGGCCGGCATCATCCACCGCCATGCCGATGAGCCCGGCGGGTTGGACATTGCCGCAAAGTCCATCGTCGACAAAGCCTTTGAACGCGGCAGCGGCGACAACCTCACAGCCCAGATCGTGCGCGTCGATGCGCTGCCCCGCCGTGAAGCCGGCGAGATGCTGCAGCAACTCTCAGGCCTGCCGCTGCCGCCCATGCTCGAGGCCAGGACGCAGTTTGACGGCTACACCATTGTTCGCGAAGTGCAGGGCAGCAGCCGCAGCCATATTTACCTGGCCACCGACAAGGACACGGGCGCGCTTGCCATCCTTAAAACGCCCTCGATAGACCTGGGCGGCGACCCCGCCTACCTTGAGCGCTTTTTGACCGAAGAGTGGATCGCCAGGCGCATCAACAGCGCCCATGTGCTCAAGCCCTATGTGCCGACCCGCAAGCGCCACTATGTGTACGTGGCCACCGAATACATAGACGGGCAGACGCTGGCCCAGTGGATGATTGATAACCCCCGGCCCGCGCTGGAGTCGGTACGCGGCCTGGTCGAGCAGATCGCCAAAGGCCTGCGCGCCTTTCACCGGCTGGAGATGCTGCACCAGGACCTGCGGCCCGAGAACATCATGATCGACAACACCGGCACCGCCAAGATCATCGACTTCGGCGCCACCCGCGTGGCCAGCCTTGCGGAGCTTGACGGTCCCGGCGGGCGGGATGACATCCTGGGCACGGCCCAGTATTCAGCGCCCGAGTATTTCCTGGGCGAGGGCGGCACCACCCGCTCCGACCTGTTTTCGCTGGGCGTCATCACCTACCAGATGCTGACCGGGCGGCTGCCCTATGGCGCCGAAGTCGCCAAAAGCCGCACCCGCGCCGCGCAAAACCGGCTGCGCTACGACTCCGCGCTGCGCGACGACCGCGAGATTCCGGCCTGGATAGACGATGTGCTGCGCAAGGCCGTGCACCCCGACCCGGCCAAACGTTATGGCGAGCTGTCGGAGTTTGTCTATGACCTGCGCCACCCCAGCCAGGCCTTTATGCACAAGACGCGCCAGCCGCTGCTGGAACGAAACCCGTTGGCGTTCTGGAAAGGGCTGTCGCTCATCCTGGCCGCGGTCATTGTGGTGATGCTGGCCCTGAAATCGACGACCGGTTAGCCCGGGTCTTAGCGGCTGCCGCCGTAATCCGCCAGCAGCCCGGGCAGCGCACGGTCGGCGATCTGCAACTGCTCGGGGCTGAACTGGGCCAGCAAGACTTGCGCGGTGGCGTCCAGCGTGGCCAGCATGTTGGAGCGCCTTTGCGCGTCGGCCAGCAGATACTGGAAGGCGTCTTTCGCGGTTTGCTCATCCACGATGCGCGGGCCGGCCGGGCCGCTGGTCGCCATGTCCAGGAAACGCCCGCGGAAATTCTCCCAGGCCGGGCCCTGCTCGCGGGTGATCTGCAGCGCCACCCGCAGGTCAAACAGCCGGCGGCTGACCTGCTCCCAGCGCGACTGCACGCGCGGCGCCTGCGGGCCTTCCGCCTGGGCCTCGCCGGGGCGGTGGGGGCGTGCGCCCCCGGTGTTGTACGCGCCCCCGGTGCTGTACTGGGCATGGCTGGCGCAAGCCAAACCCGCCAGCAGCAGGGCGGCAGCCCCGGCTCGCCAGTGTGCCGATGAAATATGCATGTCCTCTTCCTGTGGTTGATGCGCGGCCTTGCGCGCCCCGCCTATTTTCGGGACGCTTGCGCGTCCGGCGGGTAGTGCTTCGGTAAAGCCAGAGTAAACCACAGCCGCCTGGAGGCGGACGGCTTCGCCTTGCGCGCCGTGCCGTTCAAGAACCCGGTGCCGGCGCCGCGTGCGTCCAGGCGTGTCAACGGCCCCAGCACCTGCGCCTACACCGGGAAGCGATGAAACCGTTCCCGCCCCTGTGCGCTGCCGCACATACACCCCGGTGAGCGCTTCGTATGCTGGAACCAGGGCTTATTCAGCGGCATACCGTCAGCCGCTAAAGACAGGTCCGTCACCTGGTTCCCCATTGCCCATTTCTCTGCCTAAAACCAAAAAGCCCACCGCCTCCTCCGCGCACCCCAAGGCCGTGGTCCCCAGCTCGAGTGAAATCAAGCTCAACCGTCTGCTCGCCGCATTGCCCGACCAGGAATTGAAGCGCTGGCTACCGCACCTCGAACCGTTCGACATGCCGCTGGGCCGGGTGCTGTATGAGTCCGGCATGACCGAGCACTACGTGTACTTTCCGTCTTCGGCCATCGTCTCCCTGCTGTACGTCATGAAAAACGGCGACTCGGCCGAGATTGCCGTGGTCGGCAACGAAGGCCTGGTCGGTATCTCGCTGTTCCTGGGCGGCAATGCCACGCCCAGCCGTGCCGTGGTGCAAAGCGCGGGCACGGGCTTTCGCATGAAGGCGCAGTTCATGAAGGACGAGTTCGACAAGTCGGGCCCCGTCACGCATCTGCTGCTGCGCTACACCCAGGCGCTGATCACGCAGATGTCGCAGACGGCGGTCTGCAACCGGCACCATTCGCTGGACGAACAGCTGTGCCGCTGGCTGCTGCTGAGCCTGGACCGGCTGCCCGGCAACGAGCTCGTGATGACCCAGGAACTGATCGCCAACATGCTGGGCGTGCGCCGCGTCGGCGTCACCGAAGCGGCACTCAAGGTGCAAGACGCCGGGCTGATCAGCTACACGCGCGGCCGTATCAAGGTGCTGGACCGCCTCGGCCTGGAAAAACGCTCCTGCGAGTGCTACCAGGTCGTCAAGGAAGAATACGACCGCCTGCTCCCTATGCAGATGGCGGCGTAAAAGGCCGCTATCCAAGCCATCCAGGCGGTTTCGGGACGTTGATGTGGCGCCCCGTCCTACGGTGGCGTGGCTTTTATGCGGCTAAGTCCGCTGGCGGACCGACGGTGGCTTGCCCAGCTTCTATAAACGGACCAAGGCCATAGCGACCGAGCCTCGGCCGCGTGTGCGTTTGACCGTCGCCGCAGCGCCCTGCGGCTTAGATTTGTGGAGGTGACCGCATGAAGCGACCAACACCCTTGCCCGGCATCACGGTGCGCAAAGCCTTTGGCTTCATCAACCTGAACCGCCTGTTTGAATCCCGTGGCCCCGCAGCTGCCACACCCATGGCTGAAGTCCGCAAGCTGCAGCCTTCGCCTCGGATCCTTCCGCGGAACTCGCCCGACCAAGGGCTGGCCCTGACGGAAGATTGGGACATCATGTTCCGCGCCATCCAGGTGCGGCTTGTGAAGGTGGTCGGCGACCGCCTCGACGCGGCGCCCGCGCCGGCACCGGACGACGCGGCCGGCCGTGTGCAGGTCTGCGTGCTGGAGTGCGTCACGGCCATGGCCCAGCTGCATGCGGCGCTGAAGCGCCAGCGCGGCTAGGGCCGCTCAGCTCAGCTCAGCTCAGCTCAGCTCAGCTATCCGCCCGTATACCCCGCAGCATGATGATGCCGCCCAGGTTGCGCGTGTCGGCGCGCATGCGGGTGCGCAGGCCTTCGGCCGTGGAGGGCGCCGGCTGCCAGCCCACCGTGATCAGGCGCTGGCGCGTGTCGCCGGTCTTGAGCGCGTCTATCACCGCCGCGCCCAGCTTGTCGCGCACCGCGGCCGGCAGCGAGGCCGGGCCGGCCAGCGCGGTGAAGAGCTCCATGTCCGCGCCCATGATGCCCACCTCGCGCAGCGTCGGCAGCTCGGGCGCCAGCATGCTGCGCTGCTCCGAGGTCACGCCTATGACCTTCATCTTGCCGGCCTTGACCTGCTGCATCGCCAGGCCAGGCGGCAGCAGCGCCGCCTGCAGCTGGCCGCCCAGCATGGCCGTGATGATTTGCGGGTTGCCGGGGTAGGGCACATGCATCACGCCCAGGCCGCCGCTGCGGCTCTTGATCAGCTCCATCCCCAGGTGGCCCGGCGTGCCCGCGCCCGGCGAGCCGTAATTGGCCTTGTCGCCCTGGTTGCGCAGCCAGGTCAGCCACTCCTGCGGCGTGCTGCCCTGCGCGAAATTGCTCACCACCAGCACCATGGGCGTCGTGCCAATCAGCGCGATGGGCGCCAGGTCCACGGCGGGGTCGTAAGGCGCCATCGGGTTCAGTAGCTTGGCGATGGTCAGCTGGCTGTTGTTCATCACGCCAAAGGTGTGCATATCGGTGGCCTTGGACACCTGGTCGGCCGCGATGATGCCCGAGGCGCCGGCCTTGTTCTCCACAATCACCGGCTGGCCCAGGGTTTTTGACAGCTGCTCGCTGATGGAGCGCGCCGACAAGTCCTGCACCGATCCGGGCGGAAAGCCTATCAAGAGGCGTATCGGTTTGGTCGGCCACTCGATGGCCACCGGTGCCGCGGCGGCAGGCTTTGCGGCCGCGGGCTTGGCGAGCGCCAGCTTGCCGCTGGCCGCGTTGCCTTGGGAGGGATTGGCCTGGGCCCAGGCGCCGGACGATGCCGCCGCCAGCAAAACCGCCTGCGTGATGGCTTGGCTAATGGCCAGCGCGCGCTGTGACAGAAGCCGTGAGAAAAGTCGTGTCATGGGAAGCCCTCTGTTGGAGTGAAAAAACCTGACCGCTGTGGGACTCATGACCAGACAAGTGATGGCAATTGCCGCGCCGCGGCATGCCGTGTGGCCGTGCCCGCAGCCAATGCTGCGGGCCGTCCACCGCTCCCCCTCTTGCTGTCAATCCCGCCCCTGTGATGCGAACCATTGTGTTGAGCGGCCCGTGCAACGGTCAACCTGTTAGCCCTGACAGGGTTTGGCGGTTAAAGGGGGTGGGCGTGGGGAGGGCGGGCGTGATGAAACGCTATGTATACAGACGAAATGCCGGCCGGGGCGGCCGGTGTCAGGAATGACAGTGGCTAGTTGGGCCGCGGCCGGGTTGTGGCGTGTTTGTCACGCGCGAAAGTGCGGGGGCGATGCCGGTTTTGGTGCGCCCTAAGCCATTGGTATGCCCACCGCCTGCGGCATGAAGAACTAAGGCTTAGCGCCCGACAATCGCCTTCCAGTGCTTGGGCTCCACCGGCGTGATCGACAGCCGGTTGCCCTTGCGCAGGATGATGAGGTCCTCGAGTTCGGGCCGCGCGCGCAGCTCGGGCAAGGTGATGTTGGGAATCTTTTTGACCACCTGCACATCGACCAGCAGCCAGCGCGGCTCCTCGCGTTTGGACTTGGGGTCGTAATAGGGTGACTTGGCATCGAACTGCGTAGGGTCAGGGTAGGCCGTGGACGCCACGCGCGCGATGCCCACAATGCCGGGCTCGGCGCAGCTCGAGTGGTAGAACAGCACACCATCCCCAACCTTCATCCCGTCACGCATGAAGTTGCGCGCCTGGTAGTTGCGAACGCCTACCCAGGGGACTGTCGAATTTTTCGCCGCGAGCGCGTCGTCGACCGAGCATTCTTCGGGTTCGGATTTCATGAGCCAGTAGCTTGTCATGGGGGACCTTGATACCTGGGGTTGGGACGGAGGAGAGCTTAGCGGATCGACAGGGCAAAGAAAAGCCGATGCCGTAGCCGCAGCTGCTTGACAGTGCAGAACTTCTTGAATAAAGTCATTAACAAATAAGTTAATAATTAAACAAGAAGCAAATGGCCGCCTCCCTCGACAAAATCTTTGAAGCCCTCGCCTCGGGTCCCAGGCGCCAGATCCTGGCCTACCTGACCGAGAAAGAGCTCAGTACCACTGAGCTGGCTGAGCGCTTTGCCATGAGCACGCCGGCGATTTCGCGCCACCTCTCGGTGCTGGAAAACGCCGGCCTGGTGAGCAGCGAGCGCAGCGGCCAGTTCGTGCTCTACAAGCTCAACGGCGACAGCCTGGTCAACAGCCTCACGGGCTACGCCTTTGAACTCTGTCCGGTCGCGCGACCCCTGAAGCGGGAACGTGCCCCGGCCAAAACACAAAAAGCCAAGTAAGTAACGGGAACAAAAACAGGAAAGAGGGACTCATGCTGAATCTCACGCAGGTGGTTGAAACGTTTCCATCGGTTCGCATTCCATCCGAATCGGGCGGCCTGGCCGTCGAGGTGTCCTTGATCGCGCAGATCGGCCACGGCGCCGGCAATCATCTGTTTGCCAGCGTGGCGTCCCGGCAGCGGCAGCACAGCGCTTTTGTCGACGAGCTCGACGAACCCTCGGCCAAGCTGGGCGGCACCGACTTCTCCAAAGGCGATGCCACCTCGCTGTATTCCTTTGTGGTGGGCCCCAAGGGCCATCCGTTTCACCGCCATGCGGGCCACCGCATTTTCACGGCCGTGTCGGGCAGCGGCGGGGCGCAGCTGCGTTTTTCGAGCGCGTCGGAGCAGCAAATTCAGGAAGACCCTCACAACTTCATGCGCGCGCTGCGTTTTGTGAACATACCGCCGGACTGCCTGTTCACCGTGCGCTTTGGCGGGGAAACCTGGCACCAGTTCGCGGCGCTTTCGCGCAAGTCCCTGCATCCGGTGTTTTTTGCGCTGTCCTGCCATACCAATGAGCTGGGCGGTAATCTGCCGCAAGCCCTGAAAGAAAAAGTATTGAACAACGAGGCCAGCATCCCGGCGCTGACGGAGTTGTTGCCCGATGCGGTGAAGGCGCTGCTTCAGGCCAAGGACTTCAAGGCCGAGGCCGTGCCGACCACGACCTTGTCACTCGACGCCCCGCCCGGGACCTTTCATCGGGTGGTCTGCAACACCGTGCGCAGCGGCGCAGGCATGATGCGCGGCCTGTGGGGTTCGTGGAAGGGGGCCTCAGGCTTTCTGTCGCATGGCGGCTCCGCACGAAGCGTGAAAGAGCTCAGCAGTCCGCCGGCCGATTCCTTGCTGCTGGAGCAGTTGAGCGGCTTGCGCATCCACCATGAAGACACTTTTCGTCTGCGCGTGACCGGCACCAACTTCGGGAACACCAACGCCACGAATCTGCTGGCAGCGGTTCTGGAGGGCTTTTTGCTCAATGCGCCCAGTGGTGTTTCCAACCTGATGGCGCTGCGCAACGTGCTGGTCAAACCCCTGGGCCTGCGCACGTCGCCCTTGGGTTGCCCGGTCTCATCCCTGTTATCGCCGGACACCAGCAACCTGTTTGCCAACCGCTATCCGGTGCTGGCCCAGAGCGCCAACCCCGGCGACAGCAAGGCCCAGGTCATCCTGGGCGCCAACGACAAACATTTGCTGTTCAGGTCTTGCGTCAGCGTGGAAATCGTCGACAAGCACCATGTGGATGTGATGCTGGGCACGCGGGTCCATTGCAAGAATTTCTTTGGCCGCTTTTACATGGCTGCGATTGACTATGTGCATCGCCATTACGTCACGCCCACCATGCTGCGGCTGGCGGTGGAATATGCGGTGGTGCAGGAAAAAGAGTCGCCTGCACCCACCAAACTGGTGACGGCTTAAGGTGCCATCGTCCGGTCGCTGACGACCTATTGCAACGCTAGCGCTTTGTCATCCACGCAGCCATGGTGTCGCACAGTTCGTCGCGCACCCGTGCATCGGTACGGCCTGAACGCACCAGCACATGGAAGGCGTGGTCGGCGCCCTCCACGATGTGCAGGCTTGCCTTGTTGCCGAGGTTTGCCGTGGTCTGCGTGATCAGGTCCAGATCCGCGAGGGCATCGCGTGTGCCTTGCAGAAACAGCATGGGCAGCTTGACGCCCGCCAGGTGCGCGGCGCGTTCGGTGGACGGTTTGCCGGCCGGGTGCAGTGGAAAGCCCAGCAGCACAAGGCCCTTGACTCCAGGTAAGGGCTCGGCCGCCTGCGCCTGCGTGCTCATGCGCCCACCGTAGGACTTGCCACCGGCAAACAGCGGCACACCCGGCAGATGCCGCGCCGCTTCAGCGACCGCCGCCCGAACCGCCGCACGCGCGACGGCGGGGGAGTCGGGGCGCTTAGCACCTTGTTCCATGAACGGAAAATTAAAGCGCAAGCTGGCAATGCCGCGTTCCGCGAGGCCCTGGGCGATGGCCTCCATGAAGGCGTGGTGCATGTCCGCGCCTGCGCCGTGGGCCAACACATAACAAGCCTTGGCGCTGGCGGGCCTCTGCAGCAGGCCGGAAGTGCTGCCGCCGGAGGGGAGGGCAATGGTCAGTGAAACAGGGCGTGTGGGCATGGCCGGCGTGCGCGGGGTTGGGCTACGCCATTACAGCACCGCCCGTGTTCAGCGGGAAGGTTTTGCGACCGGATCGGCGATCCCGGGCGGCAGGCGATTGAGCAGCCAGCGGATGGCCAGCGGAACCAGCACCAGGTCGTCGGCGATGCCGATGACGGGCAGGACGTCGGGGATCAAATCAATGGGGGAGAACAGGTAGAGCGCAATGGCCGCGGTGCCCCATTTCAGCCAGGCGGGCGCTTCGGGGTGGCGCAGGGCGGTCCACAGCCGCCGCGCGTCGCCGCGTATCAGAACCCAGAGCAGGGTCAGGCGTTTGAACATGAAAGCTCCTCGGGTGAAGGTGCGGGCCCGGCGGGCCGCTGGCATTCATATGGCGATGCCTGCATGGGCTGCAAGGGAGCTGACAAGGCGTTACATTCGCGCCGCTCAGTGCGCCAGATCGGCCACCAGCTTGTCGGCCGCCTGGGCGGCCTCGGCGCGCGTGAGCCAGGTCCTGCCGCTGTCGTCATGCAAAGGCGGCAGCGATTCCACATGCACCACGTCGATGTACCAGGGGCCGTCAGGCATATGGCACAGCCTGGCCATGTAATGCCTGCCGTTGGCGACGCCGGGGACGTATTCCTCGATCGGCTCCTGTTCTTCTGGTTCTTCTGCTTCCGGGTCCATGGTGTTTCTCTCCAAATCCCGATTATCCGCAACCGGGTACGGCTAGTCCTTGAGCTCCACTCCGAGCGCCGCGAGCTTTCTGGCGTAGGCATCCCTGCGTTTAGCGGCTTTGTCCGCTGTCTCGACGGCCATCTGGATCGCCTTGGGGCCTTTGGTCGCGACGGTTTTGATCAAGCCGAATTTGTGAGCGGCTTCGGCCTCCGCCCTTCTGAAAGTGGCGATGAGTTCCGCGTGGGCGATGGATGAAGTCATGGCTCGATCTTCAAGGTAAAAGTCTTGTTTTGTGATTTTTCTTGAAAACATCTTCTTCAAGGTAAAAGTGGCGTTTTGCACTTTTACCTTGAAGTTCGCTGTCCGGGCTGGTTGGCCGGCTGGGCCCTAGCGGGACAGCCTGAAACCGGTGGCGGCCGGCCGCCCCGGTAGCTGCAACCGGGTGGAAACCTCCGGTGTTTCGGCCAGCAGCGTTCCCTTCTTCCACACCTTGAGCCGATTCGCCCGCAAACGAATCGCCTCCACAGCATCCCGCGCCTGCAGCAGCACAAAACTCGCGTCACAGCCCACCTCCAGCCCATAACCCCGCAGGTGCATGACCTTGGCGGCATTGACCGTCACCGCATCAAAACACTGGCGTATGCCTTTCTGGCTGGTCATCTGCGCCACATGCAGGCCCATGTGGGCGACTTCCAGCATGTCGCCCGAGCCCATGCCGTACCAGGGGTCCATCACGCAGTCGTGGCCGAAGGCGACATTCACGCCGGCGGCCATGAGTTCGGGCACGCGGGTCATGCCGCGGCGTTTGGGGTATGTGTCGTGGCGGCCTTGCAGGGTGATGTTGATCAGGGGGTTGGCGATGACACTGACACCGGACTCGGCGATCAAGGGCAGCAGCTTGGAGACGTAGTAGTTGTCCATGCTGTGCATAGAGGTGCAGTGGCTGCCATTGGCGCGGCCTTGCAGGCCCAGGCGCTGGCTTTCAAAGGCCAGGGTTTCGATATGGCGCGACAGCGGGTCGTCGGATTCGTCGCAGTGCATGTCGACCAGCAGGCCGCGCTCGGCCGCGATTTCGCAGAGCAGCTTGACGCTGGCCGCGCCCTCGGCCATGGTGCGTTCAAAGTGCGGGATGCCGCCCACCACCTCCACGCCTTTGTCCAGCGCGCGATTGAGGTTGTCGACGCCGCCTTGGGTGCGCAGCACGCCGTCCTGCGGGAAGGCGACCAGCTGCAGGTCTATATAGGGCGCGACCTGTTTTTTGACGTCGAGCAGCGCATCGACGGCCAACAGGCTGGGGTCGCTGGTGTCGACGTGGCTGCGTATGGCCAGCAGGCCCTTGGCGACGGCCCAGTCGCAGTAGGCGAGGGCACGTTCCATGAGGGCCTCGGCCGTCAGCAGCGGCTTGAGTTCGCCCCATAGCGCGATGCCTTCGAGCAGCGTGCCGCTTTCATTGATGCGCGGCAGGCCGTAGCTGAGCGTGGCGTCCATGTGGAAGTGGGGGTCGACAAAGGGCGGGCTGAGCAGATAACCGCCGGCGTCCACCGTTTCGCGGGCCGGTGCCTGCAGGCCGGCCTGGACGGCGGTGATCTTGCCGTTTTGCACGGCGATGGAGATGCCGGTGCGGCCGTCGGGCAGCGCGGCGTTGGTGATGAGCAGGTCTAGCATGGCGTGGCCTTTCAGCTGCGATGTTGCTGCGGGTCGGCGGACCAGCGCGCGCGGGGCAGGCGGTAGATGCAGCAGCGCCGTTCGGGGTTGCCCTCGGGATAAGCCCAGTGGTCGAATTCGTCGGCAGGGCTTTCCTGCATGCCCAGGCGCTGCATGACGGCGCGCGAGCGGGTATTGCGCAGTGTTGTCATCGCGACGATCTCCTGCAGGCCCAGGGATTCGAAACCGGCGCGCAAGGACAGGCGTGCCGCCTCGGTGGCCAGGCCCAGGCCCCAGAAGCGCTGCGCGAGCCGCCAGCCGATTTCCACGCAGGGGCCACAAGGAAACTCCGGGTCGGGAATATGGAGGCCGGTAAAGCCCGCGAATTGCGGCGCCGCTGCGCCTTCGGCCAGGTAGTCCATGGCCCAGAAGCCCCAGCCGCGCTCTTCGATCTTGCGGCTCATGCGGTCTATCCAGGCGTCGCTCTGCGCGCGGCTGAGCGGCGCCGGGAAGTGGCGCATGACCTCGGTATCGGCCGTCATGGCGGCAAAGGGCTCGCGGTCGGCGTCCGTCCAGGGGCGCAGTTGCAGGCGCGGGCTGGCCAGCAGGGATGGTGCGATCAGGGTGGCGCTGCCGGGTGCCCAGGCGATGGGCTCGGCTTCCAGGCCGCCGGCCAGGGCATCTTGCAGGAGCTGGCGTTCGGCCTGTTTGCGGGCGGTTTTTTCATTGAGGAAAGCCGGGTCTGTGCTTTCTGTTTGGCGGCTGCGCATCAGCGCTCTCCCTTGCGATAAAGTTTCATCAACGCCTGAGGATACGCCGCCTTGCGTGCCACCAGCACCAGCGCGAGTATGGACAGCAGGTAGGGCAGCATCAGATAGATCTGGTAAGGCACGTTGACCAGGCCGGACGTCTGCAGGCGCAGCTGCAGCGCGTCAAAAAACGCGAACAGCAGGGCACCCAGCAAGGCCTTGCCGGGCCGCCAGGAGGCGAACACCACCAGCGCCACACAGACCCAGCCGCGGCCGTTGACCATGTTAAAGAAAAAGGCGTTGAAGGCCGACAGCGTGAGGAAGGCGCCGGCCACACCCATCAAGGCCGAGCCGGCGACGATGGCGGCCGTGCGTGTGGCCGCGACGGAGACACCCTGGCCTTCGGCGGCCTGCGGGTTCTCGCCGACCATGCGTATCGCCAGGCCGGCCGGCGTGCGGTACAGCAGCCAGGCGACCAGCGGCACCAGGGCCAGGGCCAGCAGGGTCAGCGGGGTTTGCGCGGCCAGTACGTCAAGGCCCGTGCCGTCCAGCCAGTGCATGGGCGCAAAGGGCGTGACGGTGGGTGGCGTGTCGACCTTGGGGAAGCTCACGCGGTAGCCGTAATAACTGAGCGAGGTCGCCAGCAGGGTGATGCCCAGGCCGGCGACATGCTGCGACAGCGCCAGGCCCACAGTGAGGAAAGCATGCAGCAGGCCGAATACCGCGCCGGTCAGCGCCGCCACCACCACACCCAGCCACAGCGGCGCGCCGGCGTAGACAGCCAGCCAGCCGCTGAAAGCGCCCGCGACCATGATGCCTTCGATGCCGAGGTTGAGCACACCGGCACGCTCGCAGAGCAGCACGCCCAGGGTGCCGAGGATGAGTGGGGTGGCGATTCTCAGGACGGCAATCCAGAAGGGAGCGGCGGCGAGGACGTCCAGCAGTTCGGTCATGGTTTGCGTCCCCACACCAGGCGATATTGCGTCATCAAGGTCGCCACCAGCACCGAAATCAGCGAAGCCGCGACGATCACATCGGCAATATAGGTAGGCACGCCGACCGCGCGGCTCATGGTGTCGGCGCCCACCAGCACGCCGGCCACAAACACGGCGGCGGCGACCACGCCCAGGGGATTGAGCGCGGCCAGCATGGCGATCACGATGCCGGTGTAGCCATAGCCGGGCGACATGTCCAGGGTGACATAGCTGGTGCGGCCGGCCACCTCGATGGCGCCGGCCAGGCCGGCCAGCGCGCCCGACAGCAGGGCCACCAGCACCACGGTACGGGTGACGGGCACGCCGGCAAAGGCCGCGGCCCGGGTGTTGGCGCCCATGGCACGTATGTCAAAACCCAGCACGGTGTATTTGAGCAAAGCCCACAGCGCCACGGCCAGGCCCAGGGCCCAGAACAGGCCGGTGTGTATGCGCGTCTGCTCAATCAGTTTGGACAGCTCCAGATCGCCCAGCAGCGCCACGCTTTGCGGCCAGCCCATGGCGGTCGGGTCTTTCATGGGGCCGTCCAGCATGGCCGAGACAAACAGCAGCATCACAAAATTGAGCAGCAAGGTGGTGACCACCTCGTCAACGCCCAGCCTTGCCTTGAGCAGCGCCGGCCCCAGCAGCAGCAGGGCGCCGGCCAATGCGGCGGCCAGCAGCATAAGGCCGAACAGCAGCCAGACCGGCAGCCCAAAACCCGTGCCGCCATGCAGCCCGCCCACGGCCACGGCGGCCAGCGCGCCGGCATAAAGCTGGCCCTCGGCGCCTATGTTGAAGAGCCGCGCCTTGAAGGCCACGGTGGCGGCCAGACCGGTGAGGATCAGCGGAATCGCACGGGTCAGGGTTTCGCTGAGCGCAAAGACCGAACCAAAGCCGCCCTTGAACAGCAGGCTGTAGGTCTGCCCCAGCGGCGCGCCGGCCCACAGCACCAGCAGCGCGCTGACCAGCAGGGTAAAGGCGATCGCGGTTATGGGGGCCAGCAGCAAGGCGAGCTTGGACGTCTCGGTGCGCTTTTCCAACCTCATGCCGGAACCTCATTCGCAGTTTCAGCGCCTGCCATGGCCAGTCCAATCGCCTCACGTGTCCAGGCTTCGCCGGGCAAGGCTTCGGTGAGCCGTCCCGCGTGCATGACCGCGACGCGGTCCCCCAGCGCGATGACCTCGTCCAGGTCGTCGGAAATCACCAGCACGGCCGCGCCGGCATCGCGCGCGGCAATCAGCTGTTGCTGCACATAGGCGACCGCGCCTATGTCCAGGCCCCAGGTCGGCTGGTGGGCAATGATGAGCTGGGGTGGCTGCGCTGTGGCTTCCGTTGAAGGAGCGACCAGGGCCCGGCCCAGGATCAGTTTTTGCATATTGCCGCCTGAGAGCGACCTGGCCGCCATCTGCGGCCCGCCGCCGCGCACGTCAAACTCGCGCACAATGCGCGCCGCATGCGCTTGCGCGGCCTGGCGTTTGACCCACAGCGCTCTGGAAAACGCCGGGCTGCGCAGGCGTTCCGATACGGCGTTTTCCCAGACGCAAAGGTCGCTGACCACACCCACGCCATGCCGGTCTTCGGGGATGCGCGCCACGCCTTGCGAAACCAGCCAGGCGGGCGAGGCTTTTAAAGGTTGGCCCTGCAAGGTCACCGTGCCCCGGCTGGCCTGGCGCATGCCGCACAGCAGCTCGGCCAGCGCGAGCTGGCCGTTGCCCGAGACGCCGGCAATCGCGACGATTTCGCCGGCCCTGAGCTGCAGCGAGACGCCGTCCAGCCGGTCACGGCCCGCGTCGGCCGTGCTGACGGCATCCAGTGTGCAGACCGCCGCGCCCGTGGCCGGCGCGGGCCGGCGCTGCGTGGCCGCGACGGCATGGCCCACCATCCATTGCGCAAGCTGCGCCTGGCTGGTGCCGGCGGCCGGCGCCTGGGCCACGAGCTTGCCGGCGCGCAGCACGGCTACGCGCTGCGAGACGCGCAGCACCTCGGCCAGCTTGTGGCTGATAAAGATGATGGACAGGCCCTGGGCCACCATCTGGCCCAGGGTGTCGAACAGCGCCTCGCTTTCCTGCGGCGTCAGCACGGCCGTGGGTTCGTCAAGGATCAGGATGCGCGCGCCGCGGTACAAGGCCTTGAGGATTTCCACGCGCTGGCGCTCGCCGACCGAGAGGCTGCCGACCTTGGCGTCCGGCGCGACCGGCAGGCCGAAACGCTGCGCTACCGCTAGCAATTTGGCGCGCGCCGCGCCGCGGCGCGAGAACAGCTGCCACAGCGGCTCGCTGCCCATCATCACGTTGTCGAGCACGCTGAGGTTGTCGGCCAGCGTGAAGTGCTGGTGCACCATGCCGATGCCGGCCTCGAGCGCCGCGCGCGGGTTGCCGGGCGGCAGCGGCCGGCCGAAGATCTCTATGCTGCCTTCGTCGGCCGTGTAGTGGCCGAACAAAATGGACACCAGCGTGGACTTGCCGGCGCCGTTCTCGCCCAGCAGCGCGAGGATCTCGCCGGCCTGCAAGTCCAGCGAAATCGCGTCATTGGCGAGCAGCGGGCCGAAGCGTTTGCTGATGTTGGCAAGGCGCAGCACCGGCGGCTGGGTGTTCTCAGCCGAGGGATGTCCAGTGGTCATGCCGGTCACGCCGCTCCTGGCGGTAGTTGGTGATTTCCAGACGGAGGCCATCGGGGTCGCTGAAAAAGGTCGCCCAGTAGTCCGGTGCGTATTCGCCGTGCTGGTGCGGCTCGCTGGCGTTGATGCCTGAGGCCTGCAGCAGCCGGGCGCATTCGACCACGTCTTCGACCGTGTCCACGCGCAGGCAAAAGTGGTGAAGGCCGGGCGAGTAGGGGTCGTGCGCGGCTTGGGAGCGGGCCGGCCGCAGGACATAACCGAAGTAGCGGTTGAAATACTGGATGTGCGGGTCACCGCCAATCGTGAAGGTGTTTTTGCGGCAGCGGAGCACCGTCAGCATGAGTTTGTCGTAGAACGCTTCCGACGCTGCCATGTCGCTCACGGCGATGTAGATGTGGTCGATCCCGGTGAGTTCGGGCATGCTATTTCCAGGCTGCGAGAAATGCCAGCAGCACCTTTGCCGAATTGTCGGCGGCGATACCCATAAAGGTCACCATCTCATTGGCGCCTTCGCCGCCGCCGGCCAGGTCGCTGAGCGAGCGGAAGGCGATATAGGGCACGTTGTTGCTGTAGGCCACCATGCCGACGGCGGCGGTTTCCATGTCCAGCACATTGGCCCCAAAAGTCTTGAAAGCGTATTCGCGGAAGGCGGCGTTGTCGACAAAGGCCTGGCCCGAGACGCCGTTGCCGCCGACCAGCAGTTGCGGCTTGTGCGTGAGGCAGACGCCGGCGTTACAGGATTCCAGCGCGATGGGCCCCAGGCCGCGCGCCGTTTCCAGCATCCCGGCATCGACCTCAAACCAGAACTTGCGCACCGGCGCCGGGCTGGCGGCCGTGCGGGTTTCGACGGGGCGCGGGTGCAGCATGCCGAAGGGCGCCAGGGTCTGGGCTTCCATACGCGGCGGTATGGTGTAGCGGCCGGGCGCGGTTTCGCGCGCCATCAGCACCTCGAGGTACTGGCCCCACTGGGCCGGCACGCTGACGTCGCCTATGTGCAGGCTGGGATCCACGCCGCCGGCAATGCCGCTGAAGACAATGCTCTGGATGTTGAAGCGGTCCAGCACGAGCTGGGTGTTCATGGACGCATTGACCATGCTGATGCCCGAGAGAAACAGCACGACCGGCTTGCCCTGCAGTGTGCCGGTGCTGAACTCGACGCCGTTGACGCGGTGCCGCGCCGGGGTTTGCAGCTGCCGCAGCAGCAAGGTGAGTTCGGGCTCGAAGGCCGAGATCACGGCGATGCGCGGCGTTTCATCGAGCCGCACCGGCGTGCCGGTGGCCGGCGCGGTGGCGCAGCCGGCCAGGCCGAAAGCCAGCAGCCCGGCGATGGCAAAAGCCGCCAGCCAGGACGGGAGCATGCGCCGCAGGCAAACAGGGATATGCATACGGCGCTTCTCCGGAGCCCAGGCTTATTTGGCGGTGGACTTGGGCTGGCTGTCGTCGACCTTGACGCTGTATTTGCCGTCGAGGATGTCTTTTTCCTTGGCCTTGACCTTGGTGACGATGGCGGCGGGAACCTTCTTCTCGAAGGTGCCCAGCGGGGCGAGTTCGGAGCCCTTGTGCTTCATCATGGAGTAGGGGCCGTAGTCTTCGGCCGTGAACTTGCCTTCCTTGACGAGCTTGATCGCGCGGTCAATGCTGGGCTCCATATTCCACAGCGCCGAGGCGACCACGGTGTCGGGGTATTTGTCCTGGGTATTGATGACGTTGCCTATGGCCAGCTTGCCTTTTTCCTTGGCGGCATCGCTCACGCCAAAGCGCTCGGCGTACATCACGTCGGCGCCCTTGTCGATCATGGCGAAGGCGGCTTCCTTGGCCTTGGGCGGGTCAAACCAGCTGTTGATGAAACTCACGCTGAACTCGACCTTGGGATTGGTTTCTTTCGCGCCGGCCATAAAGGCGTTCATCAGGCGGTTGACCTCGGGAATCGGGAAGCCGCCCACCATGCCTATCTTGTTGCTCTTGGTCACGCCGCCGGCAATCATGCCCGTCAGGTAGGCCGGCTCCTGGATGTAGTTGTCGAACACCGAGAAGTTGGGCGCCTGCGGCTTGCCCGACGAGCCCATCAGGAAAGAGACCTTGGGGAAATCCTTGGCAACTTTGCGGGCCGCGGCCTCGACGGCAAAGGCCTCGCCGACGATCAGCGTGTTGCCGGCGGTGGCGTACTCGCGCATCACGCGCTCGTAGTCGGCGTTGGAGACGTTCTCGGTGGCCTTGTATTCAATCTCGCCGCGCGCCTCGGCGGCTTTGAGCGCCTTGTGCAGGCGGCTGACCCATTGCTGTTCAAACGGCACGGTGTAGAGCGCGGCGACCTTGGTCTTGGCCTGGGCGAACGCCAGGCCGGGCAGGGCAATGGCGGCCGCGGTGGCGAGCAGGACGAGTTGGCGGCGCTTGAAACGGGCAGCTTGAAACATGGGACTCTCCGGGTTGGTGGGTTCAGGAAAAACAGCGGCAAAAAATCAAGAGATCACCGGCCTCCGCTTTTTCAAGCAGGGGCCGCGGAACCGGCTTTGCCGGGCCGCTGGCGCCGTCCCCTGCAAGGGGAGAAGGCGCTACACGCAGTGAGCGTCCGACAGGGGTGTTCATTTATTTCGTACCAAAGATTCTGTCGCCTGCGTCACCCAGACCGGGAAGGATGTAGCCGTGGCTATTCAGCTCGCGGTCTATCGCAGCGGTGTAGATGGGCACGTCGGGGTGCGCGGCCTGCAGCGCCTTGATGCCTTCGGGGCAGGTCAGCAGGCAGACAAACTTGATGGATTTGGGATTGAGTTCCTTGAGCCGCTCGACGGCTGCGATGGCCGAATTGCCGGTGGCCAGCATGGGGTCGACGACGACGATGTCGCGCTCTTCCATGTCGTGCGGCATCTTGAAGTAGTACTCGACGGCCGTCAGCGTCTTGGGGTCGCGGTACAGGCCGACGTGGCCCACGCGCGCGCCGGGCACCACGCTGAGCATGCCTTCGAGGATGCCGTTGCCGGCGCGCAGGATGGAGACAAACACCAGCTTCTTGCCGTCTATGACCCTGGAGGTGGTTTTTTCGAGCGGGGTTTCGATCTCGATCTCCTGCATGGGCATGTCGCGTGTGACCTCATAGGCCATCAGCATGCTGAGCTCGTTGAGCAGGGTGCGAAAGGTGTTGGTGGAGGCGTCCTTGCGGCGCATCAGGGTGAGCTTGTGCTGCACCAGGGGGTGGTCTACCAGGTGGACTTTGTCGCTGCGGGTGGTTGTCATGTGTGTGTATGCCTCTTCATTCTTGTGCCTTGCCCGGTTTGCAGAGCGGAAATCTCAGAAAACCGTGCCGTCGCTTTCGATGTTCAGGGGCGGCAAACCCTGATGCAATTGCTGTGCCAGTGCGCGCCCCGCGGCCCAGGTGCCGCCTTCGAGCACGCGGGCCAGCGGCATCTGTTCGGCCGTCAATCCTAACTGCTCGCGCACCATGGGCGCGAGTTCGTCGAGCAGGGCAACAGTCAGCGCGCGCCATTCCACAATCAATTCATCACCGGCCTGGTGCAGGCGCCGGGCCTGGGCCGGGTCCTTGAACAGCAGCACGCCGGCGTCCAGGAACAGGCCCCCATTGCGGTACTCGGGCAGGCCGGTCAGGGCGTCCAGGCCGTTGACCTGCACGCCGGCCCATTCAAAGGGCTCGAGCAGCGAATAGGTAAGCCACTGCGAGAGTTTGTGGAAAGGCATCCAGCCATGGCTGGGGCCGCTGTCAGCCTCGCCGGCCGCGGGGTGGCGCCAGCAATCGCCCAGCGGGATGTTGCCCAGCATGTTCTGCGCCGGCCAGATGGACGACAGGCCGGTCAGCAGGATGGACAGCAGCTCATGCGCCTCGACGGTGTTTTTGCCGGGCAGCACCAGCACTTCAAACAAATGCCCGGGGCGGCCGCGCGGGCCGAAGAGCGCGGGCTGGTCCTGCAGGGCCTGGCCCAGGCGGCGCAGCAGCGCGGCGCGGCCTTCCAGGCCCACCAGCGGGTTGCTTTCAGTGACCTGGAAGGCGGCGGCCAGCTGTTCGGCCGTGACGGCCTTGAGGCCGGCGGCATCGGCCTGCAGCGGATACTGCGGGTCGCTGGAGAACATGCCGGCCATAAAGGCATGGAAGCTGGCCACGCCCAAGCCTTCGGAGCGGCTGTATTCGCAGCCGGGCCGCTCGCCCTGGGCGGCTTCAAGGTAGCGCCACTGCGGGCCGGCGCCGGCGTCGAGCAGCACGCTGACCAGGGCCAGGTCTATCTGCGCGCGTGCGCGCCCGGCCGGCGTGGCCGAGGCCAGGGCTTCATTGAGCAGGGCGGGGCGCTGGACGCCGCCGGCCTCGAAATGCCGCCAGCGCGAGTGGTAGGGAATCTCCAGGCTGGGGTAGCGGGCGCGCGTGATTTCGGCGACCAGGCTGGCGGCGGTGGCCATGGCGCCGTCGTTGACGCTGAACCAGGCTGATTCGCCGCGGCGCGCGCGTGCCAGCAGGGCGCGGGCGCGCGAACGTATGGTGGCGGTGGAGCGCAACTCGGCGGCGGCACCTATGCCGCGCAGGTTGCCGGCGATGGTGTAGTTGGCGTTGGCCGGTGGCGTGTTGGCTTCAGGCATCCAGCCCCCGGCCCTTGGCTTTTTTGAGTTCCTCGGCGTCGGGCACAGCGCCGGGCGTGAAATAGCCGGCGGCCATCTTGGCGTCCATCTCGACCTGGGCGTCGGCCGGGATCAGGCCTTCGGGGATGTTGACGCGCTCGACGACTTCGATGCCGGCGCGCGTGATGGCGTCGTATTTCATGTTGCTCATGGAGACCAGCCGGTGGATCTTGCGTATGCCCAGCCAGCTCAGCACATCGGGCATCAACTCCTGAAAGCGCATGTCCTGCACACCGGCCACACATTCGGTGCGCGCGAAGTACTGGTCGGCGGTGTCGCCGCCGACCTGGCGCTTGCGGGCGTTGTAGACCAGGAACTTGGTGACTTCGCCCAGCGCCCGGCCTTCCTTGCGGAAGTAGGCCACCAGGCCCACGCCGCCGCGCTGCGCGCCCTGTATGCATTCCTCAATCGCATGCGTGAGGTAGGGGCGGCAGGTACAGATGTCGGAGCCGAAGACGTCCGAGCCGTTGCATTCGTCATGCACGCGGGCGGTCAGTTCGATCTCGGGATTGGCCAGGTCGCGCGGCTTGCCGAAGATGTAGGCGGTGAGGCCGCCGATAGGAGGAAGAAACACTTCCAGGTCGCTGCGCGTGACGAGTTCGGGGTACATGCCGCCGGTTTCCTCGAACAGCACGCGGCGCAGATCGGTCTCGCTGCAGCCGAAACGCCGGGCGACCTCGGGCAGGTACCAGACCGGCTCGACCGCGACCTTGGTGACCACGGCCGCGCCGCCGGCCGTGAGGTATTTGCCGTCGGCCTTCAGGCGCCCGGACTGCAGGGCTTCTATGACCTCGGGCAGGATCACATGGGCTTGCGTCACCGCGATGGTGGGGCGTATGTCGTAGCCCGCGGCCAGCTCGGCCGAAAAAACGTCGGCCACCGTGGCGCCCCAGGGGTCCATGGCGGCGATGCGGCCGGGCTCGCTCCACTGCGGGTAGGGGCCGATGATGTCGGTGGGCGAGGTGTTGGTGAGGTCGGCCTTGTGTTTGGCCGACAGCGCGCCCGAGGCGACGGCCAGCGCGCGGTAGACGCTGTAGGAGCCGCTGTGCGTGCCGATGACGTTGCGGTGGCTGCGCTTGGTGGTGGTGCCGACCACCGGCCCGCGTTCGGCCGGTGTGGCCGCGCCCCAGTGGATGGGCAGCGCGCCGAAGCCGCCTGCGTGGGAGGTCAGCCGGATGTGGGAAGCCGGGGAGGGGCTGGAAGCGGTGGGCGGGGAACCGGAAGGCGAGCCGGACGATGGGGCGGCAACTTCAGCAGGCATTGCGTATCCTTCAAAAAAACCAATGTAGCGATGCGTGCCGGGCTTGACAAGCCCGGCTTGCGCCGGGTCGCCAATTTGCGACAACTGTATTGCTCCTTCTCCCTCTGGGAGAGGGAGAAAGAGGAGGCGGAAAGAGAATTCGCCTCAGCGTTTCTTGCCGCCGAAGATGCTGCCCAGCACGCCGCGAATGATCTCGCGGCCCACGGCCGAGCCCATGGTGCGCACGGCCGACTTGGCCATGCTTTGCGCCAGGCCGTCGTGTTTGCCGCCGCGCGGGCCGGTGGTGCCGAAGAGCACGTCGTTGAGCCCGCCCAGGATGCCGCCGGAATCGCTGGTGCCGGCCGCACCGCCCTGGGGCGCCTTGCCGGCTTCGGCGGCCGCCACTTCGGCGCGGCCCTTGATTTTTTCGTAGGCCGACTCGCGGTCCACGGCTTTTTCATAAACGCCCGCGACCAGCGAGCCCTGGATCAGCGCCTGGCGCTGCTGCGGCGTGATGGGGCCGATCTGGCTGCCGGGCGGCAGCACATAAGCGCGTTCGGTGACGCCGGGCCGGCCCTTGGCGTCGAGCAGGCTGACCAGCGCCTCGCCCACGGCCAGCTCGGTGATGGCGGTCTCGATGTCCAGGCCGGGCTTTTGCCGCATGGTCTGGGCCGTGGCCTTGACGGCCTTCTGGTCGCGCGGCGTGAAGGCGCGCAGCGCGTGCTGCACGCGGTTGCCGAGTTGGGCCAGCACCGAGTCGGGGATGTCCAGCGGGTTCTGCGTCACGAAATACACGCCCACGCCCTTGGAGCGCACCAAGCGCACCACCAGCTCGATGCGCTCGACCAGCGCCTTGGGCGCTTCGTTGAACAGCAAATGCGCCTCGTCGAAGAAAAACACCAGCTTGGGTTTTTCGGGGTCGCCGATTTCGGGCAGCTGCTCGAACAGCTCGGACAGCATCCACAGCAAAAAGGTGGCATACAGGCGCGGCGAGTTCATGAGCTTGTCGGCGGCCAGGATGTTGATCACCCCCTTGCCGTCCACCGTCTGCATGAAGTCGCTGATGTTGAGCATGGGCTCGCCGAAGAATTTGTCGCCGCCCTGGCTTTCGACCTGCAGCAGGCCGCGCTGGATGGCGCCCACGCTGGCGGCGCTGACGTTGCCGTACTGGGTGGTGAAGTCGCCGGCGTTGTCGCCCACGTACTGCAGCATGGCGCGCAGGTCTTTGAGGTCCAGCAGCAGCATGCCGTTGTCGTCGGCGATCTTGAACACCAGGTTGAGCACGCCGGCCTGGGTCTCGTTGAGGTTGAGCATGCGGCCCAGCAACAGCGGCCCCATGTCGGAGACGGTGGCGCGCACCGGATGGCCTTGTTCGCCGAAGACGTCCCACAGCGTGGCCGGGCAGACCAGCGATTCGGGAATCTCTATGCCGCGCTCCTTGAGGACGGCGGCCAGTTTGGCGCCCACCGTGCCGGCCTGGCTGATGCCGGTCAGGTCGCCCTTGACGTCGGCCATGAAGACTGGGACACCGATTTTGGAGAAATTCTCGGCCAGGGTCTGCAGCGTGACGGTCTTGCCGGTGCCGGTGGCGCCGGTGATCAGGCCGTGGCGGTTCGCCAGGCCGGGCAGCAGCTCGCACTGGGTGTCGGCATTGCGGGCGATGAGCAGGGGGAGGGCGGTGGTTTCGGCCATGGGGGTGTACGGTGGGTGAAAAAGTAAAATGCGGTTTGTAGATTAAATCAATTAATCACCGAAAAGCATCGAAAAAGGGGTTTGCGTCGTGGCTGGTCATAGTAAATGGGCGAATATTCAACACCGCAAGGGCCGACAGGACGAAAAACGCCAGCGTATCTGGACGCGCGTGATGCGCGAAATCATGGTCGCGGCCCGCATGGGCGGCGGCGACCTGGGCACCAACCCGCGGCTGCGCCTGGCGGTGGACAAGGCCAAAGCGGCCAACATGCCCAATGAAAACGTCAAATACGGCATCGCCAAGGCCACCGGCAGCCTGGAAGGCGTGCATTACGAGGAAGTGCGCTACGAGGGCTACGGCATAGGCGGCGCGGCCATCATCATCGACTGCATGACCGACAACAAGGTGCGCACCGTGGCCGAGGTTCGCCACGCATTCTCCAAGCACGGCGGCAACATGGGCACCGAAGGCTCAGTGGCCTTCCAGTTCAAGCACTGCGGCCAGATTATTTTTGCGCCCGGCACCAGCGAGGACAAGATCATGGAAGTGGCGCTGGAGTCCGGCGCTGACGACGTGATCACGCATGAGGACGGCGCCATCGAGGTGCTCACGCCCTACACCGGCTTTGAGGCCGTGCGCAACGCGCTGGAGGCCGCCGGCCTCAAGCCCGAGATCGCCGAGGTCACCATGCGCGCCGACAACACCATAGAGCTCAGCGGCGAGGACGCCCGCAAGATGCAAAAACTGCTGGACGTGCTGGAAGACCTGGACGACACCCAGGACGTGTTCCATAACGCGGTCCTTGAAAACTGAACGCCAGGAGTGGGATGATGGATGATTCCGAACGGCTGGCCCGCATCGAAACCCTGCTGCAGGAGGGCAACCGCCTGCGCAGCGAGGCGATCGCCCTGCAAAAGGAATCGCTGGAAATGCAGAAATCGCTGGTCGACGAAACCCGCGCCAACATCGTGAAAGCCGGCAAAGTCAACGACCAGGCGCTGGACATCCAGCGCCGCGCCAGGGTGGCCGCCAAGGTCATTTTTGGCATCGTATTTATTCTTGTTGTGTACCTCAGCTATTTGCTGTTTTTTAGATTGAACCTCCCGTGAAAGTTCTTGTTATTGGCGGCGGCGGCCGTGAGCACGCGCTGGCCTGGAAACTGGCGCAGTCCCCGAAAGTCCAGGCGGTGTATGTCGCGCCCGGCAATGGCGGCACCGCGCTGGACGCCCGGCTGGAAAACATCGCGATCACCGACGTGAAGGCGTTGCGCGAATGGGCGACGGCCGAAAAGATCGCGCTGACCGTGGTCGGCCCCGAGCAGCCGCTGGCCGCCGGCGTGGTCGACGAGTTCCGCGCACACGGCCTGCGGGTTTTCGGCCCGACCAGGGCGGCCGCGCAGCTCGAAAGCTCCAAGGCTTTTTCCAAGGCCTTCATGAAGCGCCACGGCATTCCCACGGCCGAATACGAAACCTTTAGCGACGCGGCCGCGGCCCACGCCTATGTGGACGAAAAAGGCGCGCCCATCGTCGTCAAGGCCGACGGCCTGGCCGCCGGCAAGGGCGTGGTGGTGGCCATGACGCTGCAGGAAGCGCACGAGGCCATCGAGTTCATGCTCGCGCCCAACCCGGACTTCAACCCGCTGGGCGTGACGCACAACGAGGGCGGCGCACGTGTGGTCATCGAGGAGTTTTTGCAGGGCGAGGAAGCCAGCTTCATCGTGATGTGCGACGGCAAGAACGTGGCGGCCATGGCCACCAGCCAGGACCACAAGCGCCTGCTGGACGGCGACGAAGGCCCCAATACCGGCGGCATGGGCGCGTACTCGCCGGCCCCGGTGGTCACGCCCGAGGTGCATGCCCGCGCCATGCGCGAGATCATCCTGCCGACCATCAAGGGCATGGAAAAAGACGGCATTCCTTTCACCGGCTTTCTGTACGCCGGCCTGATGATCGACGCCGAGGGCAAACCCAAGACGCTGGAATTCAACTGCCGCATGGGCGACCCGGAAACCCAGCCCATCATGATGCGGCTCAAGACCGACCTTTATGACGTGATGATGGCCGCGACCTCGGGCGCGCTGGACCAGATCGAACTCGACTGGGACCGCCGGCCCGCGCTGGGTGTGGTGATGGCCGCGCACGGCTACCCGCTGAACCCGCGCAAGGGCGACGCCATCCACGGCCTGGTCAAGCCCGCCGACGCGCCCGAAGACGCCATGGTGTTCCACGCCGGCACCCGCAAGGACGGCGACGCGACCCTGACCGCGGGCGGCCGCGTGCTCTGCGTGACGGCGCTGGGCAGCACGGTGAAAGCGGCGCAGCAGCGCGCCTACGAAGTCGCCCAGGGCATACGCTTTGACGGCGCGCAGTACCGCAAGGACATAGGCTGGCGCGCGCTCAAGCCCTGACCACCGCTCGGGGGCCGCTGTGCGGCTTCCGTTCCCCGGGGAACACCTCAGCATGACCGATATTTCAAGCGTTAGAGACTTTCTGCTGGCGCTGCAGCAGCGCATCACCGGCGCCATTTCCGCCATCGACGGCCAGGCCTTTGTGGCCGACCGCTGGCAGAAGGAGCCGGGCGAGCCGCTGCAGGGCAACGGCCTGACCATGATCCTGGAGCAGGGCGCTGTGTTCGAGCGCGCCGGCTGCGGTTTCTCGCATGTGCGCGGGCCCAAGCTGCCGCCCTCGGCGACGCAGCACAGGCCCGAGCTGGCCGGCGCGCCCTTTGAGGCCCTGGGCGTCTCGCTGGTGTTCCACCCGCGCAACCCCTATGTGCCGACGGTGCACATGAATGTGCGCATGCTGGCTGCGACGCCGGCCGCTAGCCCCGATGCGCCGGTCTGCTGGTTCGGCGGCGGCATGGACCTGACGCCGTATTACGGTTTTGAAGAGGACGCGGTGCATTTCCACCAGACCTGCAAGGACGCGCTGGCGCCTTTCGGCGAGGACAAATACCCGCGCTTCAAGCAGTGGTGCGACGAGTATTTCTACCTCAAGCACCGGCAGGAGCAGCGCGGCATAGGCGGCGTGTTTTTTGACGATTTCCAGGAACTGGGTCCGGAGCGCAGCTTTGCCCTGATGCAGGGCGTGGCCGATGCCTTTTTGCAGGCCTACCTGCCCATTGTGGAGCGGCGCAAGGACACGCCTTACGGCGAGCGCGAGCGCGAATTCCAGCTCTACCGGCGCGGCCGCTATGTGGAATTCAACCTGGTCTGGGACCGCGGCACGCATTTCGGCCTGCAGTCGGGCGGGCGCACCGAGTCCATCCTGATGTCCATGCCGCCGCTGGCGAGCTGGTCCTACCAGCGCGGCGTCGCGGCCGGCAGCCCCGAAGAGCGGCTTTACACCGAGTTTTTGCCGAGGCGGGACTGGCTTTGAGCACGCAGCCGCTCCCGCCGGGCAGGCGCATAGGCGTTTTCGGCGGTGCTTTCGACCCGCCGCACAATGCCCATGTGGCCCTGGCCGGGGCGGCGATCGCGCAGTTCGGCCTGGACACGCTCTATGTGGTGCCCACCGGCCATGCCTGGCACAAGTCGCAGGCCCTGAGCGCGCCGGCGCACCGCCTGGCCATGGCCAGGCTGGCGTTTGAGTCCATCCCCCATGTCCAGGTGGACGAGCGCGAGGTGCAGCGCCCCGGGCCGACCTTCACCATAGACACGCTGCTGGCGCTGCAGGCCGAGAACCCGGGCGCCCGGATTTACCTGTTTATAGGCGCCGACCAGTTCGCCGCCTTCCGGCAGTGGCACCGCTGGCAGGACATCCTGGATATTGCTATAATTTGTATAGCTGGTCGCGCACAATCCATGCCGGCCCAGCCTCAGTTTGAGGCCTATGAAAGCCGCAGCAGCCGTTTTACGCTGCTCGATCTCCCCCTGATGCCTGTGAGCGCCACCCAGATTCGCCAGTTGACGGCCTCGGGCGCGGCGACTGCCGGGGAAATTACCCGCTTGGTCCCTGAAGCCGTTGCACGTTATATTTCACTGCACCAGCTGTACCGTTCCCATTAATTCCTTACCTTATCGAAGCACATCACTGCATGACCTCCACCACCGCCAAAACCTCCGCCGCCGCCGACAAAAAGGATGTGCAGAAATTGCAGCGCGCCATCATCGATGGCCTGGAGGACGTCAAGGCGCAGGACATCCAGGTCTTCGACACCGAACACATCACCTCGCTGTTCGAGCGCGTGATCGTGGCGACGGGCAGCTCCAACCGCCAGACCAAGGCGCTGGCCGCCAGCGTGCGCGATGCGGTGCGTGATGCGGGCTTCGCCAAGCCGCGCATCGAGGGCGAAGACAACGGCGAATGGATCATCGTCGACTGCGGCGCCGCCGTGGCGCACATCATGCAGCCGGCCATACGCCAGTACTATCACCTCGAAGAGATCTGGGGCGACAAGCCCATCAAGCTCAAGCTGGGCGCGCCCGCGCCGCTGGTGAAAGCCTCCAGGGCCGACGTCGAGCCCGAGGCCAAGCCCAAGGCAAGCCGCGCCGGCGCAAAAACGGCTGCCAAGCCGGGCGCGAAGACCGCGGCCAAATCTGCGGCAAAAGCACCGGCCAAGGCGCCCGCCAAAACCGCTGACTCCAGCTATGTAGGCCGGGTCGGCAAGAGCAACGACTGGACCGCCAAGCGCAATGCGACCGCGACGGCGGCCGAACCCGCCGCCAAACCGGCCCGCGCCGGCGCCAAGGCCGCGACCGCTAAACCAGCCGCCAAGCCCGCGGTGAAGACGCCCATCATCAAGGTGCCGGCACCCAAAAAGGCCGTCGCGCGCAAGACGGCGGCCAAAACAGCTGCCAAGACCGCGGCCAAGAAACCCGCCGCCAGGAAAACCGCTCCCCGGAGCAAATGAGGCTGACGATCGTAGCCGTCGGCCAGAAGGTGCCCGACTGGGCGCAGACGGCCTATGAGGACTACGCCAAACGCTTTCCGCCGGAAATCAAGGTCGAGCTCAAGGCCGTCAAGACCGAGCCGCGCGCCTCCAAGACCCTGGAAAACCTGCTGTCCGCCGAGCGCGGCCGCATAGAAGCCAGCATCGCGCGCGGCACCCGTGTCGTGGCGCTCGATGAGCGCGGCACGGCCGTCACCACCGTGGCCCTGGCCGAAAGGCTGAAAGCCTGGCAACTGTCGGGCGACGACGTCGCCATCGTGATAGGCGGGCCCGACGGGCTGGACGCCGGCTTCAAGCAGGCCGCGCACGAGCGGCTGCGCCTGTCGGACCTGACCTTGCCCCATGCCATGGTGCGCGTGCTGCTGATTGAGCAGCTTTACCGGGCCTGGAGCATCACGATTAACCATCCTTATCATCGCGAATAATGGCCCCCACGCTTGTCGCTTCGCGTACTGCGCTGCCCCCCGAGGGGGCGCTGCGCCTGCGGCCCGGCAAAGCCGGTTCCGCGGCCCCTGTTGGTCTGAATACCCGAATACCTGAATAAGCTCTTGTATGGCTGAATTTATCTACCTCGCCTCACAAAGCCCGAGGCGGCGGCAACTGCTGGAGCAGCTCGGCGTACGCCACGAACTCCTGCTGCCGGACGCCGATGAAGATGCCGAGTCGCTGGAAGCGGTGCTCAAAAACGAAGCGCCCGCCACCTATGTCCAGCGCGTCACCGGCCTCAAGCTCGACGCGGCAGTCGCCCGCATGAAGCGGCGCAAGCTGCCGCCGGCGCCCATACTCTGCTCGGACACCACGGTGGCCATGGGGCGGTTGATTTACGGCAAGCCGGACGACGCAAAAGACGCGGCCCGCATGCTGCGCGAGCTCTCGGGCGGCACGCACCGCGTGCTGACGGCCGTGGCCGTGCAGGCCGGGCGCCGCCGTTTCGAGGCGCTCAGTCGCTCGAAGGTCAGTTTCGACGAATTGACGCCCGCCGAGGTCCGCAGCTACGTCGCCAGCGGTGAACCCATGGGCAAGGCCGGCGCCTACGCGGTGCAGGGCAGGGTGGCCCAACATATCAGCCGGATAGACGGCAGCTACAGTGGCATCATGGGGCTTCCGCTGAGGGAAACGGCGCTTTTGCTGAAAGCCGCCGGCTTCCGGCTTTAGCCTCTCCACACACATTTTTCAGGACCCCCATGCAACAAGACATCCTGATCAACTGGTCGCCCCAGGAAACCCGGGTGGCGGTGGTCGAGCACGGCGCGGTGCAGGAGCTTCACGTCGAACGCACCCTGGAACGCGGCCTGGTCGGCAATGTCTACCTGGGCAAGGTCGCCCGCGTGCTGCCCGGCATGCAGTCGGCCTTTATCGACATCGGCCTGGACCGCGCGGCCTTTCTGCACGTGGCCGACCTCATGAGCAGCATCAACAGCCGCCATGCCGACAGCGACGCCCAGGCCGCCGGCGGCCTCACCTCGCCGGCCATGGCTTCGCTGCAGCCTATCGAAAAGCAGCTCTTTGAAGGCCAGGCGGTGATGGTGCAGGTCCTCAAGGACCCGATAGGCAGCAAGGGCGCGCGCCTGACGGCGCAGATCAGCATCGCCGGCCGCCTGCTGGTGTTCCTGCCGCAGGACAACCACATCGGCGTTTCGCAGAAAATACCGCCCCGCCAGCGCGAGGAGCTGCGCCAGCGCGTGCAGGCCCTGGCCGGCGACATGGGCGGCGGTTTCATCCTGCGCACCAACGGCGAGGACGCGACCGACGCCGAGCTGGCCGAGGACATCACCTACCTGCGCAAGACCTGGGCGCGCATCAAGGATGCCTCGCTGCGCATGCCGCCGGCCTCGGTGCTGCACCAGGACCTGAACCTGCTGCAGCGCGTGCTGCGCGACCTAGTGGTGGAGGGCACGCAGACCATACGCATAGACTCGCGCGAGCAGTTCGACAAGCTCAGGACTTTCGCCGCGGAATTCATGCCGGCCACCGAGCAGAAGCTGCAGCATTACGGCGGCGAGCGGCCGATTTTTGACCTCTTCAACATCGACGAGGAAATCGCCAAGGCGCTGGGCCGGCGCGTGGACCTCAAGTCGGGCGGCTACCTGATCATCGACCAGACCGAGGCGCTGACCACGGTGGACGTGAACACCGGTGGTTTTGTCGGGGCGCGTAATTTCGACGACACGATCTTCAAGACCAACCTGGAAGCCTCGCAGGCCATTGCGCGCCAGCTCAGGCTGCGCAACCTGGGCGGCATCGTGATCGTCGACTTCATCGACATGATCAAGGAAAACCACCGCGAGGCGGTGCTGGCCGAATTCCAGAAGCAGCTGGCGCGCGATCGCATCAAGACCACGGTCAACGGTTTTTCGGCGCTGGGCCTGCTGGAGATGACGCGCAAGCGCACGCGCGAATCGCTGGCGCACCAGCTCTGCGAGCCCTGCAGCGCCTGCAAGGGCAAGGGCGTGGTCAAGACCGCGCGCAGCGTGACTTACGACATCCTGCGCGAAATCCTGCGCGAGGCGCGCCAGTTCAACCCGCGCGAATTCCGGGTGGTGGCCTCGCCCAAGGTGATAGAACTTTTCCTCGACGAGGAAAGCCAGCACCTGGCCAGCCTCAGCGATTTCATCCGCAAGCCGATTTCCCTGCAGGCCGAGGCCGCGATGGCGCAGGAGCAATACGACATCGTCCTGCTCTGATCTTTTCTTTCTTCATGCCGACCCTGAACCGCCAACCCATTCCCATCCTGGTCTACCACCAGATCGCCGAGGCCCCGCCCAAGGGCAGCAGCCCGTTTCGCGGGCTCTATGTGGCGCCCGCGGCTTTCGCGCGGCAAATGGCCTGGCTCAAGCGCCTGGGCTACACGGGCCTGTCCATGGGCGGCCTGATGCCTTATTTGCGCGGCGAGCGCAGCGGCAAGGTGGTGGGCATCACCTTTGACGACGGCTACCGCAACAACCTGACCCATGCGCTGCCGGTGCTGGTGAAACACGGGTTTTCGTCCACCTGCTACGCGGTCGGCGGGCTGCTGGGCAAGACCAACATCTGGGACGAGCGTATCGGCATCCCCCAGACGCCGCTGATGGACGAGGGCGAGATCCGCCAGTGGGTGGCCGGCGGGCAGGAGATAGGCTCGCACACCCATAGCCACGCCAACCTGCTGGAAACCGACGAAGCAGGCTGTGTCGAGGAAATGGTGCTGGGCAAAAGCGGGCTGGAGGCGGTCACGGGCAGCCCGGTGGCGCATTTTTGCTATCCCTTTGGCCACTTCAATGCCGGCCATGTGGAAATGGCGCGGACGCTGGGCTTTGCCACTGCCACCACCACCCAGCGCAGCCGCTGCCATGAAGGCATGGACCTGCTGCGGTTGCCGCGGGTGCCGGTGCTGCGCTCGACCACCTTGCCGGTGTTCTGGCTCAAGGTCGCCACGGCCTACGAAGACCGCCGGAAAAAATGAGCCAGCCTCTACCCCGGAAACTGCGCATCGCCGTTTTCAACCGGACTTTCTCGCCGACGGGCGGCGGCGCGGAGCGTTATTCCATCGCCCTGGTCGAGCAGCTGTCGGCCCGGCACGAAGTACATGTGTTCGCGCAGGAAATCGACCACCAGTGGCCGGGCGTGACGTACCACAAGGTTTCGGCCCCGCTGCGCAAGCCGCGCTGGATCAACCAGCTGTGGTTTGCCACGGCCAGCTGGTGGGCGACGCGAAGCGGCTTCGACGTCGTGCATTCCCACGAAAACACCTGGCATGGCGAGGTGCAGACGGTGCACGTGCTGCCCGTCAAGCACAGCCTGTTCCAGGGGCGCCGCGGTGTGCGCCGTGTCCTGCGCTGGATCAAGGTCGTGACCAGCCCGCGCCTGCTGGCCTACCTGGGGCTGGAGCGTGCGCGGTATGCGCCCCAGCCGGGCCGGCAGGTGGTGGTGACTTCCGAAAGCCTGCGCCCCATCATGGAGGCCGCCTACCCGGCCAGCCGTGCCGCGCTGTCGGTGGTGACGCCGGGCATCACGATGCCGCAGCTGCCCATCAGCGCAAGCCGCAAAAGCGAGGCGAGGGCCCAGCTGGGTTTGCCGGCCGCGGGCACTTGCCTGCTGTTTGTCGGCAATGACTACCGCAAGAAAGGCCTGGAGGGCCTGCTGCGGGCCTTGGCCCAGCTGCCGGATGAGGTGGTGCTGGCGGTGGTGGGCAACCCGGCCCACATCGCCGAGTTCCGCGCGATCGCCGACACGCTCAAGCTGGGCGCGCGCGTGGCCTTCCTGGGCGCGCTCAAGGATGTCAGCCCGGCCTACGAGGCGGCCGATGCCCTGGTGCATCCCACCTTCGAGGACACGTTTGCGATGGTGGTGCTGGAGGCCATGGCCCACGGCCTGCCGGTGGTGGTCAGCGGGCCCCGGTACTGCGGCATTGCCGGGCTGCTGGCGCAGGGCGCCAATGCGCTCATGCTCGACGACCCGCGCGATGCGGGCGAGCTGGCGCGGGTGCTGGGGGRCTTGCTGGGCCAGCCGGCGCTGCGGGAAACCCTGTCGCGCGGCGCTGCGGCCTTTGCCGAGCGCTACCAGTGGCGCGAAATCGCGCTGCAGCAGGAGGCGTTGTACTTCTCAGCCATCGCGGCCAAGGGTTTGTCGCGCTGAATGGCGTACGGCTTCAGGCGACGAGCTTGAAGTGCTTGCGGCTGAAGTCCAGCCCGGTCAGCGTCTCCACCTGGCGCATGAAGTGGTACTTGTTTTCCTTGGGCGTGGGTTTGTAGGCCGGGTCTATGTTGAGCACCGGCTCGGCTTCCGTTGCCAGCCATTGCTTCACCGCCTCGGGGTGGGTGCCGGTGAAGGGGGCGAGGGCGCGGCGGTCGAACTGGCTGTAGGTGATCTGCGCGGCCCGGGCTTCGCCCCAGTACTTGCTGACCTGGTCCAGCTTCTTTTGCATTTCCTCGTTGCGGCGTATCCAGCCGTAGTGGTAGATATGGGCGTTGGCCAGCGCGGCCTGCGGGTTGCGCCCGCGCTTGTGGCGGGTGGTGACCAGCCAGTACTGGCCGTCGGGCGCGTAGCTGCGTATGGTGTTGCGGATCAAACGGCATTCGCGGCGGTACCAGCCGGGGCTGATGGAAATCCAGTCGGGCGAGCCGTAGAAGTGCAGGTAGTCGAAGACCAGCGCCTCGACGGCCGGGTTGTTGTGGTGGCGCTCGACGCTGGCGCGTATGGCGGCCAGTTCGCCCTCATGCACGACTTCATCGCCTTCCAGGTAAAAAGCCCAGTCGCCGGTGCACGAATACTGCGCGATCATTTTTTGCTGGGCATAGACAAAGCCGCGGTCGGCCATGCGCTCGTTCCACAGGGTCTCGATGATGCGGATTTTCGGGTCGCCAATGGCTTTGACGCGTTCCAGCGTGTCGTCCTCGCCCTTGCCCACGGCCACGACGAATTCATCGACCAGGGGCAGCAGCGAGCGTATCGAGGCTTCAAAAGGAAAGCCCAGGCCCACGCCGTTGCGAATAAAGGTAAAGCCGCTGATAGAGACTGGCATCGGGGAATGACTTTCTAGGCTGCGCCCTGGAAGCCCAGGCGGTAAAGGTGGGCGTAGGCGCCGTTATTTTGAAGCAACTCTGCATGGCTGCCTTGCTCGACGATGCGGCCGGCGTTCATCATGATGATGCGATCGGCGTGCTGGATGGTGGACAGCCGGTGGGCGATGATCAGTGAGGTGCGGCCCGAGGCCAGCCGCTGTATGGCCTCCTGCACGGCTTTTTCCGACTCCGTGTCCAGGGCCGAGGTAGCTTCGTCGAGGATGAGCACCGGCGCATCCTTGTACAGCGCCCGGGCAATCGCCAGGCGCTGGCGCTGGCCGCCGGACAGCTGCATGGCGTTGTGGCCGAGCACGGTGTCTATGCCTTGCGGGAGTTCCTCAAGCAACTGGCCCAGGTTGGCGGCGGCCAGGCAGCTGACCACTTTTTCGCGGTCGAAGGACTGGCCCAGCGCGACGTTGAAGGCCATGCTGTTGTTGAACATGACGACGTGCTGGCTCACGAAGGCGAACTGCGAACGCAGGGATGCCAGGTTCCAGTCCCGCAGCTCGGTGCCGTCCAGCCTGATGCTGCCGGCGCTGTAGTCGACAAAGCGCGGCAGCAGGCTGGCTAGCGTGGTCTTGCCGGAGCCGGATGACCCCACCAGGGCCACGGTCTCGCCGGCGCGTATCGACAGGCTCACCTGGTCCAGCGCCGGTGGCGCGTCCGGCTTGTAGAGCACGCTCACGCCGGACAATTCGATGTCCCCGGCGGCCCTGGCCTGGGTGAAACCGCCGCTGCTTTCGTCCTCGACCAGGTCGACCAGGTCCAGCCCGCGCTCCAGCGCCGCCAGCCCGCGCGTGATGGGCGTGGCGCCGTCGGACAGGCTTTTGATGGGCGCGATCAGCAGCAGCATGGCCGTCACAAAGGCCACAAAGCCGCCCACCGTGGTGGTGTTTTCCGAGCCCTGCAGCAGCGCGATGGAGATCACAGCCGACAGGGCCATGGCGGCCAGTACCTGGGTGATGGCGCTCATGCCGGCATAGGCGACGGTGGATTTGATGGACAGGCGGCGCAGCGTGTTGCTCAGTCCCTCGAAGCGCGAAGCCTGGCCGGCCTGCGCGCCGTGCAGGCGCACGTCACGGTGGGCCAGCACGTTTTCTTCCACGACATAGGCCAGGTTGTCGGTGGCGACCTGGCTTTCACGGGTCAGGCGGTAAAGGCGCCGCGTCAGCAGCTGGATCACCAGCGCGACGGCCGGAAACAGCAGGGAGACGATGAGCATCAGCTTCCAGTTGAGGAACAGCAGGTAGGCCACCAGCGCCGCCAGCGTGAGCACGTCGCGCGCCAGCTTCATGACCGCGTTGATCATCATCGACGAGCCGTTGAACACCTCGTAGACCACGGTGTTGGCCAGGGCGCTGGAGGACTGGTCCGCGAACAGCGACAGGCGCGAGCTCAGCAGCTTGCCGAACATCGCGCGGCGCAGCGACTGCAGGCCCTCGTTGGTGACCTTGGCCAGCGCGTACTGCGCCACAAAGCCGGAGATGCCGCGCACGGCGAACAGCAGGATCAGGGTCACCGGCACCAGCCACAGGTCCAGCGCGCCCTTCTGGAAGCCGCGGTCCAGCAGCGGCTTGAGCAGGGCCGGCACAAAGGGTTCGGTGGCCGAGGCGACGATGGTCGCGCCCACGGCCAGCGCCCAGCCCGTGCGCGAGCCGCTGAAGTAGGGCCAGACCCGCGCGAGGCGGCGCCACAGGCTCAGCCTGGCGGCCGCGGCGGGGGCTTGGTTATCGGTGGGAGAGCTCACGTTACGTGTTGGGGTAGGGGCGGCACGGTGGGTTTGCTCAGTCCCAATGCCAGCAGCAGGCCGATCAGGACGCAGAAGAAATCGCCGATCAGGCCGTCGTAAAGGGTGGAGTTGAACAGGCAGGCCACAGCCAGCGCCAGCAGGGCGGATTGCGCGGCCCGCGCGTGGGGTACTTCCATCTTCAGGGTGTCGCGCAGCACCGAGAGCATGAAGCCGGCGATCAGCAGCAGGCCTGGAACGCCGAGCTGCACGCCCCAGAGCAGGTATTCCTGGTGCGGGTTGCCATTGGGTGCTATATCGCTGTGGGCCGGATTTTTCTGGCGCTCCATCCGGTTGTACTCGGTGCTCCAGCTGCCTATGCCCGCGCCCACAAGCGGCTTTTGAGCGACAAGCTGGGCGGCGGTTCGCCAGAACGTGAGCCGCACGCCCGATGAGGTGTTGGTGTCCTGCTGCGGCGAATAGGCTTGCACTTCCGTCTTGAGCAGCGTGAGCCTTTCCCGCATCGTCGGGGAGCTCGCAAACAGCACCAGTATCAGCACAAAGGGCAGGGCCACCGCGGCGATGCGGTATTTTTTGGGAAGCTGCCACATGATGGCCAGGGACAGCAGGGCAACGCCGACCGCCTGGCCGCTGCGGCCGGCCAGCACGAAGAACACGTTGGCCAGGGAGGCCAGCGCCACCACGGCGGCGGCTTGCGGACCGTAGCGGCCAGGCACCATGCCCCGCAAATGCCAGCACACCGCGGCGAATACGGCGCTCATGATGCCCTGGTCGAGGTATCCGGAAAAGACGGTGTAGTGGCTCAGCGTCGTGCGGGAACTGGCCCAGGCCACCGGCAGGTGGGCAAAAAGCAGCCACGAACTGGCGACCACCAGCAACTGTGCGAGCGCAAATGCGGCCAATGCGCAACTCGCCTCGCGGCGGTCCCGGATCAGGGTCATCATGGCGATGATGATGGCGAGTTTGCCGTACTTGGCGAGCGAGCCAAGGGCTTCCTTTTGCGGCGCGACCGTCCAGAGCAGGCTCAGCGCAAACGCCACCAGAACCAGCAGCACGGCCGCCGGCGTCCAGGTTTTTAGCAGGGAGGCGCCGTTCTTCGGCAGATTCCTGGCGAGCAAGGGGAAGGCCAGGAAGCAGGCCAGCAAGAACAGCTTGGCGACGCTGATGATGGCGATGGACAACCCCACGGAGGCCGCCGCCAGGCAGATGATGGCGAGCCGGATATTGATTGTTTTTGTTCGCAAAGTGGTCTGGGGTTGCCGTAGGGTTGCCCGCATTATCGGCGATTCCGTTTCCCGCCAAGGCCTTGAATGCCGGGGGGCTCTGCTATGCTGTCAGCGCGTCAAGCGGCGCCGGTTTCACTGGCAAAATCACGGGCGGTTTCCTTCTTCTCCTCATTGCAAAGGCATTCGTTGGCAAGCTTGTCCGTCACAGTCATCACCCACAACGAGGCCCACAACATGGAGGCCTGCCTGCGCTCCGTGAGCTTCGCGGACCAGGTGGTGGTGCTGGACTCCGGCAGTACCGACAACACCGTGCAGATCGCCCGATCCCTGGGCGCCGAAGTCAGCGTCAGCCCTGACTGGCAGGGCTTCGGCATCCAGAAGAACCGGGCGCTGGCGCTGGCCACCTCGGATTGGGTGCTGTCCCTGGACGCCGACGAGCGGGTGACGCCCGAGCTGCAGCTAGAAATCCTGGCCTGCCTGCGGGCCCCGGCCTTCGATGTGTATTCCTTTCCCCGGCTCTCGAGCTATTGCGGGCAGTACATGCGCCATTCGGGCTGGTACCCCGACCGGGTCACCCGGCTGTTCCGCCGCACGGCGGCCCGCTTCAGCGAGGACCTGGTGCATGAAAAAGTGCTGGCCCAGGGGCCGGTCGGCCAGCTGCGCTCGCAGCTGCTGCACGAGAGCTTCCGCAACTTCGAGGCGGTCCTGGACAAGGCCAACCGCTATTCCACGGCGGGCGCGCAAAGCCTGCAGGGCAAGGGCAAAACGGCCTCGGTCGGAAAGGCCATAGGCCACGGCCTGTGGGCCTTTATACGTACCTATTTTCTGCGCCTGGGTTTCCTCGACGGCCGGATGGGCCTGGTGCTGGCCATCTCCAACGCCGAGGGCACCTATTACCGCTACCTGAAGCTGTGGCTGCTGCAGCGGGGCGCCAAGGGAGCGCCGGCCGGGCGATGAAGATCAGCTTTATCGTCCTGACCTACAACCGCACGGATGCCTTGCTGGCCGTGTTGCGGTCGCTGGCTGCGCAGTGCGGTGAAGGCCATGAGGTGCTGGTGGCCGACGACGGCTCGCGGCCCGAACAGGTGCGGATGCTGCTCGCGCAGTGCCCCGCGTTCAAGTGTCCGGCCCGCCACATCTGGCACCCCGACGTGGGCTTTACCGCGGCGCGGGCGCGCAACCTCGGGGCCAGCCAGGCCACGGGCGACTACCTGGTCTTTCTGGACGGCGACTGCGTGCCCAACAAGGCTTTTGTGGCCGCGCACACGCGGCTTGCCGAAAAAGGCTGCTTTGTGAACGGCAGCCGGGTGCTTATCAGCCAACGTCTGACAGAACGTGTAGTCAATGGCGCTATCGACCTGCCCAGCCGTCCTGTATGGTTCTGGCTGGGGGCGCGGCTCTTGGGGGGCAGCAACAAATTATTGCACCTGCTCCCCTGGCCGCGACGTTTATTCAGGGTAAAACCGGACTTTCGCTGGCACGGCATACGCAGCTGCAACCTGGGTGTCTGGCGCGCGGACTTTGCCGGTGTCAACGGATTTGATGAAACCTTCGAAGGCTGGGGGCATGAAGATGCCGACCTCGTGCTCAGGCTTCACCACCTGGGCGTCCACCGAAAAAACGGTTTCATGGGCACCGAAGTTTTCCACCTCTGGCACCGCGAGAACCCGCGCGACCAGGAGTCCATCAACAAAAAAAGGGTGCTTGAGCGCATGAAAACCGATGTGGTCCTGGCCGACAAGGGGCTTCGTGAACTTGATTCTTCCCCCGGCGTCAAATCCACCGTCAAAATAACCCCCCTGAACGGATCCAACTCTTCCCTATGAGCATTGCACCTTTCACTGCACCTTTTCTTCGCCGCCGCACCCTCGTCAGCCTGCTGGCGGCCGGCGCTTTCCCTGTTCTGCCGGCTTTCGCGCAATTTCGCGTCGAGGTGTCCGGTGTCGGCCTGACCCAATTGCCCATTGCCGTCGCCGCGTTTCGCGGGGATGCGCAGGCGCCGCAAAAAATCGGCGCCATCGTGCGGGCCGACCTCGAGCGCAGCGGCATGTTCCGCCCGGTCGACACCACCGGCGTCACCGCCGACGAGAACACCCGCCCGGACCTGACGGCCTGGCGGCAAAAGGGCGCGGACTCCATGGTCACGGGCAGCGTGAGCTTGCTGGCCGACGGCCGCTACGACGTGCGTCTGCGCCTCTGGGACATCGTGCGCGGCCAGGATCTGGGCGGGCAGAGCTACACCGTGGGCCCGGCCGACCTGCGCCTGTCGGCGCATCGCATTTCCGATTTTGTCTACGAAAAACTGACCGGCGAGAAGGGCATTTTCTCGACGCGCATCGCCTATGTGACCAAGGCGGCCCAGAAGTACAACCTCTGGGTGGCCGACTCCGACGGGGAGGGTGCGCAGTCCGCGCTGACCAGCCCCGAGCCCATCATATCGCCGGCCTGGTCGCCCAACGGCGCGCAGCTGGCCTATGTGTCGTTTGAATCGCGCAAGCCGGTGATCTACGCGCACGACGTGGCCAGCGGCAAGCGGCGCCTGCTGGCCAACTTCCGCGGCTCCAACAGCGCGCCGGCCTGGTCGCCGGACGGCAAGCAACTGGTGGCGACGCTGAGCCGCGACGGAGGCTCGCAGCTCTATGCCATAGGCCTCAATGGCGGCGACCCCAAGCGGCTGACCCAGTCTTCCAGCATTGACACCGAACCCGCCTTCTCGCCCGACGGGCGCTATATCTACTTCGTCAGCGACCGAGGCGGCGCGCCGCAGATCTACCGCATGGGCCCGAACGGCGGCAATGCCGAGCGCGTGACCTTTACCGGGAGCTACAACATCTCCCCCGCGATCAGCCCCGACGGGCGCTGGCTGGCCTACATCTCCCGGGTGGGCGGCGCCTTCAAGCTGCACGTCATGGAACTTGCGACAGGGACCGTCACTCCAATCACCGACACTTCGGCCGACGAAAGTCCGAGCTTCGCGCCCAACAGCCGCCTGATCGTCTACGCGACCCACCAGCAGGGCAGGGAAGCGCTGATGACCACCACGCTGGACGGCAAGATCAAAGCCAGGCTGTCCGGCGCCAGCGGCGATATCCGGGAGCCCGATTGGGGACCCTTCCAGCGTTGATTCACAGCGCCAGGCAGGCGCTTCAAGCCACCGTTTTTGATCCGGCCCATTTTTATTTTTTGTAGAGGTACTTCATGAAACGCAGAATTTTTTCCATCATCTCCTCCCTGGTCCTGGCGGCCACGCTGGCGGCCTGCGGCTCCGGCGTCAAGCTCAATGACGTTCCCGTCGAAGACCGCACGGGCCAGACCACACAAGGCGACCCGTCGGGCGCCAGCGGCCGCGGTGTGCAGCCGGTGCAGGTGGAAGGCGCCGATGCCTCGCTCGCGGGCCCGGCCAATGTGGCCAAGGTCATCTACTTTGATTTCGACAGCTACGTGGTCAAGCCCGAGTTCCAGGGCGTGATCGAAGCCCATGCCAAGTACCTGACCGCCAACAAGGGCCGCAAGATGGCCATCGAAGGCCACACCGACGAGCGCGGCGGCCGTGAGTACAACCTGGCCCTGGGCCAGAAACGCGCCGAAGCCGTTCGCCGCGCGCTGGGCCTGCTGGGCGTGGCCGATGCGCAAGTCGAAGCCGTGAGCTTCGGCAAGGAAAAACCCGCGGTGCCGGGCTCCGACGAGGAAGCCATGGCGAAGAACCGCCGCGCTGAACTGAGCTACCGTTAAGCCGGGTGCCGACCGTGAAGACCTTCCGGATCGCCGCGATCCTCGCGGCCGGCCTGCTGGCGTTCAACGCGCATGCGGGGCTGTTTGAAGACGACGAGGCTCGCCGGGCGATCCTCGATTTGCGGCAGAAGGTCGATGCGGCGCAAACCCGCACGGCCGAAGAGCTGCGCAGGACCACCGAGGACAACGCCCAGCTGCGCCGCAGCCTGCTGGACCTGTCCAACCAGATCGAAGCCCTGCGCAATGAACTCGCCACCCTGCGCGGGCAGAACGAGAACCTCACGCGCAATGTGGCCGAGATGCAGCGCACCCAGAAGGACCTGACGACGGGCGTGGACGAGCGCCTGCGCAAATTCGAGCCCGGCAAGGTCAACGTGGACGGCAAGGAGTTTGTCGCCGAGCCGGCCGAAAGGCAGGAGTTCGAAACCGCGCTGGCCACGCTGCGCAAGGGCGACTTTGCGGGCGCGCAGACTGGTTTCCTGGCCTTCATGAAGCGTTACCCGCAGACCGGCTACCGGGCTTCGTCCCTGTTCTGGCTCGGCAATGCGCAGTACGCCTTGCGCAATTACCGTGATGCGGTGACCAATTTCCGCTCGCTGGTGACGGCTGAACCCGACCATATGCGCGCGCCGGAAGCCATGCTTTCGATGGCCAACTGCCAGGTGGAACTCAAGGACGTCAAGTCGGCCCGCAAGACGCTGGAAGACCTGGTCAAGGCTTATCCCCAAGCCGAAGCGGCTTCCGTCGCCAAGGAACGGCTGGCCAAGCTGAAGTAGCGGCGCCATTCAAAAGGGGCAGATGTTCATTCCCAACTAAAATCGGGGCATGGACATCTCCGCACTCAACAGTCTCACGGCCCAGGTTCTCTGGGCCGGTTTCATTCTGGCCATGGTTTTTGGCGCGATTGCCCAGCGCACCCACTTCTGCACCATGGGCGCCGTCAGCGACATCGTGAACATGGGCGACTGGACGCGCATGCGCATGTGGGGCATGGCCATAGGTGTGGCCATGATAGGTTTCTTCACCATGGCCGCGGCCGGGGTGATCGATCCCGCGAAGACGCTTTATGCGTCCAACCGCTTTATCTGGCTCTCGGCCCTGGTGGGCGGCGCCATGTTCGGTTTTGGCATGGTGTTGGCTTCGGGCTGCGGCAGCAAGACCCTGGTGCGCATAGGCGGCGGCAGCCTCAAGTCCGTCGTGGTGTTTGCCGTGATGGGTATCGCGGCCTTCGCCACGCTCAAGGGCATCACCGCCGTGGTTCGCGTGGCCACCGTCGACAAGGTCGCGATTGATTTCACGGCCAACGCGACCCTGCCGAACTGGGTGGCCGGCGCCATCGGCATCACGCCGGCCGCGGCCGGCATAGGCCTGGCCATCCTCATCGGCCTGGGCCTGATCGTCTGGGCCTTGTTCAGCGAAGACTTCCGCCGCTTCGACAGCCTGCTCGCCGGCCTGGGCATAGGCGGCGTCATCGCCGCCATGTGGTGGGTCAGCGGGCGCCTGGGCTATGTGGCCGAACACCCCGAGACGCTGCAGGAGGCTTTTCTGGCCACCAACTCGGGCCGGGCCGAGGCCTTGAGTTTTGTCTCGCCCGTGGCCTATACCGTGGACTGGCTGATGTTCTTCAGTGACAAGAGCAAGGTGCTCACGCTGGGCATCGTGTCGGTGTTCGGCGTGGTGGCCGGTTCGGCCGTCTATGCGCTGCTGTCGCGCAGCTTCCGCTGGGAAGGCTTTCGCGACGCGGAAGACACGGCCAACCACCTGGTGGGCGCCACGCTGATGGGCGTGGGCGGCGTCTGCGCCATGGGCTGCACCGTGGGGCAGGGCCTGTCGGGCATCTCGACCCTGAGCTTTACGAGTTTTGTGGCGCTGGCGGCCATACTCGCGGGCTGCGTGGCGGGCTTGAAATACCAGGTCTGGCGGCTTGAGCGCCAGGCCTGAGGCCCGCATAGCTTCACGGCCATGACTTCCCTGATCGAAGAACTCCCCGCCGACCTGGAGCGCCGCTTCGGCGGCCTGGCGCGCCTTTACGGCGCAGCGGGCGCGCAGCGCATACGCCAGGCGCACATCGTGGTCGTGGGCCTGGGCGGCGTGGGTTCCTGGGCGGCCGAAGCCGCGGCCCGCAGCGGCGTGGCCCGGCTGACCCTGATAGACCTTGACCACATCGCCGAATCCAATATCAACCGCCAGGTCCATGCGCTGGACAGCACGCTGGGGCAGGCCAAGGTGCAGGCCATGCGGGAGCGCATCGCGCAAATCCATCCGGGCTGCCGCGTCGACGGCATTGAGGAATTCGTCGACGCCGCCAACTGGCCGGGCATTCTGGACCTTGAGGGCAGTTTTGACCGTAAGCAACTGGCCGTGATCGACGCCTGCGACCAGGTGAAAGCCAAGACCGCCATGGCCGCCTGGGCCATCGCCAACAAGGTCAACCTCGTCAGTGTGGGCGCGGCGGGCGGCAAGCGGCTGGCGCACCGTGTGGACATCGACGACCTGTCGCTGGTCACGCACGACCCCTTGCTGGCGCAACTGCGCTACCGGCTGCGCAAGGAGCACAGCGCGGCGCGCAAAGGCAAGATGGGCGTGGCCTGCGTGTTCAGCCGCGAGGCCGTGCTGCAGCCCGCCGCCGCGGCCCAAAGCGACGGCAGCCTGAACTGCCATGGTTATGGGTCGGTGGTCAGCGTCACCTCGACCTTCGGCCTATGCGCGGCCGGCTGGGCACTCGACAAAATTGCCGCCTGAGTTTTTGCGGAGCGCTAAAAAACCACGCTATAATTCAAGGCTTTGCTGCTCTTGAAGTGGCAAATACCGGAATGTATCGCGAGGGAAACCCTGTGATATAACTCGGGACCATAGCTCAGTTGGTAGAGCAGCGGACTTTTAATCCGTTTGTCGTGGGTTCGACCCCCGCTGGTCCCACCAGAATTTCCGGGTTCTTAGCTCAGTTGGTAGAGCAGCGGACTCTTAATCCGTAGGTCGACAGTTCGAATCTGTCAGAACCCACCACCCTTCAAAAGGACTTGGCCGAAAGGCCAAGTCCTTTTGTTTTTTGCGCGGGGAAATTGCGGGGTCCGGTCTCAAGCCGATTCAGGCCGAATGCCCCAGCGCCGGCACGTCGAGCTGCGCCTGCCGTGCCACCCGTATGCAGTCCTTCATGTGCTCTTCACCGAAGTAGCGGATGGCCGCGTAGCCGACGGCGGCCGCGACGACCTGGCCGGCCAGCGGGACGTATTTGGCGGCCTGCTTGGCCGTCAGGCGCACGCCGATTTTGGTGGCGGCCTTGATGACCAGGTCGCGGCTGATGAATTTGCCGATCAGCACCGAGCCCACCAGGGCCACGGCTTTTTGCACCTGGTCGCGTTTTTTCGGCTCGAGCCGGTCGAGCTGCTGCGGCGTGAGGCCGAATTCCTTGTTGATCTCGGGGATGAGCTGGGACAGCATGGCCGCGTCCACCATCCAGTCGAGCCCGGGCACCGGTACGGCGCTGGCCGCAGCCGCGACCATGGCGCGCTTGTTCAGCAGCTTGCGGCTGCGCTTGACGGCGGCTGACAGTGCCGCGTTGTCCGCGGCCATGTGCAAGGCGGAAGGCATGGATCAAATCCTTTCAAGGACGGCCCTGCTTGGGTCAACAAGCTGCAGGCGAGGGGCCTGCAGCCACTTTACACCGCGGTGGTCTCTATCTGCTCTGTCAGCTCCAGCCACCGTTCTTCCAGCATGCCTATTTCGCCTTCGATGGCCTTGAGGCGCTTGCCGGCCTGGGCCAGTTCGGCCGGTGCGGTGGTGGTGGCCAGCAGGGCCTGCAAGCTGCCCTGCTCAATGTTGAGGGCCTTCATGCGCTGATCGATTTTTTCAACTTCCTTGCGCAGCGGCTTGGTGGCCTCGGCCTGCTGCTGGCGGCGCTGCGCGTCGAGCTTGCGCTGCTCGGGTGTGTCGCGCGGCACGGGTTTCTTTTCCGCGGGCGCGGCGGCGGGTGTTTCTGGCTTGGCGGCTGGGGCCGCACCGCCGGCTTTCTTGGCTTCCTCGCGCTGGCGCTTGGCCTCGTCGAGCAGGTAGCGCTGGTAGTCGTCCAGGTCGCCGTCAAAGGGCGCGACGCCGCCGCGCGAGACCATCCAGAACTCGTCGCAGACGGCGCGCAGCAGGGCTCGGTCATGGCTGACCAGCATCACCGTGCCTTCAAACTCGTTGAGCGCCATCGACAGCGCCTCGCGCGTGGCCAGATCCAGGTGGTTGGTCGGCTCGTCGAGCAGCAGCAGGTTGGGGCGCTGCCAGACGATCATGCACAGCACCAGGCGGGCTTTTTCACCGCCGCTCATGCTACCCACGGCCTGCTTGACCATGTCGCCGCTGAAATTGAACATGCCCAGGAAGGCGCGCAAGTCCTGCTCGCGCGTCTGCTGGCCGCTGATCCTGCCGGCCGCGGTGACTTCCTTGACGAGGCGGATCATGTGCTCCAGCGGCGTATCGGCCGGGCGCAGCACGTCGAGTTCCTGCTGGGCGAAGTAGCCGATGTTCAGGCCCTTGCCTTCGGTCATCTCTCCTTGAATAGGCGCCAATGCGCGCGCCACGGTCTTGACCAGCGTGGACTTGCCCTGGCCGTTGGCGCCCAGGATGCCTATGCGCTGGCCGGCCAGCACCGACTTGCTGACGTTCTGCACGATGACCGTGGGCGGCGTGCCTTCGGGTGCGCCTTCGGGCGGCGGGTAGCCGAAGAAGGCGTTCTGCATCGAGAGCATGGGATTGGGCAGGTTGGCCGGCTCCTTGAACTCGAAGGTGAAGTCGGCCTCGGCCAGCAGGGGCGCGATTTTTTCCATGCGGTCCAGCGCCTTGACGCGGCTTTGCGCCTGCTTGGCCTTGCTGGCCTTGGCCTTAAAGCGCGCGATGAATTTTTGTAGGTGGGCGATCTTGTCCTGCTGCTTGGCGAAGGCGGTTTGCTGCAAGGCCATCTGCTCGGAGCGCAGGTCCTCGAACTTGCTGTAATTGCCGCCGTATCGCGTCAGCCTGGCGTTTTCGATGTGCACCGTCACGTCGGTCACGGCGTCGAGGAATTCGCGGTCATGGCTGATGACCAGCATGGTGCCCTGGTATTTTTTGAGCCAGGCCTCGAGCCAGACCAGCGCGTCCAGGTCCAGGTGGTTGGTGGGCTCGTCGAGCAGCAGCAGGTCGGACGGGCACATCAGCGCGCGCGCCAGCTGAAGGCGCATGCGCCAGCCGCCGGAGAAGCTGTTGACGGGGTTGTCGAGTTCGCTGACCTTGAAACCCAGGCCGAGGATCAGGGCCTGGGCGCGGGCTTGTGCGTCGTGCGCGCCGGCGTCGTAGAGCGCCATATAGGCGTGGGCCATGCGGTCGCCGTCGCCGCTGGCTTCCGAGGCTTCCACCTCGGTTTGCGCGGCCAACAGCACCACGTCGCCTTCGACCACAAAGGCGGTCGCGCTTTGCTCGGTCTCGGGCATGTCCTGCGCCACCTGCGCCATGCTCCACTGCGCGGGTATCGAAAAATCACCGCCGTCCTCGTGCAGCGTGCCGTTGAGCATGGCGAACAGCGAGGACTTGCCGGCGCCGTTGCGGCCCACCAGCCCGATTTTTTCACCGGGGTTGAGGGTGACGGACGCGCTGTCCAGAATCACTTTGGCGCCGCGGCGCAGCACGACGTTTTTAAGGGTAATCATTTAAATGTGCAATTTCAGGAAAAGTAGTCGGGCGGCGGTGTCCACGCCTGGCCCTTGCGGTGCAAGAGCCGCGCCAGGGCTTCGCGCCGGCCGTCAAGCCGGCTCAAGCCAGTTGTTCGCGCGTCAGCAGCAAAACCTGGTCGGCGCCCGAGCTGGTCTCGAACCACAGCGGTTCAAGCGTCGGGAAGGCGCGCTCGAAATTCTCGCGCTCATTGCCGATTTCCAGCACCAGGACCGCATTTTCGCTCATATGGCGGGCCGCGTTTTGAATCAGGCCTCGAATGAAGTCCATGCCGTCGCTGCCGCCGGCCAGCGCCAGGTCCGGTTCCGCGCGGAATTCGGGGGGCAGGGCGGCCATGCTGGCCGCATTCACATAGGGCGGATTGCACAGGATCAGGTCGTATTGGCCCGCGCAGGCGGCCAGGCCATCCGATTCAACCAGCGTGACGCGGCTGTCCAGGTGGTGGCGGTCCACATTGATGCGGGCCACGGCCAGGGCGTCCAGGCTGATGTCGGCGGCCTCCACCACCACGTCCGGGTAGGTGATGGCCGCGAGAATGGCCAGGCTGCCGTTGCCGGTGCACAGGTCGAGCACACGGTGGGTGTGCTCGCCCAGCCAGGGGTCTATGCTGGCGTCGGCCAGCAGCTCGGCGATCAGCGAGCGCGGGATGATTACGCGCTCGTCGACGTAAAAAGGCAGGCCCATGAGCCAGGCTTCCTTCGTGAGGTAGGCAGCCGGCTTGCGCGTGCTGATGCGCGCATCCAGCAGCGCGGCGACCTGCGCCTCTTCTTCGGTGCTCACCAGCCGGGTTTCGACCGAATCAAGGTCGTCCAGCGGCAAGCCCAGCTTCCACAGCACCAGCCAGGCGGCTTCGTCAAAGGCGTTGGTCGTGCCCTGGCCGAAGCCGTCGGCAAAGCTCAGGCCCGCGGCATCCAGCCTTGCCGCCATCTGCTCGACCAGCGCCAGCACCGTCAGGGGCGTTACGGCCTTGGTCATGCCGCCAGCCGCTCCAGCACGCCCTTGTAGATGTTTTTGAGCGGATCGAGCGAACTCACCGGCACACATTCGTTGATCTTGTGGATGGTGGCGTTGAGCGGACCGAACTCGATGACCTGCGGGCAGATCTTGGCGATGAAACGGCCGTCGCTGGTGCCGCCCGTGGTGGAGAGCTCGGTCTGCAGCCCGGTCTCGGCCCCGATGGCGCCGCGCACCGCCTCGACCAGCGTGCCGGGTGTGGTCAGAAAGGGCAGCCCGCCCAGCGTCCATTTGAGGTCGTAATCGAGCTGGTGCCGGCTCAGCAAGGCCTGCAGGCGCTGCTGCAGGCTTTCGGGCGTGGACTCGGTGCAGAAGCGGAAGTTGAAATCGACCACCAGCTCACCCGGGATCACGTTGGACGCGCCGGTGCCGCCATGGATGTTGGACACCTGCCAGCTGGTGGCCGGGAAGAAGGCATTGCCCTTGTCCCATTCGGTGGCCACCAGCTCCGCCAGCGCCGGCGCGAACAGGTGGATGGGGTTTCTGGCCAGGTGCGGATAAGCAATATGGCCTTGCACGCCCTTGACCGTGAGTTTGCCGCTCAGGGTGCCGCGCCGCCCGTTCTTGATCATGTCGCCCAGCTGGGCGACCGAGGTGGGCTCGCCCACGATGCAGTAGTCCAGCGTCTCGCCGCGCGCCTTGAGCTGCTCGCAGACCACGACCGTGCCGTCGACCGCCGGGCCTTCCTCGTCGCTGGTGACCAGGAAGGCGATGGAGAGGGCCGGGTCGGGATGCGCGGCCAGGAACTCCTCGACCGCCACCACCATGGCCGCGATGGAGGTTTTCATGTCGGCGGCGCCGCGCCCGTACAGCTGGCCGTTGCGGTGGCTGGGCGTGAAGGGGGGGCTCTGCCACTGCTCCAGCGGGCCGGTGGGCACAACGTCGGTGTGGCCGGCAAATACAAGCGTTTTAGCCGGGGTTTCGCCGGACGCCGGCTTGCCCGCGCGCTTGGCCCAGAGGTTGGTCACGCGGAAGTTTTCAGGGCCGCTGGTGATGGTTTCGCACTGGAAGCCCAGTGGCGCCAGGCGTTCAATCAGCAGGGCCTGGCAGCCGGCATCGTCGGGCGTGACGGAAGGCCGGGCGATCAGTTGCTCGGTGAGCTGCAGGGTTCGGGACATGGTCGTTTAGGGCCTGTTAACACTATGTTTACAAATGCGAATGGGGTGAAAACAGCGCCAATCAAGGCGTGCGACGAATCCCAGACCGGGAGTCTGGGTGAGGAGCGCAACGCGGAGTGGCGCTGTTTTCACCCCATTCCCTCCGGGTTGCGATCAAAAAGGCCCTGCGCGGCGTTGCAAAGCCTTGACGGGGTTCACCCCGCCTGCGTTTTGCGCCTTGCTCAAGGCCTTTTTGACTCGCAACGCATCTTGCAAACATAGTGTTAACAGGCCCTGGGTTCGAGTCGGCCCGAAGAGACGAGCGCCATCGTGTTTTTAATGTTTCACGTCGAGCGTGATTTCGGTGAAGGACGGTTCGTCATCCGGGTCTTCTTCAGGCTCCAAGGCCTTGGCCTTGACGGCGAAGTCGTTTTCGAGGCGCCACATCAGGTTGGTCGGCGAGTCGGCATAGAGGATGCCTTCCTTGCGGGTCACGGTGCCTTCCACGATCAGCTTGGCGATGTCCTGCTCAAAGGTCTGCGAGCCCTCGGCCATGGATTTTTCCATGGCTTCCTTGACGCCCGAGAAATCGCCTTTTTCAATCAGCTCGGCGATCAGCTTGGTGTTGAGCATGACCTCCACCGCCGGCGTGCGGCCRCCGTCCTGGGTGCGCAGCAGGCGTTGCGAGACGATGGCCTTGAGGGCCGCGGCCAGGTCGCCCAGCATGGTGCTGCGCACCTCGACCGGGTAAAAACTCAGGATACGGTTGAGCGCCTGGTAGCTGTTGTTGGCATGCATGGTGGCCAGGCACAGATGGCCCGACTGCGCATAGGCAATGGCGGCCGACATGGTTTCCCGGTCGCGGATTTCACCGATCAGGATCACGTCGGGCGCCTGGCGCAGCGCGTTTTTGAGCGCCACCTGCAGCGATTGTGTGTCGCTGCCGACCTCGCGCTGGTTGACGACGGACTTCTTGTTGGTGAACAGGAATTCGACCGGGTCCTCGATGGTGAGGATGTGGCCCAGCGTGATCTCGTTGCGGCGGTCCATCATGGCCGCCAGCGTGGTGCTCTTGCCGGCGCCGGTGGAGCCCACCATCAGCAGCAGGCCGCGCTTTTCCATGATCAGGTCGGCCAGGATGGGCGGCACGTTCAGGCTGTCCAGCGGCGGAATTTCCGTGGGGATGAAACGGATCACCGCGGCATAGGTGCTGCGCTGCCTGAAGGCGCTGATGCGGAAGTTGCCCAGGCCGGCAATCGGCAGCGCCATGTTGAGCTCGCCGATTTCCTCCATCTCCTCGATGCGCTCGGGCGGCAGCACCTCGGCCAGCAGGTTGCGCGGCGCGTCCGGCGGCAGGATTTGCGCGTTGATCGGAATGGCCTGGCCGTTGATCTTGATCAGGGCGGGGGAATGGGCCGACAGGTAAACGTCCGACGCCTTTTTGTCCGCCATCAAACGAAGGATTCTTTCCATCGTGCTCATAGTCCGCTCCCAGTCATTTCAATCTGTCAATCAAACCGCAAGGAAAGTGCTCAATCGCGCAAGAGGTCGTTCAGGCTGGTGGTGGAACGCGTCTTGGCGTCCACGCGCTTGACGATCACCGCGCAGTACATGCTGTACTTGCCGCCGGCCTTGGGCAGGTTGCCCGAGACCACAACGGAGCCTGCGGGAATACGGCCGTAAGTGACGGTGTCGGCTTCGCGGTCGTAAATCGGCGTGCTCTGGCCGATGTAAACACCCATGGAGATGACCGAGTTTTCTTCCACGATCACGCCTTCGACGACTTCGGAGCGCGCGCCTATGAAGCAGTTGTCTTCAATGATGGTGGGGTTGGCCTGCAGGGGTTCGAGCACGCCGCCCAGGCCCACGCCGCCGGAGAGGTGGACATTGTTGCCGACCTGCGCGCAGCTGCCCACGGTGGCCCAGGTGTCGACCATGGTGCCTTCGCCGACCCAGGCGCCGATGTTGACGTAGCTGGGCATCAGGATCGCGCCCTTGGCGATGTAGCTGCCGCGGCGCGCCACGGCGGGCGGCACCACACGCACGCCGGTGGCGCGCATTTCGCTTTCGCTCAGGTGGGCGAACTTGGTGGGCACCTTGTCGAAAAAGCCCAGGTCGCCGGCGCGCATCATTTCGTTGTCCTTCAGGCGAAAGCTCAGCAGCACGGCCTTTTTGATCCACTGGTGGGTGGTCCACTGGCCCACGCCTTCGCGGGTGGCCACGCGCAGCTTGCCGCTGTTGAGCTGGGCGATGGTGTGTTCGACGGCGTCCAGCACTTCCTTGGGGGCCGATTGGGGCGACAGGTTCGCGCGATTTTCCCAGGCCGCGTCAATGGTGCTTTGCAGGTTGTCTTGTGTCATGTTGGTTTCAGTCTTGTTGTCAGTGAAGTCAAGGGTTTCTGGATTGGATGAATTGAACGATGCGCTGCGCCGCTTCCACGCATTCGGCGGTTTCTGCCACCAGTGCCATGCGGATTCTGCCGGCGCCGGGATTGTGCCCCTGCGCGTCGCGCGCCAGGTAGCTGCCCGGCAACACCACGACATTGTAGAGAGCGAGCAGCTCGCGTGAAAACGCGGTGTCCGAGCCCTTGAAAGTTTCGGGGATTCCGGCCCACAGGTAAAAGCCCGCATCGGGCAGGGCGACGTCCATCACGGCCGAGAGCATGGGCGTGACCTGGGCGAATTTTTCGCGGTACATCGCGCGGTTGTCCATCACGTGCCGCTCGTCATTCCAGGCCGCGATGCTGGCGGCCTGCACGACCGGGCTCATGGCGCTGCCGTGGTAGGTGCGGTAGAGCAAAAAGGGCTTGATCAGGGAGGCGTCGCCGGCCACAAAGCCGCTGCGCAGGCCTGGCACATTGCTGCGTTTGGAGAGGCTGGTCAGCGACACCAGGTTTTTGAAATCATGCCGGCCCAGCCTGGCCGCCGCCTGCAGGCCGCCCAGGGGCGCCTCGTCGCGGAAGTAGATTTCGCTGTAGCACTCGTCGGAGGCGATCACAAAGCCGTGGCGGTCGCTGAGCTCGAACAGCAGCTTCCATTCATCGAGCGACATCACGGCGCCCGTGGGGTTGCCCGGCGAGCAGACAAATACCAGCTGGGTCTTGGCCCAGACGGCCTCGGGCACGCCGGCCCAGTCGACCGCGAAATTGCGCGCCGGGTCGCTGGGGGCAAACCAGGTCTGGGCGCCCGCCAGCAGGGCCGCGCCCTCGTAGATTTGGTAAAACGGGTTGGGACAGACCACGGTGGCCCCCGGCTTGCCGGCGTCCAGCACGGTCTGCGCGAGTGAAAACAGCGCCTCGCGCGAGCCGTTGACGGGCAGGATCTGCGTGGCCGGGTCCAGCTTCAGGTCGTAGCGGCGGGCCACCCAGTCGGCCATGGCCTGGCGCAGTTTGGGTTCGCCCAGGGTGCCCGGGTAGCTGGCCAGGCCGCTCAGGCTGGCCGTCAGCGCGTCCTTGATCAGCTGCGGCGTGGCATGGCGGGGCTCGCCTATGCCCAGGCTGATGGCTTTGTAGTCGGGATTGGGGGTGACGTCGGCGTGCAACTGGCGCAGCCGCTCAAAAGGATAGGGCTGAAGGCGTGAAAGCAGGGGATTCATACCCGGATTATCCAGCCTCGCGGCCGGCCCAAAATGACCGGCTGCCGGGCCCGCGGCGCCAGAAGGGCCGGCTTGCTGCCAAATTGATAGCTTGGGCGCCAGGCTGGATACCGCTGGAGCGGCGTTGGTGCAGCTGCTTTGAGGCTGGCCCGCCACGCCAGGCCAGCCGGCGCACCGGCCGGTGCGCACGGCGCGATGCAAAGTGTTTCACGCCGGCCCCGTCAAGGGCCTTTTTCCCGGCAAAATCCCGGTCCCGCTCGGGTAACATGGCGGACCGTGCCGCTTGCCGAAGGCGGCACCCGATATGCCAGCGTTGTTGTAAAAACGCTATAAGAATCAACGAGTTAGCCTAGGGCTAACCGCAAGCTCACAAAAAACAGGGACAGCCGTGCGTCTCAATTCGATCAAGCTATCAGGTTTCAAGTCATTCGCGGAGCCCACCAATTTTGTATTACCGGGCCAACTGGTGGGTGTGGTGGGCCCCAACGGCTGCGGCAAGTCCAACATCATGGACGCGGTGCGCTGGGTGCTGGGCGAGAGCAAGGCCTCCGAGCTGCGCGGCGAGTCCATGCAGGACGTCATCTTCAACGGCACCACCACACGCAAGCCGGCCAGCCGCTCCAGCGTGGAACTGGTGTTCGACAACGCCGACCACCGCGCCGGCGGCCAATGGGGCCAGTTTGTCGAGATCGCCGTCAAGCGCGTGCTCACGCGCGACGGCACCTCCAGCTACTACATCAACAACCAGCCGGTACGCCGCCGCGACGTGCAGGACGTGTTCCTGGGCACCGGCCTGGGCCCGCGCGCCTACGCCATCATCGGCCAGGGCACCATCAGCCGCATCATCGAGTCCAAGCCCGAAGAGCTGCGCCTGTTCCTCGAGGAAGCCGCCGGCGTATCGAAGTACAAGGAACGCCGCCGCGAGACCGCCAACCGCCTGTCCGACACCCGGGAAAACCTGACTCGCGTCGAAGACATCCTGCGCGAGCTCAACGCCAACCTGGACCGGCTGGAAAAGCAGGCCGAGGTGGCCCTGCGCTACAACACCCTGCACGCCGACGCCAGCCTCAAGCAGCACCAGCTGTGGTTCCTCAAACGGGCCGAAAGCGAGGCCGACCAGTCCAAGGTCAAGGCCGATGCCGAAAAGGCCGTGAACGACCTGGAAAGCCGCGTGGCCGATTTGCGCCATATCGAGGCCGACCTGGAAACCATACGCCAGGCGCATTACGCGGCCGGCGACCAGGTCAACCAGGCCCAGGGCAAGCTGTATGAAGCCAGCGCCGAAGTCGGCCGGCTGGAAGCCGAAATCCGCTTCGTGGTCGACGGCCGCCAGCGCGTCGAGCAGCGGCTGAACCAGCTCAAGGAACAAACCGCGCAGTGGGCGACCCGCAAGGAAGACGCCGCCGTCGAAACCGAAAGCCTGGCCGCCCAGGCCATCGAAGCCGAGGAAAAGGCCGAACTGCTGGCCGCGCAGACCGAAGAACACCTGACGCAGCTGCCGGCCCTTGAGGACGCGCTGCGGCAGGCCCAGGCCAAGGCCAACGAGCAGCGCACCAGCGTGGGCCAGGTGCAGCAGCAGATCCAGGTGCTGGCCGCCGACCAGCGCAACATCGAGGAGCAGTCGCGCAGCCTGGGCTTGCGCCTGGAAAAGCTCACGGCCGACCGCAACGCGCTTAACGCCCCCGACGAAGCCCGCCTGGCCAACCTGAATACCCAGTTCGCGGCGGCGCAGGAAGCCCAGGCCGAAGCCGAAGCCCGCCTGCATGAGCTGACCGAAAGCGTGCCGCAGCTCGACGAAGAGCGCCGCACCCTGCAGCAGACCGTCAACACCGAATCGGCCAAGCGGGCCGATCTGTCGGCGCGCATGGAAGCGCTCAAGGCCTTGCAGGAAAAGGTCAAGACCGACGGCAAACTCAAGCCCTGGCTGGCCAAGCACGGCCTGGACGGCCTGCAGGGCCTCTGGAGCCGCATCCACATCGAACAGGGCTGGGAGAATGCGCTGGAAGCCGCTCTCAGAGAGCGGCTGGGCGCCCTGGAGGTGTCCCGGCTCGACATGGTGCGCGGCTTTGCCGGCAGCGACGGGCAGGGCACGCCGCCGGCCAAGCTCGCGTTTTACTCGCCGCCCAGCGCCGCCGCGCCCGCGCGCGTCAATCCCGCGATCAACCTCAAGCCCTTGACCGAGCTGCTGCGCCTGAACGACGCCGGCCAGTCGGCGCTGCTGGGCGACTGGCTCAACGGCTGCTACACCGCTGGTAGCCTGGACGACGCGCTGGCCGCGCGCGACAAGCTGCAGGCCGGCGAGGTGATTTATGTGCAGAGCGGCCATGCCGTGACGCACCACAGCGTGAGTTTTTACGCCCAGGATTCCGAACAGGCCGGCCTGCTGGCCCGCGCCCAGGAAATTGAAAACCTCGACAAGCAGCTCAAGGCCCAGGCCCTGATCAGCGAGGAAGCCCGCTCCGCGCTGGTGCGCGCCGAAGCCGCCTATGCCGATGCCGCCCAGCGCCTGGCCACGGCCCGCCGCGAAACCGCCGAAGGCCAGAGCCGCGCCCACGAACTGCAGGTGGAAGTGCTGCGCCTCACGCAGCTGGCCGAGCAGACCCGCGCGCGCAGCGAGCAGATCCAGGCCGACATGGCTGAAATCGAAGCCCAGCTTGGCGAGTTGCAGGAACGCAAGGTCACGGCCGAGGGCCGTTTTGAAGAGCTGGACATGCAACTGGCCGACAGCCAGGAACGCCACGCGCAGCTCGACGACCGCGTGATCGAGACCGAACGCAAGCTCGGCGAATCGCGCGAACAGCAGCGCACGCTGGAGCGCCAGGCCCAGGAAGCGGCCTTCGCGCTGCGCAGCCTGGCTTCGCGCCGCGAAGAGCTGACCCGCTCCATCGACATGGCCGCCCAGCAGGCTGCCTCCATCGCCAGTGAGGAGGCGCAGGCCCGCGAAGAGCTCTCGCGCCTGACCGATGCCGCCGCGCAGGCCGGCCTGCAAAGCGCCTTGAGCGTCAAGCTCGAGCGCGAGGCCGACCTGGGCGCCAAGCGCAGTCAGTACGACGACCTGACCAGCAAGCTGCGCGCCAGCGACGAGCGCCGTCTGCAGCTTGAGCGCGAGCTCGACCCGCTGCGCCAGCGCATCACCGAGTTCCAGCTCAAGGAGCAGGCCGCGCGCCTGGGCTTCGAGCAGTACGAGCAGTTGCTGGCCGACGCCCAGGCCGACCTGGCCGCGGTGGAGCAGTCCATACAGTCCGGCAATGTGCGCCTCACGGGCCTGCAGGGCGAAATCGACCGCATCAACCGCGAAATCCAGTCGCTGGGGGCGGTCAACCTGGCCGCGCTTGACGAGCTGAGCGCCGCGCGTGAACGCAAGCAGTTCCTCGATTCGCAGTCCAAGGACCTCAACGAGGCCATGACCACGCTGGAAGACGCGATCAAGAAGATCGACATCGAAACGCGCGATTTGCTTTCCAGCACCTTCGACACCGTCAACGGCCATTTCGGCCGCATGTTCCCCGAGCTTTTCGGCGGCGGCAACGCCAAACTCATGATGACGGGCGAGGAAATCCTGGACGCCGGCGTGCAGGTGATCGCCCAGCCGCCCGGCAAGAAGAACCAGACCATCCACCTGCTGTCCGGCGGCGAAAAAGCCCTGACGGCCATCGCGCTGGTCTTCGCCATCTTCCAGCTCAACCCCGCGCCTTTCTGCCTGCTGGACGAGGTCGACGCGCCGCTGGACGACGCCAACACCGAGCGTTATGCCAAGCTGGTGCGTTCCATGAGCAAGGAAACCCAGTTCCTGTTCATCAGCCACAACAAGATCGCGATGGAAATGGCCGAGCAGCTGATAGGCGTGACCATGCAGGAGCAGGGTGTCTCGCGCATCGTGGCCGTGGACATGGAAGCCGCGATCGGCTTCGCCGAGGCGGCCTGATCCCCGTATGAGCTCCCTGCAGATCAGTCTGGCGGTGGTGGGCGGCCTGGTGCTGGCCGGTGTCGTGGCCCACAGCGCCTGGTCCTCGCGCCGCAACCTGCCCAAGCGCGCCACGCCCGAGGCCGCGCCTGTGCCGGAAACCGCCGCCGCGGCGGATCAGCAGCTGCCAACAGCAGCAGGCGAGGGCGAGGGCGAGACCGAGCGGCTGGAGCCCAGCTTTGACGCCGACTCGGGCCTGGCCTCGCTGAACGCGCTGACCCGGCTCACCACGCCAGAGCGCAAGCCCGGCCTGGACATCCTGATCGACGCCATGGCGGCCGTCGCCCTGGACAATGTGGTTTCGGGCGAGGCCGCGCTGGCCGCCATGCCCAGCACGCGCCGCGCCGGCAGCAAGCCTTTCGGCGTCGAGGGCCTCAGCGTGATCACCGGCGAATGGGAGTTCCCGACGGCCGGCCACCGCTACAGCGCTTTCCAGTGCGGCGTGCAACTGGCCAACCGCACCGGTGCGCTCAACCAGATCGAATACTCCGAATTTGTCATGAAGGCCCAGGCCTTCGCCGACGCCGTGGGCGGCGAGCCCGAGTTCCCCGAAATGCTGGACGAGGTCGCCCGCGCCCGCGAACTCGACCAGTTCGCCAGCGCCCACGACGCGCAGCTGAGCTTCACCTTGCGTGCCGTCAACACCGCCTGGAGCCCCGGCTATGTGCAGCAAAGCGCGGCACGCCTGGGTTTTGTTCCCGGCTCCATTCCCGGCCGCATGGTGCTGCCGGCCAGCCAGCCGGGCCACGCGCCCATCCTGGGCCTGGCCTTCGACACCCAGGCCGCCATGGCCGAAGATCCCGAGCAGACCGCCTTGCGCGAACTCACGCTGTCGCTGGACGTGCCGCAGGTGCTGCGTTCCGAGCAGCCTTTTGCGCGCATGTGCGAGGCCGCGCTGTCCCTGGCCGCCAATATGGACGGCGTGATCATCGACGACAACGGCAACCTGATCCGGCCCGAGGCCATGGAAGTCATACACGCCGACCTCGAGCAGCTCTACGACACGCTGGACAGCCGCGATCTGTCGGCCGGCTCGGTGCTGGGGCGCCGGCTTTTTTCCTGAAAAAATATGGCTCCCCCCCGTAGCGGCCTTCGGCCGCTTCCCCCCTGCAGGGGGCGCCGCTTGCGGCCCGGCAAAGCCGGTTCCACGGCGGCCTGGCGAAGAACTTTTGTTTGGAATTGACGAGATGGATGAGCACGATCTCTTTGGCGATACGGCCCGAGATACAAAACGAATAGAAGCCTTGCGCGCTGAGCTGCACCAGCACGCGCACCGCTACTACGTGCTCGACGAACCGACGATTCCCGATGCCGAATACGACAAACTCTTCAGGGAACTGCAGGAGCTCGAAGCCGCCCATCCCGAACTGCTGACGCCGGACTCGCCGACCCAGCGCGTGGGCGGCAAGCCGCTGGACCAGTTCGCCAGCGTGCGCCACAAGGTGCCCATGCTCAGCATACGCACCGAGACCGACACCGAAGCCACGGGCGCGCAGAACTTCGACACCCGCGTGCGCAAGGAGCTGGGCCTGGGCGAGTCCGAACCGCCGGTCGAGTACGTGGCCGAGCTCAAGTTCGACGGCCTGGCCATGAGCTTGCGTTATGAGAACGGCGTCCTCATGCAAGCCGCCACGCGCGGCGACGGTGAGGTCGGCGAGGACGTCACGCAGAACATCCGCACCATCAACCAGATTCCGCTTCGTTTGCCGGCCGACGCGCCGCCCGTGATGGAAGTGCGCGGCGAGGTCTATATGCGCCGCGCGGATTTTGAAGCGCTCAATGAAAAGCAGCGCGAGAAGATCGCGCAAGGCGCCAAGGGCGAAAAAACCTTTGTCAATCCGCGCAATGCGGCGGCCGGCGGCGTGCGCCAGCTGGACCCGGCCATGGCCGCGCAGCGGCGCCTGAGCTTTTTTGCCTACGGCCTGGGCGAGGTCACGCCGGCGGAAGAGGGCGGCCCGGCCTTCGAGAGCCATTTCCAGATGCTGCTCACGCTCAAGTCCTGGGGCTTTCCGGTGGCGTCGCAGACGCAGCTCGCGCAGGGCTCGTCCGAACTGATCGCCTTTCACGAAGCCATGGGCCGGCAGCGCGACAGCCTGCCTTACGACATCGACGGCGTGGTCTACAAGGTCAACAGCCTGGCGCTGCAAAAAAAGATGGGCTTTGTCACGCGCGAACCGCGCTGGGCCGTGGCGCACAAATACCCGGCCCAGGAGCAGCTCACCACCGTGCAGGCCATCGAGGTCCAGGTGGGGCGCACCGGCAAGCTCACGCCGGTGGCCAAGCTGGCGCCGGTGTTTGTGGGCGGCGTCACCGTGACCAATGCCACGCTGCACAACGAGGACGAGGCGCGCCGCAAGGACGTGCGCGTGGGCGACACCGTGATCGTGCGGCGCGCGGGCGACGTGATCCCCGAAGTTGTCAGCGTGCTGCTCGACAAACGCGTGCAGGATGCGCCGCAATTCAGCATGCCGCGCAAATGCCCGGTCTGCGGCTCGGACGCCGTGCGCGAAGAAGGCGAGGCCGACTACCGCTGCACCGGCGGCCTGTTCTGCGGCGCCCAGCGCAAGGAAGCCATCCTGCATTACGCGCACCGGCGCGCCGTCGAGGTCGAAGGCCTGGGCGACAAGCTGGTCGAGCAACTGGTGGATGCCAACATCATCCGCACCTTGCCCGACCTTTACAAGCTGGGCCTCACGGCGCTGGCCGGCCTGGACCGCATGGCTGAAAAATCGGCCAACAACCTGCTGGAAGCGCTCGAAAAATCCAAGCAGACGACCTTGCCGCGTTTCCTCTTCGGCCTGGGTATACGCCATGTCGGCGAAGCCACGGCCAAGGAACTGGCACGCCACTTCGGCAAGCTCGACACCATCATGGACGCGACCGAGGAGCAGTTGCTGGAAGTCAGCGACGTGGGCCCCATCGTCGCGCAAAGCATTCGCACTTTCTTCGAGCAGCCGCACAACCGCGAAGTGGTGGAACAGCTGCGCGCCTGCGGCGTGCACTGGGAAGAAGGCGAGCCCGCCGCCCGCGCGCCGCAGCCGCTGTCGGGCAAGACCTTTGTCATCACCGGCACCTTGCCCACCCTGAGCCGCGACGAGGCCAAGGACAAGGTCGAGGCCGCCGGCGGCAAGGTCGCCGGCTCGGTCAGCAAAAAGACCGATTTTGTGGTGGCGGGCGAGGAGGCCGGCAGCAAGCTGGCCAAGGCGCTGACGCTGGGTGTGCCGGTGATTGACGAAGCAGCTTTGCTGGCCATGCTGGCCGAGTGACGATTTAAGGTGCAAAAGCAATCCCATGCAGGCGCTTGAAACCATCAATACCCCTGACCTGCTGGACTCGGTCGTCAGCCTGTCCTCCGCCTTCATCTTTGGCGCCCTGATTGGCTTTGAGCGCCAGTACCGCCAGCGCACCGCGGGCTTGCGCACCAATGTGCTGGTGGCCGTGGGTGCGGCGATTTTTGTCGACATGGCGAACCGGCTCTCGGGCTCGTCGGGCGCGGTGCATGTGGTGGCCTATGTGGTGTCGGGCATAGGTTTTCTGGGCGCCGGCGTGATCATGCGCGAGGAGGGCAATGTGCGCGGCCTCAACACGGCGGCCACGCTGTGGTGCTCGGGCGCGGTGGGCGCCTGCGCCGGCGCGGACCTCATCGTGCAGGCCGGCATCGCCACGCTGTTTGTGCTGGCGGCCAATACGCTGCTGCGGCCCATCGTGAACCAGATCAACCGCCTGCCGCTGGACGTGCAGTCGGCCGAGGTGACCAACACGGTCTATGTGGTGACGGATGGATCGCACCAGAAAGAGGTGCTGGCCGTCCTGGAAAAATCCCTCGAAGCGCTGCATTACCCGACCAACGACCTGGAGGTTTATGCCTTTGGCGAGGAGGGCGTGAAGATCCAGGCCACGCTGGTGGCCATCGCGGTGGACGGCGCCGCCATGGACCGCCTGGTCCAGCAGCTCGGCGAGCTGCCCATGGTGAGCCAGGCCTACTGGAGCGCCAGCACCACGGAGTAGCCGCGCGCAGGAGCGGCCTTACATGGCGTTACCGGGGTTTGCACGCCGGACGTCAGGCCGGCTGCCCCCGCCAGGCGTTGAAAAGACCTGTACACAGGAGCTTTTCCATGAATAACAAACGTTTACCCGCCTTGCTGGCCGTCGCCGGCCTGGCCGCCTTGCTGTCCGGTTGCGTGGTGGCGCCTGTCGGCCCTCCGGTGGCGGTTTACCCGTCGCGTCCCGTTTATGTCGAACCTGCGCCCGTCGTGGTGGTGCCGGCACCTGGCTACTATCGCGGCTGGGGCTACAGGCACTGGCGTTAAGCCAAAAAAGCTTCGCGCCGCCATAATTGGCGCATGACCATTCGCGAAATCCTCAAGATGGGCGATCCCCGGCTGCTGCGGATTGCCCAGCCCGTCACCGCCTTCGACACCGATGAGCTGCACCAGCTGGTCTCGGACATGTTCGACACCATGCGCGCCGTCAACGGCGCGGGCCTGGCGGCGCCGCAGATCGGCGTGGACTTGCAGCTGGTGATTTTCGGCACCGACGCGGTGAACCCGCGCTATCCCGACGCACCGCTGGTGCCGCGCACGGTGCTGCTCAACCCTGTGATCAAGCCCCTGGGCCCCGAGGAGGAAGAGGGCTGGGAAGGCTGCCTCTCGGTGCCCGGGCTGCGCGGCGTGGTGCCGCGGTTCTCGCGCATCCACTATGCCGGTTTTGACCAGTACGGCGACGCGATAGAGCGCATGGTGGAGGGCTTTCATGCGCGTGTGGTGCAGCATGAATGCGACCACCTGATAGGCACGCTCTACCCCATGCGCATCCGCGACTTCAGCCGCTTCGGTTTTACCGAGGTGCTGTTTCCCGGGCTCGATGCCTCCGACGACGATTGAGCGCTGACAAGGGCCAGGGGTACACTGGCCCCGGTTGAGGGCTATTTCGCCCCGTTTGAGCGTGTTGTACGCAAGGAAAGTTTTCCGCATGCCGCACGCTCCCGTCCCGGGCCCGGTTCCCGCTGCCGGAACCGCCCCTGCAGCACCCTACCTGCTCAAGTATGAAACCGTGTGCGGTAGCGGCGAAGACCTGCAGCTGCGCTCCCTGCTGGACCGGCAGCAATTCCACGATCCCCTGGGCGAGGCCGAGCGCGAAGGCATTTCTTCCTCGGCCTGGCCGCTGTTCGGCCTGCTCTGGCCCTCGGGCCGGGTGCTGGCCCATGCCATGCTGAGCTTCGAGCTGGATGGCAAGCGCATCCTGGAGCTGGGCTGCGGCCTGGCGCTGGCCAGCCTGGTGGTGCACAGGCGCGGCGGCAACATCACCGCCAGCGACTGCCATCCGCTGGCGGCGGAGTTCCTGCTGGAGAACCTCAAGCTCAACCAGCTGCCGGCGATGAAGTACCAGGCCGGCAACTGGTCGCGCGCCAACCCGCTGCTGGAGCGCTTTGACCTGATCATAGGCAGCGACGTGCTTTACGACCGCGGCCAGCCCGAGGCCTTGTCGCAGTTCATCGAGCTGCACACCTACGCGGATGCCGAAGTGCTGATTGTCGACCCGGACCGCGGAAACCGGGCGAGTTTTAATCGAAAAATGGATGTATTGGGCTATTCACGCACTGAGACGCGAGTGTCCGAACTGCCGGGGAACGGCGGCGTTTACAAGGGCCGGCTTTTGCAATACCTGCGCAAATCAGCCGCCTGAACTCAGCGCCGGCTCAGGTATTGAGCGCTTCGAGCAGCTCGGTCTCGATCGCGATCTGCGCCTTGTTGTGCTGCAGCTCGGGCCCGTCGATCAAAAACGTGTCTTCCACGCGCTCGCCCAGGGTGCTGACCTTGGCCAGCTGCAGGTTGATGCGGTGGCGCGCCAGCACCCGCGCGATGCGGTACAGCAGCCCGACGCGGTCGCTGGCCGAGACGCTGAGCAGCCAGCGCTGGGCTTTTTCGTCGGGCCGCAGGTCCACGCGCGGCGCGATCGGGAAGCTCTTGACGCGGCGCGACACGCGGCCCTTGCCGGGCGGGGGCAGGGGGCCGGGCTCCTCGATGGTGCGGTCCAGGTCGGCCTCCACCATGGCCGCGAGTTCGCGGTAGTGGTCGGCTAGCGTCGGGCTGACGACCTGGAAGGTGTCCAGCGCATAGCCGTTCTGGGCGGTGTGGATCTTGGCATCCAGGATGCTGAAGCCGGCTTCGTCAAAGTAGCCGCAGATGCGCGCGAACAGGTCGGGCGCATCCGGCGTGTAAACCAGCACCTGCATGCCTTCGCCGGCCAGGGAGCGGCGCGCGCGCACCACCGCCTTGGCCTTGCCGACGTGGCGCGAGAGCTGGCGCGCGTGCCAGGCGATGTCGGAGGCCTCGTGGCGCATGAAGTAGCTGACGTCCAGCGTGTCCCACAGCGCCTTGTGTGCTTCAAAGGGTTCGGCATGCAGGGCCAGGATGGTCAGGGCCTCGCGCTTGCGGGCCTCCACCTCGGCGTCCGCATCGGGCGCGCGGCCGCCCAGCACGCGCAGGGTGTAGCGGTACAGGTCTTCCAGCAGCTTGCCCTTCCAGGCGTTCCAGACCTTGGGGCTGGTGCCGCGTATATCGGCCACCGTCAGCAGGTAGAGCGCCGTCAGGTAGCGCTCGTTGCCCACGCGCTTGGCGAAGGCCGCGATGACTTCCGGGTCGCTCAAGTCTTCCTTCTGAGCGATGCGGCTCATGCTCAGGTGCTCGCCGACCAGGAATTCGATGAGTTTTGCGTCCTCGGTCGCGATGCCGTGCTGGCGGCAGAAAATGTGCACCTCCTTGCAGCCCAGCTCGGAATGGTCGCCGCCGCGGCCCTTGGCGATGTCATGGAACAGCGCGGCGATGTACAGGATCCAGGGTTTGTCCCAGCCGGCCGCCAGCTGCGAGCACATGGGGTATTCGTGCGAGTGCTCGGCCATGAAGAAGCGCCGCACATTGCGCAGCACCATCAGGATGTGCTGGTCCACCGTGTAGACATGGAACAGGTCGTGCTGCATCTGCCCGACGATCTTGCGGAAGATCCAGAGGTAGCGGCCCAGCACCGAGGTCTGGTTCATCAGCCGCATGGCATGGGTGATGCCCTCGGGCTGCTGCAGGATGCGCAGAAAGGTCGCACGGTTGACCGGGTCCCTGCGGAAGCTGGCGTTCATCAGGCCGCGGGCGTTGTAGAGCGCGCGCAGGGTGCGCGCCGACAGGCCCTTGATGCCCACCGTGGTTTCGTAGAGCAAAAAGGTCTCGAGGATGGCGTGCGGCTCGCGCGCGTACAGGTCGTCGCTGGCCACCTCCAGCATGCCGGCCTTGTCGCAAAAGCGCTCGTTGATGGGCCGCAGCGGGTAGGTGTTGGGGTTCAGCCGCTCCTCGATGTTGAGCAGCAGGATCTGGTTGAGCTGGGTCACGGCCTTGGCCGCCCAGTAGTAGCGCTTCATCAGCGCCTCGCTGGCGCGGCGCGGCAGCTTGCTGCCGTCGTCGGCCTCGGCCGAATAACCGAAGGATTCGGCCACGGCGGTCTGCAGGTCGAACACCAGGCGGTCTTCGCGGCGCCCGGCGATCAGGTGCAGGCGCGCGCGTATCAGGCTCAGCAGGGCCTCGTTGGCCTTGATCTGCCGTACCTCAAAGGCCGTGGCCAGGCCCTTGCGCGCCAGGTCGTCCCAGGACTTGCCCAGGCCGGCGGCGCGCGCCACCCAGAGGATCACCTGCAGGTCGCGCAGGCCGCCCGGCGACTCCTTGCAGTTGGGCTCCAGCGAGTAGGGCGTGTTCTCGAACTTGTTGTGGCGCTGGCGCAGCTCCAGCGTCTTGGCCACGTAAAAGGCCTGCGGGTCCAGCACGGCGGCCAGGCGTTTTTGCAGCTGCTGGAAGTTCTTTTTGGCGCCGGCGACCAGGCGAGCCTCCAGCAGCGAGGTCTGCACCGTGACGTCCTTGGAGGCTTCTTCCACGCAATCGGACGCCGTGCGCACGCTGGAGCCGATTTCCAGGCCCACGTCCCAGCAGGCGCCTATGAAGCGCTCGACCTTGGCCTTCAGCGCCGGGTCGGCATCAACGTCGGTGTGGTCCGGCAGCAGCAGCAGCACGTCCACGTCCGAGTGGGGAAACAGCTCGCCGCGGCCATAACCGCCCGCAGCGACCAGGCAGGCCGCGGCCGGAAAACCGGCGCCTTCCCAGAGCGCCTGCAGCGTGGCGTCGGTGTGGCGGGCGAATTTTTGCAGCAGGCCGTGGATGCCGCGCGAGGACGCGCCGCTGGCGGCCAGCGAGGCCAGCAAGGCGGCCTTGCCGGTTTTGTACTGCTCGCGCAGCTGGGGCAGGCCGGTCATTGCCGTAGAGGCCGTGTCAGGGGACGCGCGCGGCACGGGCATGGGGGCCTTAGGGGCGCCGCTCAGGCGCTGACCGTGGCCTGGACCGGGCTTTGCTGCGGCACAAAGGCCGGAATCGCCGGGCTGCCGGCCGACAGGGTCAGCACCTCGTAGCCGGTGTCGGTCACCAGGATGGTGTGCTCCCACTGGGCCGACAGCGAATGGTCGCGCGTCACGATGCTCCAGCCGTCTTTTTCGGGGCCGTCCTTGATGTCGCGCTTGCCGGCGTTGATCATGGGCTCTATGGTGAAGGTCATGCCGGGAACCAGCTCTTCGAGCGTGCCGGGGCGGCCGTAGTGCAGCACCTGGGGTTCTTCATGGAAGTTTTTGCCTATGCCGTGGCCGCAGAACTCGCGCACCACCGAAAAGCCCTGTTTTTCGGCAAAGGTCTGGATCGCAAAGCCGATGTCGCCCAGCCGCACGCCGGGTTTGACCCGCATGATGCCCTGCCACATGGCTTCGTAGGTGATATTGCACAGCCGCTTGGCGGCGATCGAGGCCTCGCCGACCAGGTACATGCGGCTGTTGTCGCCGTGCCAGCCGTCCTTGGTGATGACGGTCACGTCGATATTGACGATGTCGCCCTTTTTGAGCGGTTTGTCGTTGGGGATGCCGTGGCAGACCTGGTGGTTGACCGAGGTGCACAGCGATTTGGGGTAGGGCACATAGCCGGGAGGGCCGTAGCCCAGGGTCGCGGGAATGGTGCCCTGGACCTGGGTCATGTAGTCATGGGCCAGCCGGTCGATTTCATTGGTGGTCACGCCCGGTTTCACGAAGGGGGCCAGGTAGTCCAGTACCTCGGAAGCCAGCCTGCCGGCCAGGCGCATGCCTTCGATCCCGGCCGCATCTTTGTAAGTAATACTCATGGCCCTGATTATCCCACCGCTCTCCGGGGCATGCATTTTCAGCATGAGACCGAGGGCTTTTGCTTTTTTGGCCTGAATGAATCGCAAAAGTGCCCATGCTCGGCGTCCGCCGGGCCCGGCAAACGCCCAGTCGCTGATAAAATTACGGGTTAACGCGAACCCCGCAAAGGCCGGCCACAAACAGGGCAACAGGCGCTTGCAGGCGGTGTTAAATCCTCAGCCATGAGCTGCCCACTTCCCACTACAAGGCCACCGCTACCGTGACCCTGCACCTGACGACTTTTGAGGGCGAACCCCACGGGATCAGCGCCCTCAGCGACTTCCGCGTCCAGCAACTCCTTCCCCGCCTGCAAGCCATCCACGACAAGATCGCCGGCATCAGCGCCCGTTTTGTGCACCTGGTGGCGACCGAATCGCCGCCTTCAGAGGCCGCCAAAGCCCAGCTCGCGGCGCTACTCAGCTACGGCGAGCCCTGCGCGCCGTCCGCCGGCAAGGAGGGCGATGCCCTGGTCTTTATCGTCTCGCCGCGTTTCGGCACCGTCTCGCCCTGGGCTTCCAAGGCCACGGACATCGCCCACAACTGCGGCCTGGCCGTCAAGCGCGTGGAGCGCATCACCGAATACCGCGTCACGCTGAAAAGCGGCTTCTTCAGCAAGACCGCCCTGGGCGCCGCCCAGCGCGAGCAGGTCGCCGGCCTGCTGCATGACCGCATGACCGAAAGCGTGATGTTCGACCGCTCGGAGGCCGCGGGCCTGTTCACCGAGCTGCAGGGCGCACCGCTGCAGACCATAGACGTGCTGGCCGGCGGCAAGGCCGCGCTCGAAAAAGCCAATGCCGAGTTCGGCCTGGCGCTGGCCGCCGACGAAATCGACTACCTGGTCAATGCCTTCACGCAATTGAAGCGCAACCCGACCGACGTCGAACTCATGATGTTCGCCCAGGCCAACAGCGAGCACTGCCGCCACAAGATCTTCAACGCCGATTTCACGATCGACGGCGTGCCGCAGGAAAAAAGCCTGTTCGGCATGATCCGCAACACCGAAAAGCTGCACCCCCAGCACACGGTGGTGGCTTATTCGGACAACGCCTCCGTCATGGAAGGCTACAAAAGCCAGCGTTTTTACGCCAAACCGGACGCCACCGGCCGCCAGACCTACAGCGCCACCGAGGGCGTGCAGATGCACGTGCTCATGAAGGTCGAGACGCACAACCACCCCACGGCGATTTCGCCGTTCCCGGGCGCTTCCACCGGCGCGGGCGGCGAGATCCGCGACGAGGGCGCGACCGGCCGCGGTTCCAAGCCCAAGGCGGGTTTGACGGGCTTTACGGTCTCCAGGCTGTTTGACGGCGACTACGGCAAGCCCGAACACATCGCCAGCCCGCTGCAGATCATGACCGAGGGCCCGCTGGGCGGCGCGGCCTTTAACAACGAATTCGGCCGGCCCAACCTGGCCGGTTATTTCCGCGAATACGAGCAGACCGTGGCCGGCCAGCGCTGGGGTTACCACAAGCCCATCATGATCGCGGGCGGTGTCGGCACGATTGACGCGGCCTTGACCAAAAAAATCCTGTTCCCGGCCGGCACGCTGCTGATACAGCTGGGCGGCCCCGGCATGCGCATCGGCATGGGCGGCAGCGCCGCCAGCTCCATGGCCTCGGGCGCCAACGCGGCCCAGCTCGATTTCGACTCGGTGCAGCGCGGCAACCCCGAAATCGAACGCCGGGCCCAGGAAGTCATCAACCAGTGTGCCCAGCTGGGCGCGGCCAACCCCATCCTGGCCATCCACGACGTGGGCGCCGGCGGCCTGTCCAACGCCTTCCCCGAACTCGTCAACGACGCCGGCCGCGGCGCGAAGTTCGACCTGCGCGCCGTGCCGCTTGAGGAAAGCGGCCTCTCGCCCAAGGAAATCTGGAGCAACGAAAGCCAGGAACGCTATGTGATGGCGGTCGCGCCCGAGTCGCTGCCGCAGTTCCAGGCTTTCTGCGAACGCGAGCGCTGCCCGTTCGCCGTGATCGGTGTCGCCACCGAAGACAAGCAACTGGTGCTGTCCGACAAGGACGCAGCGGCTCCCGTGGATATGCCCATGAATGTGCTGCTGGGCAAGCCGCCCAAGATGCACCGCGACGTGAAAACCGTCCGCCATGCCGTCAAGCCCATCGACCTGACCGGCGTGGACCTGCAAAAAAGCGCGATTGCCGTGCTGAGCCACCCCACGGTCGCTTCCAAGCGCTTTTTGATCACCATAGGCGACCGCACCGTAAGCGGCCTCACGCACCGCGACCAGATGGTCGGCCCCTGGCAGGTGCCGGTGGCCGATTGCGCCGTCACGCTGGCCGACTACAGCGGTTTTGCCGGCGAGGCCATGAGCATGGGCGAACGCACGCCGCTGGCCACCGTCAACGCGGCCGCCTCCGGCCGCATGGCGGTTGCCGAGGCCATCACCAATTTGCTGGCCGCGCCTATCGAGTTGCCGCGTGTCAAGCTCTCGGCCAACTGGATGGCCGCCTGCGGCGAGCCCGGCCAGGATGCCGCACTGTACGAAACCGTCAAGGCCGTGGGCATGGAACTGTGCCCGGCGCTGGGCGTGTCGATTCCCGTCGGCAAGGATTCCCTGTCCATGCGCACCGTGTGGAGCGAAGGCGACGCCGGCAAAAAGGTCACCTCACCGGTTTCCTTGATCGTGAGCGCCTTTGCCACGCTGCCTGACGTGCGCGGCACGCTGACGCCGCAGCTGAACCGTGACGAGGCCGACAGCACGCTGATCCTGGTCGACCTGGGCAAGGGTAAAAACCGCATGGGCGGCTCCATCCTGGCGCAGACGCTGGACAAGGAAGAGGGCGAGGTGCCCGACCTTGACGATCCCCAGGACCTGGTCAAGCTGGTCAACGCCATCAATGCGCTGCGCAAAGAGGGCAAGCTCATGGCCTACCACGACCGCAGCGACGGCGGCCTGTTCGCCGCGGTCTGCGAGATGGGTTTTGCCGGCAATGTGGGCGTGTCGCTCAACATCGACATGCTGCTGGTCGAAGGTGACGGCATTTCCGATAGCCGAATGGACACCGGCGACAGCAAGAACTGGGCAAGCCAGGTCGGCGCGCGCCGCGAAGAGCTCACGCTCAAGGCGCTGTTCAACGAAGAACTGGGCGCCGTCATCCAGGTGGCCACTTCAGAGCGCAACGAGGTCATGCAGACCCTGCGCGAACACGGCCTGTCCAAATTCAGCCATTTCGTCGGCAAGACCCGGCCCCAGCAGGCTTCGCTCGAGGTCGGCAAGGGCGAGATCCAGGTCTGGCGCGACACCAAGGCCGTGTTCTCGGCCAGGCTGCAAGACCTGCACCAGGTCTGGGATTCGGTCAGCTGGAAGATCTGCCAGCAGCGCGACAACCCCGACTGCGCCAACACCGAACACGCTTCCGCCGGCCATCCCGCCGACCCGGGCCTGCACGTTCAATTGACTTTCGACCCGGCGAAAGCGCCGGCGGCCCCGGCGCTCAACCTGTCGGCACGGCCGCGCGTGGCGGTGCTGCGCGAGCAGGGCGTCAACTCGCACATGGAAATGGCTTACGTCTTCACCGAGGCTGGCTTTGAAGCCTGCGACGTGCACATGACCGACCTGCAGAGCGGCCGCGCCAAACTCGCTGACTTCAAGGGCATCGTCGCCTGCGGCGGTTTCAGCTACGGCGACACCCTGGGCGCCGGCGTGGGCTGGGCGCGCTCCGTCACCTTCAACCCGGCGCTGTCCGACGAGTTCAAGGCCTTCTTCGCGCGCCAGGACACCTTCGGCCTGGGCGTGTGCAACGGCTGCCAGATGTTCGCCGAGCTTGCCGACATCATTCCGGGCGCCGAGGCCTGGCCGCGCTTCACCACCAACCGCAGCGAGCGCTTCGAGGCGCGCCTGAGCATGGTCGAGGTGCTGGAGTCCCCCAGCATCTTCCTGCGGGGCATGGCCGGCAGCCGCCTGCCGATTGCGGTCGCGCACGGCGAGGGTTATGCCAATTTCGCCTTCCGGGGCGACGCCTCCAAGGCGATTGCCGCGATGCGTTTTACCGACAACCACGGCCAGCCCACGGAAGCCTACCCGGCCAATCCCAACGGCAGCGCCGGCGGCCTGACGGGTGTGACCACGGCCGACGGCCGCTTCACGGCCATGATGCCGCACCCCGAGCGTGTGTTTCGCAACATCCAGAAAAGCTGGACCTCAGGCAGCCCCAGCGAGCGCAGCCCGTGGATGAGCTTGTGGCACAACGCGCGCAAATGGGTGGGATAGCAGGACGCTAGGGCGCGGGCCCTGGCGTCTCGCTCAGGCCGAGATGCCGGCCAAGGCCTTGGCCGCGGGTTGCAACTCGGCCTTGTTCATCGCAAGATCGCCAAGGGCCACGATACCGACCAGGCGCTTGTCGTGATTGACGATGGGCAGCCTGCGCACCTGGTGCTTGGTCATGATCTTCACGGCATTCTCGACCGTGTCGTCGTCGTAAGCCCAAAGAATGCCTTCCGACATGACCTCGCGCACGCGGGTATCCGCCCCTTTGCCGTCGGCAACGGCGCGCATGACGATGTCGCGGTCGGAGATGGCGCCTGTCAGCCGGTCGTTCTCGCCCACCGGCAGCAAACCGAAATCACCCGCGCGCATACGCTGGGCGGCTTCGGCGATGCTCGCGTCGGGGCTGATGACATCGACCTGCCGTGTCATGACTTCCTTGATGGTGTACATGAAAATCTCCTTCAAGTGCTTACCTTGTTGATGGGGCCAGCTGCTGCCGGCCCCGTAAGCACCACCTTAACCCCACCCATTTGAGCGGCCGTAGTCTTGCCTATTGCCTGGGCGTAGGCCCATGCTGACAGGGCTGTGGACTCGCGCCTTAAGGCTTCACGGGCGGCGCGACGGCCGCGCCCTCAATGCCATGGCGCGACAGCGCCGCGGCCACAAAACCCGAAGCCTTCATCTCCTCGACAAAAGCCGCCAGGTAGCGCGCGCCGGCTTCACGCCCCTTGGGCAGGCCCATGGCCTGGTTGATCACCATAAAGCGTCCCGGCAGCAGGCGCAGGCCGGCCAGGCGCCTGGCGTCGGCTTCGAGCTGCTGCTTGACGCCGGCCGCCACCTCCAGGTTTTGCGCGACCATCACGTCGGTGACCACCGGTGAGGTCGGGGCCTTCACCAGCCTGGCGGCCTTGAGCTCACGGCTCAGGTAAAGGTCGTAGGCGCTGCCGTTGCCGACCACGACGCGGTGGGCTGCCTGGTCCACCTCTTCATTGCGGCGTATCGGCGAGTCGTTTCGCACCAGGTAGGCGCCTTCGATGATGACGTAAGGCGGTGTCTGCAGCATGTCGGCGCCGCGCACCGGGTCTATCGCGACAAAAGCGATGTCGACCTGCGCATCCCTGACCGCTTCGACCACCTTGCCGGCCGATGTGAAGGTCACCAGTTCAACCGGTACGCCCAGCCGCCTGCCGAGCTCGTTGGATAAATCCACCGAGACGCCGCGCGGCTCGCCGCTGGCGGCATCTTTCACTGCCAGGATGGGGTTGCCGAAATTGATGGCGGCCTTGAGTTTGCTGGAGGGTGCCAGTTCGGCCACGGGCGCCCGTGGTGCGAAGGCGCAGCCCAGCAGCGCGAAAGCGGCCAGCGCCAGCACGGCCAGCGCGGCAAACCACCACCACAAGCTGTTCGAGTTGCGCACCTCGCCCGGGGACAGTCCCTCGCTCGTGCCCGGTCCCGCGTCCAGCCCGATGCCTCCGGCCTCCACTGCATCCTTGGCTTCCTTGAGCCCCATGCCGGTCAGGCCCCGCAAGCGCCGTACCGCTTCTATCTTGTTGCCCTGGTCCAGCGCCTCCTGCACCTGCGCGGGAAGGGGCGCGCCGGCGGGCAGGGCTTTGGGCGCAAAGCCGCCGGCCGGTGCTTCGCCGCGCAGATAGGCTTCCAGCGCGTCCTTGGTTTCCTTCAGGCCCAGGCCGGTGCCGGCGCGCATCAGCTGGATGGCTTCGACCAGGTTGCCGCGCTGCAAGGCGTCCTGCACGGGCTGGGGAAGGCTGGGGGCAGGGTTGCTACTGTGAGAGGAGGAAGGAGGACTGGAGTCATTCATATGCGCCTCGACGGAGGGATGAAAGATGAAGAAAAAGCAAGGCGCTTGGACATCGGGCCTGCGCAAGAAGGTGAGCCATTGGAACGGCCCGCGCCACCTTCGTCAATCGGCAGTTCACCCCCATCAAGCGAGCCCCAATAAAAAAGCAGCCCAAAGGCTGCTTTTTCAGAAAAGGCAGGGCGGGCAGGCCGCCCGCGGCGCTGTGCCGCTTATTCGACCTTGGCTTTTTTGCGCAGGTCGGCCTGGAAGGCGGCCAGCTTTTGCTGCTGCATCGACTGGGCGATCTGCGGCTTGACTTCGTCAAACGAAGGCAGCTGCGCCGTGCGGATGTCGTCGACACGAATGATGTGGTAGCCGAACTGGGTCTTGACCGGGGTCTCGGTGGTCTGGCCCTTGCCCAGCTTGCCCAGCGCTTCGCTGAACTCAGGCACGTAGCTGGAAGGGTTGGCCCAGTCGAGGTCGCCGCCCTTGGCGCCGGATCCGGGGTCCTTGGATTTCTTCTTGGCGATCTCGTCGAACTTGCCGCCTTTTTTCAGGCTGGCGATGATGTCCTTGGCTTCGGCCTCTTTTTCCACCAGGATGTGGCGCGCCTTGTATTCCTTGCCGCCGTTGGCTTCGGCGAACTTGTCGTATTCGGCCTTCATTTCAGCTTCGGTCACCGGGTTGTTCTTCTGGTAGTCGGCGAACAGCTCGCGGATCAGGATGGTCTGGCGCGCCAGTTCCATCTGCACCTTGACGTCTTCACTGGTGGACAGGCCCCGTTTTTCGGCTTCCTGCATGAAGACCTCGCGCGCGATCACTTCCTCGCGCAGCTGGGCCTCCATGTCCGGGGTCACAGGCCGGCCGGACTTGGCGACCTGCTGGGCCAGCGAGTCCAGGCGGGTCTTGGGAACAGCCTTGCCGTTGACGATGGCGAGGTTTTGCGCGAGGACGCCTTGGGCGCCCAGGGCCAGCAGGCCCGCAACGGCGGTAGCCAGTACAAATTGTTTCTTCATGGTGTCTTGCAGTCCTTTGGTGAATGCTTGGGTTAGCGTCTGGATGGTGCCTGGCCTTCGCGGCCGGAGTCAGGAGGGCGCCGCGGGTTTCAGGGTGACTCGATGATCTCGATCGCCAGGGCGTGCAGGCCCTGGTCAATGAAATTTTGCAGTGCATCATACACAAGGCGGTGGCGCGCCACCCGGCTTTGGCCGGTAAAGAGCGGGCTCGCGATGCGGATGCGAAAGTGGCTGCCGTAGCCCTCGGCGTTGGCCCCCGAATGCCCGGCATGGGCGGCGCTTTCATCCAGCACCTCCAGCCGCGTGGGCTGCAGCCGCGCCTGCAGCTGCAGTTCTATGTCATGGGCGCGCACGGGCAGGGCGCTGGAAACGCCGGCCATCATGGTGTGGTGCCAGGTTTGATGTGCTTGTTGAGGTAAACCGCCTGCGCCAGCACAAACACCACCATCAGGCCCAGGCCGCCGAAGAGCTTGAAATTGACCCAGGTGTCGGTGGAGAAGGTGAAGGCCACCCACAGGTTGAGCATGCCCATGACGGCAAAAAAGCCTATCCAGCTGAAATTGACGGCTCGCCAGATGGCGTCCGGCAGCTCCATCTGCGCGCCCATCAGCGACTTGATGCCGTTTTTCTTGAAAACCAGCTGGCCGACCAGCAGCGCGCTGCCCATGACCCAGTAGAGCACGGTGGGCTTCCATTTGATGAAGTTCTCGCTGTGGAAATAAATCGTGGCGCCGCCCAGCACGGTGACCAGCGCCAGGCTGACCCACAGCATGGTGTCCACTTTTTTGCCGCGCGCCTTGAGCCAGAGGATTTGCGCCAGCGTGGCGATGATTACCACCACGGTGGCCAGCAGCACAGGCGCCTCCGAGGGGCCCACCACGCCGCCCGAAACCATAAAACCCAGCCAGTCGGTGGCCGTCGTTGCGGCCCAGTCCTTGTGGCCTTCGGCGTACTTGAACATGCCGAAAAACAGGACGATGGGTAAAAAGTCGAAAAGAAGTTTCATGTGCTGATTATCGCGGGCTCGCCGTATAGATTGTTATTGGCTCAAACCAAGCAGGGGCCGCGGAACCGGCTTTGCCGGGCCGCAGGCGCAGCGGCCCCCTCGGGGGGCAGGGAGCTACACGCAAGTGAGCGACCGTGGGAGCTATTTTGGTTTGAAGTCCAAAGAGGCGGAATTCATGCAGTAACGCAGGCCGGTTGGCGTCGGCCCATCAGGAAACACATGTCCCAGGTGCGCGCCGCAACTGGCGCACACCGTTTCGGTGCGCACCATGCCGTGCTTGCGGTCCACGATTTCCTCGATCGCGCCCGGCACGGCTTCCTCGGAAAAGCTGGGCCAGCCGCAGCCGGCGTCAAATTTGGTCTCGGAGTCGAACAGCTTGGCGCCGCAGCAGATGCAGTGGTAGCTGCCGTCGGCCCAGACGGCTTCGTACTTGCCGGTGTAGGGGCGTTCGGTGGCGGCGTGGCGGGTGACTTCAAAGGCGGCCGGTTCGGCCCCTTTTTCGGCCAGCAGGGCTTTCCATTCGGCGTCGGTTTTCTGGATCTTGGCGCTCATATTCCGGTCCTGTGATGTGGCTTTGATGTTACGAACTGCAACTAATTTCAATCGATGAGGCCCAGTCGGGCGGGAAACCGGCAAAACTCTCATGGCCGGCATGCTCCTCACATGGGGATTGCAGCAGGGCAAGCAAGGTATCGACACCCGAAAAGTCTTTTAGTTTCGCCGCGCGTATGGCTTCTTCGCCCAGGTGGTTGCGCAGCACGAATTTCGGGTTGCTCTTGTGCATCAGGCCGGCCCGCAGCACTTGGTCCACACCGGCCAGCCGCTGCGAATAGTCCTGCGCCCAGGCATTGAAGGATTCGCGGTCGAAGAACAGGTCGCGCACCGGCTCATGGCCGCTTTGCGGCGTGAAGCCGTTCAGGCGCCGCCAGAAGATGCTGTAGTCCACCTTGTTGCCGGCCAGCAGCCTGAAGCAGTTGTCCACCAGGGCCTTGTCGTCCGGCTGCTCGTCCGCCAGGCCCAGCTTGGCGCGCATGCGCGCGTACAGGGCGTCGGGGAACAGGGTTTTGTAAGGCTCCAGCGCGGCCAGCGCCAGTTCCTGTTCGCCTATCAGCGGCAGAAGGGCCTGTCCCAGGCAGAACAGATTCCAGTAGGCCATGTTCGGCTGGCGGTTGTAGGCATAACGGCCCTGGGCGTCCGAATGGTTGCAGATGTGGTTGGGGTCGAAGGCGTCCAGGAACTGGAAGGGGCCGTAGTCTATGGTCAGGCCCAGGATGCTCATGTTGTCGGTGTTCATCACGCCGTGGCAAAAGCCCACGGCCTGCCAGGCCGCCATCAGATGGGCCGTGCGCGCGCTGACGGCCTCCAGCAGGGCCGCATAGGGCTGCGGCGCCTCGCGGCAATCGGGGTAGAAGCGGTCTATGACGTAGTCGGCCAGGGCTTTGAGCTGGGCGTGCTGGCCGCTGTAGCTGAAATGCTCGAAATGCCCGAAGCGGATAAAGCTGGGTGCGGCGCGCGTCACGACGGCGGCGGTTTCGATTTCCTCGCGCCGTACCGGCGCGTCGGAGCCCGTCACGCACAGCGCCCGCGTGGTCGGGATGCCCAGGCCGTGCATGGCCTCGGAGCACAAAAACTCGCGAATCGAGCTGCGCAGCACGGCCCGGCCATCGCCCATGCGCGAATACGGGGTTTTGCCAGCGCCCTTGAGCTGGATTTCCTGCGGGCCGTTCGGTGTGTCTATTTCGCCCAGCAGCAGCGCGCGGCCGTCGCCCAGCTGCCCGGCCCAGACGCCGAACTGGTGGCCGCCGTAGACGCTGGCCAGGGGCCGCGAGCCCGGCAGCAGGCGGTTGCCGGTCAAGGCTTCCAGGGTGTCGGCCGATTCCAGCCAGCTGTCTTCAAGGCCGAGTTCGCGCGCGAATACGCGGCTTTTGCCCACCCAGTAGGGCGATGGCAGGGGCGTGGGCTGAAGTTCGGTATAAAAGTCCGGGCCCAGGGCGGCAAAACTGTTGACCCAGTTCAGGCCGGGGGTGTCGGCGGGGTTCAATTCGCCGGCAGGGCTGTCTATCGCGGAAGCTGAGGTCATGGCCTTATTGTGCTATCCCCCAGGCAGCCATGCCGGGCTGGGGTTAAGCCTAGTCCTGCGTGGGCCGGCTGGCGTAAGCGGCCAGCGCCTGCTCATTGAGCAGGGCCACGCGGCCGAACTCCAGCGACACCAGGCCCAGCCCTTCCAGGGTCTGCAGCACGCGGTTGACGGTCTGGCGCGACAGGCCGGCCAGGTGGCCCAGTTCTTCCTGCGACAGCAGCAGTTTGCGCCGGCCCTGCCAGAACACCCGGCTCAGGTACAGGGCCACACGCTGCTCGGGCGCGCGCAGGCGGCCCGCCTCGATGATGGTCATGGCCTGGGCCAGGCGCCGGTTCAGGTGGGCGACCAGGTAGTGGTTGAAGTCCAGGGAGCCGGCCAGCAGTTCGTCGAATTCGGCGCGCGGCAGGCACAGCAGCGTGGTGTCGCGCAGCGCGATCACGTCGTAGCGGCGCGGTTCGGTCTTGAGCGCCGAGCCTTCGCCAAACCACTCGCCGTCGGGTACCCCCAGGAAGGCCGACACCCGGCCTTCGGGCGAGGTGCTTTGCAGCTTCACCAAACCCGACAGCACCGCATACCAGCCCTGGACCGGCGCGCCCGCACCCAGCAGCACTTCGCCCTTGCGCCCGTCCATCGTGAAGCTGTGCTCCAGCAAACGCGCCTGGTGCTCTGCCGTCAGGCCGGGAAACCAGGGCTGGCCGCCCAGGAAGCGATGCGGCAATGGGGCGAGGTCAAAGGGCATGGGCGTCATTGTCCTCCGGCCGCGGCACGGGGTATCTACCTAGAACCTGTCGGCCGGGCGACAGGCTTTGCCTTCCGCCCGCCAGGCGGCGACAGTAGGCTGCGCGGTGTCGCCAAAGCGCCGCCGCTGGGGACTTTCCCGGGGCCTGACGCGCAAGCCCCGGGGGTACCATGGCCGCGCAGACAGTTGATTCACCCACACGCCCACCGGGCAGGAAAGGAAAGCCGACGATGTTAGGTTTGATGCAAAGCCAGCCATTGCTGATTTCCGGTTTGATCGAGTTCGCGGAGCGCCACCACGGTGACGCCGAAATCGTCTCGCGCCGCGTGGAAGGCGACCTGCATCGCTACAGCTACAAGGACATGGGCCAGCGCGCGCGCCGCGTCGCCAAGGCACTGGACGGCCTGAAACTCGCCTTTGGCGACCGGGTCGCCACGCTGGCCTGGAACGGCTACCGCCACCTGGAGCTGTATTACGGTGTGAGCGGCTCGGGCCGGGTGCTGCACACCATCAACCCGCGCCTGCACCCGGACCAGATCGCCTGGATCGCCAACCATGCCGAGGACCAGGTGCTGTGCTTCGACCTGAGCTTTTTGCCGCTGGTGCAGGCGGTGCATGCCCGCTGCCCGACCATCAAACACTACATCGCGCTGTGCGACGCCGACAAGCTGCCGGCCGATTCGGGCGTGCCCAACCTGCAAAGCTATGAAAGCTGGATAGGGGCGCAAAGCGCCGACTACACCTGGCCCAGTTTTGACGAGAACACGGCGTCAAGCATGTGCTACACCAGCGGCACCACCGGCAACCCCAAGGCCGCGCTCTACAGCCACCGCTCCAGCACGCTGCATGCCTATGCGGCCGCGCTGCCCGACGTGATGTGCATCTCGGCGCGCGACGCCATCCTGCCCGTGGTGCCCATGTTCCACGTCAACGCCTGGGGCATTCCGTACTCGGCCGCGCTCACCGGCGCCAAACTGGTGTTCCCCGGCCCGGCGCTGGACGGCAAGTCGATCTACGAGCTGATAGAAGCCGAGAAAGTCACCTACGCGGCCGGCGTGCCCACGGTGTGGCAGATGCTGCTGGGCCACATGAAACCCGCGGGCCTGAAGTTCTCCACCTTGAAACGCACCGTCATAGGCGGCTCGGCCTGCCCGCCGGCCATGATCCATGCCTTCCGCGAGGACTACGGCGTGGAGGTGCTGCATGCCTGGGGCATGACCGAGATGAGCCCGCTGGGCACGCTGTGCACGCTCAAGAACAAGCACGACGCGCTGCCGGAAGCCGAAAAAATGAAGATACGCCTCAAGCAGGGGCGTGCCATCTATGGCGTCGACATGAAGATCGTCGACGGCAACGGCGAGGAACTGCCCTGGGACGGCAAGGTCTTCGGCGACCTGCACGTCAAGGGGCCGTGGATCGTGCGCGAGTATTTCAAGGGCGAGGGCGGCGACCCGCTGGTGGACGGCTGGTTCCCCACGGGCGACGTCGGCACCATAGATCCCGACGGCTACCTGCAGATCACCGACCGCAGCAAGGACGTCATCAAGTCGGGCGGCGAATGGATCAGCTCCATCGACATCGAGAACATCGCCGTGGCCCACCCGGCCGTGGCCATGGCCGCCTGCATAGGCGTGGCCCATCCCAAGTGGGACGAGCGCCCCATCATCGCGGTCGTCAAAAAGCCCGGCATGGAGCTCACGCGCGACGAGCTGATCCGCTTCTACGACGGCAAGACCGCGAAATGGCAAATCCCCGACGACGTGGTTTTTGTCGACGCCATCCCGCTGGGCGCCACCGGCAAGATGCTCAAGACCAAACTGCGCGAGATGCTCAAGGACTACAAGCTACCGCAGAGCTAAAACCAAAGTTCGAGGAGCCCGGATTCAAACCAAGCAGGGGCCGCGGAACCGGCTTTGCCGGGCCGCAGGCGCAGCGGCCCCCCCGGGGGGCAGCGTATTACACGGAGCCGAAGGCGCAGTGAAAAGCGTGGGGGTCACGTTAGTGACATACCGCTAGGGCATTCCCTGACGCAGTGCAGCATTAATTAACCTAACCTTTGCCGGTTCCCCGTCAGGTTTCGTTCGCACATTCATAAATTTTCAGGAGACAAGGGATGACAACCCAAACCCGATTTTTCGCGCGGCATGCAGGCGTCGCCCTGGCGGTATCCGCCATGTTTTACAGCGGCATGACGCTGGCCCAGGCACCGGCCAAGGCCGCCGCGCCGGCCAAGGCCGCCGCCCCAGCGCCCGCCGCCGGTGGCGCCGTCAACCTGAACCAGACCGTCAAGATCGCCTGGCTGGACCCGCTGTCCGGCCTGATGGCGGCGGTCGGCACCAACCAGCTCAAGGGCTTCCAGTTCCTGGCCGAGCAGTTCAGCAAAAAGAACAAGGCCGGCGTGAAGTTCGAGATCATCGGCATCGACAACAAACTCAGCCCGCAGGAAACCACCAACGCGCTGAAGTCCGCCATCGACCAGGGCGCGCGCTACATCGTGCAGGGCAACGGCTCCGGCCCGGCGCTGGCCATCATGGACGCGCTGTCCAAGTACAACGAACGCAACCCCGGCAAGGAAGTCGTCTACCTCAACTACGCCGCGGTGGACCCGGACCTGACCAACAGCAAGTGCGACTACTGGCACTTCCGCCTGGACGCCGACACCTCCATGAAGATGGAGGCGCTGACCGCCTTCATGAAGGAGCAGCCGGACATCAAGAAGGTCTACCTGATCAACCAGAACTACTCGCACGGCCAGCAGGTCGCCAAGTTCGCCAAGGCCAACCTTGCATCCAAGCGCCCCGACATCCAGATCGTCGGCGAAGACCTGCACCCGCTGGCCCAGGTGCGCGACTTCGCGCCCTACATCGCCAAGATCAAGCAGTCCGGCGCCGACACCGTGATCACCGGCAACTGGGGCTCCGACCTTTCGCTGCTGGTCAAAGCCGCCAACGAGGCGGGCCTGAACAACGTCAAGTTCTACACCTATTACGCCGGCGTCACCGGCACGCCGACCGCACTGGGCGCGGGCTCGGCGGGGCGCGTCTACATGGTGGCCTACAACCACCTCAACATGGGCGGCGAGATCCAGCAGATCCAGGCCGAGTACAAAAAGAAGTTCAGCGACGACTTCTACACCGGCGCGATCTTCCACGCCTTCACCATCCTGACCGAAGCCATGGCGCAGACCAAGTCGACCGAGCCGGCCGTGGTGGCCAAGGCCATGGAAGGCCTGCGCTTCAAGAGCTTTAACGGCGACGTCGAGATGCGCAAGACCGACCACCAGCTGCAGCAGGGCCTTTACATCGACAAATGGGAAAAAGCCGGCGGCAAATACCCCTACGATGCCGAGAACACGGGCTACACCTTTGTGCCGGTCAAATACTATGAGCCTTACGTGGCCAGCACGCCCACCTCGTGCCAGATGAAGCGCCCGGGATGACACCGGTGTCCCGCTGACGGACCCAGGCCCGATCCGAGTTCGGGCCTTTTTTTCATCCGGCTTTTACTGCAACAGGCGCTTATCGATGAATCTGGAATCCTTCACCATCGCGATGCTCAACGGCCTCAGCTACGGCTTGCTGCTGTTCATGCTCAGTTCCGGCCTGACGCTGATCTTCAGCATGATGGGCGTGCTCAATTTCGCGCACGCGTCCTTCTACATGGTCGGCGCCTATATCGCCTACAGCACCTCGCAGGTGATCGGCTTTTGGTGGTCGCTGCTGGTGGCGCCGCTGCTGGTGTTTGCCATGGGCGCGGCTTTCGAGCGCTTTTGCCTGCGCAAGGTGCACAAGTTCGGCCATGTGCCCGAGTTGCTGGTCACCTTCGGGCTGTCCTACCTGCTGCTGGAGCTGGTGCAGCTGGTGTGGGGCCGCTCGGCCGTCAACTACGTGCTGCCCGAAGGCCTGCAGGGCCCGCTGTTCACGGTGTTCGGCACCAACTTCCCGAAATCGCGCGCCTTCATCATGTTCATCTCACTGGCCATGCTGGCCGGCATCTGGCTGCTGCTCACGCGCACCCGCATAGGCCTGGTGATCCAGGCCGCGCTGACCCATCCTGAAACGGTGGAAGCCCTGGGCCACAACGTGCCGCGTGTCTTCATGCTGGTCTTCGGCGGCGGTGCGGCGCTCGCGGGCCTGGCCGGCGTCATAGGCGGCAACACCTTCATCACCGAGCCCGCCATGGCCGGCTCGGTGGGCGCCATCATCTTTGTGGTCGTGGTGGTGGGCGGCATGGGCTCGCTGAGCGGCGCCTTCCTGGCGTCCCTGCTGATAGGCCTGATACAGACCTTCGCGGTGGCCCTGGACCAGTCGCTGATGACCTTGCTGGCCCACTTTAACTACCGGGTGACACCCGAGACCTTCGGCTACCCGCTGCTCAAGCTCACGATCTCGCAGGTGGCGCCGATACTGCCGTTCCTGTTCCTGGTGCTGATCCTGATCTTCAGGCCCAAGGGCCTGCTCGGTACGCGGGAAGGGTAAGGCAACAGAACATGTCCACCCCGTACTACCAATTCAAACCCTATAACGTCGGCCGCTGGCTGCTGTGGACACTGTACGCACTGCTGCTGATCGCCGCGCCGCTGATGTTCAAGAGCAGCCTGGCGCTGACCATGCTGTCGCAGGCCGGCTACCTGGTCATCATCTGCCTGAGCTACAACATCCTGCTGGGGCAGGGCGGCATGCTCAGTTTCGGCCATGCGGTCTATGCCGGGCTGGGCTCCTTCCTGGCCGTGCATGCGATGAACCTGGCCGGCAAAGGCACGTTCTACATCCCGCTGTCGCTGATCCCGCTGGTGGGCGGCCTGTCGGGCCTGTTCTTCGCGGCGCTGTTCGGCTACGTCACCACCAAAAAGGCCGGCACCACCTTTGCCATGATCACGCTGGGCGTGGGCGAGCTGGTATTTGCCATGTCGCTGATGTTCCCCGAGTTCTTCGGCGGGGAGGGCGGCATCACCACCAACCGGGCCTACGGCAAGCCGGTGTTCGGCATCAGTTTCGGCCCGCAGATCCAGGTCTATTACCTGATCGCGTTTTACTGCTTTGTCTGCACCGCCGCGATGTTCGCCTTCACGCGCACGCCGCTGGGCCGCATCCTGAACGCCGTGCGCGACAACCCCGAGCGCGTGGAGTTCATCGGCTACAACACCCAGCGCGTGCGCTACTACGCCTTCATCATCGCCGGCTTCTTCGCCGGCATAGGCGGCGGTCTGGCGGCCATCAATTCGGAAATCGTCACGGCCGAGGTCGTGAGCGGCGTGCGCTCGGGCAGCCTGCTGCTGTTCACCTTCCTGGGCGGGGCGACCTTTTTCTTCGGCCCCATCATCGGCGCGGGCCTGCTGGTGGTGGCACTGATCCTGCTGTCCGAGCTGTCCATGGCCTGGCTGCTGTATGTGGGCCTGATCTTCCTGTTCATGGTGATGTATGCGCCCGGCGGCATCGCCAGCCTGATCATGATGAACCTGCGCGTGGCCGCCTTCGGCAAGCTCAGGGAGTTGTGGGTCGCTTACCTGGGCCTGGCCGTGACGGCCTTCACCGCGCTGGCAGGCGCGGCCGCCATGGTGGAAATGATTTACCACCTGCAGCTCAACGCGGCGCTGGGCCCGGAGCTTGGCTTTATGGGCGTGCGGCTCAACGCGACCAACCTCAACAGCTGGCTGGGCGCGGGCTTTGTGCTGGCCACCGGCCTGGGGCTGTTTGAACTCACGCGCCGGCAATTCCTCACGCAATGGGGCCAGATACAAGATGACATCGAAAAAGAAATCAAGCGGAGGGAGCTGTTGTGAGTGCCATCACCTGTTCGCTTGAACTGAAGGATTTGCGGAAAAACTTCGGCAAGACCGAGATCATCCGCGGCGCCAACCTGCAGGTGAAAGCCGGCGAGCGCGTCGCCATCATCGGCCCCAACGGCGCGGGCAAGTCCACGCTGTTCAACCTCATCAGCGGGCGCTTTGAGCCCACCAGCGGCGAAGTGTTGCTCAACGGCCAGCGCATTGACGGCAAGAAGCCGTTTGAGATCAACCGGCTGGGCCTGTCGCGCAGCTTCCAGATCACCAACATCTTCCCCAAGCTCAGCGTGTTCGAGAACCTGCGCTGCGGCGTGCTCTGGAGCCTGGGCTACAAATACACTTTCTTGCGCTTCCTGGCCGACCTGGACGACGCTAACCAGCGCGCCGAGGAGTTGATGGCCATGATCAAGCTCGACAAAAAGCGCGATGTGCTGGCCACCAATCTGACTTACGCCGAGCAGCGCGCGCTGGAAATCGGCATCACCATCGCTGGCGGCGCCAGCGTTATCCTGCTGGACGAACCCACGGCCGGCATGAGCCGCTCCGAGACCAGCCGCTTCATCAGCCTGATCAAGGAAGTCACCGTGGGCAAGACCCTGTTGACGGTGGAGCACGACATGGGCGTGGTCTTCGGCCTGGCCGACAAGATCGCGGTGGTGGTGTATGGCGAAATCATTGCCTATGACACGCCGGAAGCCGTGCGCGCCGACCAGCGCGTGCAGGAGGCTTATCTCGGCTCTTCCGTTGCAGATGCCCAGGCGGGAGGCCACTGATGCTGCATATCCAGAACCTCCACGCCTTCTACGGCAAAAGCCATGTGCTGCACGGCGTGCACTTTGACGTGCAGCCCGGCCAGATCGTCGCCTTGCTGGGCCGCAACGGTTCGGGCCGTTCCACCACGGCCAAGGCCATCATGGGCCTGGTCGACTGCCAGGGCTCCATACTCTGGAAAAAGCAGGAGATCGTCGGCAAGAAGGCCTACCAGATCGCCCACTTGGGGATTGGTTATGTGCCCGAAAACCGCGACATCTTCCCCAAGCTCACGGTGCACCAGAACCTGCTGCTGGGCCAGAAGGGATCCGGCAAGGGCTCGCGCTGGTCGTTTGAAGACATGTACCAGATGTTCCCGCGGCTGCGCGAACGCCAGCACACCGAGGCCGGCGTGCTCTCGGGCGGCGAGCAGCAGATGCTGACCTTGTGCCGCACGCTGATGGGCGACCCCGACCTCATCATCATCGACGAGCCCACCGAGGGCCTGGCGCCCAAAATCGTTGAACTCGTGGGGCAGTATTTGCAAACGCTCAAGGCCAAAGGCATTTCGGTGCTGCTGATCGAGCAGAAGCTGACGATTGCCATGGCGATTTCCGACCGCGCGCTGGTCATGGGCCACGGCAGCATCGTGTTTGACGGCACGCCCGACAGCCTGCGGGCCGACGCCTACATCCGCAAAGAGTGGCTTGAGGTGTAAAAAATGGTATGGACTGTCCCGGGCCTGTCGCCGCAGGGACAAAAATAGACTGAATCGCCCAACTGGGGCCTTGTGCCGTCACAAACGCCCCCTACAATAGAAAAAGAACGGTCGTACTTTTTTGGCGACCGCTGGTGTCGCCACCAGGGCTTGCAGGGCCGCAGCGCCAGCCGAGACAACTGAAAACCGAAACTCCCATCAAGGAAAGAAGCACCGCAATGACCACTCTTTACGAAGTCCACGGCCCCGTCGCGCTCATCACGCTGAGCAACCCGCCCGTCAACGGCCTGGGCCACGCCACCCGCCTGAGCCTGACCGACAACCTGCAAAAAGCCAATGCCGACGCGGCTGTCAAGGCCATTGTGATCACCGGTGCCGGCAAGGCCTTCTCGGGCGGCGCCGACATCAAGGAGTTCGGCACGCCCAAGGCGCTGACCGAGCCCAACCTGCTCAGCGTGATCCGCGCCGTCGAGAATTCCGCCAAGCCCGTCGTGGCCGCGATCCATACCGTCTGCATGGGCGGCGGCCTGGAGCTGGCCCTGGGTTGCCACTACCGCATTGCCGCGCCCGGCACCAACATCGCCTTGCCCGAAGTCAAGCTGGGCCTGCTGCCCGGCGCCGGCGGCACGCAGCGCCTGCCGCGCGTGCTCGGCGTGGAGCCGGCCCTGAACATGATCGTCAGCGGCGAACCCGTCAAGAGCGAGTTGCTCGCGCAAATCCCCGGCCAGAAGCTGTTTGACAAGCTCGCTGCCTCGCCCGAATCGCTGGCCCAGGAGGCCCTGGCCTTCGCGCAGTCGATCTCCGACACCCGGCCGCTGCCGCTGGTGCGCGAGCTGCGCGCCAAGCACCCCAACGGCGACGCCTACTTCCAGTTCGCCCGCAACATGGTCAAGGGCATGTCCAAGAACTTCCCCGCGCCGCTCAAGTGCGTGGACGCCGTGGAAGCCGCCACCAAGAGGAAATTCGAAGAAGGCATGGCGCTTGAGCGCGAGTTCTTCATCAACCTGATGTGGACGCCTGAAAGCCGCGCGCTGCGCCACATCTTCATGGCCGAGCGCGCCGCCTCCAAGATTCCCGACGTGCCGGAAGACACGCCCAAGCGCGAAATCAACTCCGTTGCGGTGATAGGCGCCGGCACCATGGGCGGCGGCATCGCCATGAACTTCCTGAATGCCGGTGTTCCGGTCAAGATCCTGGAGATGAAGCAGGAAGCCCTGGACAAGGGCATTGGCATCATCCGCAAGAACTACGAAGCCCAGGTCAAAAAGGGCAAGCTCAAGCAGGACAAGTACGAGCAGCGCATGAGCCTGCTGAGCACCACGCTGAGCTACGACGAGCTGAAAGACGCCGACATGGTGATCGAGGCCGTGTTCGAGGACATGGGCGTGAAGGAAAAAGTCTTCAAGGAACTGGACCGCGTGATGAAGCCCGGCGCCATCCTGGCGTCCAACACCTCGACGCTGGACGTCAACCAGATCGCGGCCTTCACCAAACGCCCGCAGGACGTGGTGGGCATGCATTTCTTCAGCCCCGCCAACGTCATGAAGCTGCTTGAAGTGGTGCGCGGCGCCAAGACCGGCAAGGACGTGCTGGCCACCGTGATGGCGGTAGGCAAAAAAATCCGCAAGACGGCCGTGGTCTCCGGCGTGTGCGACGGTTTTATCGGCAACCGCATGATCGAGCAGTACGGCCGCCAGGGCGGTTTCCTGCTTGACGAAGGCTGCACGCCCGAGCAGGTCGACAAGGCCATCGAGAAATTCGGCTTCGCCATGGGCCCCTTCCGCATGGGCGACCTGGCCGGCAACGACATCGGCTGGGCCATACGCAAGCGCCGCTACACCGAAAAACCCGACATGAAGTACAGCAAGACGGCCGACCTGCTCTGCGAAAAAGGCCGCTTCGGCCAGAAGACCGGCGCCGGCTGGTACGACTATGTGCCCGGCAAGCGCGACGCCATCCCGAACGCCGAAGTCGTCAAGATGATTGAAGACCACCGCAAATCGCTGGGCATCACGCCGCGCAAGATTTCCGACGAGGAAATCGTGCAGCGCCTGGTGTTCTCGCTGGTCAACGAGGCCGCGCACATCCTGGAGGAGGGCATTGCCTCCAAGGCCAGCGACATCGACATGGTCTACATCATGGGCTACGGCTTCCCGGTCTACCGCGGTGGCCCCATGCTCTACGCCGACCAGCTGGGCCTGTTCAACGTGGTGCAAAGCATGAACCGCTTCGCCCAGAACCCGCTGGACGACGCCAAATTCTGGAAGCCCGCGCCCCTGCTGGCCAAACTCGCGGCTGAAGGCAAGACCTTCAACCCGACCGTCTGAACCCAGCGCACCGCACAGATCAACGCACCCAGATTCCGGAGAATTTCATGAGCTCAGCAGTCATTGTTTCCACCGCACGCACCCCCCTGGCCAAAAGCTGGAAGGGCTCCTTCAACATGACACACGGCGCCACCCTGGGCGGCCATGCCGTCGAGCACGCGCTCAAGCGCGCTGGCATCGAGGCCGGCGAAGTCGATGACGTGATCATGGGCTGCGCCACGCCTGAAGGCGCGACCGGCGCCAACATCGCGCGCCAGGTCGCGCTGCGCGCCGGCTGCCCCGTCACCGTCTCGGGCATGACGGTCAACCGTTTTTGCTCGTCGGGCCTGCAGACCATTGCCCTGGCGGCCCAGCGCGTGATCGCCGGTGAAGCCGACATCTATGTGGCCGGCGGCGTAGAAAGCATCTCCTGCGTGCAGCAGGAAATGAACACCCACATGCTGCAGGAAGCCTGGCTGGCCAAGAACAAGCCCGAAATCTACTGGAACATGCTGCAGACGGCGGAGCAGGTCGCCAAGCGCTACAACATTTCGCGCGACCGCATGGACGAATATGGTGCGCTGAGCCAGCAAAAGGCCACGGCCGCGCAGGCCGCTGGCCTGTTTGAAGCCGAAATCGCGCCCATCACCGTGACGGCCGGCGTGGCCGACAAGGTCATGGGCCTGACGACCAAACAGGTCACCGTCAGCAAGGACGAGGGCATACGCGAAGGCACGACCAAGGAAGGCATCAGCGGCATCAAGCCGGCGATTCCCGGCGGCGTGATCGCGGCCGGCAATGCCAGCCAGTTCTCCGACGGCGGCGGCGCCGTGGTGGTCATGAGCGAAACCGTGGCGCAAAAGAAGGGCCTCCAGCCCCTGGGCCGCTTCCTCGGTTTCGCGGTCGCCGGCTGCGAACCCGACGAGATGGGCATAGGTCCGGTCTTCGCGATCCCCAAGGTGCTGGCCAAGCTGGGCCTGAAGATCGACGACATCGACCTCTGGGAACTCAATGAAGCCTTTGCCGTGCAGGTGCTGTACTGCGCCGACAAGCTGGGCATTCCCATGGACAAACTCAATGTCAACGGCGGCGCGATCGCCGTCGGCCACCCTTACGGTGTGACCGGCCAGCGCCTGACGGGCCACGCGCTGATCGAAGGCAAGCGCCGCGGCGCCAAGCGCGTCTGCGTGACCATGTGCATTGGCGGCGGCATGGGCGCGGCCGGCATTTACGAAGTCCTCTAAACCGGGCAAGCACCATGGATGAAACCCTGCTCCTTCAGAAAGGGCAGGTGTTTCCTGCCTTCCCGCCTGCCTGCCAACCGGGGAGCCGGTCATGAGCCTCAGGCCCACGCTGGACTTCCTGCTGTACCACTGGTTGGATGCCGAGTCGCTGAACCAGCGCGAGCGTTTCGCCGACCATTCGCGCGAAACCTTTGACGCGGTTTTCGACACCTGCGAGCGCATCGCGCGCGAGAAATACGCGCCCTTCAACCGTACGGTGGACACGCAGGAGCCGCATTTCGACGGCGAAAAAGTGATCCTTCCGCAGGCCACGCATGATGCGCAAAAGGCCTATGCGGCCTCCGGCATGCTCAGCGCCGCGCAGGACTATGAAGTCGGTGGCATGCAGCTGCCCTATACCGTCGAGGCCGCGGCCAACGCCTTTTTTGCCATGGCCTCGGTCAGCATAGGCTCAGGCCTCTTGACCACCGGCAATGCCAACCTGCTGATGGTGCACGGCACCGAGCTGCAAAAAGAAGTCTTCGCGAAGAACGAATTCTCGGGCCGCTTCTCGGGCACCATGTGTTTGTCCGAGCCGCAGGCCGGCTCCTCGCTGAGCGACGTGACCACACGCGCCGTGCCCGACGGCGAAGGTTTTGAGGCCGACCCGCTGGGCGCTCGTTATCGCCTCAAGGGCAACAAGATGTGGATTTCGGCCGGCGAGCATGAGCTGACCGACAACATCATCCACCTGGTGCTGGCCAAGATACCGGGGCCGGACGGCAAGCTGATCGCCGGCACGCGCGGCATCTCGCTGTTCATCGTGCCCAAGAAAATGGTCAATACCAGAGGCGAGCTCACCGGCGTGCGCAACGACGTGGCGCTGGCGGGCCTGAACCACAAGCTGGGCTGGCGCGGCACCACCAACACCTTGCTCAATTTCGGCGAAGGCAAATACCCGGTGGACGGCCAGGCCGGCGCTGTCGGCTACCTGGTGGGCAAGCCGCATGAAGGCCTGCGCTGCATGTTCCACATGATGAACGAGGCGCGCATAGGCGTGGGCACGGCCGCCACCATGCTGGGCATGGCGGGTTATTACGCCAGCCTGGACTACGCCAAGAACCGGCCGCAGGGCAGGCCGGTGGGCGTGGGCGGCAAGGATGCCTCCCAGCCGCAGATCCGCATCATCGAGCATGCCGACGTCAAGCGCATGCTGCTGGCACAAAAAGCCTATTGCGAAGGCGCGCTGGCGCTGGAGCTGTACTGCGCGCGCCTGGTCGACGAAAACCATACCGCCGAGGCGCAGGCCGCCGACGATGCGCGCCTGCTGCTGGAGGTGCTGACGCCGATTGCCAAAAGCTGGCCCAGCGAATGGTGCCTGGAGGCCAATTCCCTGGCCATCCAGGTACACGGCGGTTACGGCTACACGCGTGACTTCCCGGTGGAGCAGTACTGGCGCGACAACCGCCTGAACATGATCCACGAGGGCACACACGGCATCCAGGCCATGGACCTGCTGGGCCGCAAGGTGTTGATGGAAGGGGGCAGGGGGTTGCAGCTGCTGGCCGCCCGCATCAACGCCACGATTGAAAAAGCCATACAGCAGCCCGCGCTGGCGGTGCACGCCAACGCGCTGGGCAAGGCCCTGCAGCATGTGGGCAGCGCCACCAAGGCGGCCTGGTCCACGGGCGAACCCGGCGAGGCTCTGGCCAATGCGGTACCCTATATGCAGGCCTTCGGCCACACCGTGCTGGCGTGGCTGTGGCTGGATGTGGCCCTGGCCAGCCTTTCACTACCCCCGGATGCACCGCATGCGGGGCGAATGGGGGCCATGCGCTACTTTTATCATTACGAGTTACCCAAGATCGACGCCTGGCTCAAGGTGGTTGAAAACCGCGACCTGACCTGCGCCGAGCTGCCCGAGGAGGCTTTTTAATGGCATTTTTCAAACCGTCCGCCGACCCTGTCTCCAACAAGAACGTGGCGCGCCTGCAGGCCCTGATCTGGATCCTGATCTACGGCGGGCTGTTGACCCTGGTGCTGGGCCTGTCGGTCCAGCGCACGGACGACGCCATAGGCTGGTCGCTGGTGGTTGGCGGCGGTATTGTCGCGGCAGTGGGCTTTTTGCTGATCTACGTGCGCTCCCGCATCAACGTGGGCTCGTGAGCAGCGCCTGGCTGCCAAGTCGCCGCCACGACAGCATGGGCTGCAACCGGCGCGATGTTGTGCCAACATGGCGAAGTCCACGTAAGTGAAAAAATGCAGCCGCGGCTGCCTGAACACCCTTCTTTATTCCATCCCGTCATCCCCGCCCAGGCCGCCCGTGCGGCGCAGCGGGAAAGCATGAACAACAACTCCAGGAGATTCCCATGACCCGCAGCATCCAGCAACTGTTTGACCTCAAAGGCAAGACCGCCCTCGTGACCGGTGGCTCGCGCGGCCTGGGCCTGCAACTGGCCCAGGCGCTGGGCGAGGCCGGCGCCAAGGTCATCCTGAGCTCGCGCAAGGCCGAAGACCTGATCGAGTCCGCCGCCGAACTCAAGGCCGCCGGCATAGACGTCGACTGGATCGCCGCCGACTGCTCGAAAGAAGAAGACATACGCGCGCTGGCCGACGAAGCCATCAAGCGCCTGGGCCATGTCGACATCCTGGTCAACAACGCCGGCGCCGCCTGGGGCGCGCCCGCCGAAGACCACCCGGTGGAAGCCTGGGACAAGGTCATGAACCTCAACATCCGCGGCTATTTCATCCTGAGCCAGCACATCGCCAAGCACAGCATGATCGCGCGCAAGTCCGGCCGCATCATCAACGTGGCCTCCATCGCCGGCCTGGGCGGCAACCCGCGCGAGATGACCACCGTGGCCTACAACACCTCCAAGGGCGCCGTCGTCAACTTCACGCGCGCGCTGGGCTGCGAATGGGGCAAGTACAACATCACCGTCAATGCCATCTGCCCGGGCTTTTTCCCGAGCAAGATGACCGTCGGCACGCTCAAGGCGCTGGGCGAGGAAAAACTCGCCTCGCACGCGCCGCTGGGCCGCCTGGGCGACGACGAGGATCTGAAGGGCCTGTGCGTGCTCTATGCCTCGGACGCCGGCAAACACATCACCGGCCAGTGGCTGGCGGTGGACGGCGGCGTATCAGTCGTAACCGGCGGTTAAGTCGCAATGGGTTGGGAGGAACTGATGGACTTCGGCGCCGATATCCCTTTCGTCAGGCATCTGGGCTTTGAGCTGGAGCTGTTCACGGGCGGCGCCTCGGCCATAGGCTACACGCCCCAGCCCGAGCACCTCAACTCTTTTGCCGTGACGCACGGCGGCGCCATCATGACGCTGCTGGACGTGACCATGGCCACGGCGGCGCGCAGCGTGCAGAAAGACATGGGCGTGGTCACCATTGAAATGAAGACCAGCTTCATGCGGCCGGCGCCTGGCGACGGCAGCCGGCTCACGGCCAAGGGCCGGCTCATGCACCGCAGCGCCACCATGGCGTTTACCGAGGCCACGTTATACGATGTGCTGGGCCAGGCCTGCGCGCATTCGACCGGCACCTTTAAATACGTCAAACGCAAGCCCGCCGCCGGCCCAGCGGACGCGCCCGCCGGCGCGATTTCCACCGATTGACGCCCCCGCCGCGGCCCGAACGCGGCACCGATACACAGGAGACCACCATGCCCATCAACCAGCAAATCCTTCTCGACAACCGTCCCACCGGCGAGGCCAGTGCAAGCAACTTCATGCTGGTCTCCAGCGACACGCCGCCCCTGCAGGACGGCCAGGTGCTGGTGCGCCACCATTACCTGAGCCTGGACCCGTATATGCGCGGCCGCATGAACGACTCCAAAAGTTATGCCGCGCCCCAGCCGCTGGGCCAGGTCATGATTGGCGGCACGGCCGGCGAGGTGGTCGAAAGCCGCTCGCCCAAATTCCAGCCCGGCGACAAGGTCGTGGGCATGGGCGGCTGGCAGGAATACAGCGTGGTCAGCGCCGACCAGCCCGGCGCGCTGCGCAAGGTGGACACCACCCATGTGCCGCTGTCGCACTACCTGGGCGCGGTCGGCATGCCCGGCGTCACCGCCTGGTACGGCCTGGTCAAAATCATAGAACCCAAAGCCGGCCAGACCATGGTGGTCAGCGCCGCCACCGGCGCCGTCGGCAGCGCCTTTGCCGCGCTGTCCAAGGCGCGCGGCTGCCGCACGGTCGGTATCGCGGGCGGGCCCGACAAATGCAAATACGCGGTCGATGAACTCGGCTTTGACGCCTGCATCGACTACAAGCTGCATGCCGACGCGGCCTCGCTGTCCAAGGCCTTGCGTGATGCTTGCCCCGACGGCATAGACGGCTATTTCGAGAACGTGGGCGGCATGGTGCTGGACGCCGTGCTGCCGCGCATGAACGCCTTCGGCCGCATCGCGCTGTGCGGCGTGATCGCCGGCTACGACGGCCGGCCCTTGCCGCTGGCCCACCCGGCGCTGATTCTGACCAGCCGCCTCAAGCTCGAAGGTTTTATCGTGGCCGAGCACATGGAAGTCTGGCCCGAGGCGCTCAAGGAGCTCGGCACCCTGGTGGGCACCGGCAAGCTGCGCCCGCGTGAAAGCGTGGCGCAGGGCATTGAATCGGCCCCTGAAGCCTTCCTCGGGTTGCTCAAGGGCAAAAACTTCGGCAAGCAGCTGGTCAAGCTCATTTAAGCCAAACCCCACAGGAGGTTTGCCATGAACCCCACCCATGAGGTCTTCAACCAGCCCGCGCCGCTGTCGGACTACAACCTGCTGGCCACCAACCGGCCGCTGCGCGATGCGCTGAAATTCAACGCACCCGGCCTGGACAGCACGGAACTGGGCCAGCTGGGCGCCGCGCTGGGCAGCAGCGCCATGCAGACCCATGCGCGCCTGGCCAATGTGCATGGGCCGGTGCTGCACAGCCACGACCGCTTCGGGCGGCGTGTCGACCAGGTGGAGTTCCATCCGAGCTATCACGAGCTCATGAGGCTGGCGACCGGTGCGGGCCTGCACGGCACGCCGTGGACCGATGAGGCGGTGTCCCCGCATGTGCGGCGCGCTGCGGGCTTCATGCTGTTCACCGAGCTCGAGCCGTCGATCCTGTGCCCCATCTCCATGAGCTACGCGGCCACGCCCGCGCTGCGCGGCAACACCGCCATCTACGCCGACTGGGGCCCCAAGCTGGCCAGCCGCGCCTACGACGCCGAACTCAAGCCCTGGCAGGCCAAGGCCGGCCTCACCATGGGCATGGGCATGACCGAAAAGCAGGGCGGCTCCGACGTGCGGGCCAACACCACGCGGGCCGAACCCTCGGGCCGCGACGGCTGGGGCGAGCGTTATGCCATCACCGGCCACAAATGGTTTTTCTCGGCGCCCATGTGCGACGCCTTCCTGGTGCTGGCCCAGACCCAAAGCGGCCTGAGCTGCTTTTTCCTGCCGCGTGTGCTGCCCGATGGCAGCCTCAACGCCATCCGCATCCAGCGCCTGAAGGACAAACTCGGCAACAAGGCCAACGCCAGCTCCGAAGTGGAGTTCGAAGGCGCCCAGGCCTGGCTGGTCGGCGAGGAAGGCCGCGGCATTCCGCAGATTCTGGAGATGGGCACCATGACGCGGCTGGACTGCGCCCTGGGCACCAGCGGCCTGATGCGGCAAGCGCTGGCCCTGGCGCTGAACCACACCTCCCAGCGCAAGGCCTTCGGCAAGCTGCTGGTGGAGCAGCCCTTGATGCGCAATGTGCTGGCCGACCTCGCGCTCGAATCCGAAGCCGCCACGGCACTGGCGATTCGCCTGGCCCGGGCCTTCGACCGGCCGGGCGATGCCCACGAGGCCGCCATGGCGCGCCTTTTGACGCCGGTCGCCAAGTTCTGGATCTGCAAGCGCGGTAGCCACTTCGCGCAGGAGGCCATGGAATGCCTGGGCGGCAACGGTTATGTGGAGGAGGGCGGTGAAGGCATCATGGCCCGCGTCTACCGCGAAATGCCGCTCAACTCGATCTGGGAAGGTGCAGGCAACATCATGGCGCTGGACTTGCTGCGCGCCCTGCGCAAGGCCGACGCCGTGGCCGCGCTGGCGCAGGAGTTGTCCGCCGCCAAGGGCGCGCACCCGGCGCTGGACAAACTGGCCGCCGCCTTGCCCACGCGCATTGAGGAAATGGCCACAGAAATCGAAGCGCGCCGCCTTGCGCAGGACGTGGCGCTCGCTGTGCAGGCCGCGCTGCTGCTGCAAACGGCGCCTGCGGCGGTCTTTGGCGCGTTTTGTGATTCCCGCCTGGCCGGCAACTGGGGCCAGTCCTTCGGCACGCTGGGCGCCGGCAATGATTTTGACGCCATCATTGCCCGGGCCATGCCTCGTTAATTCCACAAACAAATCCGGGAGCCACCCATGAGCGAGCTGATTCTTCACCACTACCCCACATCGCCCTTCGCCGAAAAAACGCGGCTGATGCTGGGCTACAAAAACCTGGCCTGGAAGTCCGTCATCATCCCGATGATCATGCCCAAGCCCGACGTGGTGGCGCTCACGGGCGGCTACCGCAAGACACCCATACTGCAGATAGGCGCCGATATTTATTGCGACACCGCGCTGATCAGCGACGTGCTCGAGCACCTGCAGCCCACGCCCAGCCTTTACCCCGAGCCCAGCAAAGGCCTGGCGCGCACACTGGCGCACTGGGCCGACAACACGCTGTTCTGGACCTCCATGGCCTACAACAGCCAGCCCAAGGGCATCGCGCAGATCTTCGAGAAAGCGCCGCCCGAAGCCGCGCGCGCCTTTGGCGAAGACCGCAAGGCCATGAGCTTTGGCATGCCGCGCCTGCGCGCCGGCGATGCCGCGGCGGCCTACAAGTCCTATCTGCGGCGCATCTCCGACATGCTGGACGACAGGCCCTTTTTGCTCGGCGAGGTGCCCTGCATCGCCGATTTTGCGATGTACCACCCGCTGTGGTTCACGCGGGTGCAGACCCCGGTGCTCGCCGGCATCCTCAAGCTCACGCCGGCCGTGCTGGACTGGATGGACCGCATGGCCGCCATAGGCCAGGGCAGTTCTGAAAAACTCAGTTCCACCGATGCCATCGCGGTGGCCGCCGCCGCCACGCCCGCGCCGCTGCACGACGAGCTGTTCCAGGACGAGCACGGCATCCCGCTGGGCACCCTGGTGCAGGTCACCAGCGAAAGCTTCGGCCCCGAGCCTACCGAAGGCGAGCTGATCGCCGCCACCCGTATGCACTACACGCTGCGCCGCAGCGACCCGCGCGCCGGCACCGTGCACGTGCACTTCCCGCGCATAGGCTATTCGCTCAAGGCCGCCACCCCGGCATGAGCCATGGCACCATCACCTGGCGTTTTGTGCCCTTCAGCGCGCTGAACACGCTGGAGCTTTACGAACTGCTGCAGCTGCGCAGCGAAGTCTTTGTGCTCGAACAGGCCTGCGCTTTCCAGGACCTGGACGGCGCCGACACCGAGGCCATGCATTTGCTGGGTGTGCGGGACGGCCGCCTGGCCGCTTATGCGCGCTGTTTTGCCGCCGGCGTGAAATTCGCCGAGGCCAGCATAGGCCGCGTGGTCACCCATGCCTCGGCGCGCGGCGGCGGAACCGGCCATGTGCTGATGAAGGAGGCCGTTGACCGTCTGCAAGCGCACTGGGGCCCGCAAGCCATACGCATAGGGGCCCAGGCGCGGCTTGAAAAGTTTTACCAGCAACACGGCTTTGTGCAGAACGGCGAACCCTATATCGAAGACGGCATACCGCACATCGAGATGCTGCGGGCGGCCTGACTGACCCGAATGACCTGAACCACCTGAGTTCCCTGGGTGACACGCGCAAGGGCGCGCCTCATGGACAATTTTCCTATTCAAGCTATCAAGGAAGACACGCAATGATCACGGACTTCAAAGGCAAAACCGCGGTGCTGACCGGCGCGGGCTCCGGCTTCGGCCTGGAATGCGCGCGCCTGGGCGCCAAACTGGGCATGAACCTGGTGCTGGTCGATGTGCAGCAGGACGCACTGGACAAGGCCGAGGCGGAAATGAAGGCGGCCGGCGCCCAGGTGCTGTCCTTCAAGCTCGACGTCTCCAGCGCCGCGCAGATGGAAGCCATGGGCCAGGCCGTGTTCGAGCGCTTCGGCGCGCCGCACTTCGTCTTCAACAACGCCGGCGTGGGCGCGGGCGGCCTGATCTGGGAAAACAGCCTCAAGGACTGGGAGTGGGTGATGGGCGTCAACGTCATGGGTGTGGTGCACGGCGTGCGCATCTTCACGCCCATGATGCTCGAAGCCGCCGCCAAGGACCCCTCCTGGCAAGGCCACATCGTCAACACCGCCAGCATGGCCGGCCTGCTGAACCCGCCGAACATGGGCGTCTACAACGTCAGCAAGCATGCGGTCGTGGCCCTCAGCGAAACCCTGTACCAGGACCTGGGCCTGGTGACCGACCAGGTCGGCGCCTCGGTGCTGTGCCCCTTCTTTGTAGCCACCGGCATAGGCATGAGCCACCGCAACCGCCCGGCCGAACTGGCTGGCGGCAAGCCCACCAAAAGCCAGATGATCCAGCAGGCCATGACCGACAAGGCCGTGGGTTCCGGCAAGGTCACCGCGGCCGACGTGGCGCAGCTGGTGTTTGACGCCATCGCCAACAACCAGTTCTACATCTACAGCCACCCCAAGGCCATTAACTCGGTGCAGACGCGCCTGGAAGACGTGCTGCAGGCGCGCAACCCGACCGACCCCTTTGCCGACAAGCCCGAGATCGGCCAGCAGCTGAAGGCCGCCTTGCGCGGCGCCTGATGCGCCGCATCTGCCTGGCCCTGGCCGGCCTGTTGCTGGCCGGTTTGCCCTGGGCCGCCTGGTCCCAGCAGGCCACATGCCCTGACGGCAAAAAGGCCGACGGCATAACGCGGGCAGGGGACAGCCGGCATTGCCTGGTCATACGCACGTTGGCGCCCAGCCCGGCCTCGGTCCGTACCGCGTCCAGGGTGCTGGTCGTTTTCCTGCATGGCGACAATGGCGGGCGCACCGAACTCAAGGCTGACAGCGGCGCGGCCGCTATGCTCGCGGAAAAACTCCAGGCCGTGACGGTGGCGCTGCAAAGGCCTGGCTATAGCAGCGACTTGGGCAGCTCGGACGGCCAGTCCAGCCCGGGCGACGACGACTACACGCCGCAGAACATCGAGATTGTCGCCGCGGCCCTGGCCCAGTTGCACGGCCTCAATCCCAACAAAAAAATCCTGCTGGTCGGCCATTCAGGCGGCGCGGCCATGGCGGCGCTGCTGGCCGGGCGTTTCCCCGGCAGTGCCGACGCCTATCTGCTGGCCGCCTGCCCTTGCGATGTGCCCACGTGGCGGCAGTGGCGGGCCGGTTCGGCCGGCAAGAAGGGCGCCTGGACCAGCCTGTCGCCGCTGGCCGAAGCCGGCAAGCTGCCGCCGGGCACCCTGGTCAGCCTGGTCGTCGGCAACAAGGACGAAAACACCTTGCCCCTGTTCAGCGAAAGCTACGTCCGGGCCTTGCAGGCGCACGGCCTCAAGACCCGCGTGACCTATGCGATGAACGCCACCCATGTGTCGGTGCTGCGCTCGCCGGAATTCTTCATGTTGGCGGGGGAATTGGCTGAAACGCTGTCGAAATAGGTGCGCTGGGCTATTCTTGGGCTTTCGTTCATTGACGGACGCCACCATGCCCAAACCCTTGACCTCATTTTTCGCCACCGCATTGACGGCCTGCACCTTGCTGCTGGCCGGCTGCAACGACGCCCCCGAGGCTTCCGCACCCAAAACCGCGGTGGGCGCGCCCATTTCAGTGGAAGCCATCGCCGCCGAGGCCAAGGGGTTTAGCGCCGGCTCGCAAATGAGCAAGCGCGTCGTCTATGTGTTTTTTGACGCGCAGTGTCCGCACTGCGCCGCGCTGTGGGAGGCCGCCAAGCCGCTCAAGTCACAGGCCAGGTTTGTCTGGATTCCCGTCGGCCTCCTCAACGCCGCCAGCACCTCGCAAGGTGCCACCCTGCTGGCCGCCGGCGACCCGGTGGCCGCCATGGATGAACACGAAGCTTCCATGAAGGCAGGGCGAGGCGGCATCAGCGCGGCCAGCAGCATAGACCCGCAGAAAGACGCCGTCGCCAAGAACACGGCCCTCATGACCCGCATGGGTTTCAGTGCCATCCCCAGCATCGTCGGCACCCATGCCCAGACCGGTGCCGTGGTGGCGCAGGAGGGCGCCTTGCCGACGGCCGCGCTGGCGGAGTTGCTGGGTTTGCAGGTGCCGGCGCAGTAAGCAGTGCCAGCTGGCGGTCCCAGGTCCATGCTCATCGGGTAGGGGTAGTTTTCCCAAACAAAAGCGAGACAGGCCGTTCCGCGTGCGGCGCGCTCGTACCGTTGCTCCTTAGATTGCAGCGCCACGACCCGGCCAGCCACAAAGCCACGGTCTCTTCATGTGCTTGTTGAATCGCGCTGATGATGTCGTGGTTCTCCATCTGCTCGCCTGGCCGCCCGGAGGATTCACGGTAGCAGAGCTGCCCGCGATGGTCCGGGTGGAACACTTCGCCGGGCGGTTCCGCCGGCAGCGGGCCGCCCTGCTTGGCCGTCTGCCCGTGCCGCCAATAAGTGCCCGCCATGTTGGCCATGTGCGGCAAGCTTGGGTTGAATAAGGGTTCGCGCATTTCCTTGACTCCTTCACGGTTTCACGGTGTGGATGTCTTGCGGCCTGATGTTTTTCAACGCAAGACGGTTGAACCGGTGCGGAGCTTATGCGCTGTGCCGGGCGCTTGCTGGGCTATCGCCACTTCTTTGTCCGCGGATGGACAAAGTTTGGCGATTTGGGTGATATTCACTTCTTTGCGGCCTGCGCCGATGCAAGCCGGGCGTGCGCGCGCCGGCCCCGGGCGGTGGGCGAGGAGGGCCCGGTCTTAGAACAACACGCGGCTGCGTATGGTCCCAGGCACCTCGGCCAGTTTGGCCAGTGCCATGTCGGAATGCGCCGCATCGATATCGATCACGACGTAGCCGACGGCCTCGTTGGTCTGCAGGTACTGCGACGCGATGTTGATGCCGTTGCCGGCAAACACCTTGTTGATGTCCGAGAGCACGCCGGGCACGTTGCGGTGGATGTGCAGCAGGCGGTGTTTGCCGGGGTGGGCCGGCAGCGCGACTTCGGGAAAATTGACGGACGAGGTCGAGGTGCCGTTGTCGCTGTACTTCACGAGTTTTTCGGCGACTTCTATGCCGATGTTTTCCTGGGCTTCCATGGTGGAGCCGCCCACATGCGGCGTCAGGATCACGTTGTCCAGGCCGCGCAAGGGCGACTCGAAGATGTCCTTGTTGCTGCGCGGCTCAACCGGGAAAACATCGATCGCGGCGCCCAGCAGCTTCTTTTGCTTCAGCGCTTCGGCCAGCGGCTCGATCTCCACCACGGTGCCGCGCGAGGCATTGATCAGCACGCCGCCGGGCTTGATCGCGGCGATCTCGGCCGCGCCCATCATCCACTGTGTGGCCTGGGTTTCGGGCACGTGCAGGCTCACCACGTCAGACTGGGCCAGCAAGTCCTTGAGCTGGGCCACCTGGCGCGCATTACCCAGCGGCAGCTTGGTGACCACGTCGAAGAAGACCACATGCATGCCCAGGGCCTCGGCCAGCACCGAGAGCTGCGTGCCTATGGAGCCGTAACCGACAATGCCTAAAGTCTTGCCGCGGATTTCATACGCGTTCTCGGCCGACTTGAGCCAGCCGCCGCGGTGCGCCACCGCGCTTTTTTCGGGCACGCCGCGCAGCAGCAAAATCGCCTCGGCCAGCACCAGCTCGGCCACCGAGCGGGTGTTGGAGTAGGGCGCGTTAAACACCGCGATGCCACGCTCACGGGCCGCGACCAGATCGACCTGGTTGGTGCCTATGCAAAAGCAGCCGACGGCTGCGAGCTTGGACGCCTGGGCAAATACCTCGGCCGTGAGCTGGGTGCGCGAGCGTATGCCGACAAAATGCACATCGGCGATCCTGGCCTTGAGCTCATCGTCGGGCAGGGCGCCGGACAGGCTTTCAATATGGGAATAACCCGCGGCCTTGAGAACCTCCACGGCGGAGGGGTGTATGCCCTCGAGCAGCAGGAACTTGATTTTGTGCTTGTCGACCGAGGTTTTGTTCATGGAGGCGGGCAGGGGATGGATAAAGGGCCACCCAGTATGACGCATGCCAAATACCCATGCTGCGCTGCGTCATTCCAGCACCCGGCCCGTGGGCGGGTGGTCGCGCGACAGCACCTGCTCGTCGGTGAGGTCCTGGCCTTGCCAGAGCGTGAGCTCCGACGCGCCGGCACCCAGGGCCATTTCGCGAAAGGCCCGTATCTCTATCTGGGTGAAGCCGCCGGCCGGGTCGCCCTGGGGATGCAGGAGCACGCCGGGCGAGGCGGCGAAGGTGTTGCCGCCATTGAGGATGTGGTCGCCGCGTTGGCCCTGCAGGCTGTCGCGACCATGGCCGCTATTGAGCGCTATCGTTTTCAATGTCGCCCTACAGGCGATCGTTTCTCGCGCGGCCATTCAACGTGTCATCGCCGCCGCCGCCATGGAGCGCCTCTTGCCAAGCGGACGCTAGCGCAGGCGCAAGAGCCACTCGGTAGTCCGCTGGCAACGTGGTGTATATCGCGGACGGCGGCGGGAAGGCGGCCATGGCCTGCACCAGTTGGTCGACATTGCCGTTCTTCAGCTCCACGAGTGCCCCGGGGTCGCCTGCCCTTGGGGTTGTTGAAGGGGTTCCTATTCCACCCTGATCCTCAATGGATCCCCAGGCCAAGATAGCCACGGCGATCTGAAAGCCTGACGCAAAAAGTTTTCTCGCGGACATTTTTTGCAGGGTTTCCGAACCACGTCTTGCGGCGGTCCGGCCGGCCGCCGGCAAGCACATGTGCCGCGCGGGCCTCGGCAATGGGTCTTATGCGGAGCCCCCTAGCGCAGGGGCCGGGCCCGCTTTATTCCAGTACCCGGCCCGTGGGCGGGTAGACGCGCGACAGCACCTGCTCATCGGTGAGGTCCTGGCCTTGCCAGAGCGTGAGCTCGGAGGCGCCCGCGCCCAGGGCCATCTCCCGCAGGGCCCGTATCTCTATCTGGGTGAAGCCGCCGGCCGGGTCGCCCTGGGGATGGAAGACCATGCGGGGCGAGGCTGCGAGGACATGGCTTTTGGGCAGCTTCTTGATGAAGGCCTTGAGCAACTGCTGGCCCAGCGTGAAGTCGGACACCAGGGTACGTGGATGGCTGAAAGGGTTGAGTACCTGCGCCGACTTGCTGGACTTGTACAAGGCTGCTTCATCGCCGGCGCCCAGCACCTTGGGCTTGGGTCCGCGCGAGAGGGCGATTTCGGGCACTTCAGACACAAAGGCGCCGGTCTTGACGTTGCGCACCGTCAGGCGAAAAGGCGACAGGCGTATATACAGGGGTGTCTGGAAAAGATCGAGCATGGTGCGAAAAATCCCTGTCAAATTCAGCCCTCAGAAAAAACGGCTTTCAGCGCCGCCAGCAGCCTGGCGCCCGCCAGCTTGAGCCGCGTCTTCATGCGGCGCGCCACACGCCAGGCCCAGGAGGCCCTGGCCTGCGCGATGAGCTTGTCTTTCCAGGCCTTCCAGGGCGTGTAGAGCCGCGCGAACCAGGCCATGCGCATCAGCGCCGGTTGCGTCAGCTGGAACAGGCGGGCCGCCATCGCCGTTCCCGCGATCTTCGCTGCAAGAATCAAGCCCAGCCCGACGGTGATATGGCCCTGGCCGAAGAGGTAGAGCGCCAGCAGCTTGAGGGGAATCAGCGCGAGCACCGGCACGCCAAAGGCCAGCAGCGCGGCCCAGGGTGGCAGGCCGGTGATGAAACGCTCCAGCCGGCCCCACCAGGGCAGCCGGCCCAGCGCCGCGAAGGCGGCGGCCAGCGGTTCCCAACCCCATTCCTCGAACAGCAGGAACAGGGCCACAGGGGCCAGCAGCAGGCTTCGCAGGATTTTTTTAAGTTTGTTCACGTGGGCTTCGGCTCAGAAAGACGTGGGGTAAGCGCGGCTCCATCCCAGCAGCAGCGCACCCGCCGCCACGGCCCAGGCCAGGGTGGCGGCGGCCAGCGTCACGGTTAATGTGGTCCGCACACTGAGCCAGTACACCGCCAGCAGGTAGGTCGCATAAGGGATCAGCGACCACAGGCCGAACAGCGCGGTGGCGCGCAAATCGGCGGCGCTGCGCTCGCTGCCCACCATGTAGTGCGCGATCAGCGCGAAGGTGGGGAACAGCGGCACCAGGCCGGCGATGACAAAGTTGCGCGAGCGGGACAGCAGGGCGATCAGCAGCACGGCCAGCGCGCCCAGCAGGCATTTGAGGAACAGGGAGATCATGCGAAAAAGAAAGAAGGGCGCGCGGGGCGGCAGAAAGACATGCAACGAAGTTTAGCCAAGCGCCCGGCCCTCCTTGCGCATGGCAAACACCCGCGCGTCCGACAGGTCCGGCACCACAGCAAAACCCAGGCGCTCGTAAATCGCCAGCGCCGGGTCGTTGTCGCGGTAGACGCGCAGCGTGAAGGCTGTGGCGCCGACGGCGCGCGCGGCCTCGGCCATCAGCAGCTCGCACAGCGTGGTGCCCAGCCCCTGGCCGCGCGCCGTGGGTGCCAGGATGATACGGGCCAGATGCGCCACGCCGGGATCGCGCACCCAGAACTGCCCGAAACCCAGGGCCGGGGCCGCCGGGCCGCGGCTCATCACAAAGCTGTTGGCGCCGGGCTCGGCCAGCAACTTCGAGAGCCGTGCCGGCCTGAACGGATACTTCAGCTTGGGTCCGGCCCAGCGCGCGCAGCCCTCGGCGTCGCGGATCCAGCTGCCCAGCGCCAGGTAGTCGGCATCTTCGGGCGTGCGCAGGCTGGGCGGCAGAAAAGAGGGGGAGGGCGCGGGCCGGGGCTCCATGCCGCCATTGTGCGGCAAGCCTTGTGAAATCTGCTCATGATTCAGGCAGGGCACTGCAGGCTCAACGCCTGCAGCGTCTTGCCGGTTTTAGGGTCGAACACCACGAGGTTGACCTGGCGTTCATGGCCGGGGGTGGCGGCAATGCTGCGAAAGGCCAGCTTTTGCGGCGTCGCGCCCTGGCTCGGGTATTCACCCGCCTGGGCGTACTGGCGCACTACAAAATCGTGCTTGAGGACGGCGCCGGCGTTTTCGCCGGCCTGCACCTTGGAGTTGTGGCCGTGTTCGGTGACGGTCCAGTAGGCCGCCCACGAAGGCGACAGCTGCCGCCCATCCACCGGCGCCACCACGGCTTCGAACTGGTCGGCACCCAGCTGCGTCAGCACGATGGCCGCGCGCGCCGGCTCCTTGCCGCCGGGCGGCCTGGGCCCCCAGGCGGGCAGGTCCTTGCCGTTGAGCACGGCCTGCGGGGTGTAGACGCTGCGCAGGCCGTTGCGGGCGGCCACCTCGTGCTGGCGCCGGGTGTAGGCCGGCGCGGCGAAGCGGTCCACCCAGCCTATGTAGTCCCAGTAACCGACGTGGAAGGCCTGCACCACCATGCCCGAGCCCTTGAGCGAGGACAGCCATTTGTCGGCGGGCGGGCAGGAGCTGCAGCCCTCGGAGGTGTAGAGCTCCATCACCGGCGTGACCGCCGGCCCCGATGCGGCGCTGCAGGTGTTTTGCGCCGCGAACACGCCGCAGCTCAGCGGCAGCAAGGCGGCGGCGATCCAGGGTGAAGGGTTGGGCATGGGCGTCTCCAATGGCGTTGAAACAGCGCCGCACCCGAAAAGGGCAGGCGGCTGCTGATGGCCGTTGGTCGCGCGGCGCCGGGCTTTCTTACAGCACTACACCCTCATACCAGGGGCATGGTCAGGTGGTCTTTTTGCAGGCTGGTCATGCCGTTGCGCCGCTCAAGCTGGTCTTCCAGCTGGCCCACGTGGGCCGCCACGCTGTTGTCGATCTGCTCCAGCCGCGCCAGCAGGGCTTGCTGCTGCTGGGCAAAACGTTCGGCCAGCACGGTGGCCGCGGCGGCTTCGCGGTGCTGGGCGGCCAGCGCCTGCACCTCCAGGTAGCTGCGCAGTTCGGTAAAGCGCGAGGCCTCGGCCTTGTCGGCGAGCTCACGCTGGGTGTTGAGTTCGCGCGCGTACTTGCGGCTTTCCAGCAGGTGGGTGCTTTGTATATAGAGCGTGCTGGCCAGGAAGACCACGGTGGCGATCACCAGCAGCAGCAACATTAGCAGGCCCAGCGACACCTGCACCGTGGTAAAGCCCAGGCTCAGCATGCTCACGCGCGTGAACTCGTCGAGGTTGAGGGCGACAAAACCCGACAGGAGCAGGATGCCCACTACCAGCAATATCGTGCGAATTCGCATATCAGTCTCCCCTGGAATAAATGTAAGAAATTGCTTTTCAGCCCGGCTCAATTATTGGGAGCGGGGCCCGGGTTTGCCTGTGGGACAATGCCGACCCTTGGCGTCAGTTTCCGGGTTCGCGAGTCCTGCGCCTGCGGCCACCTGATCCCGTTTCATCCGTTCATCCGTTTCACCCTCTTCAGCCTTTCCAGCCACTTTTTTCCGATATGCAAAAAATCATCCGCCAGATCGCGGCAGAAATCAAAGTCCAGGAACACCAGATCAAGGCAGCCGTGGAGCTGCTGGACGGCGGCGCCACCGTTCCCTTTATCGCGCGCTACCGCAAGGAGGCCACCGGCGGGCTGGACGACATCCAGCTGCGCGAACTTGAATACCGGCTCGGTTACCTGCGCGAGCTCGAAGAGCGCCGCGAGGCCGTGCTCAAAAGCATTGAGGAGCAGGGCAAGCTCACACCCGAGCTGCGCGCGGCGATTGAATTTGCCGCCACCAAGCAGGACCTGGAAGACCTGTACCTGCCCTTCAAGCCCAAGCGCCGCACCAAAGGCCAGATCGCGCGCGAAGCCGGCATAGAGCCGCTGGCCGACAAGCTGTTCGCCGACCCGTCGCTGGTACCGGTCGACGAGGCCGCGGCCTTTGTGAAGGCCGAGAAAAACGAAAGCGGCGACGACTTCACCACCGTGCAGGCGGTGCTGGACGGCGTGCGCGACATCCTCTCCGAGCGCTGGGCCGAGGATGCCGGCCTGGTGCAGTCGCTGCGCAACTGGCTGTGGAGCGAAGGCTTGTTCAGTTCCAAGCTGGTGGCCGGCAAGGACGAGAACAACGCCGACAACAGCAAATTCCGCGACTACTTCGAGTACGACGAGCCGATTGGCCGCGTGCCTTCGCACCGCGCGCTGGCGGTGTTCCGCGGCCGCGCGCTGGAGATTTTGGACGCCAAGCTGCTGTTGCCCGAGCAGGCCGAGCCCGGCAAGCCCAGCATCGCCGAAGGCAAGATCGCGCTGCACCTGGGCTGGAGCCACAAGGCGCGCCCGGCCGATGATTTGATCCGCAAAGCCGTGGCCTGGACCTGGCGCGTCAAGCTCAGCCTCTCGCTGGAGCGCGACCTCTTCACCCGCCTGCGCGAGGAAGCTGAAAAAGTCGCGATCAAGGTGTTTGCCGACAACCTGCGCGACCTGCTGCTGGCCGCGCCCGCCGGCCCGCGTGTGGTGATGGGCCTGGACCCGGGCATACGCACCGGCGTCAAGGTGGCGGTGGTCGACGCCACCGGCAAGCTGGTGGAAACCGCCACCGTCTACCCGCACGAGCCGCGCAAGGACTGGGACGGCTCGCTGCACACCCTGGCCAAGCTCTGCGAAAAACACGGCGTGAACCTGATCGCCATCGGCAACGGCACGGCCAGCCGCGAAACCGACAAGCTGGCCGCCGACCTGATCAAGGGCATGGCCAAGGTGGAGCAGATCATTGAAAAAGTCGTGGTCAGCGAAGCCGGCGCCTCGGTCTACTCGGCCAGCGAATTCGCCTCGCAGGAAATGCCCGACGTGGATGTGAGCCTGCGCGGCGCGGCCAGCATCGCGCGCCGCCTGCAAGACCCTTTGGCCGAACTCGTCAAGATAGACCCGAAGTCGATTGGCGTGGGCCAGTACCAGCACGACGTCAACCAGAGCGACCTGGCGCGCAGCCTGGACACCGTGGTCGAGGACTGCGTGAACAGCGTGGGCGTGGACCTGAACACGGCCAGTGTGCCGCTGCTGGCGCGGGTTTCGGGCCTGTCGCAAACCGTGGCCAAATCGGTGGTGCGCTGGCGCGATGCCAACGGCGCTTTTGCCTCGCGCGCCGATTTGCTCAAGGTGACCGGCCTGGGCGCCAAGACCTTTGAGCAGAGCGCGGGCTTTTTGCGACTGCGCGGCGGCAGCAACCCGCTGGACATGACCGGCGTGCATCCCGAAACCTATCCCGTGGTCGAAAAAATCATGGCCCACACCGGCAGGCCGGTGGCCGAACTCATGGGCCGCGCCGAAATGCTCAAGACCCTGAAGCCCGAGCTGTTCGCCAATGAGCAGTTCGGCGTGATCACCGTCAAGGACATCCTGACCGAACTCGAGAAACCCGGCCGCGACCCGCGCCCCGACTTCAAGGTGGCGCGCTTCAACGAGGGCGTGGAAGACATCAAGGACCTCAAGGAAGGCATGACGCTGGAAGGCACGGTCAGCAACGTCGCGGCCTTCGGCGCTTTTGTCGACATCGGCGTGCACCAGGACGGCCTGGTCCACGTGAGCCAGCTCGCCAACAAGTTCGTCAACGACGCGCGCGAAGTCGTCAAGACCGGCGACATCGTCAAAGTGCGCGTGACCGAGGTCGACGTGGCGCGCAAGCGCATAGGCCTGACCATGAAGCTGGACGCCGCGTCGGCGCGGCGCGACGGCCCGCGCGACAACCGCTTTGAAAGCGCGCGGCCCGGCGGGCAGGGCCGCGGCGGCAACTACGGTGGCGGGCGCGGTGCGCCGCAACCGGCGGCCGCCACGGCCATGGAATCGGCCTTCAGCAAGCTGGCGGCGCTCAAGAAATAAGCGGGGAGGGCGCGGCCGTCCCGCAAAGGACAAGTGCGCCACCGGCTTGATGCTCCAATACGCCCGACACTCCACGCTCCATGAAAGCCCTTCGCATCTACGCTGGCCCGCAAGCGCGCCGGCACATCGAGCAGCACGGCCTGCAAGCCAGGGACATCGGCGTGGTGCCGGGCGCGGCCGGCGGGCCCAAGGGCCTGATCCTGGGCGCGCTGGACCGTTTTATCTTCGGCGAGTGGCTCGCCAAAACCGACCATCCCGTCCATTTGGTCGGCGCGTCGATAGGCGCCTGGCGCATGGCCACGGCCTGCCTGAATGACCCGGCGGCCGGCTTCTCGCGGCTGGAGGACGACTACATCCACCAGCACTATGAATTGCAGCCCGGCCAGAAACGCCCGACCGCGGACAGGGTGAGCGAGCAGTTCGGCGAGAGCCTCAAGGCGTTTTACGGCGGCCGCGTGCAGGAAGTGCTGCAACACCCGCGCTACAAGCTGCACATCGTGACCTCGCGCGGGCGCCACATGCTGGGCCGCGAGCACAAGCTGGCCACACCGCTGGGCTATTTAGGCGCCTTTTTGACCAACAGCCTGCACCGCAAGGCCATGGGTGCCTGGCTGGAGCGCGTGGTGTTTTCCACGCCCGGCGTGAAACTGCCTTTCGCCACCGGCGACTACCGCACGCGCCAGGTCGACCTCAGCGAAGACAACTTCCAGCCCGCGCTGCAGGCCAGCTGCTCGATTCCCTTTGTGCTGCGTTCGGTGCACAACGTGCCCGGGGGGCCGCCCGGCGCCTACTGGGATGGCGGCATCACCGACTACCACCTGCACCTGAACTACAGCGCCCAAAGCGTGGCGGGCGGCGCCGGCCTGGTGCTGTATCCGCACTTCCAGAAATCGGTGGTGCCCGGCTGGCTGGACAAAGGCCTCAAGTGGCGCCACAAGGCCACCCACTTTCTGGACAATATGGTGCTGCTGGCGCCCGACCCGGAATGGATCAAGACCCTGCCCAACGCCAAGCTGCCCGACCGCCAGGATTTTGTGCGCTACGGGCCGGATATGCAGGCCAGGGTGAAAGCCTGGAGCGCGGCCACCGCGGCCAGCGCGCAGCTGGCCGAGGAATGGCAGGCCTGGCTGGCGCGGCCCGACCTGGGGAAGCTGGGCACGCTCTGACCGTTTAGAACATGTGCGCGATACCCGCGTACACCGATTTCGGGCTCTGGCCGACGGCCGAGAGCGCCAGGCCCGGCGAGCTGCCGCCGCCGCCGCTGATGGTGTAGCCGGCCGCGGCCTGGTTGCTGATCCGGGTCGCGCCGCCGTAAATCGTGGTGCGCTTGGACAGCGGGTAGTCGTAGCGCACGCCAATGGCCTTGGAGTCCGAGTTCGCCGTGGTCTTGTTTTTCAGCTGGCCGTAGGTGGCGATCAGCTTGCCGACGCCCACGGGCGCCGAGGCGCCGATCTGGTAGGCGTCGAGGGCGGGCGCGCCGGCCATGTCGCCGCGACGGCGCACAAAAATCGCCGAAGGCTTGATCACCCCGAAATCGTAGGACGCTGCCAGGACGGTGTACTTGTCGGTGTTGCCGACGATGTATATGGTTTTTTCCGTCATGTAGCTCGCTTGCGCCGACAGCGTGCTGCTGCTGTAGCCGGCCGCGATGTTGAGCGTGTTGCCGGTGGACTTGGGCTGGCCGCCCGCGCCGTTCGATTCACCGAAGGCGTAGAACAGATTGGCCTTGAAGCCGCCCCAGGTCGGCGTGGTGTACTGGATGGAGTTGTCGCGGCGCGTGGTGGCGTCGGCCAGCGAGCCGCCGTTGATGCCCACGCCGGGGCCGGCGTAGTAGTTCAGGGCGCCCGACATGGTGAAGCCGGCCGGGTCAAACGCCGCCATGGTGCCGAAGTGCGGCGTGTACTGCCGGCCTAAGTTGACCGCGCCGAAGTCGCCGCTCAGGCCCACCGTCGCCAGGCGCTGGAAGATATAGGCGGCGCCCGTCGGCACGGTGCTGGTCGGGACGGTGGCGGTGCCGGTGCTGGCGCCCGTGTCCATCAAAATGCCGGCTTCCAGGATGAAGTTCGCCTTCAGGCCGCTGCCCAGGTCTTCCGTGCCGCGAAAGCCGAAGCGCGAGCCCATGGCGCCGCCGCTGGAGACGCGTGTCACCGTGCCGTTGCCCGCGGAGGCGAGCTCGAGGTAGGAATCGAGCGCGCCATACACCGTGACGGAGCTCTGGGCTTGCACCGCGCAGCTGGCGGCCGACAGCACCGAAAGTGCGAACAATTGGGTCTTCATGATGTCTCCTGATGTTGTTGATCCGGCGTGCTTAGCGACCGGCGTCCGGCCGAGGCCATGCGCCCGCAAACCCGCCAGCGTGGAAATCGTTAACCACAAGCCGAAGCGTAACGGGATTTTGGTTATAAATAATAAGTAAATAGACTCTTGCCAAGTCGCCCATTTATGGTTATGAAACGTAACCATATTCCGTTGAACGCGCGCGCCCGGGCCTGCCTTGATCCCTGCCCGGATCACCTGGCGGCCCGGCCTTTGCGCCGCCAAGCGCATAGGGCCTTTATGGCCCGGGGCCGCCCCACGGCGCGCCCTTTAGACGAAGGGCAAATAAATCGCCCAAACAATGCCCACCAAAAGACAAAGCGCGTCTGCATTCCTGCCTGGCCTGCCCATAATTCGCCGACTTGGCGCGTAGTACCAAAACATTCCCGACGGCTCTCTACTCCGGGTTTATGAATGAAAAAGGATTCCCCGGGCGCGCAAGTGCAAGCGAACCATCCCACAAGCCCTTCAGCCCAAAGCAAGCAAGGAAAACCAAGGAAACCAAATGGCTCAAACACTGGCAGACACTCTCGCAGCGCAGAAACCCAGCTCCGGTAAAGAGACCGAGCCCGGGCTCCGGAAAAAAAAGCCCTACGGGGAAGCCGGCTCCGACCTGTACAACAACGAGGCCCCCGTCTTTGAGGCGGGTTTCCAGATAGCGGCGAACAGCCTGGGCTCAAGCCCGGCCACCCGGGCCGCTATGGGGCCTTTGGCGGTGGAGAACCACATCATAGGCACCCCCGGCAACGATAACCTGATCGGCACCGCCGGTGCCGACTGGATCGAGGGCCTGGACGGTGATGACACGCTGTGGGGCTTGGGGGGCAACGACAGGCTCTTTGGCGGCAATGGCAGAGACACGCTGAAGGGCGGCGAAGGCAATAACTGGCTCGATGGCGGTGCCAACGATGACTGGCTTGACCAATCAGACAGCTGGGGCAACAACTACCTGTTCGGCGGCGATGGCAACGATGAAATCAAGGGCGGCTGGGGCAACGATACGCTCAGGGGCGGAAACGGCAATGACTGGCTGCGCGGCGGCGAAGGCATCAACGTGCTGGATGGCGGCCCAGGCAATGACAGCCTCAGTGGCGGCAGTGGATATGTCACGGCGGCTTACAACCTCGGGGCCCCGGGCAGCAACGCCAACCCGGCGGTAGGCATTGTTGCCGACCTTGGCGCGGGGACGGTCGTTGAGCGCTACAACTCAAGTGGCACCTCCGTCGCAATCGGGACTTTCGGCCGCTTTATCCGCATCTACGCTTTCCTTCTTGCAGGCGAAGAGGGGATGCCTCCCGTCAGTCATTTGGAGCTGACTGAAGTGAGAGCATACGGGGATACCGCTATAGCCAACTTTGCGTCCGTCAGAGCCTTTGGCATAGGTAATTCCGCTTTCCCTCCCTGGAGTGGCCGTTTAAATGCACTGACGGACGGGATTGCAGGGGGATACGCAGATTTCCTGCATGTCACCGCCGTCGCTGGTCATGCCTGCATAGAACTGGACCTTGGTAGTGTGCAGGCTATAGACACTATCCAATTGTCGGGGCGACAAGGAAGCGAAAACGCGTGCAGGCTCTTGGGCGTGTATGTGTCTCCAACGGCATTTCCAAGCTACGATGGGTTCCCCCCCGACGGTTCCTATTGGCCCGTTGAGCAGGCCACAACGGCACGCGAAATCTCCTACATTGATTCGCTGAACCTAATCTCGAATGTGGATGGCACGGCAGGAGTCGACCACATCAAGGGCAGCCTGGACGGCGGAGCTGGGAACGACGCTCTGGCTGGGAACCAGGGCAACGACACGCTGTGGGGCCAGGCGGGCGATGACAGGATCAATGGCGATGAGGGCAACGATACCGCGCTGGGCGGTGATGGCCACGACAGCCTGTTTGGCCAGGAGGGCAATGACGCGCTTTACGGCGAAAGCGGCAATGACAGCCTGCACGGCGACGACGGCGATGACAGACTGGACGGCGGAGCCGGTGACGACACCGCCCAGGGCGGTAACGGCGACGACACGCTATGGGGCCAGGCGGGCCATGACTCGCTTTACGGCGAAAGCGGCAATGACAGCCTGTGGGGCGGTGGTGACAACGACAGCCTGTACGGCCAGGCGGGCAATGACTCGCTTTACGGCGAAAGCGGCAATGACAGCCTGCAGGGCGACGACGGCGATGACAGCCTGGACGGCGGAGCCGGTGACGACACCGCCAAGGGCGGTAACGGCAACGACACGCTATGGGGCCAGGCGGGCAATGACAAGCTCAATGGCGACGCGGGCAACGACAGCCTGCGGGGCGGTGATGGCAACGACAGCCTGGACGGCCAGGCGGGCAATGACTGGCTTTACGGCGAAAGCGGCGATGACACCCTCATGGGCGGCAATGGCAATGACGCCTTGGAGGGCGGCAATGGCAATGACGTCTTGGAGGGCGAGGCCAACGATGATTGGCTTGGCGGCGACTACGGCGACGACGGGCTATTTGGCGGCGAGGGTAACGATACCTTATTGGGCGGCCCGGGTAGCGATCGGCTACTGGGCGGAGAGGGCTCGGATACCTATTGGTTCCGCCCAGGCGATGGGGCGGACAAGCTGTGGGAAAACGACTCCACGGCCGGCAATACGGATGTTCTTAAGTTAAGCGACATAAGGCATGATCAGGTGTGGTTGCGCCAGCTTGACAACAACCTGGAACTCAGCCGCATAGGCACCGGCGACAAGGTGACAGTTATCGGCTGGTACCTGGGCAATACCTACCATGTGGAGCAGATCAAGGACACCTCCTTTCAACTAACCCTGCTGGACAGCAATGTCGACAAACTGGTGCAGGCCATGGCGGTTTTCCCGCCGCCGCCGCTTGGGCAGACCACGCTGCCGGACAATTACCGCACGGCGCTTGCCCCCGTGCTCGCGGCCAACTGGACCTGAGGCGGGTGGCGCGCCGGCGGCGGCTGTTCGTTCAGAGCGACGCGGCCAGCATGTCCTCGTATTCCTGCGCCGTCGCGATGCGCGGGTTGGTCTTGTGGCAATGGTCGGCCAGCGCGCCGCTGATGATCTGGCCGAACTGCCCGCGCTCAACCCCCATGGCCGCCAGCCCGCTGGGCAGGCCCAGCCGGGCGTTCATGTCGCGTATCGCCTCGGCAATGTCGCCGCCCGAGGCCAGGCCCATGGCGCGGGCCATGCGGTCCAGTCGCCGGTCTTTTTGCACCGACTCGGCCCCGGCGTTAAAGCGCACCACGGCCGGCAGGAACATCGCGTTGAGCGTGCCATGGTGCAGGCGAGGATCCACGCCGCCCAGGCTGTGGCTTAAGGAATGCACGCAGCCCAGGCCTTTCTGGAACGCCATGGCGCCCTGCATCGATGCGCTCATCAGGTTGAAACGCGCTTCCCGGTCGCTGCCGTCGCGCGTGGCGCGCTCGATGTGGGCCCAGCCGCGTTCCAGGCCGTCCAGCGCAATGCCGTCGGCCGGCGGGTTGAAGGCGGCCGACATATAGGTCTCCATGCAGTGCGCGATGGCGTCCATGCCGGTGGCGGCCGTGAGTTTGGCGGGCAGGCCCAGCGTGAGTTCGGGGTCGCAGATGGCCGTCTTGGGCACCAGGTGCCAGGAATGGAAACCGAGCTTGCGGTGGTCGTCCACGATGATGATGGCGCCGCGCGCGACCTCGCTGCCGGTGCCGCTGGTGGTGGGCACGGCGATCAGCGGCGCGGCGCGCTCGGTGATCTTGAGTGAGCCGCCTTCTATGGTGGCGTAGGTGGTGAGCGGGCCCTCGTGCGTGGCGGCAATCGCCACGCCCTTGGCGCAGTCGATGGCCGAGCCGCCACCCACGGCGACCAGGCCGTCGCAGCCGCTGGCCTTGTAAAGCTCGGCGGCGGCGCGCACTGCGGCCTCGGTCGGGTTGGAAGGCGTCTGGTCGAACACCGTGACCTGCATGCCGGGCAGGGCGTCCAGCGCTTTTTGCAAAATGCCGGCCGCCTTGACGCCGGGGTCGGTCACGATCAGCGGGCGCGTGATGCCCACGCGCTCGCATTCCTGCTTGAGCAGCTTCACAGCGCCGAACTCGAACTGGATCTGGGTGACGTAATAAATGAAGGCCATGCGGGCGGTCTTTCTGCGTTGTACGATGTGGGGCTATGCGGGCTCTTGCACTGACTTTAATGGCTTTCCAGGCCTCCTGCCCGAATCCCCCGCCCGCCAACCCCTATTCCCGTCACCTGGGTGATAGCGCCCGCGCCGCCGCCCCACGCCTTCACTGATGCCGCCGAATCCGCAAACCCTGCTGACCCCCGCCATGCGCGATGTGCTGAGCCGCATCGCGCGCGCCAATCGCCCGGCCTTCCATACCCAAACACCCGACCAGGCCCGCGCCGCCTACGCGGCCGGCGCCGGCGTGCTCGAAATCCCCAAGCCGGCGCTGGCCCGGGTGGAGGATTGGCAGATCCCCGCGCGCGACGGCGAGCTGCTGGGCGCCCGGCTGTATGCGCCCTCGGACCAGGCGCTGCCGGTGCTGCTGTTTTTCCATGGCGGCGGCTTCACGGTGGGCAGCGTCGCCACGCATGACATCCTGTGCCGCCAGCTGAGTCTTTTGGCCGGCATCGCCGTGGTCTCGCTGGACTACCGGCTGGCGCCGGCCCACAAGTTCCCGATGGCGGCCGACGATGCCTGGGACGCGCTGCAGTGGCTGGCGGCCAATGCCACCGCCCGTGGCCTGGACGCGAAACGCATCGCCGTGGGCGGTGACAGCGCGGGCGGCACGCTGGCCGCCATGTGCGCGGTGCTGGCGCGCGACGCCGGCCTGCCGCTGGCCCTGCAGCTGCTGATCTACCCGGGCTGCACCGCCCACCAGGACACGGCTTCACACAAGACTTTTGCCGAGGGTTTTGTGCTCAGCGAGGCCGATATCAGCTGGTTCTTCAGCCAGTATGTGCGCAGCCCGGCGGACCGTGACGACTGGCGTTTCGCGCCGCTCAATGCGCCCGACGTGGATGGCGTGGCACCGGCCTGGGTGGGGCTGGCCGAATGCGACCCGCTGGTGGACGAAGGCGTGATGTATGCCGACAAGCTGCGCGCGGCCGGCGTGGCGGTGGACCTGGAGATTTACCGCGGCGTGACCCATGAGTTCATCAAGATGGGTCGCATCATTCCCGAAGCCAGGCGCGCCCATGCCGATGCGGCGGCGGCGCTGCGCGGCGCCTTCGGGCTGGATTGATAAGGAGACGACAGGGATGAAACGACAGAACTTCCGCTTTTTCCACCGCCTGCGCGTGCGCTGGGCCGAGGTGGACATGCAAAAAATCGTGTTCAACGCGCACTACCTGATGTACTTCGACACGGCCATCACCGACTACTGGCGCGCGCTGGCCTTGCCCTATGAGGAAGCCATGGTGCTGCTGGGCGGCGACCTCTACGTCAAGAAGGCGACCGTGGAATACCACGGCTCGGCGCGTTTTGACGAACAGCTCGAGGTGGCGCTCAAGTGCGCGCGCATCGGCAATTCGTCGATGGCGTTTACGGGCGCGATCTTTCGCGGCGACGCGCTGCTGATCAGTTGCGAGCTGGTCTATGTATTTGCCGACCCGGCCTCGCAGACCTCCAAACCGGTGCCCGAGGCCTTGCGCCGCGTGCTGACAGCGTATGAAGCCGGCGAGGCCATGCTGCAGGTCAAGACCGGCGGCTGGGCCGCGCTGGGCGCGGACGCCGGCAAGGTGCGCACGGCGGTCTTTGTGCAGGAGCAGGGCATCCCCATGGAGATGGAATGGGACGAGGCCGACAGCACGGCCCTGCATGCCGTGGCCTACAACGGCCTGGGGCAGGGCATCGCGACCGGTCGGCTGGTGCAGCAAGCGCAGGGCGTGGGCAAGATAGGCCGCATGGCGGTGCACCATGCGCTGCGCGGCTCACGCGTGGGCAGCGACATCCTGCAGGCACTGATGGATGCGGCGCGCGAGCGCGGTGACAGGGAGGTGATGCTCTATGCCCAGCGCAGCGCCGAGGGCTTTTACCAGCGCCTGGGCTTCAGGCCGCGCGGCGAGCCCTTTGAGGAAGTCGGCATCCCGCACATAGAGATGGTCAAGGCGCCTTGACGCTGAATTGCTCGCGGTGTACCGCTACGGCGGCCGGGCCCTCGCGGCCGTGGCTGCGCTCTTCCAGCTCGATGTTCCAGCCGCTGCCGGAGGCCGTTGCCAGCAGCACGGTGCTGCAGCGCGTGCCGTAGCCGCGCCCCGGCACTTCGACAAAGGCGCTGGAGAGGGCTTCTTCCAGCTCGGGCGGCACGCCGGTATGCGGAAGGTCCGCGGGCAAGGCGCGCTGCCGGCTGCCCAGCGCCGTCCATAGCTTTTGCAGGCCCTCAGGGCCGTCGCCGCTTTGCAAGGCGGCCGCCAGCACGCGCTTGAGTTCCAGGGTTTTGGGCCAGGGTGTGTCCAGCCCTGCGTTGGAAAGCCCATAGAGGCCGGGCGCCAAAGCCTGGGCATGCAAGGCTGGTGCGCCCTCATATTTGTTGGTGACCCAGGTCCAGGCCTTTTGCCGGAAGTCGCCCAGCACCAGGTTAAAGCCGCCAAAGGCCGCGCCTTTATCTTCCAGCGCGGCCACGAAACCTGCCGCGTCGCCGCTGCCTTCGAGCCAGCGCGTGACCAGTTCACCGCGCGAGCGCGGCGCGGCCTCGGGCTGGGCTTGGCGCACATTGGTCAAAAAAGCGATGCGGCCGGCTGGCGTGATGCCCATCCAGGTGCCGCCGGCGCGCAGGTCGCGGCCTGAAACGATCTCCTGGCCGGACGCGGTGTTCCAGCGCGCCAGGGGCAGGGTGGGCCGCTCCAGGAATTCATCGCGGTTGGCCGCGATCACCAGCGGCCATCGTGCGGAAGCGCCTATGGCAAAGGCGACCAGGCACATCGTTAAATATCTTCTAGCAGTGCGTAGGGCAGGGGGAGCAGGGTGAGGGCGTCACCGGAAGCGCTTCCCAAGGTCAGGCGGCCGTCTCCAGCATCGGCCGCTGCGGAAGTCTGCATGGACACAATGGCGTCAGAACCGCCGGCTGGGTTGGGGGCGGCAGCGGCAACCAGGCCGCAGGGCTGGCTGGCATCGGAGGCGTGGAACACCTCCTGGCCGACCGCAGGTGTTCCGGCGGTGTGGGCCAGATAAGCGCGCCGCTTGAGCGTGCCGCGGAACTGGCTGCGCGCCACGATTTCCTGGCCGGGGTAGCAGCCTTTCTTGAAGTTCACGCCGCCCACGGATTCATAGTTCAGCATCTGCGGCACAAAGGCCTCGAAGATGGGTTGGGTGATCATGGCAATGCCGGAGCGCACGCCCAGCCATTGCCAGTCGGCCAGGCTGATATGCGGGCTCGGGGGTGCGGGCGAGCCGGCCGGCAGGCAGCACAGCGCGCGCGCCTGGCCGGCGCCGGGATGCAAAAACACCAGGCTGGTTTCGCCGATCTCGGCTTTTTCCCACAGGGCGCCGGCGCGGCCCGCAAGCTGGGCCACGGCGGCGCCGGCGACACCATACAAGGCGAATTCCGCGCTGGCATCGCTCAATTTGGCCTTGGCGCGCAGCACAAACATGGACAGGCGCTTGAGTGTGGCCGGCAGGATGTCGCGGCTGCAAACCAGCAGCAGGTCCGCGCCATGTTTGAAGACCACAAAGCTGGCCTGCATGCGGCCCTTGGCATTGCAAAAAGCCGCCAGGCGGGCTTCGTTGTTGGCCATCAGCGCCACGTCCTGCGTGAGCTGGCCCTGCAAAAAGGTGACGGCGTCGTCGCCCGTGACGCGGATGACGCCCAGGTGCGTCAGTTCGGTGGTGCCGGAAATCGGGTGGGCGGTGCTGGGCAGGGTCATGGGGGTCTTCACGGTCGGTGGGGAGATGGGCTGAATTATCATAGGCCTCGGCTTTTGCGTTCTGTACAGAAAAGGTAGCTGGGTTGTGCGTCGTGTCTTTACAAGTCTGTTGATCCTGGTATTTGCCGGCGCCCTGCTGTTGTTCGGTGCGGGATTGTGGTGGCTGCACGAGCCGATTCCGCTGCGCCTGGCGCCCGGCAGCCAGGTGGTGGACCTGGAAATCGAGCCCGGTACGCCCGCCAGCGGCGTCGCCGACGTCATAGTCGCCAGCGGCGCAGACGTGCCGGCGGTCTTGCTCCATGCCTGGTTCCGCTTTTCGGGTCAGGGTCGGCTGATCAAGGCCGGCAGCTATGAATTGGCGCCTGGTACCACGCCGCAAAAGCTGCTCAGCATGCTGGTGCGCGGTGACCAAGCCCTCAAAAGCGTGACGCTGGTCGAAGGCTGGACCTTTACCCAGGTGCGCGCGGCCCTGCAAAAAGCCGAGCAGCTGTCACCCGACACGCTGAACCTGGCGCCCGAAGCCATCATGGAAAAACTGGGCAAGCCGGGCGTGCACCCCGAGGGCCGTTTTTTCCCCGACACCTACACCTATGCCAAGGGCTCCAGCGACCTGGCCGTGCTCAAACGCGCGGCACGCGCCATGGACAAGCGCCTGGATGCCGCCTGGTCCCTGCGCAGCCCGGACACCCCGCTCAAAACCCCGGATGAGGCGCTGATCCTGGCCAGCATTGTCGAAAAAGAGACCGGCAAGCCCTCGGACCGGCCGCAGATAGGCGGCGTTTTCAGCAACCGGCTGCGCCTGGGCATGCTGCTGCAAACCGACCCGACCGTGATTTACGGCCTGGGCAGCAAGTTCGACGGCAACCTGCGCAAGCGCGACCTGCTGGCCGACACCCCCTACAACACCTACACCCGCGCCGGCCTGCCGCCCACGCCGATCGCCATGCCGGGCCGGGCCGCGCTGCTCGCGGCGGTGCAGCCGGCGCCCACCAAGGCCATCTACTTTGTGGCGCGCGGTGACGGCAGCAGCCAGTTCAGCAGCAGCCTGGACGAGCACAACCGCGCGGTGAACAAATACATCCGGGGTCAGTAGCCATGCATTCCAAACACCCCACGCATGGCCTTTTCATCAGCTTCGAAGGCATAGACGGCGCCGGCAAGTCCACGCACATCGCCGGCCTGGCCGAGGCTTTCAAGGACCAGGGCAGGGCGGTGACGCTGACACGCGAGCCCGGTGGCACGCCGCTGGCCGAAAAGCTGCGCGCCATGGTGCTCAACGATGCCATGGACCCGCTGACCGAAGCGCTGCTGATCTTCGCGGCCCGGCGCGACCACATCGTCAATGTGATCGCCTCGGCGCTGCTGCGCGGCGAGGTGGTGCTGTGCGACCGTTTCACCGATGCCACCTTTGCCTACCAGGGCGCGGGCCGCGGCTTTGACCTCAAGCTGCTGGCCACGCTGGAGCAATGGGTGCAGTCCGACGAAGGCCTGCTGGGCGACCCGGCCGGCAACACGCCCATGAAGCCCGGCGTCGAAACCGTGATCGAGCCGCATCTGACGGTCTGGTTCGACCTGGCGCCTGAGGAGGCCGCGCTGCGCCTGGCCGGCGCGCGCGTGCCCGACAAATTTGAAGCCCAGCCGCTGGAGTTTTTCCGCCGCGTGGCGCAAGGTTATGCCGACCGGCAGAAAAACCACCCCGAGCGTTTTGCCCGTATAGACGCCGCCAAAAGCCGCGACGAAGTCTGGCAGGCGGTGCGCCAGGTCTTTATGGACAAGGGCTGGCTGCCATGAGCGACACCGAAACCGCGGACGGCCCAGCCGTATCGAACAACCCGCCGCTGGCGCCCTGGCTGCAAACCCAGCTGGAAAGCCTGCTGGTGCAGCGCGGCCACGCCTGGCTGCTCAGCGGGCCGTCCGGCCTGGGCCAGTTCGAGCTGGCGCTGGCGCTGGCCCGCGCCTGGCTTTGCGAAGAGCCCACGCCGCAAGGCGCTTGCGGGCACTGCGGCAGCTGCCATGCGGTCGACGTGCACACCCATGCCGACCTTTGCATGCTGATGCCCGAGACCCTGTCGCTGGCGCTGGGCTGGCCGCTGGACGAAAAAACCCAGGATGAGCTCGACAGCAAAAAACGCAAGCCCAGCAAGGAAATCAAGGTCGACGCGGCGCGCGAGGCCGTGTCCTTCACCCAGTTCACGCGTTCGCGCGGCACGACCAAGGTGGTGCTGGTGTTCCCGGCCGAGCGCATGAACAACGTGACGGCCAACACCTTGCTCAAGACGCTCGAAGAGCCGCCCGGGGCCGTCAAATTCATCCTGGCCACCGATGCGGCCCACCAGCTGCTGCCCACCATACGCAGCCGCTGCCTGGGCCACACCATGGTCTGGCCGGATTTTGAGCTCGCGCTGGGCTGGCTGCAGCAGGAAATCAGCCAGGCGGGTGAGGGCGGCGGCGCCAAAAAAGCCGCGCCCGCGCCCAAGCCGGCCGACCTGCAAACCCTGCTAGTCGCCTCGGGCGGGCGCCCGGCCGATGCGCTGGCCTGGGCCCAGGATGCGCCACCCGGCGAAGCGGCCCAGCACTGGCAGGCCCTGCCCAAAGCCATGGCGCGCGGCGACGTGAGCGCCCTGTCGGACTGGGCGCCGGCGCAGGCGGTGGACGCCCTGCAAAAGCTTTGCCACGATGTGCTGGCTGTGCGCATGGGCGCCGCGCCGCGCTTTTTCAGCGCCGCCGACCTGTCGGCCGCGGCCGGCAAGGCGGGTGCCGGCTTGTATGCGCTGGCCAGCTGGTCGCGCGAGCTGGCGGCCATCGCGCGCACCGTGGAGCATCCCTACAACCCGGGCCTGATGCTGGAATCGCTGGTCAGCCGCGCCCGGCTGGCGCTCAATGCCAAATAAAAAAGCCCGCCATTCATCCCGCAAATTGCGGACACCGCCGCCTTCAAACCGATAAACTAGCGCCATGAGTACAACGCCCCCCGCCAGTTCCCCCGCAGCCGCCGGCGCCCGGCCCAGCGTCGTCCAGCTGGCCATCAAGGAAAAAGCGGCTTTGTACGCCGCCTACATCCCGCTGTTCAAGGAAGGCGGCGTTTTCATTCCCACCGCACGCGACTACAAGCTCGGCGACGACGTCTACGTGCTGCTGACGCTGCCCGAAGACACGCAACGCTACCCGGTGGCCGGCAAGGTGGCCTGGGTCACGCCGGGCAGGGCGGCCGGCAACCGCACCCAGGGCGTGGGCGTGCGTTTCCCGTCCGACGAAAAATCCCGCCTGCTCAAGATCAAGATCGAGGAAATCCTGGGCGCGCACCTGGCCTCCGACCGGCCCACCCAGACGATTTAAGCGGAGCGGCGGCCGCGCCGGCCGCCCCGCTTTCCATGCCTTTCACCCCCTGTCCCTCTATATATATAGTGGGATAGCGGCACCCATCCAGAGCCATTGCGCCATGTTTACCGACTCCCACTGCCACCTAAGCTTTCCCGAGCTCCAGGCCCAGCTGCCGCAAATCCGCCAGGCCATGCGGGACGCCCAGGTCGACCGGGCGCTATGCATTTGCACCACCCTGGAAGAATTCGAAACCGTCCACGCCCTGGCCACGGGCTATGATAATTTCTGGGCCACCGTGGGTGTGCACCCCGACAACGAGGACGTGCGCGAGCCCAGCCTGGACGACCTGCTGCAGCGCGCGGCCCTGCCCAAGGTGGTTGGCATAGGCGAAACCGGGCTGGACTACTACCGCCTGGGCGAGCGCACCGTGGCCGACATGGAATGGCAGCGCGAGCGCTTTCGAGTGCACATACGCGCGGCACGCCAAACGGCCAAGCCGCTGGTCATCCATACCCGCAGCGCGTCTGACGACACCATCGCCATCCTCAAGGAGGAGGGCGGCAGCGCGGGGCAGCCAGGCGCCGCCACCGGTGTTTTCCACTGCTTCACCGAAACCCTGGCCGTGGCCCGCGCGGCTCTGGACCTCGGCTTTTACATCTCGTTTTCCGGCATCCTGACCTTCAAGAACGCGGCCGATCTGCGCGAAGTGGCGCAATTCGTTCCGCTGGACCGCATGCTGATAGAGACCGACAGCCCCTACCTGGCGCCCATGCCTTACCGCGGAAAAACCAACAACCCGTCTTACGTTCCCTTTGTGGCCAAGCAGATCGCCGAGCTGACGCAGCAACCGCTGCAAACCATCGCCGAGGCCACCAGCCGCAATTTCGAGCGCCTGTTCAGCGGGGTGAACGCCTCATGAAAAACCTCATCCAATACTTTAAGAAGGCAATTTATCTTATTGTCATTACTGGTTTTTCTGTGGCGAATGCTGGCTCCTACGAAGATTTTTTCGCGGCCATACGGCAGGACAATCCCGCCGTCATCCAGAACCTGCTGCAGCGCGGTTTTGACCCCAACACCCTGAACCCGGCGGGCCAGACCGGCTTGTACCTGGCCTTGCGCGAGCCTTCGCCCAAGGTCGCCGAGGCGCTGATCGCCTGGCCCAAGACCGACGTCAACATCCTCAACAGCAAGGACGAAAGCGCCCTCATGCTGGCCGCGATCAAGGACCACCAGGCGCTGGCCGAAAAGCTGATCAAAAGGGGCGCCGACGTCAACAAGACCGGCTGGACGCCGCTGCACTACGCCGCCAGCAACGGCAACGTGGCCATCATCAGCCTGCTGCTGGAGAACAACGCCTATATCGACGCCGAGTCGCCCAACGGCACGACGCCGCTGATGATGGCCGCCATGTACGGCACGCCGGCGGCCGTCAAGCTGCTGCTCGAAGAAGGCGCCGACCCCCAGCTCAAGAACCAGCAAGGCCTGACCGCCTTGCAGTTCGCCGAGCAAGCGAATCGCCCGGACGCCGTCGAAGCCATCGCCGCGGCGATCCGGAAGAAGCGGCCGGCCGGGCAATGGTGAGCCTACGGTGAGCGTAAACGGGCTGCGGCGATTCGTGCGGCCCAGCAAGGCCGAGCCCAGCCAAGCTGACCAGAGCGCCAAACGGGCCCTTGATTCAGTTAGGACGAGGGCAGAGTGATCAAGTGTACTTAGCTGTCAGTCGGCGGCTTACGACGTCAGCAGTGAAGGCTGGCCACGCTTTTTGCCGAGGTAACCAGCGATAGGTTTTTCCACCCAAATGTGGAATGCCAGCGAGATGGCAATGCATGCGCACAGTATGGCCCCGTAAGTTGCCATCGCCCCGAACCATCCGAACCCATTAAGCCCAATCGACATAGCAAGCCTGGAAAAAACCCCGATCACAGTAAAGTGAATTAGGTAAAGGGAGTATGAGGATTGACCCATTAATTGGAGCCAATTCTGATCGAGCAAGACCTTACCTCTATTCTCTGCTTGTACTAGACCGAGAATAATCACGGCACTCGCTATGCCATAAAGGATCGTGCGCCAAGCATTAAGCAAATTGGCTCCCGCAACAACATCAATCGCCACTAACGCAAAAAGTGCAACCCCGAACCCCGCAACAGCGACAGGTGCTCTCAAGAGACTCTTGTTTTTCGAATTGACGAATGACACCAGCGCACCCATCATAAAAAGAAAAACATAGTCTCGAAATATGAAAGACAGAGGAAAGCCTACAGATGGGGAGCCACTATAAGTGGAGTACAGATAAAGATAAAAGCATCCAAGAGCAAGTGCCACCCACCGACTCGCAATCAAAACCGCAAAAAATAGATAGAAGCACATCTCGTACTGCAACGTCCACGCAACCGAAACCACGGGAGCTCCCGCCTCCTGCGGAATGAGCAATAGTGAGGCTAGGACATGCGATACATCTTTGGGAACGTTATCTCTAAAGCCGCTCAATAGCATAGCGACTACAAATATCGACAGAAAAATAATCCAGTAGATGGGGAAAATGCGGCTAATTCGCTTTCGGATATATGCCGCTAATCGATCCGGTCTATCTATGTCTTTAGCATGCACACTGAGGATGATGAAGCCACTGAGAACAAAGAAAAATTCAACACCGGCGCTACCAAATTTGAAGGGGACGGCTAATGCATCAATTCCAAAGTACTTGCTCAGTGCCAAGGTACTTCCAAGGTGAAACAACACAACAAGCATCGCTGCAACTGCTCTAGTACCTTGAAGCGATCTGTACATGTGTAGCCGTTCTTTAGATTTCATTTTTGTCCAACACAACGCGGCAACCAGCCGCTAATGCCTTTTATTAATTCCCAGTGTATGTGAGCCACACTACGAAGGGATTGGTGTCCAACACCCAACAGTCGCCAAAACTGTTTAACCAGTGCCGCGCCACCCGATGACCGGGCGGGCATTCAAAGCACACAGCAGTGGCCCCTCAGGGAACTCCAGCGTAATCGCCTTGGGTGGCGTGAGGTCCAGCGTGCTATCCCACATCCTGCATCGACCGTGCTTGATTTTGTGCCGGCAGTTCCGTTTGGCTGCTCAGAGCCTCGTCATCGCCACACCATGCGGGCGTGGTGTCGGCGTTCCTCTTGCACTGGAATTGCCAGCAACGACGGGTTATGCGGACTTCGCGCTGTCCGGTGCCGTATCTGGTGCCGGCCGCTAAGCCAGTTTTGTAAAGTCCGCAGCGAGACCTGCAGATGCAGAGCCGCGTTGGGCAACTTGAGGCCAGTTTCAGCGAGCAGAGCGCGCAGCCGGGCACTGGCGCCCCCTAGCAGGGTTATTTTTATATTCCACGATGTATATTCCGGACTCGTTATTACAACTATGTAGTTAGAGTCTCGTTGTCATAACACCACGATCTTTGTAATGTTAAGAAAACCCTCCCCTAATCGGAGGGTTTTTTTTCGCGCTTCGGACGGCTTGATCTCAAAACCTTTCGATTATCGAAAAATTCGTCACTTTGCAAACTAGTATGCGCCATGCCTACATTAACCCAGCCAGATTTTCCGGGCAGACATCGCCTGCCAGAAATAGAGGTTTTGCGCGCTGTCGCCATCTTGATCACCTTGGTTGCTCACCTCAACCTGTTGTTTGCGTGGAAGCCCGCTTGGTTCCAAGTGCTTGCTTCAAATACGGCACTAGGTGGCGGCGTAGACCTGTTTTTCTGCATTTCCGGCTATGTCATCGCTAGCAGCTTCGTCGCGCGGCCTGCCGGTCGGTCATGGCAAGACTTCAAGGCTGTTGCCGTCCCGTTCTGGATAAAGCGCATATGGCGATTGTGGCCCTCGGCCACGCTGTGGCTGATGGTGTACCTAGGTGCCTCGCTGTTTTTCAATAATTCGGGGAGCTTTGGCAGCTTCTTTAATACTGCGACTGGCACCCTTGCCGCCCTACTGCAAGTGGCTAACTTCAACTTCGCCGCATGTGCTGAAGCAAAAAATTGTGGTTCCAGCGTGATTTACTGGAGCTTGTCGCTGGAGGAACAGTTCTACCTCGTGTTCCCATTTGTGGTGGTGTTCTTGTCGAGATCACGCCTTAAGTTTGTGCTGGTGGCTCTGGTGCTGGTGCAGATCGCTCTACATCGGCCTCCGCCCGGGCTTTTGTGGAATATCAGGACCGATGCGATCGCGCTGGGTGTTCTGCTGGCCGTCACGCCAGAGACAATTGCACTGCTGAAACAGCTAACCGGCCGCATCGGTGTGTTTCGTGCCATCCTGCTGCCAGCGCTCTGCCTGGCGCTGATCTTATTGCCCACTGGGCCGTTGCGCGACTACCCCGGAGTGGCCGCGTTAGTGTCGGTGCTGCTGGTGGCGCTGGCCGCGTTGGATCAGGCCGTGCTCATCAAGCCAGGGCGGGTCCGCGCAGCGCTGATCTACCTTGGCACGCGCTCCTACGCCATCTACCTATGCCACGAGGCGGTGTTTTTCGCCGTGCGAGAAGGGTACTTCAGGATCAACGGCTGGCAGTTGCCCGGTGCTGAGCAGACCGCAGCTTTCAGTGCGGCGGCTGCGGTGCTGATCCTGCTGACGGCCGACCTGAATTTTCGATTTGTGGAGCGTCCTCTGCGTGAGCATGGGGCCAGACTGGCTGCTGCCTATCGCACGCGGCCAAGCGCCACCAACGATCAGCCTGTGCCTACTGCTCCAGCTGGGTTGTGAGTCGATTAATTCCACGATATGTATTATGTTAAGTATTATTCGCGCATCGCTTTGGGCCTCAAAGACGGCCGTGTCTTTTGACAGGACGGCTAGCCTGATCGCTGTCTGCACGGTGCTCGTTGCCGGTTGCGCCGCTGATCGCCCTGCGCCAGTCAACACGCGCTGCGGTGATCTTCAGCTAAGCCAGAGCGACCGTCTCGTAGAGTCCAACGGAGCGTCGGTCACGATCCGCCGCATGCCCTTCGCTGTGAGCTATGCCGGAAAGGCACAGGGCGTGTTCAGGCTGCACGCGGCCTCGCCGAATTCCTTGACCAACGTCTTGCGCGATGCGCCCAAGGATCTCTGGCTTGTGGATTCCAGAACTCTGGTGCGCGAGCCTGGCGATTTGCGCCTCGCCGGACATCTTCTGGAACACGGACGCTCGTCCAGCTACGATGCAGGCCCTGACATGAGCATGACTCGGCAACTCCGGCGTCCGGCAGGCTCGCCTTCGGACTCCCGCGCCGTTGGCCGCTTGGACTACAACGAAACGGCTGCTGGCGACGACCCCGCCAAGCGGCTGATGCGGGTGACCAAGCTGCACGGGCAGGCACTTCCCGGCTCGAAGTGGCCTGTGTTGCATCTGACTTCGCTGGTCAGCACGCCGGCGCCGGCCTCCTCCGCCCCGGCCTCTGCCCCGGAAGTGGTGAACTGGTCGGTCTGCACCGTGTTCTTCGAATAATTCACTCCTGCATGGCATCCCCGGGCTAAAGCAGACAAATTGGACATTTTTAATTAAAATGGACAATTCAACGTGGAGCCCCCAGATGGAGCAATTCCCCTCAAGCATCGCCAAGCAGCAATTTGGGCAGCTCATCAAAGCCGCGGGAATTGCGCCCGTGGCCATTGAAAAACACGGCAAGGTTGTAGCCTATGTCGTCTCACCCGAGAGATTTAACCAGGCGCAGCCTGACGATCCACAGCGTTCGGCGCGCCAGCTTGCCCGAGCGAATCAGGCCATGGTTGAGAAAGACCGGCTGAACAGGCACCACAGAATTGCGCTGGATCTGGTCACGCTGCCTGCCTCCCAGCGTGACCAGCTCATTCAGAACGCTAGAGCCGTGGTGGATCGCTGGAAAAAAGAACGGCTCTGCAGCACGGACTACATCCGGAAATGGGAGCAGATCTTGAGTTTGGATCCAGTCGCCATGGCAAGCACCATGGTTTCCGACGCCGATGGATGGGGTCCTTCGCTACGGCAAAACTCGCCGTGGGTGGGAGTGCACGCATGAACCTGGACGCCCTGTTCGCGATGTTCAAAGAGGCCCGGATCTTGTCCGGCCACACCGACTTTGTCGTGATTGGCAGCCTTTCCATCCTGGGTTTGGAGCAGAGCTTCGAGATCCCCGAGGCCATGACCTTGTCCAACGACGTGGATTGCTTCACCCAGGCCGATCCCGGCCGCATCTTTGACATTGCGAAATCGTTGGGGGAAAACTCGGCCTATCACGAGAAGTCAGGCTATTTTCTCGACGCCGTCTCCCCTGATTTACCGGCATTGCCGGACGGCTGGCGTGACCGCCTCATCAAGGTTGAGCGCGACGGACTGAGGGCCTGGTTTCTGGATCCAAACGACGCCGCCCTTTCCAAATATGCCCGTGGTGAGCCCCGCGACCGTCGGTGGATTCAGGCGGGAATCCTTGCCGGAGTCGTGTCGATGCCGATCGTGAAGTCCCGGATCGGAAGTACAAGCTTTTTCGACACAGAGGAGGAGCAACGCGCTCGCACGCTGGTTGAAGAGGATCGCGCCTGGTTCGAGTTCATCAAAGACGCCCGCTCGGAGGCGATGCGAGGGAATTTGAAGCCGCCGCAATAGTGCGCGAACGATCCATGTCGCTGCTCATCGCCAGCCGGCCTCCCCCGCGCTACAGCATCAGCTTGACGCCGAAAGCCGCCATCAGCGCCGCACAAGCCCGGTCTATAGGCCGGCGCAGCGTCATATAGCCTTCGATCACGCGCGGCGTCGAGAACAGGCAGGCGGCCAGGCCGTACCAGAGCAGCGCGTCGAAAAGCACCAGCCCGACTGCCGCGGCGCGAAGCGGCCAACCGGCATCGGCCGGCACCAGCAACACAAAGATGCTTCCAAAGTAAGCCAGCGACTTGGGGTTCAGCAGGCCGGTGGCCAGGCCGCGCAGCAGCGCCTGGCGCGCAGGCTGCGCCGCCCGATCGGAGACGGCCACCGTGGGCTTGGGCCCCGCGTGCGAACGCCACAGGCGCACGGCAATGTACAAAAGATAGGCCGCGCCGGCGATGCGGATCGCCGTCTGCAGCGAAGGCATGAGCTCAAAAACCGCCGTCAGGCCAGTGACCGCGATCAGCGCCCACATGGCACCGGCGGCGGCCAGCCCCACGGCAATCAGCAAGGCGCCGCGCCGGTCGCGCTCGGCGGCCGCATGCACGACCAGAAGGATGTTGGGGCCGGGACTGACGATGGCCAGGCTGTCGATCAGGAACAGCGAGAGCAGGACAAGTGCGGTATCCATGGGGGTATCACCCTTTGTTTCAGGTTTTATTTCATGTTTCCGGGCCGGAGCATGGCATGCCATCTGGTACCTTTGAAGCTCCACAATTTGCTAATTCATAAGGGCCATACCGGCATGGAATTTCACATCGACATGCCCGCGGCCGGCTCGCGGGAGCGCTTCGCCGCCCTGCACCGCCAGATCCGGGCGGCGATCATCGACGGGCGCCTGGCCGCGGGCGTGCGGCTGCCGACCACGCGCGAACTCGCGGACAGGCTGGGCGTGTCGCGCAACACCGTGCTGGCCGCGTATGACCACCTGGCGGCCGAAGGTTATCTGCTGCCGCGCCAGCGCGCGGGCACTTTTGTCGCGGCGACCCTGCCGCCACGTGGCCATGCGGCGCCGCCATCCACCCCCGCCGGCCCGCCACGGGCCGACCTGCCCGACGCATGGCGGCACGTGGCACCGTGGTCCGCCGAAGCCATGCCGCCTGGGCCGCGGTTTGACTTCCGCGTGGGCCTGCCGGACCACGCGCAGTTTCCCTGGGCTGGCTGGCGGCGCCTGTGCGCCCGCGCCCAGCACGACTTCGCGCGCGCCCCCAGGGCCTACACCGATCCCGCCGGCGACCCCCAGCTGCGCGAAGCGATTGCCGGCCATGTGTCCTTGTCGCGCGCAGTGGCCTGCAGCGCCGATGACGTGTTCATCACCTCGGGCGCGCAGCATGCCTTCGCCCTGCTGGCCGACCTGCTGGTCACGCCGCAGGCCACGGTGGTGGCCGTCGAGGACCCGGGTTATGCGCCCCTGCACGCGGCCATGGCGTTTCGCGGCGCGCAGCTGCAGCGCGTGCCGCTCGACAAGGAAGGCCTGCGCGTGGACCGCCTGCCGCCCGAGGCCAAGGTGATCTGCGTGACGCCCTCGCACCAGTTCCCGGTCGGCACGGCAATGTCCTTGAACCGCCGCTCGCAGTTGCTGGACTTCGCGCGGCAACACCAGGCCGTCGTGATCGAAGACGACTACGACGGCGAGTTCCGCTACGGCGGGGGGCCGCTGGACGCGCTGCATTCGCTGGACGACAGCGGCCTGGTGTTTTATGTCGGTACTTTTTCGAAGGTGATGTTCCCTGCCCTGCGCGCCGGCTTTGTGGTGGCGCCGGCCTGGGCGCGGGAGCGGCTCGCGGCGGCGCTGCACGCTACCCAGGGCGCGCCGCCCTTGCTGACGCAGCTGGCGCTGGCCGCCTTTATCCGCGAAGGGCATCTCGCACGCCATGTGCGGCGCATGCGCCGCGTCTATGCGGGGCGGCGCGACGCCCTGCTGCAGGCGATGGAGCAGCATGCGGAAGGGCTGCTGATACCGCTGCCGTCGGCCGCCGGGCTGCATGTGAGCACAATGCTGGCGCCGCAGTTGGAGGCGTACAAGGTGGCGCGCGCGGCCGCCGAGGCGGGCATCGCGGTGGAAGCGCTGGATAGGTCCGGGCTGCGGCGGCTGCGCTACAACGGCCTGACCTTCGGGCTGGGCTTGATCGGTGACGGCGAGGTGGCGGCGGGGGTGCGGGCGCTGGTCAAACTATTGGGCTGAGCCCGCCCTGCCCCAGGCCACCCATCTTCGCCATAAAAGGGACGCATCGAAAAATTAGCGCCACAGCTCTCCACTCAGGGACACATCCTTGACCATGCGCTCCTCCAGGTAGGCGTCCTTGTACGCGGAACGCACCGTTTTCCAGGTTTCGCTGTTGGCGGCAAGGTCGGTGCGCGCCGAGATGATGGTGCGAAACGAGATGTGGCCGACGCCGGTGAAAGAGGCTTCGGCGCGCAGGACCACATTGCAATTGATCGTCTCCCCCGGCCCGATCAATCCTGGGGGGCAAATGTCGGCCCGTATGTCGCCGGGTTTCAGTGCCAGCGCCGATGGCAGCATGTTGGGCAAGGGGTGCAGCGTCAGGGCGAGGCGCGGCTGGCCCACGCGGACGGCACGGCGGCTTGCGTTGGTCACGCTAAAACCGAAGGAGACGGTGTGGTCCAGCCAGGCGACCTTTTGCTGGAACTTGACCTGCAGAGTGGGGGTCAGGGAGTCCACCAGTTCATCGACCGCCTTGACCCGCTCCAGCCGCTTGCGTTCCAGGGCCAGGGCGTCGGGCACCGGCTTCTGGACGGGCTCCGGAACCGGTTCAACCGCGGCTTTAGGCAGCTGGATCTCGGCTTTCATCTGCTCCATGTTGGCGCGCAATGCCTCGGTCTGGGCCTTCGCCTCCGCCAGCTTTTGTTCGAGCTGCTGCTGGTTCTTCTGGCTTGCGGCCATCAGTTGCTGCATCAGTAGCTGGGCCTCCTTCTGTGCCTTCGCCGCGGGCCGGTCCACCAGGATGTAGCGCGCCGCGCCACCGGCCATCACCACGACCAGGCTGAGGATGAGCAGCAAAACAATGGTGTCGTACCGTCGGGCCCCTGCGTCCTTGCCGGGTTTAAGGGGCTTTAGAGGTGGGCGTGGCGTGAGGGGCGCCGGGGGGATGGGAGGCATGCTTTTGTAAGGCATGGGTATGCGTGGGTTAAGTGGATAAATCGGTTAACCGGCTAAAAAACAAACCAGAGACTGGGCGCAGCCGGGGTGGGCAGATCGAATGTGGAGGTGTTCACCATTTGCCGCGCACGCCCATCAGCAGGGCCAGGTTGCGCTGGCGTGCGTTCTGTTCGGTTTGAAGGTCGGCAAAGAGCCTGAAGTTGTCATGGATGCGGCCTGAAACACCCACGCCAAGGACCACGGTGTTGGCATTGAGGGATACGCCCGCGATCTGGAACTGGTAGGGCGTGCTGGCGCCTTGCAACTGTGCCGTCATCGGGGCGTTGTAGTTGCCAAACTCGTGCGCCCACAGCAGCCGCGGCTCGATCCGCAGGCGGCCCACATCAAAGCCGGCCTTCAGCCCCAGCAAGGACTTCGTTGAGTACACGGTTTGCGCGGCGACCTGCAGGTTGAGCGCGTCGGCGCCCTGCTCGGTAAAACCGTTGGTCTGGTTGCGGCTGAAGGCCAGCGCGGCCATGGGCTGCAGCGTCCAGCCGGCCATGTCCAGGTCGTATGTCAATTCGCCATAGGCCGTGGCGGTGCTGCTGTCGAAATCCGATGAGGCCATGCGACTGAGCGGCCCGACCACGATGCCGCGGTCCATGTGGTTGCCGTGAAAAGCCAGGCTGGCCAGGCCGTTCAGGCGCCATGCGCCGTCGGTGTAGCCGGCGTAGATCGCCAGCCCCGCGCTGCGGGCTCTGCCCTGGTCGCTTGAATCAAAGCTGACCTTTGACGTGCCTATCGTCACGGCGCCCCCCACCATCAACCCCGGGCGCAGCTCGGCGTCGTAACCCGCACTCAGGCCGGTGTTGTTCAGGCGGCTGGCGACGGCATTGCCGTCGCTGTCGGTGTTTTGGCGGCTGCCGTAACCACGCAGCCAGAAACCGCAACCGTCCTCGATGGCCGGGAAAAGTGCCCGCAAGGCTTCGCGGTCCGCAACATCGTCACTCCCGCATACGCTGCCCAGGCTGCTTCGTCCCATGCGTGCCTGCAATTGCTCACCGAATGCGGCGGCAAAGCTGGGGCCGGCGCGGCGCAAAGCCACGAGGTTGGCGCCGCCTATGGCGTCGAAGGCGGCCAGGGCCTGAGGCGCCGACAGGCCGTTGACGGCGCTGAGCACCGTGCGCATGTCACCGCTCGCGCCGCCGGAGGCATTTTGCAGCGCATCGGAGGCCGATTGCTGGTTGGGCGTCATGCCCGGCAGGTTGTTGTAGCCGACACCATTGCGGGCGAGGGTCAGGTACACATTGTTGGGGTCGTAGGTGAGCGACGGTGTCAGAAACGCCAGATTGGTGTTCAGGCCGGTGAAGGTGCCGGTGCGCCCGCCCGCGGCATTCAGGATGGTGTACCGCGTGGCCAGCGAGTAGGTGCCGGCGCTGGCCAGCACGTTGACTGTGCCGCCGTTGATGGTCAGCGTGCCGGTGGCGTTGGTGCGGTCGTTGCTGCCGGCTGAGTCGACTTCCACGCTGTAAACGGAGCCCGCGTTGAAGGTCAGGTTGCCGACGACGGTGAGCGTGCCGATGGAGTTGCCGGGCGCCAGCGTGCCGCCCGACTGGATGGTGGTGTTGCGCACGGAACCGGTGCCGCCCAGCGTGCCGCCGTTCAGCACCTGCACGGCAGAGTTGGTCAGGCTGCCGTTGACCGACAGCGTGCCGCCGTTGACGGTGGTGCTGCCGCTATAGGTGTGGGTGCCGGAAAAGGTCACATTGCCGGTGCCGCTTTTCACCACATTGCCGGTGCCGCTGATGGCGCCGCCAAACGTTCCGTTGCCTGATTGCAAGAATTCCAGGTTGGCGTTGGTGGTAATCAAGCCCTGCAGGCTGGCGGTAGTGCCGCGCAAGGTGCCGCCATTGATGGTGGTGCCGCCTGTGTAGGTGTTGGTGCCAGAGAGAATCACCGTGCCAATGTTTTCCTTGATCAGTGTGCCGCCTCCATTGATGGAGCCGGCAAAGGTGCCGCTGGTGCTTTGATCGAAGGTCAGCACGCCCTCGTTGCTGATGACTCCCTGCAGACTGGTGGTGTTGCCGGTCAGGCGGGCATTGGTTCTGACGAAAGTGCCGCCGGTGTAACTGTTGGCACCCGTCAGTATGGTGGGGCCCCCGCCGTGGTTGAACACTTCGACCCATCCTGCGCCGCTGATCGCCGCAGAGAATGTGTAGGGTGCGGCGTCGTTCTGGTTGAACTTGATACTGGAGCTGGGATTGCCGAAAACCACGGCGCTGGCATCCAGCGTGCCGCTGGGCCCAATGTTGCCGATGATCAGCGTCCCGGTGCCCACGTTGCCCAGGTGCAGGGTGCGGGTGCCGCCCACCGTAACGGTGGCGCCGGAGCGAATGCCCAGGGTCCCGTCGCCATTGTTGCCAACAATGAACTGGTCGCCCGCAGCCAGACTGGGGGGCGTCACGCTCAGAGTGGCGCCGGCGCCGCTGATGAAGATCTGGCCTCCGGTGACCGTGTCGCCCACGCTCACCCGGGTGGCCGTGACGCTTCCATCAATCAGCAGTGATCCCGCGGTACCCGGCGCTGGCGTGGTGCCCACCAGAAGCGTGCCGGCGGCCAGGGTGCCGCCCGTATGGACGACCACCTGGCCGTTTTCCTCCACTTGCAGCGTGCCCACCTGGGCTGCCCCGGTAACGTCCGCCTGCTGGTTAGTCGGGACCTTTGCCACGCTGGCAGCAGTCGGTGTGCCGCCGCTCCAGTTGGCTGCGTCGTTCCAGTCCTGGGTGGCTGTGGCCGAGAAATTGTTGGTGACTTGAGCGTGGCCCGCATGTGGCGCCATGGCCAGGCCGGCAAAGGTCAGCGTCAGGCAAAGCGGCTTGAGGGGAAGGTGAAGACAGGAATGCATGCTGGCGCCGCTTTGGTTGTGAAGTTCAAGCCCTGGGATCAGCGGGATCCAAAGCCCTGGCTCCACCAAAGGACGCCGTGGGAGCGGCTGCAAGCGCCGATGACTGTCGCTTTAACATTTTTTAACGTGTGTTCTGTCGATGATTTGCGCTGCAAGAAGCCCGCTCTCCCGGGACGCGGTGCCTGATTGACTTTGCTTTACGTTACATTTTTTTGCAAGTAGACCGTTTGGCAACTTTTGGCCTTTCTATTACCAAGTATTAGAACCAAAGAATTAATTTATTGAACAGAGCCAGCCGGGAGCCTCAGAGCCTGGTCTGAAAGTTCAAAAAACTGAATTGGCTACGACAACCCGCCTGAGGGGGCAGCCGATCAGCCAAGAGGGATTCAAAAAAATTAACAGAGGCCGGGACTTAGGCCTGTTTCCGCGAAATTTTCAGAAATCGCGGCCGACCCTCCCTACGGCATGTCCGGCATGACGCCCACATAACGCCCGCGCGGCCGTATCACCTGGGCAACACCCAGCTGTTCCAGGCTGTGCGCCAGCAGGCCCACGCTGCGCGCGGTGGCGAACAAGGCAAAGGCCGCGTCGGCCGGCAACTGGTGGTGGGCGACCAGCGCGGCCAGGGCCACGTCGATATTGGGCTGCAGGCCGGTCAGCTGCGTGGCCTGTTCGATAAAGCGCGTGATCATTTTTGAAGGCTCAAACAAGGCCAGCAGCGCGGCCGCGCGCGGGTCGCCGTCCGGGTAGATGTGGTGGCCGAACCCCGGCAAGGCCAGGCCGGTCGACAGGTAATGGTCTATGGCCCTGTCTTCGCCGAGCCGCTCCACCTCGCCGAACAGGGCCTGGACACGGCCGGAGGCATCGCCGTGCAGCGGGCCCGAAAGCGTGGTCAATCCCGCCAGCAGGCAGGCCGGCAATGAGGCGCCTGTCGAGGCCGCAATGCGCGCGGCGAAAGCCGAGCCGGTGAGTTCGTGGTCGGCCAGCAAGACCATGGCCGTGCGCAGCAGTTCGGCCACCTCGGGGGGCTGTTTCCAGCCCTGCGCGAGGCGCACATGCAGCGGCTTGCTCCCTTGCCGGGCGCCGAAGGAATTGGCCACCAGGCCCACCAGGCGCTGCCCCTCGCCGTGCAGCACCCGCGTCAGGCGCCCGCGCGTCGAATGCCCTTCGGCCGCCAGGCCGGCCAGGGCGGTAAAGGCCAGGGCCCTCCCCGGCTTGCCCGGCGCAGCTTCAGGCGACGAAAAATCGACCACCTGTTCGGCATTCCACAAGAGCTGCGCCACCTCCTCCAGAGTGGCGGAGGCCGACAGGCCGATCACGTCCCGGCCCCGGTAATACGGGCGCCCGCGGAAGAAGGCGGTCAGCGCCGTCGGGATGCTGGGTTCCGCGCCGAACAGCGTGTTGGCGGCCACGGTCTCGTGCTTGCGGCCGGCCTGTTTGCGTTTGGCCAGGGCCGCCACATCTTCGGCGCGGTACAGGCTGCGCCGCGTGTCGACCGGGTCGGGTGCGACCTCGAGTTTGCCGCGGCTGACATAGGCGTAAATCGTCTGCGGCCGCACGCCGAGAAGCTCACAAGCCTCGTTCATTGAAATCCAGGAAGCCATGGTGATGGGAAGAATGAATTTATATTGATTTTATACATCAATATTGACGATCTCATCAATTCATTCATACCATGCGCTTCACCTCGCTCCATGAACTGAATCCTCTCCATGAAACCCCGGATCCTCCAACTCAATCCCATCCTGATCCCCGCCATCAACGACAAGCTGGCCTCCCTTTACACCGTGCACAAGCTGTTTGAGCTGGCCGACCCGCAAGCCTGGCTGCGGGAGCATGGCGCCTCCATGGACGCCGCCATTACCGGCGGGCATACCGGCATTTCACGGGCCATGCTCGAGCAACTGCCCGGGCTCAAGGTGGTGGCCGTCAACGGCGTCGGCACCGACGCGGTCGACCTGGCCTACTGCCGGGCCCGCGGCCTGCCCGTCACCGCGACACTGGGCGCGCTGACCGAAGACGTCGCCGACCTGGCCATAGGCCTGCTGATCGCCGCCTGCCGCAACCTGTGCGCGGGCGACCGCTTTGTGCGCGAAGGCCAATGGGAGCTGCGTCCCCAGCCCAGCGCCCTTCCGCTGGCCCGCCGCTTCAGCGGCATGCGCGTGGGCATTGTCGGCATGGGCCGGGTCGGGCGCGCCGTCGCGCAGCGGGCCGCGGCCTTTGCCTGCCCTGTCAGCTACACCGACCTGCAGCCCATCGACGGCGTTGCACATCCTTATGTGCCGGACCTGCTGGCGCTGGCGCGCGGCTCCGATGCGCTGGTGCTTTGCGCCGCGGCCGACAAGGCCGAAGGCATCATCAATGCCGCCGTGCTGGACGCGCTGGGCCCGCGCGGCTTCCTGGTCAATATCGCGCGCGGCCGCCTGGTCAACGAAGCCGACCTGACAGAGGCCCTGGCCGCGGGCCGCATTGCCGGTGCGGGCCTGGATGTTTTTGTCGACGAACCCCGCGTTCCCCTGGCACTGCGCCAATCCGATGCCGTGACGCTGCAAGCCCACCGCGCCAGCGCCACCTGGGAAACCCGGACCGCCATGGGCGAGATGGTGCTGGACAGCATCGCCCAGGCCCTGGCGGGCCAGCGGCCGGCCATGAGCCTGACGACATAGGCCCCGCATTCGCCTTTTGCAGACCTAACCTAAAAACAAATGACGGAGACAAAAAATGATCAGCAGACCTCTTGCCCTTGCCATGGCTTTCGCCGTGGCCGCCCTCGCCTGCACCGGCACTGGTGCGCAGACCTTTCCCACCCGGCCGGTCACGCTGGTGGTGCCCTTCCCGCCCGGCGGCGGCAGCGACACGGGCGGCCGCATCATTGCCGAGCAGCTGACCAAACGCTGGGGCCAGCCCGTGATCGTCGACAACAAGGGCGGCGCGGCCGGGCAGATAGGCGCCGACTTCGTGGCCAAGGCGCCGCGTGACGGCTACACCTTGCTGCTGGGCAATATCGGCACCCAGGCCATCAACCCCTCGCTCTACCCCAAGCTGCCCTATGACCCGGACAGCGCTTTTGCCCCGGTGTCGCTGGTGGCCGAACTGCCGCTGGCCATGATGGTCAACCCGGCGGTGCCCGCAAAGACCGCCGCCGAATTCATCGCGCAGGCCAGATCCCGGCCCGGCCAGCTGACCTACAGCAGCTCAGGCGCCGGCGGCGCGCCGCACCTCGCGGCCGAGATGTTCAAGGACCAGACCGGCACCTTCATCCTGCATGTGCCCTATCGCGGCGGCGGGCCGGCCATCGCCGACCTCATCGCGGGCCATGTGCAGCTGTCTTTTATGACCGTGCTGGAAGCCTCGGGCCACATCAAGGCCGGCAAACTTCGCGCCCTGGCCGTGACCGGCGACAAGCGCGTCGCCGCCCTGCCCGATGTGCCCACCCTCGCCGAAAGCGCGCTCCCGGGCTTTAACGCGATTTCATGGATAGGCCTGCTGGCGCCCGCGGGCACGCCGCCCGATCTGGTGGAGAAGATCGCCGCCGATGTGCGCGCCGTCATGGCCGATGAAGCGGTCAAGGCGCGTTTCGCCTCACTGGGGGCCGTGCCGCGCACCACCTCGCCGCAGGAATTCTCCAAACTGATTGCAGCGGACAAAACCCGTTACGCCCAGATCATCCGCAGCCGCAAGATCACCACGCAATAAGGTGAGCGGGCCCGAACCACAAACAAGGAGACAAATAAACATGCAACGCACAACCCTCATCAGGGCCCTTGCCGTTTCGGCCTCGCTGGCTCTGGTCCCGGCCCTGGCCCTCGCCCAGGCCTACCCCACGCGCGCCATCAAGATCATCGTGCCCGCGCCGCCCGGCGGTGCCATAGACACCATTGCCCGGGTCGTCGGCGACAAGCTGGCAATCTCCATGGGCCAGCCGGTGATCGTCGACAACCGGCCCGGCGCGTCCAACAACCTGGGCACCGAAGTGCTCGCGAAGTCCGCGCCTGATGGCTACACCATAGGCATCGTGGGCGGCAGCCACAACACCAACAAATTCCTGTTCAAAAACCTCGGCTGGGACCCGGAAAAAAGCTTTGAGCCCATCGTCTACACCCACGAGGTTCCGCTGGTGTTTGCCATGTACCCGCAGATTCCGGCCAGGACCCTGCCCGAGTTCGTGGCCTGGATGAAAGCCAACCCGGACCAGGCCAAAGTCGCCACCTCGGGCCGCGGCAGCGCCCAGGAAATGGCGGCCGAGATGTTCCGCATGGCCAGTGGCGCGCAGATGCTGCTGGTGCCCTACAAAGGTTCTTCGGCCGCCCACCCGGATTTACTGGCGGGCCGTACCGCGCTGTACATAGACACCATCAGCGCCATCCAGTCGCAGGTCAAGGCCGGCAACGTCCGGGCGCTTGCCGTGTCGACGCGCAAACGAACCCTGTCGCTGCCGGACGTCCCGACGGCCGACGAACAGGGACTCAAGGGCTATGACGCCAACACCAACGGCGGTTTCCTCGCGCCGGCCGGCACGCCGCCGGCCGTCATCACCCGGCTGAATGCCGAGATCAACGCGGCGCTCAAACTGCCCGACGTGAAAGCCAAGCTCGAAGCCGCCGGCATAGAAATCCAGGGCGGCACGCCCCAGGAATACGCCGCACTGATCAAGTCCGACCTCGCCAAATGGGCCAAGGTCGTCAAGGCCGCGAACATCCAGGCGGAGTGACCCCGACCCGCTGAATCTCTCCCTGTTGTCTCTCCTGTCACTTTGGTGGTGACAACTTCATCCCGCATGAGAACTGCGGGATTTTTTTGCCTGGCTCGTCCCGGGCATGGCTCAAGCTGTCAAGGCAGAAGCCGGGCAGCCGGCCCGCCCGTGCTTCAGCTTGCCGTGTTGATCAGAGCGCCGGCTTGGCCGCGCGGCTCTTTTCGCTTTCCAGCGCCTTGGTCCGCTGCTCATCCAGCACCTTGTACCAGTCGGCAAACGCGCTGACATCCATGGCAAAGGACGAGAACTTGTCGGCCAGGCCGTCCTGCTTGCCGGAGCGGGACGACACGCTGTAAATCGTGGCGCAGGCGTTGGTGGGTGCCACGGGGTAATACAGATAGCCCGTCACGACGCCCCCAATGAAATAGTCCTTGAGCGAATCGAAGCAATTGCCGTTCTTGGGCTTGTCATAGACGGTGACCCATTCGATTTCCTTGCCCCCCTTGTCATACATCCAGTGCTGGCTATAGCCCTCGGGGCGCAGGCTGGCCGGATTGACCTTGCCGTATTTGGCCGATGCATCCGCGATGGCCTTTAATGCGGGCCGGTCCCCTGCCGGGTATTCCGTCTTGGCAATGGCCCACACCTTGTTGGTCAAAGGCGAAATGCTGAAGTTCAGGTTCTTGGCTTCGTTGTTGAATTTGGGGACGTAGCTGTAGTTGTCGAAGGTACCGGTTCTGCCGTCTATGGTCAGCTTCAGCGCAGTTTTTGTGCTGCTCACATAAACCTTGTTTTTCAGATCGGTGTTTGCAATATTCAGGGCCTCCTGCACATCCATGCCGAGGCGAATGCCTCCCACATCAGGCGCCGCTGCGTAGGCCGCTCCCGCCATGCTGGTGCCAATAGCCCATGCCAAGGCCCATTGGCCTGCGATTTTTTTGCTCATGTTTCCTCCCTTGAGTTCTCAATAAAAAAACAGGCCTTGGGCAAACATTCCCTTTGGCCTGCGTTGCGACGGCGCGTCCCTGCCGCGCCGCGGGCCATCTTAGCGAGCGCCCCACAGCGGCCTGGAGAGGCACGCACATGAATTGCAACGAAGCGTTTCCGGGGCGGGATTTATTCCTGGAGAACGTGAAATAGTTGGCAGGGCCACGCGCGCTCGCAGGCGAGCTGCGTGATCGCTGTGGTGTGCTGATGAAGGCCGAGCGGGCTTTGCCTGCGGATGCAGGCCCGCCTTCACGGCGGCGCTGCAAAAATTTTTTACCCCCACCTCACGAAATTAATCCGGCGGTGCCCGCATGGGGCTGCTCAGGGGGTCGGGGCGGCGGTGCCTGGGTCTGCGGGAATCTGCAGAATACGCTGGATGGTGCTTAACAGCTCCATGCTGGAGGTACGGGCCTTGAGCAGGACTGCCTCGGCCCGCTTATCTTCCGCCAGGTCCGTGTCGCTGGGCGAAAACACGATCACCGGCGGCCGCGGATCGAGCGCGTCAATGTCCTCGACCAGGTCCCAGCTTGACTCCTTGCCCGGCCCCAGGTCCAGCAGCACCAGGTCAAAGGGCTGCTCCCGCAGCAGGGCACGGGCTTCGTCCAGCGTGGCGGCAGATGTGAAGTTGGCGAAATCCTGGGCCACCGCGGCGACGATGCGCTGGATATCGGGATCGGCTTGCACATGCAGTATGCGCGGCTTGCCGGCCTGTATGCCGGCGACGGCCCGGCGTACGCTGAGGACCAGCAGATCTTCATCAATCGGCTTTTGCAGCCAATCCGAGACAGTGAGCGGTTTGTGGTTGAACTCCAGCCGCCCTTCCTCGGCCAGGGCCGAGACCACCACGACCGGCAGCTTGCGTGTGCTTTCGTTGTCGCGCAGCGCACTGATGAAGGCGATACCGTTCTGGCCGGGCAGCTTCAGATCCACGGTCACGGCATCGTAGCTGCTCCGCGCGAGGCAGGCCAAAGCCTGTTCAGCGCTGTATGCCATCTCGGCTTCAAATCCCGCCTTGGCCAGCATCATGCTGATGAGCCTGGCCACGTCGGGGTCGTCCTCGCAAATCAGGATGCGCGGCTGGAAGGCGTCAGCCTTGGCCCGGAAGGGCTGCAGCTGCGGCACCGGACTCTGCCATTCGGGCAGCTCGAAGAAAAAGGTGGTGCCCGTGCCCAGCGTGCTGCTAAAGCCTATGCTGCCGCCCATCTTCTCGATGAGCGCCTTGGAAATGTTGAGCCCAAGGCCGGTCCCGCCTTTTTGCCGGGTGTCGGAAGAGTCCGCTTGCGAAAATTTCTGGAAGATGCGGCCGCGAAACTCCTCCGGGATGCCGGGTCCGCTGTCCACTACTTCGACCCGCACACCCTGGGCCACGCGCGACACCCGCACCTCCACGACCCCGCCCTGCGGCGTAAATTTCACGGCATTGGACAGCAGGTTGGTCAGCACCTGGATCATGCGGTCCCCGTCAATGCGCACCTGCAGCGGCGCATCGGGCGCCTGCAGCCGCAAGGTCGCGCCGTATTGGCCCGCGAAACCCTCGTTGGCGGCCAGCACCTGCTGGATCAGCGGCTTGAGGTCAATGACCTGCAGGTCCAGGCGCATCTTGCCGGACTCGATCTTCTCGCTGTCCAGCATGTCGTTGATCAGCCGGATCAGGCGCTCACAGTTGCTCTTGGCGATGCCCACCAGGTTCTTCACGGTCTCGGGCAACTCGCCGCCCACACCGCCGAAGATCAGCCCGAGCGAGCCGCGAATGGAGGTGAGCGGGGTTCTCAATTCATGTGAGACCGTCGAAATGAATTCATTTTTCATGTTTTCGACCCTCTTGCGCTCTATCAGGTCGTAGGCAACGCAAAGAAAACCCGTCAGCGCAAGCTGCTCATCCCTCAGCGCCGTGACCGATACCATGACAGGCAAACGGCTGCCGTCCTTGCGGATATAAGTCCATTCCCGCTCGTCCGCCAAGCCGCCGCGCGCCCTGGCAACAAGCGCTTCAAAACCGGCTTTGACCGGTTGTCCCAGTTCGAGGCTCAGCTGCCGCGCGCGCTCCGCCATTTCGGTTTCGTCGTGCAGCAAGTCGGGTGTATGCCGGGCGAAGAGCTCGCTGGCTGAATAACCCAGCATGCGATGCGCCCCATTGTTGAACAGGCGGATCACTCCGTTGGTATCCGTCGAGATGATGGAGAAATTGGCGCTGTCCAGGATTGCCTGCTGCAGTTCCGTGCTTTCCGACAGCTGATGATTCAGCGTGCGCTCGACCTCCCTGGAGCGTTTGTGCGCCACCAGCCAGAACAGCAGCGCCAGGACGAACGCGACGGACGTGGAGACTGCAACGATGAGTCGCGCCTGTTCCGACCGCGCATTGTTGCTCGCGACCAGTTCCTGCATATGCGCGACCTGCTCGTCGGACAGCTGCTGTACCGCGGCCTGAAAGCCGTTCTGCGCATACATCAGCTCCTGCTCAATGATGCGGGTGACTTCGCGCTCGTCGCCGGCCTTTTTGGCCTGGAATGCGTCGGCGCGGATCTTCTGGTATTGCAGGCGCCGTTCGGTTGCCGCGGAAAAGGTCTCCACAATCGGGTCATCGTGCAAGGCCGTATCCAGTTTGCGCAGGATAACGTTGACTTTTTTGACCGTTTCGTCGATCTCGGCGCGAACTTCCTTTTCCAGTGCCGGGTCATTGGTTTTGAGCAAAAGCAGCGTCCGCAAGGTATTGGCCCGCGTCAAGCGATGCCATTCCTTGATCTGCCGCTCCACCACCAGTCCCGCGTCAACCATCTCGTCGTTGACGCGCTCCAGCTTCATGATCCACCACACGCCCGTGATGGCGATCAGCGCGGTGAATGCCAGCATGGAACCCAGGCCAACGAGGAGTTTTCCTGTGACGCCGCCGAATTGCCAATGTTTCATCGCAGTCTTTTCGTTCCGCATGCAATTTCGCCGCGTTCGTTATAGAAGAATTTCACGCAATGCGAGCTGTATCGCGTGCCTTACCCGCAACGGCAATCGGCAAATCGTCCAGGCGATTGCGTACCTGCTGCAGATAGTCTGACCGGAAACGGCGCAAAATGAAATCCCGGTAATCGTTGTGTTCCAGCTCCTGCCAGGCGCGCCGCTTCGCGATCCCGGAGCATTCGCGGGAATCCGCCATCATGCTGTCGCTGATCGCTGCCTGTGCGTCCGTCATCAGTTCATAGCCGTAAAGCGCCATGTAGTCGCGCGCCAAGGTCTCGATCACTTCGATTTCCCTCATCGAAAGCTGCGTTTTGAACTTGTCGGCGTTGGCGGCTATCGGCGCGAAACAATTCGAAGCCCAGAGCGCCGACATATGGGAGAGCTGCTGCGCCTCGTGCGAGCGCGTGACATCCAGCATTTGCGGCAAATACTCGATGCCGAAGAAGCGGCAGATCTTGCGCAAGGTGCTCTCCTGATCGGCAAGAAAGTCCTCATAGCGCACGGTAAGCACCCGTTCCGGGTAACGCTCCGCCAGCGACAGCGCCACACGATACGCATCAACCCATGCCATCGCGTTCAGGGTGGCATCGAAGTCGTGGATGATGGCGCGGGTCATGGAGGCCACCTGCGCGCGGGGATCCCGCACGACATTCAGGAACAGCAGCTGCGGAAACAGGCTCATCAACTCGTCCGCGTAGTGCACGCTGTCCAGCGATTTATCCATGACGATTCTTGCGCCATGCAGCTCTCCGGCGCGTAGCAGCAACTCCCAGACGACGCGATGCACACTGCGCCTCTCGAGGCGTATCGCCTCGAATATCTGCCTCGGATCAAATACCAGGTTGGGCCACTTGACCGGGCTTGCCGCCTGCAAACCCACCACGTCCACCACCATGCGGAAATACGCCCGGTCATCGGAAAGATCGCCATAGAGCGGCACCAGCGGCATGAAATCCACGATATGCAAGGGATAGGGCGAGTAAAAGTGCGGATTGAAGCTCAGGCGCAAGCGCAAGGCATGGCTGCCGCAGCGCCGCAGCGGGATCATCAGCACGGGCCGTGGGCGAGAGTGCACAAGGGCGCCGGCATCTTTTGCTTCTGCTACCTCCATACGCCTGCTCCTGTTATTGCTTACCTTGAGTCAGCTGAAATATTCAGCGCACAACGGCCAAAGAAATTGTTGACCCGTCGATCATGAGGCCTGCTTTGTGTTGCGGCTCATTTGAAGCAGCGCTGCGCAACCAGGTCGAGCAAGGTCTGGGTCGAATCTTTCAAAGGCAATGCGTCGGTGTCGAGCACCAAATCAGGTATGAGCGGCGTTTCGTAGGGAGACGAGATTCCGGTAAATTCCGCAAGCTGTCCGGCGCGCGCCCGCACATACAGCCCTTTCGGGTCGCGCTGTTCGCAGACGGTTGCCAGCGTACTGACATGGACTTCAACGAATCGCGCATCGCCGATGATGGCTCGCGCCATTTTCCGGTCGTCCCGGAACGGCGAAATCAAGGCTGTGATCACGATCAACCCGGCTTCATTCATCATGTGCGCGACTTCGGCCGTGCGTCGAATATTTTCACGCCGGTCTGGCGCAGAGAATCCCAGGTCTTTGCTCAGTCCATGGCGCAGGTTGTCCCCGTCCAGAACGAAGCAAGGGTGGGCGAGATCCAGCAGCATGGCTTCCAATGCGTACGCGAGTGTGGACTTTCCCGCACCGCTCAATCCGGTCAACCAGACCGTGGCCGGGGCGTGCCCAAGCAAGGCTTGCCTGCATTGCTCGGTGACCGTGCCGGCATGGTAGAAAACATCTGTGCCAGGCACGCTGCGGCCCTGTTCTGAAGGCTTTACGGCCGCTGCGGCAATGTCAGTCGCGGAGTCCTTCGCCACATCGAACATACGCATAGACGTTCTCATGCTGAGAGTTCCTCGCTTGAATACGTTCATCCGCCAATCTGGATATTGCGCAAGCGCAGTATCGGCGGGTCAATATCAGACAGAAGCGCGCAAAGGCCGCCAAAGGCAAAGCACAAGATACTCTGCGGGGACGATTAGTCAATACTACCTTCGTCTATATGGGCGTTATGGGAAATATTACCTTCGTGCTGAAGGCCAAGTTCCGATTCACGCGCCCATGTTCATTGCGAGCCTGGAGGCTGCGCCGTCGCGGCGTCACCCGCATAAAACATCCCGCCCGCCCTGACAAAATTACCGCCGCCCAGGTGGTGGATGGTCTGCAAGTCGTGGTTGTCGTCACCGAAGCGCCAATGCCCGCGCTGGAACACACGTTCATCGGCGGCCGCGGCGACGACTTCCGCGAAACAGGTGTCGTAAGCGTCCTCGGTGTGCGGCTCGGGGATCAGCCGGCATTCCAGCCAGGCCGCGCAGCCCTCTTCCAGCAAGGGAACGCCCAGGACAGGGCCGCTGCGGGCTTTCAGGCCGTAGTGCGCGAACTTGTCGATATCGCGGCCCGATTCGCTGCCCACCGCATGCGTCAAGGCGGCCAGGGTGCTGCCCGGAATGCAGATGCCGAAACCGCCGCTGGCCATGATGAGCTCGCGCGTGTAGGTCTTCTTGTCGATCACCACGGAAATACGCGGCGGCACGAACTCCACCGGCATGGACCAGGCGGCCGCCATCACATTGCGCGCCTTGCCGCGCGCGCTGGTCACCAGCACCGTGGGGCCGTGGTTGATCAGCCGGCTCGCGTGCTGGAGGGCGACCTCCCTGAAATGGCTCATGTCACTTGGCAAACAGGTTGTCCAGGCTGGCAAAGGCCTTGAACTCGATGGCGTTGCCGGACGGGTCCAGGAAAAACATGGTGGCCTRCTCGCCCGGCTCGCCCTTGAAGCGGACATAAGGTTCGATGACAAATTTCGTGCCGGCCGCCTTCAGGCGCGCCGCCAGCGCATCCCACTCGGGCAGCGACAAAATCGCGCCGAAATGGCGGACCGGAACGTTGTGGCCGTCCACCGCGCTGGTCTGGCGATGGCCGCATTCTTCGGGCGCCAGATGGGCCACGATCTGGTGGCCGTAGAAATTGAAGTCCACCCACTCATTGGAGCTGCGGCCTTCGGAGCAGCCCAGCAGTTCCCCATAAAACTGGCGCGCCACGGCCAGGTCATGGACGGGAAATGCCAGGTGGAAGGGAGGCAGGACTTTGGCGGGTGCTGTGGTGTTGTGTGCGGTCATCGTGAGCCTTGGGAAATCATGAAGACCTTACTGTAGGGCGATTCATGGAGTTTGAAAAACGATATATATTCAAACTGAGAATCAATAATTTCGATGAATTAAGGCCCTCCCCCATGATCACCGAGCTGAAAACCCTGATCGCGGTCGTGCGTTACGGCGGCTTTTCCGCGGCCGGCGAGCAGATCGGCCTGACCCAGTCCGCCGTGAGCAGCCAGATCCAGCGGCTGGAGGAATCGCTGGGCTTTGCGCTTTTCGACCGCACGCGTCGTTCCGCCGTGCTCAACGAAGCCGGCGCCAGGGTGCTCGCGCGCGCCGAAGACATCGTGGCGCTGTATGCCAGATTAGGCGATGCGGGCGGCGATGAGGAACTCGCCGGCACCTTGCGCATAGGCGCCATTGCCTCGGTGCAGTCCTCGGTGTTGCCGCGCGCGCTGGCGGCGCTGCGCAAAGACCATCCCAGGCTGTTCGTCAACATCATCCCGGGTGTTTCGATGAAGCTGATGGACCAGCTCGACAGCGCCGAGATCGACGCGGCCGTCATGATCCGGCCGCCCTTCGGCATCCTGCCCGAGATGAGCTGGCAGCCCCTGATGCGCGAGCCCTTCAAGCTGCTGGCCCCCAAAGACAGCAAGGGCCGGGACTGGCGCAAGCTGCTGGAGTCCCAGCCCTTTTTGCGCTACGAGCGCACCTCTTTCGGCGGGCGCCTGGTGACGCGCTTCCTGCGCGACAACAAGCTCAGCGTGCGGGACGCCATCGAGCTTGATGAGATCGCGGGCCTGATGAAGCTGGTCGCCGAAGGCCTGGGGGTCGCGCTGGTGCCCATGGTCGAGGCCTACCTGCCCCTGCCGCCGGGCGTGCGCGCCATTGACCTGGGCGACAAGACTTTTTACCGCGAGATCGGCATCCTGCGCAAAGGCCTGGGCTCGCGACAGCCTGTTGTGCTGGCCCTGCAAAAACACCTGCGGGAGGCCATTGCGCCCTTGCCGGCCTAGCCGTCCGTGCGGGGCCCTGTTTCAGGCCTGATCGAAAAGCCGCCTCAGCACAGGCGCGATGAGAAGCACCGCGTAGCCCGCCAGATGCACCGCCGCAAGCGCGCAGATGCCGAGCGCCAGGCCGAACAGGAGCTCGGTGGTGCTGGAGGCTTTTTCTTGCTCTTCCCCGGGCGTGGGGGCCTCGATCACGGGGGGATGGATCAAAGTGTTCATGCCGCATCATCCGCAAACAAAATCATTCATGGGGTCGGGTGATGCCTTGTCCCAGGCTCGGTGGAAAACCTACAGGGAAACCCTCAGTCCTCCAGCATTTCCGGTGTTTCCTTGCCACGGCGAAAATAGCGCCTGACCTGCCCGGGATCGCTGCCCACGGCGTAAATGGCCGCGCGCAGTTCGTGCTCGGTGCATTGCAATTCAGCGCACCAGGCCTGCACGACCTGCGGGTCTAGCAAGGTGATACGGTCAATCACCGCGGCGCTTGGGGGAGCTCGCGAAACCATCATGGTTCTCCCTTCAGATGGGACATTTCATGGAGCCGAAAGATGCCCGGGCTGTTCCCGGGCCCGGATACATCCTGCTACATGACTTTGCTACCTTTTGGGCTATAGCGCATCCCCCAATTGGAGGAGGTGGCTGGAAACGCCAGCTTACGAATTCGGGGGATTCAGGCCGGACCGGCCAGGGCGCAGAAGTCCCGGACCGCGGCGCCTGCCTGTTGCAGGGACGCCTCACCGATCGCATAGGCGAAGCGCAGGTGATGCGCCAGGCCGAAAGCGGAACCGTGCACCACACCCACGTTCGCCTCCTCGAGCAGCGCGACCGCCACGGCTTCATCGGAATCGAGCAGAACGCCGCCCGCGCTGCGCCTGCCTATCAGGCCGGCACAAGAAACAAATGCATAGAACGCGCCGGCGGGCGTCTCACAGCGCAGCCCCGGGGCCTGGTTCAACTGCGCGACCAGCAGGTCGCGCCGCCGCTGGAACTGGGCGCGGCTTTGCGCGATGAAATCCTTGGGGCCGTTGAGTGCCGCGACAGCGGCATGTTGCGAGATCGAACAGGCACCCGAGGTCTGCTGCCCTTGCAGTTTTTCCATGGCCTCCAGCAGCCACCGGGGCCCGGTGCCAAAGCCGATTCGCCAGCCCGTCATCGCGTAGGCCTTGGACACACCGTTCATGGTGAGCGTGCGTTCCCGCAGTTCCGGCACGGCCTGGGCCAGGGTGCAAAACGCCGCGCCGTCGAAGATCAGGTGCTCGTAAATGTCGTCGGACAGGATGAGTACGTGCGGGTGCGCCAGCAGCGCGCGCCCGAGTTCCACGAGTTCCTCGCGGGTATAAACCGCACCGGTGGGATTTGACGGGGAATTCAGGATCAGCCACTTGGTCCTGGGCGTGATCGCGGCTTCGAGGGCGGCGGGCGTCAGCTTGAAGCCGGTTGCCGCGGTGCACGGCACGATGACCGACAGGCCGCCGCAGATCTGGACCATCTCCGGGTAGCTGACCCAGTATGGCGACGGAATGATCACCTCGTCGCCCTCGTTGAGCGTGGCGGCCAAGGCGTTGTACAGCACCTGCTTGCCGCCCGAGCAGACGATGGTGTCCAGCCAGGCCACATCCAGCCCGTTCTCGCGCTGGTACTTCGCGGCCACCGCCTCGCGCAAGGCCCGTAAGCCGGCCACCGGTGTGTAGCGCGTGTGCCCCGCCCCAATGGCGGCGATGCCCGCCTCGCGCACATGGGGCGGCGTGTCGAAGTCGGGCTCTCCCGCAGTCAGCGAGATCACCGGGTATCCGGTCGCTTTGCGCAGCGCGGCGCGGTCCATCATGCGATAGGTTGCGGAGGGCTGCGCGGCGGCGAGGCGGGTGTTCAGCAGGCTGTGGGCGCGCGTCATTTGCGCTCCGCGGCAATGGCCTCAAACTCCTTGTCGTGCATCACGTCGGCGACGGAGCGCCCTGCCCTGACCGCGGCGACCATACCCTCCTGGCGGCGGTTGATCTTTTCCCCCAGGGCCAGCACTTCTTCGATCTTTTCTTGCGGGATAAAGACGGTGCCGCAACGGTCCGCAATCACGTAGTCGTTTTCGTGCACGGTCACGCCGGCCATTTGTACCGGCTTGCCGGCGTCGAGCTGGACGACGCGGTTGCGCGCGCTGACCATGGTGATGCCCTTGCCGTACACCGGGTAGGCGATGGACTCGCTGCCTTCGATGTCGCGGCTGCAGCCATCAATGACGGTGCCGCGGATTTTCTTGGCTACGGCGGCGTTGGCCAGAATGTCGCCCCAGCACGAAATGCCATCTATGCCACCCGAGATTACGAGCACCCTGTCGTCCGTCGTGACCGCGTCTATCACGGGCGAGATCAGGTGGACCGTGGGTTTGGCTTCGGTCTTGGGCCCCAGCAGCACCGTGCTGGCCCGGCCCACAATCCTGGGGCAGTCCCAGAGCGGCCGCAGCCCATAGGTGGCGCCGGGCAGCCCCAGGAAATCCAGCGCGTCGGAAACGGTGTTGCTGTCCAGCGCCGCGAGGCGCTGCAAAGTCGGCTTGTCCATGGTGTCAAACGCCTTTCTGGCTCAGGGTGGCATCCACCCAGGCCGATGAGTATGTACCCGCGAGGATCGCGGCGATGGTGGCCTGCTCGTCCCGCACCTTGGCGTGGGCTTTTTCCGCGACCTCGGCCGCGAGCGCGGCGGGCACCGCGATAAGGCCATCCGAGTCGCCAACCATCACGTCCCCGGGCTGCACCAACAGGCCGCCCACGGTGACAGGCACGTTGATGCTGCCGGGACCGTCCTTGTAAGGGCCGCGCAGGCTGACGCCCCTGGCCCAGCACGGAAAGCCCTGCGCCTCGAAGGCGTCGACGTCGCGGATCGCGCCGTCCATCACAAAGGCCGCGGCGCCGCGCATGCGCGCCGTCGTCATCATGATCTCGCCCACCAGCGCGCGCGAGATGTCCCCCTCCCCGTCCACCACCAGCACATCGCCGGCCCGCAGCATGTCCAGGGCCTTGTGGATCAGCAAGTTGTCGCCGGCTCGCACCCGCACCGTGAAGGCGTTGCCGCAGCAACTGACCATGGAGCGGTTGACGGGCCGCAGCGCGGTCGTGCCGACCAGGCGCCCGCCCATGACGTCGCCGATCACCGAGCTGGGCAGGCCGCGCAAGGCGTCCAGCGCGGCGGCGTCTTCTTTCACCCGGGGGTGGATCTCGATTCCGTTGAATGCCGTCATGCTCAATCGACCTTCGCGCCCGAGCGCTTGACCACGGACTCCCACAGGGGCAGCTCCGAGGCGATGAATTTGGCGAAGGTTTCGGGCGTTCCCTTGACGTCGGCCGATCCCATTTTGTCCAGGCTCATACGCGCTTCCTTGGAGTCGAGCACGGTGTTGAGCGCGCCGTTCAGCCGCTTCACCAGCGCCGCCGGCGTGCCGGCCGGCGCGAACAGGCCGTACCAGTTCTCGGTCACAAAGCCGGGCATGCCCTGCTCCTTCATGGTCGGCACATTCGGCAAGCCGGCTGAGCGGGCCGCGCCCGTGGTGGCGAGGGCACGTATGCGGCCCGACGCGAGCTGCGGCACGATCACGCTCATGGCCTCGAAAGACATTTCCACCTGCCCCGCAACCACATCCTGGATCGCCGGCCCCGAGCCTTTGTAGGGAATGTGGGCCAGGGATATCTTTTGCTCCAGCTTGAGCAGCTCGCCCATCAAATGCTGCGGGCTGCCGCTGCCGGCCGATGCGTAGCTGAGCTTGCCCGGGTTCTTTTTGGCGAGATCCACCAATTGGGCCAGGCTGGTGGCCGGCACGCCCGCGCTGACATACAGCACCAGGGGCACGGAGGCGACCTGGCCAATCGGTGCAAGCCCCTTCACCGGGTCCACGCGCAGCTTGTAGAGGTTCCGGTTGATCACGATGCCGGTGTTGCTGCCCAGCAAAAGCGTGCAGCCGTCCGGCGCGGCGGTGGCCACAAACTCAATGCCGATATTGCTGCTGGCGCCCGCCTTGTTCTCGACGATCACGGGGGTCCCGAGCTCTTTCCCCAGGCCGGGCTGAATCAGCCGCGCCAGCAGGTCGGTGGTGCCGCCCGGCGGATAGGGCGACACGAGCTTCACCGCGGGGCAAGGGTAAGCGGCTTGCGCACAGGCCGCGCCCGATGTGATGGCGAGGGCCGTGCAAGCGGCAAGGGTGGAAAGAAGGCGTACGGGGTTCATGGTGTTTGTCTCCGGAAATCAGGGGTTCAGGCCGTCAGCGGCGAATCGGCCGCGCGCTGCAGCGTGTGGTACTTGAACTGCTTGCGGGCCTCGGCCAGCGGCATGCCGGCCAGGGCTGCGGCGAGGATCTGCTCCTCAATCACCCGGGTTTCCAGCGCCTTGGCCAGCACGTCCTGCAGGCGGGCTCGCGGCACCACCACAATGCCGTCTGCATCCCCGACGACCAGGTCGCCCGGACAGACCCGCACGTCGCCCAGCGTCACCGGCTGCTCATAGGCCTCGACCTGCACGCGGTCCTTGCCGGTGCGCATGAAACGACCATGGGCATACAGCGGGTAGCCCACCTCATCGGCCTCCGCCGTGTCGCGGCAGACGCCGTGGATGACTGTGCCGGCCAGGCCCCTGTGCGCGGCGAGCCGGCTCAGGATGCCGCCCCACACCGTGCAGTCCAGGCGGCCGCCGTTGTCGAGGACCGCGACGGTGCCGGGCTTGAGCGTGTCGATGAAGTCGCCCACGGTTCCGGGCGAAGACCGGTCAATGGGCGCAAAGCGCACGGTGAAGGCGAAGCCGAACAGCTTGGCCGGGCCTGCCACAGGGCGTATGCCCAAAGCGCTGCCGGGCAGCTTCAGCGCGTCCAGCGCATCGGAAATTTCGGCGGTGGACAGGGCTTTGGCCTGCTGGAACCAGGTGGCCTGGTAGATGTCCTGGGGGATGTCATTGCTCATGAGGAGCGATGATGAGCTAGTGAATATCTGAATGCAATTGCCGATTTTTGAACTAATATTCAAAAATAATGAACTTAAAGCAAGTCAGATACTTTTGCGAAACCGTGGACGCCGGGAATGCCCGTGCCGCGGCCGAAAAACTATTCGTCGCGCCGACGGCCATCAGCATGCAGATCAGCCAGCTGGAGGCCTTGCTGGGTGGCGCCCTGTTTGACAGGGCAACCCGGCCCATGGGCCTGACGCCGCTGGGCCAGTTTGTCTACTCCAAGGGCACGGAGCTGCTGTCGGCCAGCGGCCGGCTGGAAGTCGAGGCCAAAGGCATGGCTGCGGGCAGGCTGGGCTGGTTAGGCATAGGTTTTACGCGCTCCACGATTTTTTCCATCCTGCCCGAGGCCGTGCGCGCCATGCAGTCGGCCTTGCCTGACGTGCGCATCGACCTGCAGGAAATCCTTACCGAGGAACAACCGGCCGCCTTGCGCAGCGGCGCCATCCACCTGGCCATCGCGCGCACCCTGGGCGCGTTCACGCGCGAGCCCGACCTGCACTACACCGAACTCTTCGACGACCCGCTGGTCGCCGCCCTTCCCGCGCAGCATCCGCTGGCGGCGCAAGCCAGCCTGCGGGCCGCGGAGCTGAACGCCCTGCCCTATGTGAGTTACCCCAAGGTGGCCAACGCGCACTTTTCCCGGCAGGTGCTGAACATCCTCGAGCAGGCCGGCGCCAAGGTCCAGGTCGGCCATGAGGCGAAAGAAATCAACACGGCGCTGGGACTGGTGGCCGCGGGCCTGGGCGCGACGGTGGTGGGCCGCAGTGTCGCCACGAACAACCGCGGCGACATCCGCTTTGTGCCGATTGCGGACCTGTCCGTCGGCAGCAAGGTTCTCGCGGTCCGCAAAGCCGGTCCCGCAAATGCGCTGGTAGAAGCCTTTCTGGACAAGCTGCGCGAGCAGGTGCCAGGCCGCGACTAAGCCTTGCTGTTCAGCGCCGCGGCGGCGCGCACCAGTGCCTTCAAGGCCTTTTCATCGAGGCTGTCACCCTCGTGGATATCGATGGCGCGCCGGGTGTTGCCTTCGAGGCTGGAATTGAACAGGCCTGACGGGTCCTCGAGCTTCGCGCCCTTGGCGAAGGTCATTTTCACGGTGCTCTTGTAGGTCTCGCCGGTGCAGATGATGCCGCCGTGCGACCAGACCGGAACGCCTCGCCACTTGATCTCCTCCACCACCTCGGGAAGCGCTTGCTGGATGATCTTGCGGATGCGGGCCAGGGTCTCGCCGCGCCAGTCATCGAGCTCGCGGATCTTCAGGTCTATCTGCGCGGAGGCGGAACCGCTTTCACTGGCTTTCGCGTCGCCGCTGCTTGCTTTTTTCATGGTGAATGCTGCTTTCTCTTGAGGTTTTAGCCGCTCACATTTTTTCGCCGGGCAATTCGCTGGCCTGCTGTATCCACGCCGCCAGCTGGGCCTCGTCGAACCGGCCGTCCTCCAGGATGTGGACATAACGCGTGTCCCGGCTTTTGGATTCGACCGGCGGCACGGGGCGTAGCGACAAGCCGCGAAAGAAGCTTACTTTGACGTAGTGCGTGAAGCAATGAAAGCTCAGGAACCAGCCCTGGCCCGCCACACCGTAAAACGGCGAGTTCCATTTGACGGCCTTGTGCACGCCGGGCACGGTGCGCATGACCAGCGCATCCAGGCGCCGCCCCACATCGCTTTTCCAGCCCGGCATGGCCGCGATATAGGCCTGCACCGGCGCGTCGCCCTCGCCTTTGGCGATCTGCGGGTTGCCGCCCGCGAGCAGCGCCGGCTCCGCGCGGGCCTTGCTGTCCGTTGTTTTCATCTCCGGGCCTTCTTGCGAAGAATGCCGGCCTCAGTTCGCCCGCGCCAGCACCTGCTCCAGCTGGCCGAAGAACTGCTGCCAGCCGTGTTTCGCGCCCTGGTAAGCCTGTTCCTGGTCGGTGCGGAAACCGGCCTGCTCCATGCGCAAACGGGTACCCGTGCCTGTGGGCGTGAGCGTCCAGGTCACGACGCTCTCCAGGCCGTAGGCGGCCCAGGTATAGGACAGGGTTTTCTCGGCTTCGACGGTTTTCACCTCGCAGTCGACGGAACCCCAGTCGGCGCTGAGCTTGAAGCCGCGGCCCACAAGGGGCTGGAAGTCGTTCTTCATGAGCCATTCGGCGATCAGGTGCGGCTGCGTGAGCGCGCGCCAGATCTTTGCGGGCGGGTGGGGAATCTCGCGCTCGACAACAACCGAGCGGGTTTCGGTAATGGCTTGAGCTTGGGCTTGGGTCATTGGTCCATCCTTTTTAACAGTGATTCAAGGTCATCAAAGCGTTCATTCCAGAACGCGCCATAGGTGCTCACCCAGTCGCGCAGCGGCGCGAGCGCCAGCGGCTGGGCGCTGTAATGCGTCTCGCGGCCCTGCTGCCTGTCGTTCACCAGCTTTGCCTGTTTGAGCACGCGCAGGTGTTTGGACACCGCGGGCTGCGACACACCGGCGCGGTCGGTCAGGGCGCGCACGGTCTGCTCTCCGTCGCGTGCCAGGCGCTCAAAGATCGCCCGGCGTGTCGGGTCGGCCAGGGCTTTGAAAACTTCGTTCGCGAGGGCTTGCATGGCTGAAATCATAACCCGATGGTTATTGATTCGTCAAGCGCTGCCCTGACCGCTTTTGTGCGGGCGGTGGGCAAGGGGCCGAGGACAGGTGGGAGAAAAGGTGGCCGGCGCTTTAGGCCAGGCCGCACCACTGGGCGATGCGATGTGTCATGTCGCCCCACAAACCAAATAGCGCGGCCAGCACCAGCACGCCGCCGCCCGCGCGCACGCCGAGCTGCCCACCCAGGCGGTTGCCGGCCACCCTTAACCTGGCGAGCATGCGCGGCGCCAGCAGCAAGGAAACGCCGCTGCCCAGCGCAAAAGCCGCCATGGCGAGCCCGCCCTGCAGCGGCCCGCCGCCCAGCGAAGCCACCAGCAGCGCCGAATACAGCAGGCTGCAAGGCATCAAAGCCCAGAGCATGCCCACCGAAAACATCCCGCCCCGCGATGCGGCCACCGCGCCCACCCGGGACCAGGCCGATCGCCCTGCCCGGTCCGCCCAGGCCGGCTGGCTGGCATTCACCACCAGCACCAGGCCCCAGCCCAGCACGGTCAGGTGAAACAGCATCCATACCGGCTTGAACGCGGCGGTGTGTTCCGCCATCCAGGCCAGGCTTTGCACCGCTGCGGCGGCGGCCGCGCCCGCGGCGGAATAACCGAGCAGCCGGCCGGCCTGGAAAAGCAGCGGCGACTGCGGCCGCCGTTTTGGGTCCATGCGCCTCAAGCCCCCGCAGGCCGCACCGCACATCACGGCGCAATGCGGGCCTCCGGCCAGGCCCATCAGCAAGGCGGTGGTGGCAAGCGCGTAGCTCATGGGCGCCTAAATAATGCGCGAAAAACGGCTGCGGTTGAGGTCGGACTGCAGGTAGCGGTCGAACACCATGGCCACCGCCCTCAGGACGAAGCGGCCTTCGGGCGTGACGCGAAAGCCGCTGTCGGACAGCACGACCAGGCCGGCGTCTTCCAGCTCGCGCAGGCGCTCGAGTTCAGCGGCGAAATAGCGCTTGAAGTCCAGCATCCAGGCGAGCTCCACCGACTCGAACCATACCTGGCCCTGGCACATGATGGCCATGATCACCGCACGCCGCGCCAGGTCGTCCCGGCTCAGCGCCAGGCCGCGCGTGACCGGGAAACGCCCCTGGTCCAGCAGGTCGCAGTACTCCTCCAGGGTTTTGGCGTTCTGGCTGTAAGTGGCGCCTACCGCGCCTATGGCCGACACGCCCAGGCCCACCAGGTCGCGGTCGGGCTGGGTGCTGTAGCCCTGGAAGTTGCGGTGCAGCCGGCCCTCGCGGCCGGCCACGGCCAGGGCGTCGCCGGCCAGCGCGAAATGGTCCATGCCGATGTACTGGTAGCCCGCGCCCTGCAAACGCGCCATGGCCTCGGCCAGCATGGCGGCTTTGTCCTCGGCCGCCGGCAGCAGCGTCACCGGGATGTGGCGCTGCGGCTTGAAGCGCTCCGGCAGGTGCGCATAGGCGTAGAGCGCGATGCGGTCCGGCCTGAGTTCTTGAATCTGGCCAATGGTGCGCGCAAACGAGGTCTGCGTCTGCCGCGGCAGGCCGTAGATCAGGTCGACGTTGATGGACTCAAAACCGAGCGCGCGCGCCTCGGCCACCAGCGCGAACACCTGCTCCGCGGGCTGGACCCGGTGCACGGCTTTTTGCACGTCGGGGTCAAAATCCTGCACGCCAAAGCTCAGGCGGTTAAAACCCAGGGCGGCCAGGGCGGCCAGCCGGGCCTTGTCCACGGTGCGCGGGTCCACCTCTATGGACATCTCCGCGCCGGCCACGATGTCGAAATTGCGCCTGAGCATCTCCATCAAGCGGGCCAGTTCGTCGTCGGAGAAAAAGGTCGGCGTGCCGCCGCCCAGGTGCAACTGGCTGACGGCCTGGCCGCTACCCAGGCGCGCCGTGTACAGCGCCACTTCGCGTTCCAGGTAGCCCAGGTAGGCGGCCGAGCGCGCATGCTGCTTGGTGATGATCTTGTTGCAGGCGCAGTAGTAGCACAGCGACTCGCAAAACGGGATGTGCACATAGAGAGACAGCGGCGCGGCCGAGGCGTCGGCCCGCGAGCGCCTGTCGTCCAGCGCGCGGCCGTGGTCGGCGGCGCTGAAGGCCTCGACAAAGCGGTCCGCCGTGGGGAAGGAGGTGTAGCGCGGGCCCGAGATATCAAAACGCTTGAGGGCCTGGGGTAATACAGCGGACATGGGATGCTTCAGGAAGTGAGGCCTCCACTGTGCCGCCGGCGCGCCGCACTTGCATTGATGTGGATCAACGGAGTTCATGGTCTGCGCCGGCGCCGCGCGCAGGCGCTATGGAGGGGGCTTGACCTGCATCAAAGCGCGGGCAGGGAGGGCCCTCTAAGCTGCGGACTTCCCCATTGCCCGTGGCCCAATGCCCCCGGCGCCACACCTTCATCCCTCATGCCCACCACCCAAACCCTCTCAGCGCCCCCCGCAACTCCCCTTCCCCACCGAAAAATCCTGCGTTCCTGGCTGGCCCCCATCTCGGCCAAAAACACCGGCATCGCCCTGGCGCTGTCCGTGGCGGACTTTGCCCTGTTCGCCGCCTGCATGGCCGGCGCGGTGCTCGCGCGCCACCCTGTACTGCAAGTGCTCATGGGCCTGGCGGCCGGCTTCATGATCGCCAGGCTGTTTATCCTGGGCCACGACGCCTGCCATCAGAGCTTCACGCCGCACCGCAGGCTCAACCGCTGGCTGGGCCGGCTGCTGTTCCTGCCTTCGCTCACGCCCTACAGCCTCTGGGACGTGGGGCACAACGTCGTGCACCACGGCTACACCAACCTTGGCGGCTTTGACTTCGTCTGGCAGCCTTCCACCCTGGAGGCCTACCAGCGCATGCCCGCCTGGAAACAATGGCTGGAGCGCGCCTACCGCAGCGGCTGGGCGCCCTGGCTGTATTACGCGGTGGAGATCTGGTGGAAGCGGCTTTACTTCCCGTCCAAGGCCGTGATGCCCACCCGGCGCGGCATTTTTGTCGCCGACAGCCTGCTGGTTACCGCCGCCGCGGCGGCCTGGGTCGCGGGGCTGGTGGTTGCGGCGCCGGCCACCGGCCAATCCACCGCCTGGCTGCTCGCCGTCGGCTTCTTGCTGCCGCTGCTGGTGTGGAAGGCCTTGATGGGTTTTGTGGTCTATGTGCACCACACGCACACCCGCATCGCCTGGTACGACAACAAAAAGGACTGGTCGGCCGCCAATCCCTTTGTCTCGACCACCGTGCACCTGCGCTTCAACGGTTTTTTCGGCGCGGCGCTGCACCACATCATGGAGCACACCGCCCACCACGTGGACATGGGCGTGCCGTTGTACCGCCTGAAGCAGGCCCAGGCCGTGCTGGAAGAAAAGCTGCCCGGCCACATCGTGGTGCAGCCCTTTTCCTGGCGCTGGTACTTCGGCACCGCGCGCCGCTGCAAGCTCTATGACTTTGAGCGGCGGCAGTGGACGGATTTTTCCGGCAGGCCGACTTCGCAGGCCGTGGCCGGTGCCGTTTAAACCGGGAACAGCCGCTTAGTGAACGCGCGTCTCGAAGATGCGCTTGAGCGCCTCGGCATCGAGGATGCGGATGTGGCGCTTGTCGACTTCGAGAATGCCTTGCTGCTGGAAGGCCGAGAAGGTACGGCTTACGGTCTCCAGCTTCATGCCCAGGTAGCTGCCGATTTCGGCGCGCGACATGCGCAGGTGGAACTCGCTGGCCGAGTAGCCGCGCAGCTTGAGCCGCTGCGACAGGTTCAGCAAAAAGGCGGCCAGCCGCTCCTCGGCGTTCATGCTGCCCAGCAGCATCATCAGGCTGTGTTCCCTGACGATTTCGCGGCTCATGAGGCGGCTCACGGCCTGCTGCATGCTGGCGCTGGCCGCGGCCAGGCCGCTGATCTGCTCGTAGGGAATGGTGCAGACCTCGGTGTCCTCGAGCGCGGTGGAATTGCTGGCATAGGCGCCGTTGGCAATGCCGTCCAGGCCCATCAGTTCACCGGCCATCTGGAAGCCGCTGACCTGCTCGCGGCCGTCGGCCATCGTCAGGCTGGATTTGAAGGTTCCCATGCGCACCGCGTAAATGTTGCGGAAGGTTTGCCCCTCATGGTAGAGCGCCTGCCCCGCCTTGACCTTGGTGCGGGTGAAGTGGAGCTCGTCCAGCCCGCCCACGTCGGCGGGTTTCATGCCGCAGGGCAGGCACAGGTCGCGCAGGTTGCAGTTCGAGCAATGGGTCGTCAGTGGCGGAATGGCGGCAGCTGAAGCGTCACTGGCGGATGAACAGGCTAAGGACATGATGACTCCTTGGTTTAAAGGGAAGAAACGGGTTGCGCGGCAAGCCCGGCCACGGCTTTCACCTGGCCTGCGAGCGCATAGAACTCGGTGTGCTTGTCCAGAAAGCGGGCGGCGCCGGCGGCCAGGTAGCGTGCGCGGTAGGCCGGCTCGGCGTGGTTGCTCAGGACGATGAAGGGCATGCCCGGCGTGGCCCTGAGCACGGCCTGCAGCACCTGCATGCCCGTGCCCCTCTCGAACTGCACGTCGAGCACCACCACGTCAGGCCGGGCCGCCAGGATGCCGGAAACAGCCAGTTCCGGCGTATCGGCCTGCCCTGCGATTTCCATGCCCTGGTTGAGCAGCATCGCGGCCACCCGGCTGCGGCTCAGCGCGGAGTCGTCGGCCAGGAAAACCCGGATGGGGGAAGTGCTGTCTTGCATGCCCCTACTGTCGCGCAGGCGGCGCGTTCAGGACATCGGGCTTTGCTGAAAGCCCGGCTCGGATAAAGCTGGTTTGCCGGTGCCGGCCCTCCGAGCCCGGCTCGGAATTTTCCTAGTGGGCCATCAGCACCGGCAGCGTCATGCCCTTGAGCACGGTGCGGGACGCGCCGCCCAGCACCCATTCATGGGCGCGGGTATGGCCGTAACAGCCCATCACCAGCAGGTCCGCCTGCAGGTCGAAGGCGCGCGACAGCAGCAGTTCGCCCAGGTTTTCGGGCTCAATCGCTTCGCGCTGCCATTGGGCCTGCACGCCATGGGCCTGCAGGTAGGAGACGATATTCGGGCTTTCAGCGGCGGCCGCCGGCACCTCGTCGCCCCAGCTCAGCACGTGCACCGAGCCGGCCTTGCGCAGCAGGGGCAGCGCCGCCGCCACGGCGCGCGCGGCCCCCGGGCTGGGCTTCCAGGCGATCACCACCTTGCCGGGCAAGCCGGGCCTGGCCGAGGTATAGGGAAGCACCAGCGCCGGCCGTCCGCTCAGGGCGATCACGGTTTCGGGGAAATCCGCGGGCATCAGCGTGGACCAGCCCTCGCCCGGGCCGTGCTGGCCCAGCACCAGCAGGTCGGCATACAGCGCCCGCTGCGCGAAAGCCGGGGCCAGCGGAAACTCATGGACTTCCGCCCAGGTGGCCCGCAATCCCGCGGGTTTGAGTTGCTCAAACACCGAACGCGCCCGCGCCAGTTCGGTGTCCTGTATGTTTTCGCGCTTCACGGCCAGGCCGGGAATGCCGGAGGCGACCGGAAGCGCCTCCGACGCTGAAGGCGAGGCATACAGCGCCGTGATGCCTGCGCCGTGCATGGCGGCAAGCCGGCCGGCAAATTCAAGGCGTTGCGCGAATTGCGGCGACGCATCGGCATGGACCAGCAGCTGTTTGAGTTCATCGCTCATGGAACACCCCCAGGCTCAGAGTTTCAATACCCCGACTGTAGGCAGCCGCGCCCTGGGCCGTGTTGACCCTGGTCAACACGGCGCTATTTCATCGCCGGCTCTTGGGAGCGTCGGCAGGAGTTCACCTGCAGGTGAACGGGAATACGATAGCGTCATTCACTCCTGGACCCTTATGGAACTCCGCCAACTCCGTTATTTCGTGAAAGTCTGCGAACTGCGCAGCATGGGCCGGGCAGCCATCGAACTCGGCGTGGTGACATCTGCGCTGAGTCAGCAGATAAGCCGTTTGGAGAGCGAGCTCAGCACCCGATTGCTCCAGCGTGGCAGTACCGGTGTGAGTCCCACCGACGCGGGCGTGGCCTTCTTGCAGCAGGCCCAGCTCACGCTGCGCCACGCGCAAGAGGCGGTGCGCGCGGCCCAGCAGGCGCGCCTTTCGGGCCATGTGAGCGTGGGCCTGGCGCCGACCACGGCCTCGGTGCTCGGCCTGCCGCTGATGCAGGCCATGCGCGCGCGTTACCCGGATGTACGGCTGCACCTGGTGGAGTCGCTGTCGGGCCACCTGGCCAGCATGCTGCAGGCGCGCCAACTCGATCTGGCCGTGCTGTTCGAGCCCACCACGCCGCGCCGCTGGAGCATCGAGCCCCTGCTCGACGAAAAGCTGTTCGTCCTGGCCGCCGCCGGTTTGGTTCAGCGCCCTTCCGGCCTCAAAGTGCGGCTGGCCCAGCTCGCCGACGTGCCGCTGATCATGCCCAGCGCCGGCCACGGCCTGCGCGCCACCCTCACCGCCGCCTTTGCCCGTGCGCGCATCGAGCCCGACGTGGTGGCCGAGATCGACGGCCTGGCGCTGCTGATGGATGCCGTCCGCGCCGGCCTGGGTGCCACCATCCAACCGGGCGCCGCCGTTGCGCGGCAGTCAACAAAGGACGTGCTCAGCAGCCAGATCACCGACGCGCATGTGAACCGGCGCAACCTGCTGGTCAGCCTGTCGGACGACGAACTGTCGCCAGCCGCGCTGGCCACGCGGGTGGTGATGGCCGACACAGCGCGCACCTTGGTGCGCGAAGGCCGCTGGGCCGGCGCAAGCCTTCTCGAAAACTGAACACCTGTTGCCCGATCCTGCCTTTCGCAGGAAGGGCCGCCCGCCTAAAGTCTCCTGACCCACAAGGAGACAAGAAGTGAGCGATGAGCAGGTCGATGTACTGGTCATAGGTGGCGGCAATGCCGCACTCTGCGCCGCGCTGATGGCGCGTGAGGCCGGCGCCAGCGTGCTGCTTCTCGAAGCCGCGCCCAAGGCCTGGCGCGGCGGCAATTCGCAGCACACGCGCAACCTGCGCTGCATGCACGACGCGCCGCAGGACGTGCTGGTGGAAGCCTACACCGAGGAAGAATACTGGCAGGACCTGCAGAAGGTGACCGGCGGCCTGACCGACGAACACCTGGCCCGGCTCGTCATCCGCGCCTCGTCGAACTGCCGCGACTGGATGCGCCGCCACGGGGTGCACTTCCAGCCGCCGCTCTCGGGGGCACTGCATGTAGCGCGCACCAACGCATTCTTCATGGGCGGCGGCAAGGCGCTGGTGAACGCCTATTACCGCAGCGCCGAACGACTGGGCGTGCAAATCCGTTACGAGATGCCGGTGGCCTCGGTGGAGCTCGACGGCGAGCGCTTCACCGCGGTACACACCGAGGCCGGCGAACGCATCACCGCCAGAAGCTGCGTGCTCGCCGCCGGCGGCTTCGAGTCCAACCGCGCCTGGCTGCGCGAGGCCTGGGGCCAGAACGAGCGCGGAGAATGGCCGGCCGACAACTTCCTGATCCGCGGCACCCGCTTCAACCAGGGCGTACTGCTCAAGCAGATGATCAAGGCCGGTGCCGACGCCATCGGCGACCCCTCGCAGGGCCACATGGTGGCTATCGACGCCCGCGCCCCGCTCTTTGACGGCGGTATCTGCACCCGCATCGACTGCGTGTCGCTGGGCGTGGTGGTCAACCGCGAGGCCCGGCGCTTCTACGACGAGGGCGAGGACTTCTGGCCCAAGCGTTACGCCATCTGGGGCCGGCTGGTGGCCCAGCAGCCCGCCCAGGTGGCCTATTCCATCATCGACCAGAAGGCCGTGGGCCGCTTCATGCCGCCGGTGTTTCCCGGCACCACCGCCGACACGCTGCAAGGGCTGGCGCGGCAGCTCGGCCTGGACGAGCCCGGCTTTCTGCGCACCATTGCCGACTACAACGCCGCCTGCCGCGTCGGCCGCTTCGACCACACCACGCTGGACGACTGCCGCACCGAAGGCCTGGTACCCGCCAAGACCCACTGGGCCCGGCCCATTGACACCGCGCCCTTCTACGCTTACCCGCTGCGCCCCGGTATCACCTTCACCTACCTGGGCCTGAAGGTGGGCGACACCGCCGCCGTGCGCTTCGGCGGCCGGCCCAGTCCCAACCTCTTCGTGGCTGGCGAAATGATGGCCGGCAACGTGCTCGGCAAAGGCTACACCGCCGGTGTCGGCATGAGCATCGGCACCGCCTTCGGACGCATCGCGGGCACCCAGGCCGCAGCCGCCGCCCTGAAGCAGAAAGAGTCCCACCATGCAAACGCTTGAAGCCCTGGCACGCGAAGCCGTTTCGCTCGCGGACGGTCCGCGCCGTGTCATTCCCATTCTTTCCACCGCCGAGACCGAGGTTGGCCGGCAGATGCAGATCTGCAACGCCTGCCGCTATTGCGAGGGTTTCTGCGCCGTGTTCCCGGCCATGACCCGACGGCTCGAATTCGGCAAGGCCGACATCCACTTTTTGGCGAACCTCTGCCACAACTGCGGCGCCTGCCTGCATGCCTGCCAATACGCGCCGCCGCACGAGTTTGCCGTGAACGTGCCCCAAGCCATGGCGCAGGTACGCGGCCAAACCTATGTGGACTACGCCTGGCCGCCCGCACTCGGCGCGCTCTACCAGCGCAACGGGCTCACGCTGTCACTGGCCCTGGCCGCAGCGCTGGTGCTGTTCCTGGTCATGGCCGTGGCGATGAAGGGCAGCCTGTGGGGCGCCGCGCCAGGCGGCACCTTCTACAGTGTGTTTCCACACAAGCTGCTGGTGAGCCTGTTCGCCCCCGTGTTCCTGTTTGCCACATTGGCGCTGGCCATGGGCGTGCGGCGCTTCTGGCGCGACATCACGCCCGCCACCAGCGGCGCGCCGCTGAACGCGCCCGCCGCCGCCGAAGCCGCCGATGCGGTGCTGCGCCTCAAATACCTAGACGGCGGCCACGGCGACGGCTGCCACAACGAAGACGATGCCTACACGCTGTCGCGCCGGCGCTTTCATCACCTCACCTTCTACGGCTTCATGCTGTGCTTTGCCGCCACCAGCGTCGCCACGCTCTACCACTACGCCTTCGGCTGGGTGGCACCCTACGCCCTGCCCAGCCTGCCCAAGCTGCTCGGCGTGGCCGGCGGCATCAGCCTGGTGCTCGGCAGCGCCGGCCTGTGGCGCTTGAACCGCAAGCGCCATCCCATGCACGGCGACCTGGCGCAAAAACCAATGGACCTGGGCTTCATCGCCCTGCTGTTCCTCACCAGCGCCAGCGGCCTGGCCCTGTGGCTGGGGCGCGGCACACCCGCCCTGGCCCTGCTGCTGTGCCTGCACCTGGGCGCTGTCATGGCCCTGTTCGCCACCCTGCCCTACGGCAAGTTCGGCCACGGCATCTTCCGCAGTGCCGCGCTGCTGCGCCATGCCGTCGAAAAACGCCTTCCCAATCCGATTGGCCTTGGCGCCGATTGAGAACCACAAGACACAAGCACCCCAAGGAGACACAGCATGAACAAACGAAAATTTCTGCGCACTACCACGATGGCGGTGGCTGCGCTCTGCGCAACCGGCCATGTACCGGCTCAAGACTTTCCCCCCAGGAAATCCATCACGCTTGTGGTGGGTTTTGCCCCTGGCGGGGCAGCCGATGCCGCGGCGCGCCTGATCGCGAAGAAACTTGGCGAGGACATCGGCCAGACAGTGATCGTGGACAACAAAGCCGGTGCCGGCGGAAACATCGCTCACCAGTATGTGGCGAGCGGACCCACCGACGGCTCGATGCTGTTGTTCGGCTCCGTCGGACCGCTGACCATTGCACCTCATGTCATGAAGGTCAGCTACGACCCTTTCAAGGACCTGGCCGCGATCTCTGGCGGGGTGAACTTCCCTAATATGCTGGTGGTGCACAAGGGCCTGGGCGTGAAGACCCTGGCCGAATTCGTTGCGCTGGCCAAAAGAAAGCCCGGCAGCATCGACTTCGCCTCTACCGGCGCCGGCTCGGCTTCACACCTGGCCGGGGAGCTATTTAACCAGCGCGCCGGTATTGACATGGTGCACGTCCCGTACAAAGGCGGCGCTCCGGCCCTGCAGGATCTACTGGGCGAACGCGTCGCCTCGTATTTTTCGGCACCGCCCACCGCGATGCCGCACGTCGAAGCCGGCAAGCTGATCCCGTTGGCTACCACCGGCCTCACCCGCCCTGCCTACATGCCCAACATCCCGACGGTGGCCGAATCGGGCTACCCCGGGTTCGAGGCGCTTAACTGGTACGCCTTCCTGGCACCCGGCAAGACGTCCGTGGCCATTCTTGAGCGCTGGAATCAGGCCATCGTCAAGGTGTTGGCCGACCCCGGCGTCAAGGAGGCCCTTAACAAGCACGGCCTGACGCCGCAGCCGACTACCCGCGCCCAGTTCACCGACTTCATGCGAAAGGAAGATACCAAGTGGGGCGCCATCGTGCGCGAGCGAAAGATCACCGCAAACTGATGGGGTGAAATCCTGCCACCCCCCCTCAGGGCTCGGCCAGGCCGTGCTTGATGGCGTAGCGGATCAGCTCGTTCTGGTTTTGCAAACCCATTTTTTGCATGAGGTTGGTCTTGTGGGTGCTGACAGTCTTGACCGACAGATTCAGCCTGGTCCCGATGTCCGTCAGGGAAACGCCGGCCACCAGCAGCTGCAGCACCTCGAACTCGCGGTTGGACAGGCTTTCGTGCGGCACCGCCTCGTTGCCGGGCATGGCGCCCAGCGCCAGTTGCTCGGCCACCTCTGCGCTGATAAAGGCGCCGCCGGAGGCCACCTTGCGTATGGCCTGCTCCAGCTGGGCCGGCGCGCTTTCCTTGGTCAGGTAGCCGCTGGCGCCGTTCTTGATGGCGCGCACCGCGTACTGCAGCTCCTGGTGCATGCTCAGCACCAGGATGCGCAGCTGCGGCTTTTCGGCGCGTACCAGCTTGATCAGCTCCATGCCGCTGCGCCCGGGCATGGACAGGTCCAGCACCAGCACGTCGAAGGCCAGCTCGCGTACGCGCTGCATGACTTCCGTGCCGTTGCCGGCTTCGCCTATGACTTCCATGCCTTCAATCGACGACACGATGCGCTTGAGGCCTTCGCGCACGATGGCGTGGTCGTCGGCCATGACAATCCTGATCACGTGATGTCTCCTGTTTCCGCGGCCTCAGCCGTCTCGGGCACCGGGATGAGCACCCGTATGCGGGTGCCGCGGCCCGGCGCCGTGTCTATGTCCACCGTCCCCTGCAGCAGGCGGGCCCGCTCGCGCAGGCCCATCAGGCCCAGCGAGCTGGCCTTGCGCGGCGCGTCCAGCGCGAAGCCGGCGCCGTCATCGGCCACTTCGAGGACCACGGCCGCGCCCGTCCTCGTTATGCGCACATCGACCCGCGATGCGCCCGCATGCTTGGCCACGTTCACCAGCGACTCCTGCACGATGCGGAACACCGCCGTGGCATAGGGCTCGCCGAGCTCCACGTCCTCATCCAGCGAGAGTTTGCAGGGCACACCGTGGCGCTGGCTGAAGTTGTGGGTCAGCCACTCGATGGCCGGCACCAGGCCCAGGTCGTCCAGCAGCAGCGGCCGCAGGTCCGAGGCGATGCGGCGCGTGGCGGCCACGGTGGTGTCCAGCAGGCCCAGCATGTCGTCGAGCTTGGCCCGCACGCCCTCCGCCTCGCGCGGCATGGCTTCGCGTATCCAGGTGGCGTCCATCTTGATCGCCGTCAGCGACTGCGCGAGCTCGTCATGCAGCTCGCGCGCGATGCGGGTTTTTTCGCTTTCACGGATGGCGTGGGCCGCCGAGGCAAAGGCGCTCAGCTCCTCGGCGGCGCGCACGCGCTCGGTCACGTCGCGCAGGATCACGGTGTAGAGCTTGCCCTGCGCGGTGTCCAGCTGCGAGATCGAGGCCTCCAGCGGGAATTCCTCGCCGCTGGCCCGGAGCCCATACAGCACCGTGCCGTCCCCCATGCGCCGCGAGGTCGTGCCGGTCTGGCCGAAACGCCGGACCTGCCCGCCATGCGCGTCGCGATGCCGCTGCGGGATCAAACGCGTGAGCGGCTGGCCCAGCATCTCGCGCGTGGGCCAGCCGAAGATTCTTTCGGCGGCCTTGTTATAGAGGATCACGTTTTGCTCGCTGTCCACGGTGATGATGGCGTCCATGGCCGAGTCCAGCAGGCCCGCCAGCCTGGCGTCGGCGCCATCGAGCGCCTGTTTGCCGGCCCGGTCGCGCGCCGCGTCGCGTCCGGCCACCAGCCAGGCCAGGCCGCAGGTCGCGGCGGCCAGGGCCAGCGCAAGCGGCAGGCCCGGCGACTGCGGGCGCGTCGCGAGATGGACGGCGGCCAGCAGCGTCAGGGTTGCCAATACGGCCAGCACAATGGCCGTGGAGCGCCGGCGTTTGGGCAGTGCATCGCCTACATGGGGGAATTGGGACATGGCGCGATTCGGGAGTGGGAGCCCGATCTTACCGCCCTGCCCCGCGCCGGCTTCAGTCCTCATCCACCGCGTGCGCGGGATCCGCCCGCGTCCGGCGTGAAGCCGCCGCCCCCGCATCCGGCGCGGGCCCGGTCAGCAGCACACTCAGCGCGCTGGAGGCCGCGCAGGCCAACCAGAAAACAAAAAACACGGCGGTCTGGAAAGCCAGCCGCGAAAGCCCGGCCGGCTGCCCATCCCTGAGCATCTCCTGGGGGTCAAACAGGCCGAACAGCAGCAGCTCCAGCAGGCAGGCCGCCAGGAAAGCCGGCCAGGCAATGCCCAGTATCTTGTTGGCTGACATCACACATTGCCTCCTGTTGTTATCTGCGCTTGCGGGTTGTCGGGGTGATCAGGCCGATCAGGGGCGTGTGGCCTTGTCGGGCGTGGCCGCGTGGTTGCGCCCTTCCAGGGCCGGCGCCAGGGCCCTGGCCTGCGGCGGGCCGCTGCTGCGTGAGGCCCGTGCCGGCTCCTGCCCGCCTATGACGGCATCGGGGTATTTGACGGCCAGGAAAGCCGTCACGACGCCGGCCACGACCACGGCGGCAGGCCCGGAAACCACCAGCCAGACATGGCCGTGTTTCCACCAGGGGGCGGCTTGGGTGGGAAGGGTATTCATAAACGGCCTTTCATCGCGCTTCATCGCGCTTCATCGCGCTTCATCGCGGAACAAGGAACACGGACTTTTCTTCGACATGGGCGCGCCCGTTTTCATCGGCGACGCGGAACATGATGGGATGCGAGCCGGCCTCGGCCGAGCCATAGGGAATCTGCAGCCGCACCGCCACCCAGCGCGATTCCGTGGGGCCGACCTTGACCTCGGCTTCCGAAGCCACCGCCAGGCCTTCAAGCCCGGCTGCCGCGATGCGGTAGCGCTGCGGCTGCTCCGTGGCGTTCATGATCTGCAGGCGGTAGACGTTTTCCAGCTTTCCGCCGGCCGCGATGCGCGAGAGCGCCGCGCGGTCCCGCACCACGTCCACCTTCAGCGGCATGCGCGCCACCAGGCTCCACAGCAGCGCCAGGCACAGCACGCCCAGCAGCGCGGTGTAAACCAGCACACGCGGGCGCAGCACGCGGCGCAGCATGTGGGACGCGCTCCACTTCCCGGCCAGCGCGTTCTGGGTGGTGAAGCGGATCAGGCCGCGCGCATAGCCCATCTTGTCCATCACGCCGTCGCACACGTCCACGCAGGCCGCGCAGCCTATGCATTCGTACTGCAGGCCCTCGCGTATGTCTATGCCGGTCGGGCAGACCTGCACGCACAGCGTGCAGTCCACACAGGCGCCCAGGGACAAGGCGGTGATGTCGGCATGGCGCGAGCGGGCGCCGCGCGGCTCGCCGCGGGCCGGGTCGTAGCTCACGATCAGCGTGTCCTTGTCGAACATCGCGCTCTGGAAGCGAGCATAGGGGCACATGTATTTGCACACCTGCTCGCGCAAAAAGCCGGCATTGCCGTAGGTGGCAAAGCCGTAGAACAGCACCCAGAAGATTTCCCAGCCGCCCATTTTGGTCTGCAGGAACTGCAGGATCAGCTCGCGCGCCGGCACGAAGTAGGCGACAAAGGTGAAACCGGTCCACATGGCCACGCCTATCCAGAGGATGTGCTTGAACCATTTCTTGACCAGCTTTTCCAGCGAAAACGGCGCGCCGTCCAGGCGCAGCCTGGCCGTGCGGTCGCCCTCCACCTTGCGTTCTATCCAGAGGAAGATTTCGGTGTACACCGTCTGCGGGCAGGTAAAACCGCACCACAGGCGGCCCGCCACCGCCGTGAACAGGAACAGCGACAAGGCGCTGGCCACCAGCAGGCCGGTCAGGTAGATGAAGTCCTGCGGGTACAGCACATAGCCGAAAAGGTAAAAGCGCCTGGCCTCCAGGTCGAAGAGCACCGCCTGGCGCTGCCCCCACTGCAGCCACGGCAGGCCGTAAAACACCAGCTGGGTCAGGGCCACAAAAACCCAGCGCCAGCGCGCGAAACGTCCGCTGACCGAGCGCGGGTAGATCTTTTTTTGCGCCTCGTACAGGGATCCGCCTGCCGGCTCGCTCACCGGAACGATGGGGATAATTTTGCGCAAGGCCGGTTGGGTCACTGTCGCCTCAAAGCTTGGCCGCGGGGGCCTTGTTGGACAGCCCCCAGATGTAGGCCGTCAGCACGTGGATCTGCGCTTCCGTGAGCTTGCCGGCCTGCGCGGGCATCTCGTTGGTCTTGCCCTTGTTGACGATGTCGACGATGGCCTGCTCGCCCCAGCCGTGCAGCCAGATGTCGTCCGTCAGGTTGGGCGCGCCTATCGTCGTGTTGCCCTTGCCGTCCACGCCGTGGCAGGCCGCGCAGGCGCTGAACTTTGACTTGCCGAGCTGGGCGCGCACCGAATCATGCGGGCCGCCCGACAGGCTCAACACGTACTGCGCCACGTTCTTGACGTCCTCGGGCGAGCCTACCGCCGCGGCCATGGGCGGCATCTGCCCCTTGCGGCCCTGGGTCAGGGTTTCCTTGATTTTTTCGGCCGAGCCGCCATGTAGCCAGTCGCTGTCGGCGAGGTTGGGAAAGCCCTTGCTGCCGCGCGCGTCCGAGCCGTGGCACTGGGCGCAATTGTTCATGAACAGGCGCTCGCCCACCGCCATCGCATTGGCATCGCCCGCGAGCTGCTCGGCGCTTTTGGCGCTGAAGCCGGCATACAGCGGCGCCAGTTCCTTGTCCGCCTTGACCATCGCGCTGTCGTATTCGCCGCGCGTGCTCCAGCCCATCTCGCCCGGGTAAGCGCCCAGGCCCGGGTAGGCAACCAGGTAGAGCAGCGAATAGATCACGGTCAAGACGAACAGCCACATCCACCAGCGCGGCATGGGGTTGTTGGCCTCGCGCAGGTCCTCGTCCCAGACATGGCCCGTGGTGTTGTCGCTGCTCGGGACTATTTTTTTCCGGGCCGTGGCCCACAGCAGCACCAGTGCGCCAATGATGCCGACCAGGGTCAGCGCGGCCACATACCAGGACCAGAAGTTGTCGGTGAAATCGCTCATAAGCCGTACCCGATGCGTTGTGGAGTCAAGAAAGAAGCTTTAAAGAGAAGTGGCATAGCCCTAGTCCTGCAGGAAGGGGATCTTTGCGTCCTCTTCAAAGCGCTTGCGGTTGCGGCCCGAATAGGCCCACACCAGCAGGCCGATGAAGGTTGCGAAGCACAGCAAGGTGGCGATGATGCGCAGCGTATTGATGTCCATGGCGTTCTCCTTTACTTCAGGGCCTTGCCCATGACTTGCAGATAGGCCACCAGGGCGTCCATCTCCGTCTTGTCCTTCACCACGGCGGCGGCCTCGGCGATTTCGGCATCGCTATACGGCACGCCCACCGTACGCAGCGCCTTCATGCGCGGCGCCATGTCGGCCGGGTTGACGCTGGCTTTTTCCAGCCAGCTGTAGGCCGGCATATTCGATTCGGGCACCACATCGCGCGGGTTGTTCAGGTGGATGCGGTGCCACTCGTCCGTGTATTTGCCGCCCACGCGCTGCAGGTCGGGGCCGGTGCGCTTGCTGCCCCACTGGAAGGGATGGTCGTAGACAAACTCGCCGGCCACCGAGTAGTGGCCGTAGCGCAGCGTCTCGGCGCGGAAGGGCCGGATCATCTGCGAGTGGCAGTTGTAGCAGCCTTCCCGCAGGTAGATGTCGCGGCCGGCCAGCTGCAGCGCGCCGTAGGGCTTGACGCCTTCTATGGGCGCGGTGGTCGACTTCTGGAAGAACAGCGGCACGATCTCTACCAGGCCGCCCACGGCGATCACCAGCAGGATCAGGATGATCATCAGGAAGTTGTTGGTCTCAATCTTCTCGTGCGAGAAGCCGGCGGTGCTTGTGTCGTCGTTTTTCATGGGATGAGCTTTCTTCGCTTTTGCTTGCGTCTTGTCATGCGTGGGCCAGAGCGGGAACCTGCACCCGCACGGGCCGGCCCTTGGCCACCGTCATGCAGACGTTCCAGGCCATCAACACCATGCCGCCCAGGTACAGCACGCCGCCGAAGAAGCGCACCACGTAGAAGGGATAGGTGGCTTTCACCGATTCGACGAAGGTGTAGGTCAGGGTGCCGTCGGCGTTCAGGGCGCGCCACATCAGGCCCTGCATCACGCCGGCGATCCACATGGCCGCGATGTAAAGCACGATGCCCACGGTGGCCACCCAGAAATGCACCTCGATGGCGCGCACCGAGTACATCCGCTTTTGCCCGAAGAGGCGCGGGATCATGTAGTACAGCGTGCCCATGGAGATCAGGCCCACCCAGCCCAGCGCGCCCGAATGCACATGGCCCACGGTCCAGTCGGTGTAATGCGACAGCGCGTTGACGGTCTTGATGGACATCAGCGGTCCCTCGAAGGTGCTCATGCCGTAGAAAGACAGCGAGACGATCAGGAAACGCAGGATGGGGTCTTCGCGCAGCTTGTGCCAGGCGCCTGACAGCGTCATCACGCCGTTGATCATCCCGCCCCAGCTGGGCGCCAGCAGGATCAGCGAGAACACCATGCCCACCGATTGCGTCCAGTCGGGCAAGGCCGTGTAGTGCAGGTGATGCGGGCCCGCCCACATGTAGGTGAAGATCAGCGCCCAGAAGTGGACGATGGACAGGCGGTAGCTGTAGACCGGCCGCTCGGCCTGCTTGGGGATGAAGTAATACATCATGCCCAGGAAGCCCGCGGTCAGGAAAAAGCCGACGGCGTTGTGGCCGTACCACCACTGCACCATGGCATCCTGCACGCCGGCGTAGGCCGAATAGGACTTCATCCAGCCGGCCGGCACCTCGGCGCTGTTGACCACATGCAGCACCGCCACCGCCAGGATGAAGGCGCCGTAAAACCAGTTGGCCACATAGATGTGCCTGACCTTGCGCACGCCCAGGGTGCCGAAGAACACCACCGCGTAAGCCACCCAGACCAGGGTGATCAGGATGTCTATGGGCCATTCCAGCTCGGCGTATTCCTTGCCGGTGGTATAGCCCAGCGGCAGGCTGATGGCCGCGGCCACGATGACCAGCTGCCAGCCCCAGAAAGTGAAGGCCGCCAGGCGCGGCGCGAACAGCGGCACGCCGCTGGTGCGCTGGACCACGTAGTAGCTGCTGCCTATGAGCGCGCAGCCGCCGAAGGCGAAGATCACCGCGTTGGTGTGCAGCGGCCGCAGCCGCCCGTAGCTGAGCCAGGGGATGCCGAAGTTCAGTTCAGGCCAGGCCAGCTGGGCCGCGATGAACAGGCCCACCGCCATGCCCACCACACCCCAGAGCACCGCCGCCAGCGAGAACTGGCGCACCACCGTGTCGTGATAGGCGATCCCTTGCGTCGTTTCTTGGTTCATGAAGCACCTTTTGTCTAGATGCTTCAAAGTGTCGGCGCGGCGGGCGGCGCGGCATTTGATACAGGTCAATCACCGTGAAGAATGCGCTCGGCTTCCTGCTCCAGTGCCTCGAATTGCCCACGCCACACGGCCCAGCCCAGCGCGCCAATGATGAGCAGCGCCAGCACCACGGACAAGGGGATCAGCAGAAAAAGAATGTCCATCTAGTGTTCAGGCGCAACGCGCGCCAGCCTCGCGGAATTAGCCACCACCAGCAGCGAACTCGCCGCCATGCCAAAGCCGGCCAGCCAGGTCGGCATCAGGCCCGCGATTGCCAGCGGCACGCAGGCCGCGTTGTACAGCGCGGCCCACAGCAGGTTCTGGCGCACCACCCTCCTCGTTCGCCGCGCCTGCGCCAGCAGCGCCGCCACGCTGGCAAGCCGGTTGCCGGTCATGATGAAATCCGCCCTGGCCTGGGCCAGCGGCACGGCCTGGCCCATGGCCATGGACACATCGGCCGCGGCCAGCACCGGCCCGTCGTTCATGCCGTCGCCCACCATCATGACGCGGTGGCCTTCGCGCTGCAGCCTTCGCACATGTGCCAGTTTTACCTCCGGCGTGCATTCGCCGAAGCACCACTCGATGCCGGCCCGGCGTGCCAGGTGGGCCACGGCCTGGCCGGTATCGCCCGACAGCAGCTGCACGCGGACACCGAGTTTGAGCAAGGCCGCCACGGCCTGCGCCGCATCGGGGCGAATGGCCTCGTCCAGCTCGAAGCCTGCCAAGTAGTGTTCGCCGTCGGACAGGTGCGCCTGCGGCACCGGCGCATCGCGGCCCGGCACAGGCACCCGGCAAAAAGAGGCCGAGCCCAGGTAAAGGTAGCGTGCATCGCTGCCGTCCAGCCTGGCGACCTTGCCGCGCAGGCCCCGGCCGGGGACCTCCTCCACCTCGCTGGCGACCCAGCCCGGCGCGGAAGCATTCACGGGAAAGCGCGCGGCGATGGCGCGCGAAACCGGATGCAGCGACTGCCTGGCCAGCGCGCCCGCCCTGTCACACACGTCGTCCCGGTCCACGCCGGCAGGCGTGTAGGCCATGACCACATCCATGCGGTCCTGCGTCAGCGTGCCGGTCTTGTCGAAGACCACGGTGTCCACCGCCGCGCAGCTTTCAAGCGCCTGCAGCCTGCGCACCAGCACGCCGCGCCGCGCCAGCGCGCCCGCGCCGGCCAGCATGGCCGCCGGCGTGGCCAGCGACAAGGCGCAGGGGCAGGTCACGATGAGCACCGCGACCGCAACCGCCATCGCATGCGCTTGCCCCAAAGGCCACCACCACCAGGCGGCAGCGGCGGCGGCCAGCAGCACGGCCGCCAGGAAAGGGCTGGCGATGCGGTCCACCAGTTGCACCAGGCCGGGTTTTTCGAGCGAGGCCTGCTCCATCAGCGCGACGATTTCGGCGTAACGGGTTTGCGCACCGACCCGCCGCACGCGCACCAGCAGCAGGCTGGTGAGGTTGTGGCTGCCGGCAATGACGCCGTCGCCGGCGCGCCGCAGCAAGGGTTTGGATTCACCGGTCAACAGCGACTGGTCGACCCGGCTCTCGCCGCTTTCCACGTCGCCATCAGCGGGAAAGGCCTGGCCCGGCAGCACGCGGACCAGATCGCCCGGGACAAGCCGGCGCACGGCCACCACGCGGAAACTGCCGTCGGCCTCCTGCCGCTCCACGCTGTCCGGCAGGCGGCGCATCAATGCCTCCAGCGCGCCGGCGGTGCGGTCGCGCAGGCGCTGCTCCAGCAGCCGGCCCGACAGCAGGAAAAACACAAACATGGGCACCGAGTCGTAGGAGGCATGCTCGCCCCAGGGGCCGGCCGGGTCAAAGGTGGCGGCCGTGCTGGCGCCAAAAGCGATCAGCACACCCAGCGCCACCGGCACGTCCATGCCTATGCGCAGGTGGCGCACATCGCGCAGTGCCGCCGCAAAAAACGGCCAGCAGGAAAACAGCAGCACCGGCAGGGTCAGCACCCAGGAGGCCCAGCCCAACAGCGCCCGTATGTCGGGCGTGATCTCGCCGGGCCCCGACAGATAAGCCGGCGCGGCGTACATCATGACCTGCATCATGCAAAAGCCGGCCACCAGCCAGCGCCAGAGCATCAGGCGCTGGGCCCGCTGCCGGTTGCCGGCCAGCAGCAGGTCGCCGGCCGGCAAGGCGCCGTAGCCGGCCTGGCGCAGCGCGGCCATCCAGGCCGAAGGCCGCGTGGCCTGCGGCTGCCACTGAAGCCGCGCCACGGCCGTGACGCCATTGACCTGCACCGCGTCCACGCCGGGCAGCTTGCGCAACACCGACTCGACGGTGAGCGCGCAGGCCGCGCAATGCATGCCTTCGATCGCCAGGCAGGACTCCCACCAGCCCTCGCGCCCGGCGGCCGGCCGGCTGAAACCCTCCCATTCGGCCGGCTCGTCCAGCGCGGCCCATGGCGTGGCACCGCCCGCGGCAGGCGGCATGGGGCCGGCGGAATGCAGCGGCAAGGAGGGGGCGGTTTGCATGGCGAAAGCTTAGCCAGCGCAGGGCGCCCTGCCCTTGACATGGATCAAACCAAGGGCCATGGGCACTTCCGAGGGTGCCCGCGGGTGTCGGCTGGCTGTCAGGCGCTGTGGCTTACGTCTGCTGGCGAACAGACACCTCCCGATGCCGCGCGCACAGTCACCTGATGGCATCGGACACCTTCCGGGCCCATGCGGGCCGATGCGGTTTTGCACGCGTCGAAAGACCTCGCCAGAAACGCCGGAACAGCGGGTCGCAATCATGTGCCGCGCCCTTGACCTGGATCAAGCCCGGGCCCGGACGGCGCTCCTAGACTGCGGCACATCAACACAGGAGAACCACCATGTACCAACGCATTCTTGTTGCCACCGACGGCTCCACACTGTCCAAAAAAGCGGTCAAGGACGCCATCGCCCTCGCGGCATCCCTGGAGGCCGGACTGGTGGCGCTCAACGTCGTGCCGCGTTATCCCATGAGCTACTTCGAGGGCGGCGCCAACATTTCGCCTCAGGAAGTCGGGCGCATCGAAAAGGATTGGGCCGACAGGGGCCAGGCCATCGTCGACGCGGTGTGCAAGTCCGCCGAAGCCGCGGGCGTCAAGGCCAAGGCCGTGGTCGTCAAGTCCGACCTTGTCGCGGCGTCCATCCTGGCCGCGGCCAAAAAGAACAAAAGCGACCTCATCGTGATGGCCTCGCACGGCCGCAAGGGTATCTCGCGCATCCTGCTCGGCAGCGAAACCCAGCAGGTGCTTACCCACAGCGGCATTCCTGTGCTGGTCCTGCGTTGAATCGCCGCTGAATCCACATTGACAAAACATTTCCGGAAAACACCATGAAAGTCCTTCTGGCCGTTGACGGCAGCAAATTCACCAAAAAAGCCCTGGCCTTCCTGGTCACCCACGAAACCCTAATGGGCCCGGATGCGGAACTGGTCGTGCTGAACGTGCAGCCGGCTGTTTCGCCGCGCGTCAAGACCATGCTGGGCGCCGCCACCGTCCGTGCCTGGCACCAGGATGAGGCCAACAAAGTGCTGCAGCCGATTGAACGCTTTCTCAGGCGCCATGGCGTGCAGTACCGGGCATCGTGGGTCGTCGGCACGCCGGCCACGCAGATCGTGCAGGCGGCCAAACGCGAGAAGGCCCACATGGTGGTCATGGGCACCCACGGCCACGGCCTGCTGGGCCGCGCCCTGCTCGGCAGCGTCGCCCAGCGCGTGGTGGCCGATGTCGACGTGCCGGTGCTGCTGGTTCAGTAGCCATCCATCACCCGAAAGCGAGAACACGCCATGAGCACACTGTCAAACACCCGGTCCCCGGTGTCGCCGGCGCGGGCCATTCCCACCACACGCCAGGCGCAGGGCAGCCTGGGCCTGGGCTTGCTGGTCGCGCTGGTGACGGGCTCCATCATCGGCAGTGGCATCTTCGGCCTGCCTCAGAACATGGCGGCCGGCGCCGGCGCGGGTGCCATCCTGGTCGGCTGGCTGGTCACCGGTGTGGGCATGCTGGTGCTGGCGCGCGTCTACCAGACGCTGGCGCTGCGCAAGCCCGAACTGGACAACGGCGTCTACGCCTATGCCCGCGCGCTTTCAGGCGATTACATAGGCTTTAATTCCGCCTGGGGTTACTGGATCAGTGCCTGGATAGGCAACGTCGGTTACCTGGTGGCCGCGTTCGGCGCGCTCGGCTACTTCTTCCCGGCTTTCGGCGAAGGCAACACCCCCGCGGCCGTCGCTGGCGCGTCGGTGGTCTTGTGGGTGGTCCATGCGCTGGTACTGCGCGGCATCAACACCGCCGCCTGGGTCAATGCCGTGGTCACGGTGGCCAAGGTCATTCCCCTGCTGCTCTTCATCGTGCTGGCCGCGGCCGCGTTCCAGGCGCCCACCTTCAACCTGGACTTCTGGGGCGGCGCCAAGCTGGGCTCCGTGCTGGAGCAGGTCAAGAGCACCATGCTGGTGACGGTCTGGGTCTTCATCGGCATCGAGGGTGCCAGCGTCTATTCGGCGCGCGCGCGCCAGCGCAAGGACGTCGGCAAAGCCACGGTCATAGGCTTTCTGATCTGCCTGGCCCTGCTGATGGCCGTCTCACTGCTCTCCCTGGGCATCTTCACGCAGCCGGAACTGGCCGGGCTGAAAAACCCCTCCATGGCCGGCGTGCTGGAAAAAGCCGTGGGCACCTGGGGCGCCGTGCTCATCTATATAGGGCTGATCGTTTCAGTGGGCGGCGGCTTCCTGGCCTGGACATTGCTGGCCGCCGAGTCGCTGTTCACGCCGGCCAGCAGCGGCGTCATGCCCGAAGGGCTGGGCCGCCAGAACGGCAAGGGCGTGCCGGCCAATGCCTTGTGGCTGAGCAGCGCCATGGTGCAGGTCTTTCTCATCGTCACGCTGGTGTCCAAGGCCTCCTACCTGGCGCTGATCTCGCTGTCGACCGCGATGATCCTGCTGCCCTACCTGTTCAGCGCGCTCTACGGCCTCAAGCTGGCGATGCGCGGTGAGGATGCGGGCCCGGCGCCCCAAGGCGCCCGCGGCGCGCTGGACCTGCCGGTGGCCGCGCTCGCCTCGGTGTATTGCCTGTGGCTGCTGTATGCCGCCGGCGCCAAGTACCTGCTGCTGAGCGCCCTGCTCTACGCCCCCGGCGCGGCCCTGTATTTCATCGCCAAACGGCAGGCGCGCAAGCTGGCCTTCAGCGCGGGCGAAAAAGCCATGCTTGCCGCGGTGCTCGCGCTCGCGGTGGTCGCGGGCTGGATGCTGGCCGCCGGAAAGTTGAGCCTGTGATGGCCGGCGTCCATTCAGAGACGGGCCGGCTGCGCAAGGTGCTGGTCTGCAGGCCAGGCCTGGCGCACACGCGCCTGACGCCCGCCAACTGCCGGGACATGCTATTTGACGACGTGATGTGGGTCGCGCAGGCCAAAAACGACCACTATGCCTTTACCAGCGCCATGACGGAGCACGGCGTGGAAGTGCTGGAACTGCACGACCTTCTCGCGGTCACGGTCGGCAACCCGATGACGCGCGACCGGCTGCTGGACCGCGAACTGGCCGGCACCGACTTTGAAGCCGCGGCCGTGCTGCGGCCCTGGCTGCAGGAGCTGCCGCCGGCCCGGCTGGCCGAATTCCTGATCGGCGGACTGACGCCGGCGGACCTGCCCTTCAAGCTGCCCGGCCTTACGGCTGCCTGCGCCAGCCCCTCGGACCTGCTGCTGCCCGCCCTGCCCAACACCCTGTTCACGCGCGACAGCAGTTGCTGGATAGGCGACGGCGTGGCGCTGGGCGCCATGTACTGGCCCGCGCGCCGGCGGGAAAGCCTGCTCATGGCGACCATCTACCGCTCACACCCGGCATTCGCGGGCAAGGTCACCGAATGGTGGGGCGACCCGGGGCAGCCGCACGCGCAGGCCTCGCTCGAAGGCGGCGACGTCATGCCGCTGGGCAAGGGCCTGGTGCTGGTCGGCATGGGCGAGCGGACCTCGCCGCAGGCCGTGACCCAGCTCGCGCGCAGCCTGTTTGCCCGCGGCGCCGCGACCCGGGTGCTGGCCGCCCAGTTGCCCAAATCGCGCGGCGCCATGCACCTGGACACGGTGCTGACTTTTTGCGACCGCGACCTGGTGACGGTGTTCCCGGAAATCGTGCAGGCTATCCGCGTGTTCAGCCTTCGCCCCGGCGAGAAGCCGGGTGAGCTGGACGTCAGGGCCGAGGCAGAACCTCTTCTGGAGGTGCTCGCGCAGGCGCTGGGCTTGCCCAGGCTGCGCGTCGTCGCCACCGGCGGCAATGCCTACGAAGCCGAGCGCGAGCAGTGGGACGACGGCAACAACGTGCTGGCGCTGTCGCCCGGCGTCGTCATGGCCTACAACCGCAACACCCATACCAACACCTTGCTGCGCAAAGCCGGCGTCGAAGTCATCACCATTCCCAGCGGCGAGCTGGGGCGCGGGCGCGGCGGCAGCCACTGCATGTCCTGCCCCATCGAGCGCGACGCCGCCTGAGCCGTCATTGCAACAAAACGAAAGACGGCCCCATGAGCTTTAACCTTCACAACCGCAGCCTGCTGGACCTCAAGGATTTTTCCCCGCGGGACATCCGTTTCCTGCTGGACCTGGCTGCCGAGCTCAAGCGCTCCAAATACGCGGGCAACGAATTGGCGCGCCTGAAGGGGAAAAACATCGCGCTGATCTTCGAGAAAGCCTCCACCCGCACGCGCTGCGCGTTTGAAGTCGCGGTGCACGACCAGGGCGGCCATGTCACTTACATCGACCCGGTCAGCTCGCAGCTGGGCCACAAGGAATCCCTGAAGGACACGGCCCGGGTGCTGGGCCGGCTGTACGACGGCATCGAGTACCGCGGCTTTCACCAGACGGTGGTGGAGGAGATCGCGCGCTTTTCGCATGTCCCGGTGTGGAACGGGCTCACCGATGAGTCGCACCCGACCCAGGTGCTGGCCGACCTGCTGACCATGCAGGAGTTTGGCGAAAAGCCGCTGCATGAACTGTCTTTTTGCTACCTGGGCGACGCCCGTTTCAACATGGGCTGCTCCCTGCTGGTGGGCGGCACGCAGATGGGCATGGACGTGCGCATTGCCGCTCCCGCCGCCCTGATGCCGCCGCCGGCCCTGGTCGCCGACATGCGCGAGCTGGCCAAGACAACCGGCGCGCGCATCACCCTTGGCAGCGATCCGGCCGAAGCCGTCAAGGGCGCGGATTTTCTCTATACCGACGTCTGGGTCTCCATGGGCGAGCCTGACGAAACCTGGAAGCTCAGAATCGAGCAACTGCTGCCCTTTCAGGTCAACAGCGCGCTGATGAAGGCCACGGGCAAGCCGCGCACCCGCTTCATGCACTGCCTGCCGGCCTTCCACAACCTGGACACCGAAGTGGGGCGCCAGATCCACGAGCGCTACGGCCTCAGCGAGATCGAGGTGACCGACGAGGTTTTCGAATCCGACGCGTCCATCGTGTTTACGCAGGCGGAAAACCGCATGCACACCATCAAGGCCGTGCTTGTGGCCACGCTGGCATGAGGCTGGTCGTGGCGCTGGGCGGCAATGCCTTGCTGCGCCGGGGCCAGCCGCCCAGCGCGCAGCACCTGCTCGAAAACATCCAGGGCGTGGCGGCCCAGCTGGCGCGCGTCGCGCTGCACCATGAGCTTGTGGTGACGCACGGCAACGGGCCGCAGATAGGCCTGCTGGCCCTGCAGAACTCGGCCTACGCGGCGGTGCCGCCCTACCCGCTCGACATGCTGGGCGCACAGACCGAGGGCATGATCGGCTACCTGCTGGAGCAGGAACTCGCCAACCGGCTTGCGCCCAACCGCCCCGTGGTCACCCTGCTCACACGCGTGGAAGTCGATCTCTCCGACCCGGCTTTCGGTCGGCCCACCAAACCCATAGGGCCCGTCTACACCCAGGAGGAAGCGCAGCGGCTTGCGCAAACAATGCACTGGCATGTCGCGCCCGACGGCGCAAGCTTCAGGCGCGTCGTGGCTTCGCCCCTGCCCCTGCGCGTGCTGGCCGTGGATCCGCTGCGCTGGCTGTTGCAGCACCAGGCCGTGGTCATCGCCGCAGGCGGTGGCGGTATCCCGGTGGCGCGTACGGCCGGCGGGCGGCCCCTGGAAGGCGTGGATGCCGTGATCGACAAGGACCTGACCAGCGCCCTGCTCGCGCTGGAGCTGGGTGCCGACTGCCTGGTGATCGCCACCGACGTGGACGCCGTCTACCTCGACTGGGGGCTGTCGACGCAGCGCGCTCTCGGCAAGGTCGGGCCGCAGGAACTGCTGGGCCACAGCTTCCCCGCGGGCTCCATGGGCCCCAAGGTGCAGGCCGCCGCCAGCTTCGTCCTGAAGACGGGAAGGAAGGCCTTGATAGGTTCGCTGGACCGGATCGAGGAGATGCTGGCGGGCCGCGCCGGCACCGAGGTCAGTCCCGGCGGCGGCCCGGCGGCATAAGCCGGCGTGGAAGGGCCCCGCCCCGCCGCATCGCGCGGGGCTTGCGCGACAAGCCATCGCTTGAGGAATATCAAGACAGGCACCGCCTCGCCTGCCTACAGTGGCATCACCACCCTGTGGTGGTGACCACTTCATCCAAGGAACAAGCCATGAAAACCGATTTTCAGCTCAAGGCTGATGTCACCGCCGAACTGGCCTGGGAACCCGCCGTCAATTCAGCCGGCATAGGCGTTCTCGTCAATGACGGTGTCGTCACGCTCACGGGGCACCTGAACAGCTTTGCCGAAAAAGTCGCGGCGGAACGGGCGGTGCGCCGCGTGGCCGGTGTGCGCGGGCTGGCGATAGAGCTGGATGTCAAGCTGGTGGCGGACCACCAGCGCAGCGACTCCGAAATCGCCACGGCCGCCGCCTCCGCGCTGCGCTGGAGCGCGCTGCTGCCGCCCGAGCGGATCAGGGTCGAGGTGGAAAAAGGCTGGCTCACCCTCACGGGCGACGTCGACTGGGCCTACCAGTGCAACACCGCCGAGAAATGCGTGCGCGGGCTGGTCGGCGTGCGCGGCCTGTCCAACAACGTTGTGGTGAAACCCACCGTCAGCACGCGCGACGTCGCGGCGGAGATTGCCGCGGCGCTGGCACGCCAGGCCGACCGCGAAGCCCGGCATATCCGGATCGACGTGAAGGGCGGTGAGGTCACCCTGCACGGCAAGGTGCATTCCCTGGCCGAGCGCGAAGCGGCCGCCGGCGCGGCATTGGCCGCCAGGGGCGTGAGCCGTATCGTCAACAAGCTGGAAGTTGCCGCCTCGTCGAGCGCACGCTGAAACGCCGCGCTAGATGCATGCCGCACAAATAACGGACGGGCCCGCAGCCTCTGCATCGGCGCCCCGGCCCTGGTGGCTGGCGCCGGCGCCGGCGCCGGCCCGGGCCTCGGGCCTGACGCAGTCCGAGGCGCTGGAGGCGCTGGCACGCTTCGGCCCCAACAGCTTCGAGGCGCGCAAACAACAATGGCTGGCGCTGCGCTTCCTGGCGCGCTTTCGCAACCCGCTCGTGCTGGTGCTGCTGGCCGCCAGCGCCATCTCCGCCGCCACCGGCGATGTGGCCAATTTCCTCATCATCATGGCGATGGTGCTGCTGAGCGTCACGCTGGACTTCGTGCAGGAGCACCGCGCCGGCCGGGCCGCCGACAAGCTGCGTGAATCGGTGGCCTTGCGCGCCAGCGTGCTGCGGGACGGGCGTGTGCAGGAGGTGCCGGTGCCGGCGCTGGCGCCCGGCGACCTGGTCTTGCTGTCCGCCGGCGACCGCGTGCCGGCCGACGGCCGGGTGGTCGAGGCCCGCGACTTCTTCGTCAACCAGGGGCTGCTGACCGGCGAGTCCTACCCTGTCGAAAAGCACCCCGGGGAGCTGGACAGCGGCGCCGTGGAGCTGCAGCAGGCCCTGAACGCGGCCTTCATGGGAAGCACCGTGGTCAGCGGCAGCGCCCGCATGCAGGTCATGGCGACCGGTACCGCCACGGCGCTCGGCGAGGTGGCGCACAGCATCCAGGCCGAGCCCGCGCCGACCGCCTTTGAAACCGGCATGCACCGCTTCGGCATGCTGCTGATGCGCATCACGCTGCTGCTGGTGCTGTTCGTCATGCTGGTTAACCTGGTGCTGCACCGGCCGCTGCTTGATTCTTTCCTGTTCGCCGTCGCGCTCGCGGTGGGCCTGACGCCCGAGCTGCTCCCTATGGTGGTTTCGGTCACGCTGTCGCGCGGCGCGATGCGTATGGCGGCGCGCTGCGTGATCGTCAAGCGCCTGGCCTCGATACAAAACCTCGGCGCCATGGACGTGCTGTGCACCGACAAAACCGGCACGCTCACCGAGGCGAAGATCAGCCTTGAGCGCTGCGTGGACGCGGACGGGCACGACGCACCCCGGGTGCTGATGCTGGCCAGCCTCAACAGCGTGTTCGAAAGCGGCCTCAGGAGCCCGCTGGACGAGGCCATCCTCGCGCGCGAGGTGGACGTTTCAGGATGGCAAAAAATCGATGAGGTACCCTTCGACTTCGAGCGCCGGCGCGTGTCGGTGCTGGTCGACCGCGGGGACGCGCGCTGGCTGGTCGTCAAGGGCGCGCCCGAGGATGTGCTGGCGCTGTGCAACCGCCGGGAAAGGGACGAAGGCCGCTCGCTGGCGCCGCTGGACGCGGCCGCGCGGGACGGGCTGCGCGAGCGCTGCCACGCCCTGGAGCGCGAAGGCCTGCGCGTGCTCGGCGTCGCCTGGCGCGAGGTGCCCAAAGACCATGCGCATGCAGACGTCCGCGACGAGAACGAGCTGGTGTTCGCGGGTTTTGCCGCCTTCATCGACCCGCCCAAGGCCGGCGCCGGCGCCGCGCTGGCCGCGCTCGCAAGGAGCGGCGTGGCCGTGAAGATCGTCAGCGGCGACAGCGAGCTGGTCACTCAGCACCTGTGCGGGCTGCTGAAGCTGCCGGTCAAGGGCATCCTGACCGGGCAGGAGATCGCGCACATGGACGAGGCGGCGCTGCGCGCGCGCGTGGGCCGCACCACGCTTTTTTGCCGCGTCAACCCGGCCCAGAAGAACCGCATCATCCTGGCGCTCAAGGCGCGCGGGCACGTGGTCGGCTACCTGGGCGACGGCATCAACGACGCGCCGCCGCTGCGCTCGGCCGACGTCGGCATCACGGTGGACTCGGCCGTCGACGTGGCGCGGGAGGTGGCCGACATGGTGATGCTGGACCACGACCTCGCCGTGCTGCACGAAGGCGTGCTCGAAGGCCGGCGCACCTTCGGCAACGTGATGAAGTACATCATGATGGGCACCAGCTCCAACTTCGGGAACATGCTGAGCATGGCCGCCGGTTCGCTGTTCCTGCCCTTCCTGCCCATGCTGCCGTCGCAGATCCTGCTCAACAACGTGCTCTACGACCTGTCGCAGGCGGCCATCCCGCTGGACCGGGTCGACCCCGACGACCTGCGCCGCCCGCGGGCGCTGGACATGGCCTTCATCCAGCGTTACATGTGGCTGTTCGGCCTGGTCAGCTCCGCCTTCGACTTGCTGACGTTCTGGATCCTGCTGCGGGTGCTGGATGCCGGTGAAGTCCTGTTTCACACCGGCTGGTTCGTCGAGTCGCTGGTGACCCAGGTGCTGGTCATCTTCGTGATCCGCACGCGCGGCAGGCCCTGGGCCAGCCGCCCCAGCGCGGCGCTGACGGCCGCCTCGCTGGCCATTGCGGCCGTGGCGCTGCTGCTGCCCTTCACCCCGCTGGGCCGGCTCTTTCACTTCGAGCCGCCGCCCGCCGCGTTTTTTGCCTGGCTGCTGGTGATGGTGCTCGCCTACCTGGCGCTGGCCGAAGGGGCCAAGCGATTTTTCTACGCGCGGATGGTGGTGCGCGGCGGGTCAAGGCGAAGGGCGGCGCATCTCTAAGCAGGGCATCGGCACTGGCCGCGCCGATACCGGAGGTAGCGCCGGTCACCAGCGCCACGCGCTCAGCCATGGAAATGCTCCAGTCGACCGGAAATGCGCATGGCCTTCACCGCATGCCGAAGCGGCGCCGTTCCCATCGTCGTCGCGTGCGCGGCCGGATCGGCGTGCGCGGCCTGTCCAACAGCGTTGTGGTGAAACCCAGCGCGGCCGGCGTACGGCAGCCTCATGGGGCTGATTTCAGCCTTTCACCACCAGCACCGGGACCGGTGCATGCCGCACGATCTGCTCGGCATCGCTGCCCATCAGCACGCGCGCAAGGCCGCGCCTGCCGTGCGAGCCCAGCACAATCATGTCGGCATGGGCCAGGCGGGCCTCCTCGGCGACCCGCTCGCAGACACGGCCGGCGCCCGACTCCACCAGCACGCTGTCACACACCAGGCCCTGGTCGGTGGCGCGGCGGCGCATTTGCGCCAGCATTTTTTCACCGCCGGCGCGCATCAGCGGGAGCAGCTCCTCGCGATACGTTTTCGGGGTCTCAAAGCCGTTGACATGGTCCAGCTCGTCGATCACATGAAAAAGCCGGATATGCGCGCCGTTCAGGCGCGCCAGCCCGATGGCGGTATCCAGCGCCCTGGTGGAGGTGGGGCTGCCGTCAACCGGCACCAGCAGTTGCTGTATCGAAGCCATGCGATCAGACGGCGCTGGGCGACAAAGTCGTCGGGCGCACCGTTTCCTCGCTCTTTGCGCTGTCGCGGACCGCGCTGCCGAACACCTCCAGGGCGGACGAATAGCTGCCGTCGTCCACCGCGCGCGCGGTGAAGGAGGTCGACAGGATCGGAGGCCGGCCCAGAATCCGGTCGATTTCCGCGAAAGCATTGGTCGCGCCCTGCCCGCCCATCACCGAGATGACCGCCACGCACTTGAGGCCTGGTGCATGGTCCCGCACAAAACTGCGCATGGGCGCCGCCAGCTCGGCAAGCCAGATGGGCGCGATCAGCACAACCGACTCAAAACCCCGCGGGTCCGGCCCTTCATAACGGATCGCGGGATGGCGCTTGAACAGCGAATCCATCACGCAGCGCAGCATGCCTGCAGCGCCGGTGCGCGATCGCGCCTCGCTGACCTGGCCGCAGGGCCACTTGAATTTGCTCGACAGGAGATCGGCCACGCGGCGCGATGTCCCGGTGTTGGAATAACAGACGATAAGGGTTCGCTCGGACATGGTTGTGCTCCTTGGAGGGTTGCGCGCAAACAAAGCTGCGGTCGGCCGGGCGCTGCGCGGGCATCGGCCACCGGCAAAGGGTATGGCGAACGGCCGGCTCAGCCCTTGAGGTAAATCAAGGGCGGCGGCCTTGCAGGGCGCCCGCCGTGCTCATTTTTTCGGCGGAACCGGCAAGCGGATCCGCCACCTATTTTTTGGCGCCGGAATCCGCGCCCTTGTCCGCCGCCCGTTTGCCCGCCTCGGCCGATTCCTGTGCGGCTTTTTCCGCGCTCCGCAGGGCATCCTGGGTTGCCTTCATGGCTTTGCGCGTTTGCGCCTCGTCGGGGCGGCCGGCTTTGCGCAGGGCGTCCTCGGCGCGCCCCGACGCCGCGCGCACGGCGGAGGCGGCCCGCCTGGCCGCTTCGGCCGCCTTCGCCGCCAGTTTTTTCATGTCGTCGGTGGCCGTCGCGGCGGCCTGCTCGGCTTTCTCGCGGGCCCTTCTGGCGGCTTCGTCCGCCTTGAGCGCCTGCCCCCGAATATTCGCGGCGGCCCGCTGCGACAGATCCTGGGCGGCGGTTTCGGCCAGCTGCAGCGTGAGCTTGACCAGGTCTGCCGCCGCGCGGGCGGAATCGGCCGCTTCCTCCGCGGCTTTCTGCGCGGCGGCCTTCGAACGCGCGGCCGCGCCCGCCGGCGCGCTGGATGCTCCCGCCGGTGGCTGGGCTTTTTCCGGGGCCTGCGCCATGGCGTCGCCGGCCGCGTAGCCTGCGGCGCAGGTGGCGAAGGCCGCGGCGATCATGAGAGTCCTGGCGTTCATGGTCTACCTTTCGACAAAGTTGGGAATCCATGATGGCCAGAACGGGCCGCCCGGGATTTGACGTAGCGCAAGGGGCAGGCAACGGTGGGTGCTGTTCACCRCCGCTTGCGCCAGATCAATGCCAGGCAGACGGACTTTCCCGAAAATCCCGCACATCCGTCCCTGCAAAGACATCCTCTCCACAAACCTGAGACCCTCCCATGAAGCATTACGACAACTCAATGGCGGCACACTTCGGCAAGCTCCTGGCCGCGCGCGAAGCCGGGTTAAGGGCCACCCTGGACACGGGCTACAGCAAAGAACTAGCGGCCGACCAGCCCGACGACTCGGAAGTGCAGGACTTCAAGGACCTGGCCGACCGGGAGTCACAACACGACATCGCGGCCCTGGAGGCGGTGCACGCCATGAACGAGCTGTCCCAGGTGCTCGCGGCTGGCCACCGCCTGCGGGACGGCAGTTTCGGCCGGTGCCTGGAATGCGGCAAGCCGATAGACCTGCGCCGCCTGGAGGCACTGCCGGAAGCGGCGTTCTGTCTGGCCTGCCAGGCCGCCGGCGAAAAACCGCCGCGTCAATGACAGGGAACTTGATCCGCATCAAGAGTCCTTTCCCGGGAATCGCTCATAGTCATGGCGTCCCAATCCCAAGGAGGCATTCACCATGTTCAAGCGAATCCTGATCCCCGTGGACGGTAGCGACACCTCCACCAAGGCCCTGGTCGCCGGCCTGCAAATGGCGCGCGAGACCGGCGCCAGCGTGCGCCTGGTGTATTTCGTCAACGAGATGGCCTACCTGGGCGGCATAGACCCCTATGGCAACTACTCTGCCGACCTGGCCGGCATGATGCGCGAAGGCGGCGCCAAGGTGCTGGCCGATGCCATGGCCGTGGCCCAGTCGGCGGGTGTGGAGGTCAGCCAGGTCCTGCTCGAAGAGCCCGGAAACCGTCTTGGCGAGGTCGTGGCCACGGCGGCCAGGCACTGGGGCGCCGACCTCGTGGTGGTCGGCTCCCACGGCCGCCGCGGCATAGGGCGCGTGCTGCTGGGCAGCGGCGCGGAGCAGATCCTGCGGCTGGCGCCTGTGCCTGTCCTGGTGGTTCGCAGCGCCGCACCGACAGAGGGCGGCAAGCACCCGGTAGGTTGAACCTGCGAGGCAGACCTCCCCCCGGCGCGATGGCCACGCATAGATCGCCATGCCAGAACCTCCCCACACGCCCGTCGCCAACCGCCTGCGCCTGCGCAGGCTGGGCATAGACACCTACCAGGAACCGGTGCTGTACATGCACCGCGACTGCCCCGTCTGCCGTTCGGAAGGCCTTGAAGCGCAGTCGCGGGTGGAGCTGCGGCTGGACGGCCGCACCATCGTCGCGACGCTCAATGTGGTCAGCGGCGACTTCCTGTCGCCGGATGAAGCCGGCCTGTCCGAGGCCGCCTGGCGCCTTCTCGGCGCCCGGCCTGGCGGGGAAATTTCGCTGCACCATCCCGCGCCGCTCGAATCGCTGGGCCATGTGCGCGCCAAGGTCTACGGAAAACGCCTGGGCCAGGCGGCCATGGATGCCGTGATCGGGGACGTCGCGGCGGGCCGCTATTCGGACCTGCAGCTGGCGGCCTTTGTGACGGCCTGCGCGGGCGAGCACCTGGACACGGACGAAACCATCGCGCTCACGCGCGCCATGGTCAATGCCGGCGAACGCATGCACTGGGGCGAAGGGCCGGTCATGGACAAGCATTGCGTGGGCGGCCTGCCCGGCAACCGCACCACCATGGTCATCGTGCCCATCATTGCGGCCTGCGGGTTGCGCATGCCCAAAACCTCGTCGCGCGCCATCACCTCGCCGGCCGGGACGGCCGACACCATGGAGACGCTGGCGCCGGTGGACCTGGACGTGGCGCAGATACGCCGCACGGTCGAGCGCACCGGCGGTTGCATCGTCTGGGGCGGCGCCGTGCGGCTCAGCCCGGCCGACGATGTGCTCATCCGCGTCGAGCGCCCGCTGGACCTGGACAGCCAGGGGCAGCTTGTCGCGTCCATCCTGTCGAAGAAAGCCGCGGCCGGTGCCACCCATGTGCTGATTGACATGCCCGTCGGGCTGACCGCCAAGGTTCGCAGCGCGCATGCCGCCGGCCAGCTTGCGCGGCAGCTGGAGCATGTCGGCCAGGCCCTGGGCCTGCGCACGCAGGTGGTGCAAACCGACGGTGTGGCGCCCGTGGGCCGCGGCATAGGCCCCGCGCTGGAGGCGCGCGATGTGCTGGCGGTGCTGCGCCGCGAGGACGGCGCGCCGGCCGATCTCGCGCAGCGCTCCCTGTACCTGGCCGGACGGATTCTTGAATTCGGCGGCGCCGCGCCGGCCGGCGGCGGTATTGCGCTGGCCACCGCGGCGCTGGAGGACGGTCGCGCCTGGAAAAAATTCCAGGAGATCTGCGAAGCGCAGGGCGGCCTGCGCGAGCCGCCTGTCGCCCCGTGCCAACAGCCGGTGCCTTCGCCGAGGGCGGGTACCGTGATCGCCATCGATAACCGGCGCCTGGCCCGCATCGCCAAACTCGCCGGAGCGCCCACCTCGGCCTGTGCCGGCATAGACATGAATGTACAACTGGGCGCGGTTGTGGAGCGCGGCCAGCCCTTGTTCACGCTGCACGCGGCCTCGCCGGGCGAGCTGGCCTATGCGCTGGAATACGCCACCACGCAGGCCGAAGCCGTGCATGTGATGGAGGACGCGCGATGAAGCGCGAGCCGATGCTGGTCCTCGCCCTGCCCGGCGGCGCGCCGCTGGCCGCGGCGCTGGCGCGCAGCCTGCGCTGCGGCTGGAGCGAGCTGGCGCTGCACCGCTTTCCCGACGGCGAAACCGGCGTGCGCATCGCCGTGCCGGTTCGGGGCTGCCGCGTCGTGCTGGCCGGCAGCCTGGACCAGCCGGACGCCAAGACACTACCCCTGATCTTTGCAGCGGACGCGGCGCGCGAACTGGGCGCCACGCAGGTCGGCCTGGTCGCGCCCTACCTGGCTTACATGCGGCAGGACAAGCGCTTTCATCCCGGCGAAGCCGTCACCTCGCGCAGCTACGCCCGGCTGCTGTCCGCGTCGCTGGACTTCCTGGTGACCGTCGATCCGCACCTGCACCGCGTGCACAGGCTGGACAAGATCTATTCCCTGCGCACGCAGGTCGTGCCGGCCGCTCCCCAGATTGCCCGCTGGCTGCGCGGCCATGTCGCATCGCCCTGGCTGATCGGGCCCGACGAGGAAAGCGCGCAATGGGTCGCCGAAGTCGCCGGGCTGGCCGACGCGCCCTGGAGCGTGCTGCGCAAAACACGGCGCGGCGACCGGGACGTGGGTGTCAGGCTGGCAAGCCCCGAACGCTGGCCGGGGCATGTGCCGGTGCTGCTCGACGACATTGTTTCCACGGGCGAGACCATGCTCGCCGCGGCAAGCCTGCTGAAAAAAAACCGGCTGGGCGCGCCTGTTTGCATCGCCGTGCATGCATTGTTTGATGCACAGGCCCAGCACCGGTTGCTTGAAGCGGGTGTGTCGCGCGTGCTGAGCTGCGACACGATCAGCCACCCCTCCAACGCCATTCGCATGGCCCCCCTGCTTGCGCGCGCCGTGCGCCTGATCAGCGCCGCCAAAGGCTGAATGCGGCTTTTCTGCGCTATATCAAATAGAGCGGTTTGCGGCGCGCCTAAGCTGGCACCATGAAGATCCAATTCCTGGGCGCCACCGATACCGTCACCGGCTCCAAATACCTGGTCCGGCATGTCAAATCCACCGTGCTGGTCGATTGCGGCCTGTTCCAGGGCTACAAGCCGCTGCGCCTGCGCAACTGGTCGCCGCTGCCCGTGGATCCGGCCGGCATTGACGCCGTGATCCTCACCCATGCCCACATCGACCACAGTGGTTACCTGCCGCTGCTGGCGCGCCAGGGTTTCAAGGGCAAGGTGTTCTGCACGCCGGGCACGGCCGACTTGTGCCGCATCCTGCTGCCCGACGCGGGCCACCTGCAGGAGGAAGAAGCCGAATACGCCAACCGGCACGGTTTTTCGAAGCACGCGCCGGCCCTGCCCCTGTACACGCGCGAGGATGCGCTGCGCTGCCTCAAGCTGCTGCACCCGGTGCCCGCCGGCAAACACTGGCAGCCGGCGCCGGGCCTGAACGCCAGCCTGACGCCTTCGGGCCATATGGTGGGCTCGTCCTTCGTGCGGCTGGACAACGGCTCGCGCTCCCTGCTGTTTTCGGGCGACATAGGCCGGCCCAACGACCTGGTGCTCAAGCCACCCTCCCCCATGGACGGCGCCGATTACCTGGTGGTGGAATCCACCTATGGCGACCGCCTGCACAAGGACTCCGACCCGCTGCTCGCGCTGGGCCAGGTGATCCAGCGCACGGCCGCGCGCGGCGGCGTGGTGGTGATCCCGGCCTTTGCGGTGGGGCGCGCGCAAAGCCTGTTGCACTGCATCGAGGTGCTCAAGACCCAGGGCGTCATTGCGCGCCAGCTGCCGGTCTACCTCAACAGCCCCATGGCGGCCAAGGCCACCCAGGTCTACCTCAAGCACAAGGACGAACTGCGGCTGAGCTCCGCGGAGTGCGAAGCCATGGCGCATACCGCCCATATCGTTGAATCACCGGAAGAGTCGCGCCTGCTCAATGCCAAACACGGCCCCATGGTCATCATTGCCGCCAGCGGCATGGCCACGGGCGGGCGTGTGGTCCACCACCTCAAGGCCTTCGCGCCCGACAAGCGCAACACCATCGTGTTTGCCGGCTTCCAGCCCGGCGGCACGCGCGGTGCCCTCATCGCCGGCGGCGCGCCCACGGTACGCATCCACGGCCAGGAAGTGCCGGTGCGCGCCGAGGTGGCCATGCTGGACGACCTGTCGGCCCATTCGGATGCCGCCGAGATCATGGGCTGGCTGCGCGGCTTCAAGTCCGCGCCCCGGCAGACCTTCATCACCCACGGCGAGCCGGCCGCGGCCGACGCCATGCGCCAGCGCATGGAACGCGAGCTGCACTGGCCCTGCAAAATTCCGTGCTACCTGGAGACGGCGGCGCTGGCCTGAGCGCAGCCGCCGCTGAAACACCTGGTCACGCTCCGGCTTGATGCAGGTCAAGATCGCCGCCCCAAACCAGCCAATACTGTCTATATCGCAACTCCAGACCGAGGCAGCCACCATGTTCAAACGCATCCTGATCCCCGTGGACGGCAGCGAGACCGCCAACAAGGCTTTGGTCGCCGGCCTGCGCATGGCGCGCGAAACCAGCGCCAGCGTGCGGCTGCTGCATGCCATCAATGAACTGGGCGCCATGGCCGCCGACGGCACTTACTCCGGCGACGTGGCCGGCATGCTGCGCGAAGGCGGCGCCAAAGTGCTGTCCGATGCCACGGCCGTCGCGCAGTCGGCCGGCGTGGCGGCCGACCAGAGCCTGTGCGAAGAACCCGGCAAACGCCTGGGCGAAGTCGTGGCCGAGGCCGCCAAACGCTGGGGCGCCGACCTCGTGGTCGTCGGCTCCCACGGCCGGCGCGGCCTGGGGCGCGTGCTGCTGGGCAGCGGCGCGGAAGAGATTCTGCGACTGGCGCCCGTGCCTGTGCTGGTGGTTAGGGATGCGGCTTCGGAGGGTGGGGATCAGGCGGCGGGCAATGGCAGGGGTGCTGAGGTCATGGCATCACTCTAGTTCTTGGCGAGGTCAATACCAACGGTTACGATAGCCATGATTTCCCCTTCCAGGTGAGTTGATGAAAACGCAGTTTCAGTGCAGACTAACTTGTACTCAAGTTACGTCGGAGCTAAAAGTTTGACCTCTCCATCGTGGCACTTTGTTGCCGTAAACCGCATCCCTGACGGGGTGCGGCTCGCTTGGGACGGAAAAGTCCCTTCCATTGGTTAGGCTCGCGAATGCCACCCCCGCAAACCTTGTCGCACCGATGACGGCAGCCAATCGATTCAGATGTCCAGCGTGCGGGTTCTCGGTGTTCAACCGTCGGGTCACCACGTGTGAAGCTTGCAAAGCGCCACTTCCTTCCACACTGAGGTTCAGTGAGAAGGAACTCGCGCAGCTTGCCGAAGAAGCTTTGCGCATTGAGAAGATCAGACGCGACTTGGCACGAGAAGCAGAGCGCCTGGAAGCAGAGAAGCAGCGCCGTCGTGGCGACGGGGGCTGAGAGCACAACGCTCCTGTGCCTGAGCGGCAAGCACAGGGAGTACCCTCACCGAGGGCGCTCTTGAAAGGCCAGCGCAATTCTGGGTTCCCGGCGCCAAGTCTCTACAGAGTGGGTCACTGTTGCGCGGCCGTCGCAAACGCGAGCCTAACCCCTCGTTCAGCCGGACCCGCTACGGTAAGCGCCGTAAGCCCGGCCTGAGGTACATGGTGCATCATCTCAGTCCGGGCTTACGGCGCTTGCCTCTGCGGGCCGGTTAACTCGAACGTTAGGCATCACAAACCCTCCCACGGAAGCATCACATGCCTTTTGACTTGCCATCATTTGTACTAGTGCTGTTCGTCATTTTTCACGGCGTTGCCTTTGGGGCCGGTTTGTACGAGCAGCGGGTCGTCGTCCCGCGCTGGATGGGAAGGTCTCCCGACGGGGCGCGCTACCTTCATCCGGAGGCGATGCGTGTCGACGATTCGGGTCGTCGTTTCTGGGGCTTTGTCAGCACCGGACCACTAAGCCTTTTGACGCTCGTCAATCTCTATTTCGCAGTCGCGAGCACAGCGCCAGTCCGTACCCTTTGGCTTGCTGCGTGTGCGGTAACGCTGGTCGAGCGTATATTCACATTCGCCTTCTTTATTCCCAATGCAATAAGGCTAATGCGCGGCGATGCCTTGTCAACGACTGCACTGCACACGGCAACAAGATGGCGCTCACTCAATTGGCTGCGGTTAGTGCTTTCACTTGCAGGTTGGCTCCTCGCCCTGCTTGCATACGGCGCCCGCTGATGCCTGACCCTTCCTTCAAGCGGGCTGGCCTGCTGCCAGCCACTTAAGTCAAACGTCAGGCGCCCCCGTCAGGCCCAGGAAGGTGGCAACGGCCTTCCTGGCGGCGGCGTCGGGCAGCCGGCATGCAGTACAGGCCGAAGCCGACGCTGGTGGCCTTGGCGGGCTGGGCGATTCTTTCCTGCGGATAGTCCGTGTTGACATAGATCAATACCCGAATCGCTGCAGCCTCTAAATTACAGACGCTGCAACAGCAATTTTTCTGCATTCAAGCCATGAAGACCCTCTTCAGCCGCCGGAACACACGCTACACCGCTATCGTGATGCTGTTCGCCTGGCTGATCACTTTGGGTGCCGGCATTGCCAATGCATGCCTGCTGAGCGATGGACACGGCCATCCCGGGTCAGTGCAACAGCTTCAGGCGACCGCTCATGTTGAGGCAGACGAACACGCATCGGACCCTGACGAGGCGATTTGCCTGACAGTGTGTGCCGCGGAACAAACAGCCGCCATCAAAGTCAAGCCTTTTGACAATGCCGCTGATTCGCAGCTGGCGCTCGTTGCGTGGGCACCTGCGCTGACCGTTGCGCTTGTCGATCCTGATGATCGATCCGCACCCTTGAAAGCTGAGACCTGGCGCGAGCCGCCGGTGTCTATCCGCTTCCTGCGGCTCACCCTTTAAATCCTTGCCCCCTGGCGTGGTGGCTCAGCGCGCACGCGTTGGGGACTCCGCCTGTCTCATGCGTTCCGGCGCCCTGACCGGCCCTGTCGGAACGCCCTCCCATCCAGCCTTGTTCCTGATTTTCCAAAGGAGTTTTTATGACTACGCCTCGCCACACAGTTCTGGCCATTGCCATGGCAGCAGCTTCCCTCGGCGCTTTTTCACAGACCGATGCGGAACACACGCAACACCATGCACCCGAGCCCGCGAAAAAAGCCCTCTCGGCTCCAGCGGCCAAATCACCCTCCATGCCCCGGGAAACGATGGGTGCGATGGGTGCGATGGATGGACAGATCAAAGCCATGCGTGAGATGCACGAAAAAATGGTGGCCGCGAAGACGCCTGAAGAGCGCAAGGCGCTGATGGCCGATCACATGAAAACCATGCAAGACGGTATGTCCATGATGGAAAAAATGGACGCCATGGGGGGTATGCCGCAGATGGGCGATATGAAGGGGACCGGCAAGGGACAGGGACCAGACGCCATGAAAGGCGGTATGTCCATGGACATGATGGGGGCCCACAAGGCAATGCAAAAGCGCATGGAAATGATGACCACCATGATGCGAATGATGATGGATCGCTTGCCCTCACCTCCCGCTCAATAGCTCCAGCAAGCCGCCTGAGCCTGAACGTTTGGCCTTTCGCACCTAAGCACAAAGGAGTTTCAAATGAACGATACCCATGGGCATCCGCCCCCACACAGCCCTCCGTACACACCTTCGACGCCGTTCTGGCGAACACGCTACGGCGCGGGATTTTTGGTGTTTGGCGCCATCACCGCGTATTTTTTGTTGACCGAACATCTGGCGCATGTCGTGGGTTTGCTCCCGCTGCTGTTGCTGCTGGCCTGCCCATTGATGCATGTGTTCATGCATCACGGTCACGGGAACCATCATCATGGCGGCCTTCCGTCCCCTCCTGATGCCGGCAAGCCAAACCAGTCCCAACCTGGAGACGCATCATGAGCCACGACCAACCCGCCTACGGCCTGTGGACGCTGGTGATCTTCAATTCGGCGATCTTCATCATGTTTGCCTACAGCTTTTTCAAACCGGCCACGGCTCGGGACTGGCGAACTTTCAGCGCATTCTCGGCATTCGTCGTGGCTTTGTTTGTGGAGATGTACGGCTTCCCGCTCACCATCTACCTTCTGTCCGGATGGTTGCAAACCAGGTACCCGGGCCTGGACATCCTGACGCATGATGCCGGTCACCTGTGGAGCACGCTGATGGGAGAGAAAGGTGATCCCCATTTCGGGCCCTTGCATATCGCAAGCTACGTATTCCTGGGCTTCGGCTTTTACCTGCTGTCCAGCGCATGGAATGTGCTGTACCACGCGCAGCGCAGGCACTCCCTGGCAACCGCCTGGCCTTACGCCCGGATTCGACATCCGCAGTACGTGGCATTTGTCCTGATCCTGCTGGGTTTTCTGATCCAGTGGCCTACCCTGCTGACCTTGCTGATGTTTCCGGTCCTGTTGCTGATGTACGGGCGTCTGGCCGTGGCTGAGGAAGCAGAAATGCGCGCCCGGTTCGGCGCTGAATTCGACAGCTATTCGAGGCGCACGCCGCGGTTCTTTCCACGCTTCGGCCAGAGCCGGCCTCGGCGGCTTGAGCCAATGAATTCGCAGTACCCGTTTCACCGTGAAACCACGGTTCGCGTGGCGGCGAGTCCCCAGGCGGTGTTCGCGCTGCTGGACGACCATCAACGGCTGGCAGCGCACATGGAGAAACCCTCGCTGATGATGGCCGGGGCCGCCATGAAGATAGAGACCGACGGCAACAAGGGCAAAGCGCTCGATTCAGTGATCACCATCAAGGGACGGATGCTCGGCATGGCCCTGTCGGTGTCGGAGAAAGTGACCGAATACGCACCACCACTGCGCAAGTCGTGGGAAACCTTTGGTGAAACGCATCTCCTGGTCGTTGGCGCCTATCGGATGGGTTTTGTGCTTGCGCCGGACGCCGGGTCGCCGCAGGAGTCATCGCAGTTGCGTGTGTGGATTGACTACGACTGGCCTGCGGGACGATGGGCACGCCTGCCCGGAAAACTCTTGGGGCGAATCTATGCCGACTGGTGTGTGCACCGCATGGCTATCGATGCGGAGCGTGCATTTTTGAAAGAGGAAGTCAGGGGGCGTGAGCTGCCTGGCTAAACGCCTTGAATCAAGGCGGCGCCTTTATCTTTGAAAAAATGCACCGGGGCGCTTTATTTGCCCAGCCCTATCGCCGCGCGCATTTTCTCCAGCTGCTCCGCGGTTGGCACCACAAAGGAGAATTGCGGGCCCAGGTCCATGGCGACGGCGAGCGGCTTGGACGGTGCCGTCAGGCCCTGGAAGGCGGCAATCGCCTTCTTGGCGGTAGCCTCCGGCACGCTGGCGTGCAGGTAGAGGCCAAAGCCGACGCTGGTGGCCTTGGTCGGAACCACCACGAGGCGTGCCTGGTGCACCTTTTCGGAGCGCCCGGCCAAGCCCTTAAGGCTGACACCCAGCGCGGCGGGCTCGCGGGTGACGACGCCTGCCCAAGACTGCTCTTCCCAGGCGAAGACGGCTTTGGCGATCAGGCCCTGCTGCCCGACGGTGGCTTGCGGCGCGACGTCCTCCACATTGCCGCACAGGCCCTCGGCTTTGGCGATGGCGGCTTCCACGCCGGCGGCCGTGCCGAAGCATTTGGAGCGCTGGAGCTGGTCCAGCACGGCTTTCTGCTCGGCCGGCGGCAGGGTTTTCAGCGCCACGGCGCCCGCATCCGTGGCGGCCTTGCCGACCACGGTGATGGCCAGCACGGCGGGCTGGACCACTTCATTGTTGAACACCGCGAGCTTGTAGCCGCTCATCAGGCCGGTGACCTGGTTGGTGTAGACCCAGCAATAGGGTGTGCGCCCCGACGAGGTGATGTCGTCCACTTTCTTGATGGCGTACAGCGGCGCCTGCGGCAGGCCGGCGCGGCCTATGAAGGCATGCATTTCCTGTTCGGCCACCGCGCTTTGGTAGGCGGCCTCACCGCGGAAGAGCTGGGGGTTCATATAGGCCCCTCCCTCGCAGCTTTGTGCCTGGGCGGCCGGTGACAGGCAGGCGGCTGCCAGTGAAAAGGAAATGAGGGACAGATAACGCATGTTGGGCTCCCGAAGCAGTGGCGTTTGGCGTTGAGGTAACTGGGCTGTGGCTACCCGAATTGGTAACCAAACGTCACAAGCACGCTTTGGGCCATCATACTGACGCTCCGGCTGAAAATGCTAACTTTTTACTGCGGGTTGACCCGGATATTAGGCTGAAAGCGTAGCCATCAGTTCTACAGTTTGGCACCCGGCACCCGAGCTCTCCATATCAAGGCAGCGCCTGTATTCTTGAAAAAAACACCCGCATCAAGTCCGTGAACGCATCCGCCGGAACGGTTTCATGCCGGCGGGCGTCCAGTTCGGCGATGTGCTCCATCTCCATGGGCTGTGCTTCAAGCGCCGCCATGGAGATGTCCTTGAAGATGCGTTCCCGGGTGGTCGTGATGTAGACGATGCGGCAGTTGTGGTGGCGCATGTCGGTCGCGATCTGCACATACTTGCCGAGAACGGCCTGCTCCGGGCCTTCCAGGATCTGGGCGAACACGCCGCCCCCAAACACCAGCAGGCCGGTGATGCCCAGGGGCGGGTTGTTTTTGGCCGCGCTTTTCAGGACGCCGTTTACGGCCTCCTCGTTGATGCCTTCCTTGGCGTCGCTGAGGTAGAGTAGTCTGATCATGATGCAGCGCTCCTTGAACCCTGGAACCAAGCCATGACGGGATACGCGCATGCACACCGGCTTGAATCGAGGACAAACACGTGAGGACCATCCCGCTGGCGGAAGGCCGCCATGCTTTCGGCCGGCATCCTGAAGACTATGCGGCCGGCCGGCCCGGTTATCCGGCTCGGCTCTTTGAGATTATCCGCGCGCAATGCGGCATTCGGGAGGGTGGCCGCGCCTTTGAGATCGGCCCCGGTACCGGGCAGGTGACAGGCGCGCTGCTGGAGATGGCGATATCAAAGCTCACGGCCATAGAGCCCGACCAGCGCCTATGCGATTTTCTGGCTGGCGCCTGCGGCCGCCCGCAAGCGGCCCGGCTGGAAATCATGGCCTCGACCTTCGAGGAAGCTGAATTGCCGGCCGCCTCCTTTGATTTCGGCGTGGCCGCGACCTCGTTTCACTGGTTGAAGGCCGGGGAAGCCCTGGACAAAGTGATGCGCCTGCTGCGCCCCGGCGGCTGGTGGATGGCCTGCTGGAATGTCTTTGCCGACCCTTTCAGTGAAGACCCGTTCCTGAAAGCGACACAGCCGATTTTTGAGCGGCTGGAGCGCACCCCGGGTTTTGGCGACGGCACGCGGCTGCCGTTTGGCCTGGACAAGGCGCGCCGTACCGCGGAATTGCAGGCGGCGGGCTTCGTGAATGTGTCGTCCGAGGTGGTTTGCCGAACCGCCCCCCTGAGCACGGAAGAAATCGTGGCGCTGTATGCCACGTTTTCGCAGATCACCAGGCGCCCCCAGGCTGAGCGAGAAGCCATAGAGCGGGAGCTGCGCCAGATCTGCGCGGACTTTGGCGGGCGGGTGCAGCGGACTTTCCTGACGCCCATTTACTGGGCGCAAAAGCCTATTGCCTGAGCTGCGGTTAGCCCAGGCGCCCTTCTTCCCGCAACCGCATCCCGATCCGCTGGATCTCGGCCTCCCCCTGCGCCAGCGCGGCCCGGCTGGTGTGCACCGAGTAATACCCCATGACCAGTTCATGCGGATGTTTGACGGCCGAGCCCAGCACAAAGGCCGTGTCGCCCTGGGCCGTGAAGGCTATGGCCTCGCCGGACTCTTCGAACACCGCGAGTTCGCCGGTGGCTAAGGGGCCGCCGCTCTCGTCGCCCGCATCCAGCCGTCCCTGGTTGACCGCGACCCAGCCCACGGTGTGGCCTTCGGGCGGTGTGTAGCGCCACTGCTCGCCGTCCTTCAGCGTGACGGCCAGGTAGTTCATCTGGGCCGGCGCGGGAATCGGGCTTTGCGCCGTGCCGTAGCGGCCCAGCAGCACACGCGCCGGGCCTTCTTGCGGCAGCTGCCCGGGCGACAGGTAAAGGCTTTCGGCCGGCGCGTTTTCTTCGGCCGCGGGAAGCGCAACCCAGAGCTGGAAGCCCTGGACCGGTGAGTCGCTGACGGGCGCGCCTGTGTGCCAGACGCCATTGCCCGCGCGCATCCATTCGACGCCGCCGGCCGGCAGCATGCCCTTCTTGCCGGTGGTGTCTTCATAGCTGACCTGGCCTTCGACCATATAGGTCAGCGTGGCGATGCCCGAGTGCGGGTGCATGCCAAAGCCTTTGTGGCCGGCCGCCGGCTTGAAGCCGAACAGGTCCAGGAAGACAAAAGGCTTGAGGAACTCGCCAAGGTCGCCGGGGCTGACGAGCCGCGTGATGGGCCCATGGGCGCTGCCGCGCGTGCGGTGCACGATGGCGCGGGCGGCCGTTGCAACTGCGGCGCTGCTCATACGGCCTCCCTGGCGGTTTTAAGCGCCCTCGCCCACCAGGCCATGTCGTCCAGCAGGCCGGTGGCGGCCTGGGCCAGGTGCGGAAAGTCTTCAAAGCTTTTGCCCTGCTTCCAGATGCCCATGAACTCGACCATGCCGATGTGCACCGCATTGCGCACGGGCGCCATCTGCAGCTCGGTGGCGACCAGGCGCAGCTGCTCGACGGCCCGCGCCGCGCCCACGCCGCCGTAGCCGACAAAACCTATGGGTTTGCGGATGAACTCCTTGTAGGCATAGTCCAAGGCGTTTTTGAGCACGGCGCTGGGGCCGTGGTTGTATTCGGGCGTGACCACGATCAGGCCGTCCAGCGTGGCGAGTTTGGCGGCCCAGCGCTGCGCGGCCTCGTTCTTCACGGGCGCCCAGGCCGGCGACATGGGCTCGGCGAAGAAAGGCAGCGGATGGTCGCGCAGGTCTATCAGCTCAAAGGCCAGGTCTGTGCGCTGCTGGGCAAGCGTATGAATCCACTGCGCGGGCTTGTCACCGAAGCGGCCTTCGCGGGTGGAGCCGATGATGATGCCGATACGGGGGGTGTTTGAGCTCATGGGATGGTCCTGAAAAACAAGGTGGGAGGCCTGGGCGGCCCATGGACGGAAGATTAGGGCGACACCCATTGATTGACTAGATGGCAGAATCGGATTGCACCCATCCATTCAAAGAAGGAATACGCCATGCTGGACCTCAACGACATCGCCATGTTTGTGCAGGTGGTGCGCTGCGGCAGCTTTGCCGAGGCGGCGCGGCGCCTGGGCCTGCCGGCCAATACCTTGAGCCGGCGCGTCCAGCAGCTGGAAAACCAGCTAGTCACACGGCTGATGCAGCGCTCCACGCGCAAGCTCACCTTGACCAGCGCGGGCCAGGCTTTTTATGAGCGCTGCGCGGGCGCGGTCGACGGGCTGGCCGAGGCCGGCCAGGAACTGGCGACCGGCAGCCAGGAGCCCAGCGGCCTGGTGCGGGTGGCGGCGACCGCCGATTTTTTTGATTTTTTCCCCATGGAATGGGTGGCCGAATTCCTGGCCGCGCACCCGCGCGTGCGGCTGGACTTTGTGCTCAGCGACGCCCACGCCGACCTGATTGCCGAGCAGATCGACGTGGCCTTCCGCGGCGGACCCATGCGCGACTCGGGTTATGTGGGCCGCCAGCTGCTGGGCGCGCGCAGCGACGGCATGGTGGCCAGCCCGGCCTACATCGCCGCACGCGGCGCGCCGGCCACGCTGCAGGATTTGCTGGAGCACGACTGCGTGACCTCGCCCCACCCCAGCGGCCGCACCACCTGGCGCCTGGCGGGCCCCGGCGGCATGGAAGAGGAAGTGCAGGTCGCGGGACGCTTCAGCGGCAACACCGCCCAGGCGCTGCGCAAGGCCACACTCGCCGGCCTGGGCATCGCACTGCTGCCGCCCGCCATGGCCAGGCAGGACGTGCAGGCCGGGCGGCTGGTGCCCGTGCTGCCGCAATACCAGCGCACGGGCCACGGGCTCAGCGTGCTTTACCCCAGCCGGCGGCAGTTGCCGCTGGCGGTGTCGGCTTTTATTGCGTTGGTGATGGACAAGCTCAGCGAGGTGGAGAGCTTGCCGGAAATACTGAAGCCCGAACGGCGCTGAGCGGGTAGCGCGGCGATCAGTTCACCGAAATGTTGTCCATGTTCACGGTGATATTGATCACCGCGACATTGCCGTATACATCCACCTTGATGGAAATCTGGTTGGGGGCCGTGGTTTTATAGACGACGAGGTCACATATGCCTTCCGCCACATTCTGCGGCTGGCCGAAGTTCGCGGTGCCGTTGAGGCCCCACCTTACGTTTCCCACGGTCACGGCGGTCGTGTTTTGCGCTTGGGTTCCACCCACAATATTGACGGTTACATCGGTCATGTCGTTCTCCATCCGGTTTGAAAAAATGGTGTGCATCCACTGGATAGGCGGGTTCACCGTCCAGGGGAAATCACTGTAGGACCGTGCTTGCTGGAAAACCATTACGCGCCATTACGCCGGGCATGCCGATGCGCTTGGACGGGGAAATCCGGAATATCCAATATCGAACTCCGAAACAAAACAAGGACACGCCTTGGCGTGTCCTTATGAATTTCGGTATTCGGCTGTTTGGTATTCCTGTCCCCACCCCTTGTGTATGCGCCGAGGAGCGCAGGTTCAGGCGGATCAGGGATCGCGATTGTCTGAGCGAAGCGCAGCCTAGCGAGTTCGAGCGAGACCCTGGACCGAGCACCGCAGGCTGCCCGCAGCGAAGCGGAGGGACGCAGACACCAGGGTCGCCTTTTGGTATTCGCGTAACTTCGCTTCGCGAAGTGAGCGAATCCCCACTGCGTGACCTTTGCTTACGTTCTTTTGGCGAAGCAAAAGAAAGTAAGTCGCCCGCCGGGGCGAGACCCGGCCAGCTGAACTAAGAAGAGGAAAGAGGAGGATGAGGAGGCAGAGCGCGCCAGGCCGGAGCAAGACCCGGCTAACTTCCCCGCTGCCCCGCCGGCTGACTCACGATAGACAGCAGGTAATCAATATCGGCGGGCTTGACAACATGATGGTCAAACCCAGCATGTTGCGAGCGCTGGCGGCTCTCGGCCTCGCCGTATCCGGTCAGCGCGATCATCAGTGCATCCTTGGATTCGGGGCTGTTGCGCAGCTGGCGGGCCACTTCAAAGCCGTCCATGCCCGGCAGGCCGATGTCGAGGATGAGCACGTCGGGCGCGAACTCCCGGGCCATGGTGAGCGCCGCCGCGCCGTCGTTGGCGACCCTGACCACATAACCCTCGAGTTCGAGCAGGACTTTCAGCGTGTCGGCCGATGCAGCCAGGTCGTCGACAACCAGGACTTTGCGGGAGGCTGCCGGCGCCGGCCTGGCGGGGGGCGGTGCGTGCTCCACCGCAAGCACGGCCCCCTCGGCCAGCACGCGGGCCGGGAAGTACACGGAGATGCGGCAGCCTTTGCCGTGGCCCTCGCTGTAGGCCTCCACCCTGCCCTGGTGCAGTTGCACCAGGTGCTTGACCAGCGTGAGGCCTATGCCCAGGCCTCCCTGGGCGCGGTCCAGCGCCTGGTCGCCCTGGGCGAACAGGTCAAAGATATGCGGCATGAATTCGGCCTCTATGCCCTGGCCGGTGTCCGAGACAGTGATGCACAGCTCGTCGCCCTGGAGGGCGGCGCCCAGGATGATCTTGCCCCCCGGATCGGTGAACTTGGAGGCGTTGTTGAGCAGGTTGGACAGCACCTGCGACAGGCGCACCAGGTCGCCCTGCAGGACGATGGCCTCGCCGGGGATGTCCAGCGTGAGTTCCTGCTGCCTGGCGGCCAGCAGGGGGTTGCTGGCCTCGACGGCGCGCTCGCACAGGGTGGACAGCCGCACCGCCTCCATGTGCACGGTGACTTTGCCGCGGACTATGCGCGAGACGTCCAGCAGGTCGTCGACCATCCTGGACATGTGGTCCACCTGGCGGGAGATCACGTCGCGCGCCCAGGCCACGGTCGGGTCGGCGACCTGGGCCCCGTGGATGATGTGCACCGCATTGCGTATGGGCGCCAGCGGGTTGCGCAGCTCATGGGCCAGCATGGCGAGGAACTCGTTCTTGCGACGGTCGGCCTCCTGCACCAGGGTGTAAAGCCTGGCGTTCTCCATGGCGATGGAGGCCCGGCCCACGACTTCACTGAGCAGTGCGGCATCGGCCTGCGCGAAGCCGCCGGCCCTGCCGAACAAGATGAGCGCGCCCAGCTGCTGCTCGCCGGCCACCAGCGGGCAGACGGCCATCTCTTCATGGTCGGCCGGAAATTCCGGCCACTCGGCGGGCGGCGTGGCCGCGGGCTGCGCCGCGCACAGCTCGGTCGCGGGCAAAAAGGCAATTTCCCGCGTGAGCATGGCATCACGGACCAGCGCCGCCATGGAAGGGCTCATATCGCGCTGGCATTCGAGCAGCACCGGGCCCACGGCGGCATCGGCGCTGCCCGAAATCTTCAGGCAGCGGCAGTGCAGATTTCCATGGCCGTCCAGCAGGGCGACGGCCGCCATGTCGCCCAGGCCGGGCACCGCGATGTCGGCCAGCGCATGGGCGGTGGCGTCGATATGAAGGGACATGGAAAGCCGCTGGCTGGCCTCGGCCAGGTAGGCGGCGCGGCGCGTGGCGTCTTCGGCGGCGGCGCGCGCCGCCTCGGAGCGTGCCAGCGCCTCGCGCTGCACGGCCTGCTGCTGCAGCTGCCGGTGCATGCGGTGCAGGTCGACAAACACCTTGACCTTGGAACGCAGCACGTCGGGTACGACCGGTGACGAGATGTAGTCCACCGCGCCCAGCGCATAACCCTTGGCGGCCTGGGCCTCGTCGACGTAGGCGGTGATGAACAGGATGGGGGTCTGCGCGCTCTTTTTGTACTGCCGTATCAAGCCGGCGGTTTCCAGGCCGTCGATGTCGGGCATGTTCACGTCCAGCAGGATGACGGCGAACTCCATTTCCAGGATCAGGCGCAGGGCCTCCCGGCCCGAACGGGCGCTCACGAGGTTTTGCCCCAGCTCCTCGAGGATGCTGCCCATGACGACGTGCTTTTCGGGCAGGTCGTCGACGATCAGGATGTTGACCGGGTCCGGGTTCCGCATGCTTGCCGGCTCCTGCGGCATGGCAAGGACGGCGCTCATCGCGGCAACCAGGCGCGCAGCACGGCGAGCAGGTTCTCCGTGTTGACGGGTTTGGACAGGTAATCCCAGGCGCCCGCCTCTATGCATTTCTCGCGGTCGCCTTTCATGGCCTTGGCGGTGACCGCGATCATGGGCAGGGTCTTGCCGGCCGGCAGCTTGCGGATCTCCTGCATGGTGACTAGGCCGTCCATCACCGGCATCATGATGTCCATCAGCACCACGCTGAGCCGGGGGTCGGAGGCGACCTTGGCGATGGCGTCATGGCCGTTGTCGGCCCAGACGATGTCCATGCCCTCTTCCTCGAGCACGGTGGCCAGCGCGAAGATGTTGCGCATGTCGTCGTCGACGATCAGCACCCGTTTGCCCGCGAGCGACTTGTTGGCGTCGTGCAGGGTCCTCAAGGTGCCGCGCTGCCGCTCCGTCATGCGCGCCTCGTTCACATGCAGGGCATGCAGGGCCAGGTCCAGCACCCGCGGGACGGACCTGGCCTCGCGGAACAGATAACCGTCGCGGGCCTGCCAGGCGGGCTGGTGCAGCGCGTCTATCGGGCCTTCGCGCCAGACCACCACCGGCAGCGGCCCTAGCACCGAGGGGGCCGGCAGGGTATGGCGCAGCTGCTCGAAACCGTCCTCCAGCGTGGGCTCATCGGTGATGGCGCATTCAAAGCGCGCGAAGTCCTCGGGCTTGACGCCCGCCAGCGAGGCCACCGTCTGGCACAGGATGTGGCTGTGGCCCAGCAGGCCGGTGACCTCGGCGCGCAAGGCCTCGTCCTGCAGGGCAACCAGCACATGCCGCACCGGGCGCGAGACATAGCGGTGCAGCTGGTCCAGCATCTCGTCAAGCACTTCCTTGGCGGGTATGGGCTTGGCGATAAAGGCCATGGCGCCGCTGCGGTAGGCGCGTTCCTGGGAATCGTCGGTGGAAATGACGCAGACCGGGATATGCCGCACGCTGAAGTCCTGCTTGATGCGTTCGAGCACGCGCCAGCCTTCCATGTCGGGCAGGTGCATGTCCAGCGTGATGGCCGACGGCTTGAATTCGGCCGCCAGCGTCAGGGCGCCGGCGCCCAGCGAGGTCACCAGGCCCTTGAAGCCCTTGGCGCGCGCGGCATCGAGCAAAAAGCTGGCGAAAGCCAGGTCGTTCTCGACAATCAGCAGCACAAAGTCGCCGGGCTGGATGTTGTGCCTGTCGTCCGCGGCCTCGTCGGCCGGCGCGGGGGCATCCAGGGACAGGGCGGCGTCGTCGAAGGCGCTGTCCTGCTTTTCAAAACCCAGGCGGCTGACGGGCGCGGCGGTTTCCATGCGCTGCTCGGCGCTGCCGCCGGGCTTGCGCGCGCCGCGCCACGAGGAATAGGTCAGCGGCAGGTAGAGCACAAAGCTGCTGCCCTCGCCCGGCGCGCTGGACAGGCGTATCTCGCCGCCGAGCAGGCGCGAAAGTTCGCGGCTGATGGCCAGGCCCAGGCCGGTGCCGCCGTACTTGCGGGAGGTAGAACCGTCGGCCTGCTGGAAGGCCTCAAAGATGATCTGCTGCTTGTCGGCGGAAATGCCTATGCCGGTGTCGGTGACGGAAAACGCCAGCACCTGCTGGGCGCGGTTGAGTTCCTCGTGGTCGGTACTCCAGCCGGTGAAGGCCTCCTCGATGGCCAGGGCCACATGGCCCTGGTGGGTGAACTTGAAGGCGTTGGACAGCAGGTTCTTGAGGATTTGCTGCAGGCGCTTGACGTCGGTCACCATGGACACCGGCAGCTGCAGCCCGGTGGTGATCAGGAAGTCCACGTTCTTGGCCTCGGCCACGTGGCGGAAGGTGCGCTCCACATACATCTGCAGGTCGGACAGGCGCAGCTCGTTGACGTCCACCACCACCGTGCCCGACTCGATCTTGGACAGGTCCAGGATGTCGTTGATCAGCATCAACAGGTCGTTGCCCGATGAATGGATGGTCTTGGAAAACTCCACCTGCTTGGCCGTCAGGTTGCCTTCGGAGTTCTTGCACAGCTGGTCGGACAGGATCAGCAGGCTGTTGAGCGGCGTGCGCAGCTCGTGCGACATATTGGCCAGGAACTCCGACTTGTACTTGGAGGTCAGCGACAGCTGCTTGGCTTTTTCCTCGAGCGCCTGGCGGGCCTGCTCGACCTCCTGGTTCTTGCGCTCCACCTCGTCGTTCTGCTGCACCAGCAGGTGGGCTTTTTCCTGCAGCTCCTCGTTGGTCTGCTGCAGCTCTTCCTGCCGGCTCTGCAGCTCCTGCGCCAGGGACTGCGACTGGGTCAGCAGGTCTTCAGTGCGCATATTGGCCTCGATCGTGTTGATCACGATGCCAATACTCTCGGTGAGCTGGTCCAGGAAGGCCTGGTGCGTGGGGTTGAAACGCTCGACCGAGGCGAGTTCCACCACACCGCGGACCTGGCCCTCGAAGATGATGGGCAGCACCAGGATGTCCATGGGCGCCACCTCGGTCAGGCCCGACGAGATCCTGAGGCCCTGCGGCAGCGAGGAAGTCAGCAGGATCTTCTGCTTGTCGAAGGCGCACTGGCCAATCAGGCCCTGACCCAGGTCGATTTCCTTGCCGTAAGCGCCCTGCCCGTCGGAGGCATAGCTGGCCATCAGGCGCAGGCGCGGCCTTTCCTGGGTGTAGCTCAACACGTAGAACTCGGCCTGCTGGGCGCCCACCACGGGCGCCAGTTCGGACAGGATCAAATGGCCCACGGCCACCAGGTCTTTCTGGCCCTGCAGCATGCGGCTGAACTTGGCCAGGTTGGTCTTGAGCCAGTCCTGCTCGGTGTTGACCTGCGTGGTGTCCTTGAGGTTGCGGATCATTTCATTGATGGTGTCCTTCAGTGCCGCCACCTCGCCCAGCGCCTCCACCGTGATGGAGCGCGTCAAGTCACCCTGGGTCACGGCCGTCGCCACCTCGGCAATGGCACGCACCTGGGTTGTCAGGTTGGCGGCCAGCTGGTTGACGTTTTCGGTCAGGCCTTTCCAGGTGCCGGCCGCGCCCGGCACCTTGGCCTGGCCGCCCAGCTTGCCCTCCACCCCCACCTCGCGCGCCACCGAGGTCACCTGGTCGGCGAAGGTGGCCAGCGTATCGGTCATGCCGTTGATGGTGTCCGCCAGGGCGGCGATCTCGCCCTTGGCCTCCACGGTCAGCTTGCGCTCCAGGTCGCCGTTGGCCACGGCCGTCACCACACGCGCAATGCCGCGCACCTGGCTGGTCAGGTTGCCGGCCATGAAGTTCACGTTGTCGGTCAAGTCCTTCCAGGTGCCGGCCACGCCCTGCACATCGGCCTGGCCGCCCAGCTTGCCTTCGGTGCCCACCTCGCGCGCCACCCGCGTCACTTCGGAGGCAAAGGACCGCAGCTGGTCCACCATGGTGTTGATGGTGTTCTTGAGCTCCAGGATTTCGCCCTTCACGTCCACCGTGATCTTTTTGGACAAATCGCCGGCCGCCACGGCTTTGGTTACGTCGGCAATGTTTCGCACCTGGGAGGTCAGATTACCGGCCATGAAGTTCACGTTGTCGGTCAAGTCCTTCCAGGTGCCGGCAACACCCTGCACGTCGGCCTGGCCGCCGAGCTTGCCCTCGGTACCCACCTCGCGCGCCACCCGCGTCACTTCGGAGGCAAAAGACCGCAGCTGGTCCACCATGGTGTTGATGGTGTTCTTGAGTTCGAGRATYTCGCCCTTCACGTCCACCGTGATCTTTTTGGACAGGTCRCCGGCCGCCACGGCSGTCGTCACCTCGGCGATGTTGCGCACCTGGSCYGTSAGGTTGGARCCCATGGAGTTGACCGAGTCGGTCAAGTCYTTCCAGGTGCCGGCMACGCCCTGCACGTCGGCCTGGCCGCCCAGTTTGCCTTCGGTGCCCACTTCGCGTGCGACACGCGTCACTTCAGACGCAAAGGACCGCAGCTGATCCACCATGGTGTTGATGGTGTTCTTGAGTTCAAGAATCTCGCCCTTGACGTCCACCGTGATCTTCTTCGAAAGGTCACCGGCCGCCACGGCCGTCGTCACCTCGGCAATATTGCGCACCTGGCCGGTCAGGTTGGAACCCATGGAATTGACCGAGTCGGTCAAGTCCTTCCAGGTGCCTGCCACGCCCTGCACATCGGCCTGGCCGCCCAGCTTGCCTTCGGTACCCACCTCGCGCGCGACGCGCGTCACTTCAGACGCGAAGGACCGCAGCTGGTCCACCATGGTGTTGATGGTGGCCTTGAGTTCCAGGATTTCACCCTTGACGTCCACGGTGATCTTTTTGGAGAGGTCGCCGGCCGCCACGGCCTTGGTCACCTCGGCGATATTGCGCACCTGGCCCGTCAAATTGGAGCCCATGGAGTTGACCGAGTCGGTCAAATCCTTCCAGGTGCCGGCCACGCCCTGCACATCGGCCTGSCCGCCCAGCTTGCCTTCGGTGCCCACCTCGCGCGCGACGCGCGTCACTTCGGAGGCGAATGAGGAAAGCTGGTCCACCATGGTGTTGATGGTGTTCTTGAGTTCGAGAATCTCACCCTTCACGTCCACCGTGATCTTTTTGGACAGGTCGCCGGCTGCCACGGCCTTGGTC